>NZ_JBEAIO010000049.1:0-1068115 GCF_040065095.1 Klebsiella sp. CN_Kp091 | reverse complement strand
GGGCCAAGGGCGAACTCCTACGGCGGCGGCGGCGGCTTCTGCTGCGTGATGGTGCCTGATGTCTGGCGGCCGGGCCTGACGGCAAAAATTACCTGGACCTCCGACCCTAATTCCTGGATGAGACTGAGCGATATGCCTGACAACTATTCGCAATACTATCAGCGCCATGGCCCGATCACTGTACCCATCGAACGCTGGGAGAAGGGGCAGGCCTGCGGTTTTGATGTGCATATTTTCCCCTGCGATAAGGTGCGGATAGTACGTTCCTGCTACGGTCGCGCAGATCCGAAATACCCTATACTTCCTCATCCTGATGAGGATAAAAAAGCAGATAACGTTATTTTTAAACATATCAAGGAGGAAGTCGTATGTCCGACACCGCAGACTCCACGTTGAGTGCCCTGAAGGCGCTTATTGCGGCCTTTCAGACCGGAGCCACTCCGGCCGCTGTTAAAACCTCCACTGCGGAAGCGGCCAGTTTACCGCCAAAGTTTCCCGGGCCGGATGATAAAAAGGGGAAAACGTCAGCGGATAACTCCACGCAGCAGAAAACCGAATACAACGAGCGCGGCCGTCTGCCGGCGAGCAGAACGCAGACCGAAGGCAACTACGCCAGGCAATACCTGGAGGGATATATCGGGGAGTCCGATCATCAATCGGACAAAAAAACGGAGCCGGGCTGCCCCGCCAGCCTGCATATCAGCCTGTTCTTCGACGGTACCTGCTGTACTAAAGAGGGGGCTGATGAGATATACGGCTCGCGTAACCCGCCGTTGACCAATATCGGCCGGCTTTATCATTTGGAAAACAGGTATTGATGTCTGTAGCGGCCCATTTTATTTGACCGCTACAAATATCATTATCAGTTATATATGGAGGTTCATCTATTAGCATAAATACAAGCATTTAATTACGTCATTTATTAATAAGTTATCACTTTATATTTGTAAGGACACATCAATGATAAAGCATTTCCGTATTTTGCCCGGCGGACTGGCGGTGCTGGCCGCCGTTTTTCTCTGCCTGCTGACGGCCTGCCGTGACCACAGTCGCGACGGCATGAGCGGCACTGACATCACCCTTTTAAACCATGGTCCGGACGCCATCGTTTCGGTGCAGGTGAACGGCTACGGGGGACCAAGGGCCAATTCCTACGGCGGCGGCGGCGGCTTCTGCTGTGTGATGGTGCCAGATGTCTGGCGCCCGGGGCTGACGGCAAAAATTACCTGGACTTCTGACCCTAACTCCTGGATGAAAATAAGCGATATGCCTGAAAACTATTCGCAATACTATCAGCGCCATGGCCCGATTACCGTACCCATTGAGCGCTGGGAAGAGGATCAGGCTTGCGGCTTTCATGTGCATATTTTCCCCTGCGATAAGGTGCGGATAGTCCGTTCCTGCATTCCACCGGGACAGCCGGGCTACCCGGTACCCCAGTCTCCCCCTGACTGGGAGCAACGAGCGGATAAGATCATTTTCAAACATATTAAGGAGGAAGTTGTATGTCCGACGCCTCAGACTCTCCGCTGAATGCCCTGAAGGCGCTTATTGCCGCCTTTCAGACCGGCGCCACCCCGGTCACGGTTAAAACCTCCACTGTGGAAGCATCTGGAAAACCGGTATTGATGTCTGTAGCAGCCAAATTTATTTGACCGCTACAAATATCATTATCAGTTATATATGGAGGTTCATCTATTAGCATAAATACAAGCATTTAATTACGCCATTTATTAATAAGTCATCACTTTATATTTGTAAGGACACATCAATGATAAAACATATCCGTATTTTGCCCGGCGGACTGATGGTGCTGGCCGCCGTTTTGCTCTGCCTGCTGACGGCCTGTCGCGACCACAGTCGCGACGGCATGAGCGGCGCTGACATAAATGTCTATAACCACGGCCCGGATGACATTGTTTCGGTGCAGGTAAACGGTTACGGGGGCCCCAGGGCTAATCCCTACGGCGGCGGCGGCGGCTTCTGTTGCGTGATGGTGCCAGATGTCTGGCGGCCGGGCCTGACGGCAAAAATCACCTGGACTTCCGATCCTAATGCCTGGATGAAATCGAGTGAGATGCCGGACGACTATGAAACTCACTATCAGAAACATGGGCCGATTACTGTCCCTATCGAACGTTGGGAGAAGGGGCAGGCCTGCGGATTTGATGTGCATATTTTCCCCTGCGATAAAGTGCGGATAGTCCGTTCCTGCATCCCGCCGGGACAGCCGGGATATCCGGTTCCCCAGTCGCCGCCAGACTGGAAGGAAAGAGCTCAGAAAATACTTATCAAACATATCAGGGAGGAAGTTGTATGTCCGACGCCGCAGACTCCACGTTAAGTGCCCTGAAGGCGCTTATTGCCGCCTTCCAGACCGGCGCCACCCCGGTCGCTGTCAAAACGTCCACCGCAGAAGCGGCCAGTTTACCGCCACACTTTCCCGGGCCGGATGATAAAAAGGGGAAAGCGCCAGCGGATGACTCCACGCAGCAGAAAACCGAATACAACGAGCGCGGGCGCCTGCCGGCGAGCAGAACGCAGGCCGAAGGCAACTACGCCAGGCAGTACCTGGAGGGATATGTCGGGGAGTCCGATCATCAATCGGACAAAAAAACGGAACCGGGCTGCCCCGCCAGCCTGCATATCAGCCTGTTCTTTGACGGTACCTGCTGTAATGAAGAAGGGGCTGATGAGATATACGGCTCGCGCAATCCGCCGCTGACCAATATTGGCCGCCTCTACCATGCGGCAAACTGGAAAGAGCAGGATGAAACTGCGGAAAACGACGGCTACTTCAGTTACTACTTCCCCGGCTGTGGGGCGCGCTTTCCGGAGATTGGCGAAGAGCACTACTCGCTGGACGGCGAGCTGTTTGCCAACGGCGGTGAGGATCGTATCAATCAGGCGCTGCTTAAAACCTACAGCAGCATTTGCTATGCGGTGAAAAAGGAAAGAATAGAAGACAGTGAACTGACCAGATACCGGAACAGTATGGCCACCGTCTGGCCCTTCTCGCGGCTGACCCAGAAGTTCAACCGTAAAAGCGCGCTTGACAAATTCTGTGACGACCATCTGGGGTGCGTGGTCAATCAGTGGCCGCGGCAGCCAACGCGGCTGCATATCCAGCGCTCGCAGCGGCGCATCGCCAAAATCAAGCTCTTTGTCTACGGCTACTGCCGGGGGGCCGCCACCGCCCGCGCCTTCGCCCGCGGGCTGGAGTCGTTGCTCGATGATGCAAAAATGCCGCTTGATGCGACAAATATGCTGCCGGCGGGGACGGTGGTTCCGGCCGGCCCGACCCTGCTGGGCATTCCCATCAGTATCGAGTTTATGGGGCTGCTGGATACGGTCTCCGCGGTTGGCGTGCCGCATATCCTGCCGTCGGCCACCGGGCATCTGGGCTGGGCGGCCAACAGCCTGCGCCTGCCGACCACCAAAGGTTTTTTAAAAAGCTGCTACCACTTTGTTGCCGGCCACGAGCAGCACGGCGACCTGCCGCTGGACTCTATCCGCGGTCCGGACGGTAAATACCCGGCGGGAGCGGTGGAGGTGGTCTATCCCGGGATGCATGCCGATGTCGGCGGCGACTGTAAGCCCACCGAACTCGGTAAGGTGCAGACCGATGCCGCCAGCCTGCTGTCAAAGATTGTGCTGCACGATATGTATGCCGCCGCCTTTGATGCCGGGGCGCCGCTGAGCGTACCTGAAGAAGTATTGCCTGGCGGGGCTAAAGAGAAAACCTACCGGATAATGACGAATGCCGTTATAAAACAATTCAAAATCTCCGAACAGGCCATCGCCCTGTTTAACGCCTGGCAGCAGGCCGGGGCGCAGCAGGCGGGGGCGAAGACCGAAACGCCGGCCGTCAATGAGGCGGAGGTGGTGGCCATCGCCGTGGCCCAGGGCCGGGATCCGGTCGCCGCGCTGGAGGCGGCTCGCAAGAAGGCGGATGGCGATAAGGCGAAAGCCGCTGCCACCGCCGCGAAGTCGCCGGAGAACGGTCCGCTGGGTAAACTGCCGGATCCGGTGTATGTGCCGCTGAAGGCCAAAGCGCTGGAGGTGATGCTGGCGGACCAGCTGAGCTGGATCACCGCCTGGCGCACCGAGCGCTTTGCCAGCCCGCAATACGCCGATAAGTATTATCAGCGTAAGCCTTTTTATCAGCAGGCGCTGAATGAGCAGGCCAGCGCGCTGCCGTCGGCGGCGGCGCCCGCGGAAAGCGAAGGGCCGCGAGAAGTGCCGTTTATCGATAAGGATCGTCTGGATCGCGCGGCGTGGGGCTATGACTTTGCCCATACCGGTATCGTGGCGCTGCTGGGCCAGGTGCTGCTGGATGTGATCCCCACCACGCAGACCAACCAGCTTGGCGGTCCGCTGGTGGCGGCGCAGGAGTCGGAATATATCCAGATCAAGAAAAGCGGCGATGCCCGGCGGGCGGCGCTGATGGGTTCGCCGACGATGCTGGATTTTTACGATAACTACGTGCATGACACGCTGGCTAAATATAATCACGACCCGCTGCACTCCTCGTTTTCGCACGGTTATTTTGCGTCGCGGACGATTTACGATAACGATGACGATACGTGGGATTCGGTGAAACAATTTGGCCAGCGGGTAAAAGCGATTATAGATATTAATGTTGGCGATATATTAGTGCAGGCGCGAACGGATATGAAAATACAGCTGAAGATATTTATAGCGGCCAATTTTATTTGACCACTATAAATATCATTGCCATAAATATCCGGGAGGCTTATATATTAATAAAAATACAAACCTGTCATCACGTCATCTCTTAATAACGACGCATTTAATTTCTTTTGTAAGGACACATCAATGATAAAGCATATCCGTATTTTGCCCGGCGGGCTGGCGATGCTGGCCGCCGTTTTTCTCTGCCTGCTGACGGCCTGTCGCGACCACAGTCGCGACGGCATGAGCGGCGCTGACATAACGTTGTTAAACCACGGCCCGGACGCTATCGTTTCGGTGGAGGTCAACGGTTATGGGGGGCCAAGGGCGAACTCCTACGGCGGCGGCGGCGGCTTCTGCTGCGTGATGGTGCCAGATGTCTGGCGGCCGGGCCTGACGGCAAAAATCACCTGGACTTCCGATCCTAACTCCTGGATGAAATCGAGTGAGATGCCCGATGATTATGAAACTCACTATCAGCGCCATGGGCCGATCATCGTCCCTATCGAACGCTGGGAGGAGGATCAGGCTTGCGGTTTTCATGTGCATATTTTCCCCTGCGATAAGGTGCGGATAGTCCGTTCCTGCATTCCACCGGGACAACCGGGGTATCCGGTTCCCCAGTCGCCGCCAGACTGGAAGGAAAGAGCAAAAAATATACTTTATAAGCATGTTAAGGAGAACATCGTATGTCCGACACCGCAGAGTCCACGCTGAATTCACTGAAGGCGCTTATTGCGGCTTTTCAGACCGGTGCTACCCCGGTCACGGTTAAAACCTCCACCGCGGAAGCGGCCAGCTTACCGCCGAAGTTTCCCGGGCCGGATGACAAAAAGCCCGCGGGTAAATCCACGCAGCAGAAAACCGAATACAACGAGCGCGGCCGCCTGCCGGCGAGCAGAACGCAGACCGAAGGCAACTACGCCAGGCAGTACCTGGAGGGGTATGTTAAAGAGTCAGAACATCCCTCGGACAAAAAAACGGAACCGGGCTGCCCGGCCAGCCTGCATATCAGCCTGTTCTTCGACGGTACCTGTTGTACTAAAGAAGGTGCTGATGAGGTCTACGGTTCGCGTAATCCGCCGCTGACCAATATTGGCCGCCTTTACCATGCGGCCAATTGGACGGATCAGAGCTTTTCAGCTGATAACGATGGTTTCTTTTGTTACTACTTTCCCGGCTGTGGGGCGCGCTTTCCGGAGATTGACGAAGAGCACTACTCGCTGGACGGCGAGCTGTTTGCCAACGGCGGTGAGGACCGTATCAATCAGGCGCTGCTAAAAACCTACAGCAGCATCTGCTATGCGGTGAACAAAACCGCGATCAAAGACAGTGAACTGACCAGATATCGGAACAGTATGGCCACCGTCTGGCCCTTCTCGCGGCTGACCCAGAAGTTCAACCGTAAAAGCGCGCTTGACAAATTCTGCGACGACTATCTGGGGTGCGTGGTCAATCAGTGGCCGCGGCAGCCGACGCGGCAGCATATCCAGCGCTCGCAGCGGCGCATCGCCAAAATCAAGCTCTTTGTCTACGGCTACTGCCGGGGGGCCGCCACCGCCCGCGCCTTTGCCCGCGGGCTGGAGTCGCTGCTCGATGACGCTAAAATGCCGCTCGATGCGACAAATATGCTGCCGACGGGGACGGTGGTGCCCGGGGGCCCGACCCTGCTGGGTATCCCCATCAGTATCGAGTTTATGGGGCTGCTGGATACGGTCTCGGCGGTTGGCGTGCCGCATATCCTGCCGTCGGCCACCGGGCATCTGGGCTGGGCAGCCAACAGCCTGCGGCTGCCGACCACCAAAGGTTTCTTAAAAAGCTGCTACCACTTTGTCGCCGGCCACGAACAGCATGGCGACCTGCCGCTGGACTCCATCCGCGGTCCGGACGGTAAATATCCGGCCGGGGCAGTGGAGGTGGTCTACCCCGGGATGCATGCCGATGTCGGCGGCGACTGTAAGCCCACCGAACTCGGTAAGGTGCAGACCGATGCCGCCAGCCTGCTGTCAAAGATTGTGCTGCACGATATGTATGCCGCCGCCTTTGACGCCGGGGCGCCGCTGAGCGTACCTGAGGAGGTGATGCCTGGCGGGGCTAAAGAGAAAACCTATCGGATAATGCAAGGTGACGTATTAAAACAATTCAAAATCTCCGCCCAGGCCATCGCCCTGTTTAATGCCTGGCAGCAGGCCGGGGCGCAGCAGGCGGGGGCGAAGACCGAAACGCCGGCCGTCAACGAGGCGGAGGTGGTGGCCATCGCCGTGGCCCAGGGCCGGGATCCGGTTGCCGCGCTGAAGGCGGCTCACGACAAGGCGGATAGCGATAAGGCGAAAGCCGCCGCCGTGAAGCCGCCGGAGAACGGCCCGCTGGGCAAGCTGCCGGAACCGGTGTATGTGCCGCTGAAGGCCAAAGCGCTGGAGGTGATGCTGGCGGACCAGCTGAGCTGGATCACCGCCTGGCGCACCGAACGCTTTGCCAGCCCGCAATACGCCGATAAGTATTATCAGCGTAAGCCTTTTTATCAGCAGGCGCTGAATGAATCGTCCGGCGCGCTGCCGTCGTCGTCGGCGCCCGCGGAAAGCGAAGGACCGCGAGAAGTGCCGTTTATCGATAAGGATCGGCTGGACCGCGCGGCGTGGGGCTATGACTTTGCCCATACCGGTATCGTGGCGCTGCTGGCTCAGGTACTGCTGGATGTGATCCCCACCACGCAGACCAACCAGCTTGGCGGTCCGCTGGTGGCGGCGCAGGAGTCGGAATATATCCAGATCAAGAAAAGCGGCGATGCCCGGCGGGCGGCGCTGATGGGCTCGCCGACGATGCTGGATTTTTACGATAACTACGTGCATGACACGCTGGCTAAATATAATCACGACCCGCTGCATTCCTCGTTTTCCCACGGTTATTTTGCGTCGCGGACGATTTACGATAACGATGACGATACGTGGGATTCGGTGAAACAATTTGGCCAGCGGGTAAAAGCGATTATAGATATTAATGTTGGCGATATATTAGTGCAGGCGCGAACGGATATGAAAGATCTGAATACGGTATCGGGCGTGCTGGGTAAAATATATCGCGATATAAAAAGCGAGGCTTTTAAAATACTGCTGCCTTAATTCGTTATCGCCATATTCATTATATCCGCTAAGTATCCTTAATAACGCTATACGGGCGTGATGATGCACGCCCGTGGCTAAGGAAATCATCAATTTTATGTTCAAGGAAAAAAATGCCGCGGTAATGACCGTAGCGGCTACCGCGACCCTGTGTCTTGCCGTCTGGACAATTGTGGTCCTGCTAAGCGGTCTGGGATGGTGGAACTGGCACGCCAACCGCACGCTGCAGTGGACGGCGGTCCGCGAGATAGTGACCGTCTGTGGCCTGATTTGGGCGTATGGTCTCTGTCTCTGGATACTGGGCTTTATTGCTTTCCACCTGTTTATCAGGCAAAAAGCCGATGGGCAACAGCGTCAGACGCAGACTTTTATTAGCCAGCAGACAAAACCGGCGCAGCCGTTTGCGTCCTTAAAGCACACACTTCGTCGCCGCTACGGCCGATTGTGGCGCAATAAGGTCCGCCTGCTGTGGGTCGCTGGCGAGGCGGCGCAGATTGCCGCCATCGCTCCAGGCCTTGCGCAACAGCAATGGCTGGAGGGCCGCGGTACGGTGCTAATTCACGGCGGTAGCCTGTCGGCGAAGGTGGATAACGAGCGGCTCAGCGCCCTGCGTCGGCTGCGCGGCCGCCGACCGCTGGATGGTATCGTGCTGGCGCTGGACAATGCTCAGGCCACCGCCGCGACCCTGGACGGGTATTTGCGTACGCTGGAGCAGGTTACGCAGGTCCTGCGCTACCAGCCGCCGGTCTATCTGTGGCAACTCCACGACAGCGACTGGCCGCAGGATACGCGCATTACCCAGACGCTGGGGGCGTTGTTCCCGCCGCGGGCCGTCCCGCAGGATGTTGAACGGCAGCTTCGCGCCATTCTGCCCGCCATGCTGGCGCAGGGGACCCAGCAGTTGTGCGCTGATTCGTCCCACGATTACCTGCTGCGTGTCGCTAAATGGCTGAAGGAGGGCGGTATCAGCGGCTGGAAGACGCTACTGACGCCGTGGCTTACCGGGCATCTGCAACAGATCCCGCTCCGCGGTCTGCTGTTCAGCCCCTCGTTAAAGGCGGAAGAAGCGGTGGACAATGGGCTCTATCCCCACCGTTGGCCGGCCCCGGCCGTCTGGCAGGGGATCATCGCAGACTGCGGCCGCGCGCGCGGCGTGCCGGTGGGGGGGGCGTGGCGCCGCTCCCTCGGCGTCGGCCTGCTGGCGCTGTTTGGCTTGTGGGCGGCGGGAAGCCTGCTCTCTTTTATCGTCAACCGCCAGCAAATTGTCAGCGCCACCCAGCGGGTACAGCTGCTGCGGCAGCCCGTCGTTAACGACCAACAGCTGATCGATTTGCAGGTGCTGCGTAACGATATCGGCCGTCTACAGAATCAGCTCGCCAACGGCGCGCCCTGGTATCAGCGCTTTGGTCTTAATCATAATGCGCCGCTTTCTACCGCGCTGCTGCCGTGGTATGGGCGGGCTAACCAGCGTCTGATCCGCGACGCGGCGGCAGAAGCGCTCACCCGGCAACTGACGGTGTTGGTCAACCTGCCGCCGCGCAGCCCGCAGCGGGCGCAGCTGGCGAAAGCGGGTTATGACCAGTTAAAGGCCTATCTGATGATGGCGCGTCCGGATAAAGCCGATGCGGCGTTTTACCGCCAGACAATGACCGCCGCGCAGCAGACGCGTCAGGGAGTCGCCCAGGCGCTATGGCAGAGTATCGCCCCCGATCTATGGGCCTTCTATATGGACAACTTGCCGTCGCAGCCGGCGTGGAAAATCACCCCGGACGCCGCGCTGGTGACGCAAGCGCGTCAGGTGCTGCTGGCGCAAATCGGGCGGCGCAACGCTGAAAGCACGCTTTACGAGAACATGCTGCTGCAGGTGCGCCGCAACTATGCCGACATGACGCTGGAAGATATGACGCCGCAGACCAATGCCAGCCGGTTGTTTACCACGGAAGAGGTGGTTCCGGGGATGTTCACCCGCCAGGCGTGGGAAGGCGGCGTGCGCGAGGCGATCGATAAGGCGGTGGCGGCCAGGCGCGATGAGATCGACTGGGTGCTGAGCGATAGCCGCCAGACCGTCAGCGGCGATGTCTCCCCGGAGGCGTTGAAACAGCGGCTGACCGATCGCTATTTCACCGATTTCGCCGGGGCGTGGCTGGGTTTTCTCAATAGCATTCGCTTGAATCCGGCGCGCAATATTGCCGATGTGACCGATCAGCTGACGTTGGGGGGCGACGTTCGTCAGTCGCCGCTGATTGCGTTGATGAATACCCTTGCCTGGCAGGGGCAGACCGGGCAGCAGCGTGAGGGCGTGGCGGATTCGCTGGTGAAGTCGGCTAAAAATCTACTCGATAAGGATAAGCAGCCGTTTATCGATCAGCAGGCCGGCGGCGTGCGCGGCCCGCTGGAGAGTACCTTTGGGCCGCTGCTGGCGCTGATGGGCAAAAATCCCTCTCAGAGCGTGGTCGCCGCAGATAGCACCCTCAGTTTACAGACCTGGCTGACTCGCCTGACTCGCGTACGCCTGCGGCTCCAGCAGGTGGCAAACGCCCCCGACCCGCAGGCGATGATGCAGCAGCTGGCGCAGACCGTGTTTCAGGGTAAAAGCGTCGATCTGACCGACACCCAGGAGTACGGCAGCCTGGTGGCGGCCAGCCTCGGCGAAGAGTGGAGCGGTTTCGGCCAGACCATGTTCGTCCAGCCGCTGACGCAGGCCTGGGAAACGGTGCTGCAGCCATCGGCGGCCAGCCTGAACGAGGCGTGGCAGCGTTCTGTGGTCGCTAACTGGCATTCGGCTTTCGACGGCCGCTATCCGTTTGCCGCGGGCAAAAACGATGTCTCGCTACCGATGCTGGCGGCATTCATCCGTCGCGATAGCGGGCGGATCGACCAGTTTCTCGCCCGACAGCTGGGCGGCGTACTTAACCGGGAGGGCAGTCGCTGGGTAGCCGATAGCACGCACAGCCAGGGGCTGACGTTTAACCCGGCCTTCCTGAAGGCGATTAATCAACTGAGTTCCTTGTCCGACATTCTGTTTACCGACGGCAGCCAGGGAATGGGATTTGAACTACAGGGGGTGGCGACGCCGGGCATTGTTGAAACGCAGCTCACCCTCGACGGCCAGAATCTGCACTACTTTAACCAGCTTGCCGAATGGAAAAGCTTTCGCTGGCCGGGGACGTTCAACAAACCCGGCGCGATGCTGAGCTGGAGCTCAACGGCGGCGGGCGCCCGGCTATTGGCGAACGACAGCGGCCCGTGGGGCACGCTGCGTATGCTGGAGAGAATGAAGCGCCAGCAGATCGGCGATGGGCTGTTTCGCCTGACGGTCAATACGCCGGATAACCGGCAACTGCAGTGGCTGCTGCGTACCGAACTCGGCGATGGCCCGTTGGCGTTGCTGAAATTGCGAAACTTCACGGTGCCGACACAGATTTTCATCGTGGAGGCTCCCCGTGCGGAACCGTTTGCTGACGGTGGCGTAGAGGAATAAGGGCCGACACTCACGCTGTAAGCGCTGCTTTACAAGCGGCGAGTTTTCCAATTCTGACATTTGAGATATTCCATGGATGATTTAACTCTGCGTTATTTTGACGCTGAAATGCGCTACCTGCGCGAAGCTGGCGAGGAGTTTGCCCGCGCCCATCCCGATCGCGCCGCGGCGTTAAACCTCGATAAAGCCGGCGCCCGCGATCCCTATGTTGAGCGCCTGTTCGAAGGTTTTGCTTTCCTGATGGGGCGGCTGCGCGAAAAGCTCGACGACGACCTGCCGGAGCTGACCGGCGGGCTGGTGAGTATGATTTGGCCGCATTATCTCCGTACCATTCCGTCATTGGCGATGGTGGAATTCAGCGTCGACTGGCGGGAGATGAAAGAGCCGCAGCGGCTGAAGAAGGGAACGGAAGTGATCTCCCGGCCCATCGGCGAGACGGGCACCCGCTGCCGTTACACCACGACCCAGCCGCTAACCTTACAGCCGCTCGCGCTCTCCCGCGCCAGTATCAGGACGCTGGCAGATGGCCGCCAGGCGATTTGTCTGCGTTTTGACTGTAGCGCGCTGGTGGACTGGCGGGCGCTCGACCTGAGCCGTATTCCGTTGTATCTGAACGCCGATGCGCCATTGGCCTGCGCGCTGCATGAAGCGCTGACCCTGAATGTGGCGCACATCGGCATACGTCTGGCGGGGGAGGTTGATAGCAGGCCGCTGGCGGCCCATTTTGCCGTCTGCGGGTTTGGCAACGATGAGGCGCTGCTGCCTCAAAGCGGCGGGTTCAGCGGCTACCAGTTGCTGCTGGAGTATTTCAGCTTTCGTGAAAAGTTTATGTCGGTCGCGCTGTGCGGGCTGGAGAATATGACGTTTCCTGATGCGCCGGGATGGTTTGAGATAGACGTGGTGCTGGATAAACCGTGGCCGCAGGAGTATGCGTTGTCAGAGAAACATTTGCGCTTACACTGCACCCCGGTTATTAACCTGTTCCCGCTGGAGTCGGACCCGCTGCATCTGGATTCACTACAAAGTGAGTATCTGCTGCGCCCCATGCGTGTCCAGGATGGGCACACCGAAATCTATTCGGTGGAGTCCGTCACCTCTTCCCGCCTTTCCGGCACCCAGGCGTATGTGCCCTTTACCAGTTTTCGCCACAAAGGCGGCATGTTGCGCCATGATGCGCCGGAATATTATTACCACACGCGCGTTAAACGTGGCCCGTCCGGGCTGCATGATACCTGGCTGACGCTGGGCGGCGAGGCGTTTGACCAGCATCGCGTGCCGCAGAATGAAACCCTGTCATTGAGCCTGATCGGCACCAACGGCCAGCTGCCGCGCCGGGCGCTGCAAAGCACGTTGCTGGACACGGTGGTCAAATCCACAACGTCGCGCCTCCAGGTGCGCAATCTCAGCGCGCCGACGTTGCCGTGTTATCCACCGGATCGGGATCGTTTTCACTGGCGGGTGCTGAGCCATCTCGGCAGCAGCTTCCTGTGGATGATGGATAACGCCGAAGTGTTGCGCGGCGCGCTGGCGTTGTATGACTGGACGGACAACGAAATGAACCGCCGTCGCCTGCAGGCGATCGTCGACGTGAGCCACTGTGAGGTGGAGCGTTTTGCCGAGGGGCATTTTCTACGCGGCGTGCAGATAGAAGTGACGCTCGACGGTAACGGCTTCGCCGGACACGGCGACATCTGCCTGTTTGGCGAGATGCTCAACCGCTTCTTTGCCCTGTATACCGACATCCATCTGTTTAATCGTCTGATTCTGATACTGCAACCTACCGGAGAGCGTCTCGAATGGCAGGAGAACCACAAACGCCGCATTCCCGGCTGAGCCCGCGGCTTGAGCGGGATATTCAGCGCATCAACTTTTACCGTTTCTGCCAGCTACTGGAAAAATCGCGACCTGGCGCGCCGGCATTAGGCAGCACGCTGAACCCGGCGGATGATCCGATACGCTTTCGCCCGCATCCGGGAATGGGTTTTCCGGTCAGCGAACTCAAAGCGGTGGAGTATGATGAGGCGCATCCCGACGCGCCGCCGACGCTGCGCACCACCTTTATGGGGCTATACGGTGTCGATTCGCCGTTGCCTACCGCCTGGCTGGATGATATTGCGCAGCAAAGAGAAGGGCATGAGGCGCAGGAAGCATTTCTCGATATTTTTAACCACCGCATTCTGAGCCAGTTTTATCGCATCTGGCGCAAATACTCGTATCCGGCAACCTTTGAAGACGGCGGTTGCGACCGTACTTCGCAGAGCCTGCTGGGGCTGATCGGGCTGGGCATTCCCGGTACCGCTCAGCATATTGCCGCGCCGGTATCTCGCTTTCTGGCATTACTCAGCGTGATGCGCCTGCCCGCGCGTACCGAAGAGGGAATTCAGGCGCTGGTACGCTTGTTGGCGCCCCATACGCGGGCGGAAGCGTCGCCGCACTGCCCACGGACGGTGTACCCGGCGCAGCCGCTGGGTTTTTACGGCGATAACGATTTCCTGCTTGATGGCTATACGGTACTGGGCGATGAAACGACCGAGATTGCCAGCCAGCTGCTGATCGCGCTGTATACCGATGATATCGCCGAGGCCGCAGGCTGGATGCCGGAAGGGCAAATCTATGCGGACTTTCTGGTTCTGCTGCGGGTTTATCTCGGCTGGCGCTATAAGGCCAAAATCACCTTAACGCTTCCCACGCCGCTGTTACCCGCGCCGGTACTTGGCGAAACGCCGTTTATGCTCGGCATAAGCGGCGTTCTGGGCATGGAAGGGGACGCGGTTCCGCCGGATTTACCGGCCACGTTTACCACGGAACTGGGCGGCTACCGCGGCATGCCGCTTGCATCATTATCACAAGGAAACCAACGTGTTGCATATCACTTCGCTTAAACTATCCGCACTGATTCTTCTGCCGTTCATGCTGGCGGGTTGCGGGCTAACACAGAAAATCAGCGACGGCGCTTCGTCCGCCGTAAAGTCAGTATTTTATCGCCAGGTGAAAACGCTGCGTCTGGATTTTAGCGCGCGCAATGCGTTAAACACCGATAACCGCGAGGATAACAGCGCCTCCCAGCCGGTGATGGTACGGGTCTATGTGCTGAAAGATCGCAAGACTTTCGATAAGACGGTTTACCAGCAGCTGGCGGCGGAGGGGGAGGAGATATTAAAAGACGACCAACTGGCCAGCCGCAGCCTGGTGCTCAAACCGGGAACGGAGATGAGTCTCACCATGCCGCTGGATGAACAGGCGCAGTATGTTGCCGTGGTGGCGCTGTTCCGGGCGCCGGATCTGACGAAAAACGACTGGAAGCTGGTGCTTGCCCGTGAGGATCTTGACCTGGACCGCGCGCGCGTCATTGAGGCCAGCCATCATCAACTTGTTCTGCAACCGCGGAAGGAGAAGTGAGAAACGCGCTGCGCAATTTTATATTCCATAAATAACCTGACGGACGCCATGATGGCCAAACCTGATTTTATTTAAGGTTTGGCCTGTCGGGGAATCATTTAACCGTGGGCAGATCGCTATATCGGGTAGTGTATCGCGGGGAGAGCATTTCCCGCTTCATCTGCCACGGTTGCTGGATACCCTGGCCGGCGAAGTAAAGCGTTCCACGTCCGTCCTCAGCATTCAGGCGGTCCAGCACCTCCATCAGTTTTTGGCTATTTTTTCGCGGCGCATTTTCGTCAAACAGATTAAGTTGCGCGACGCCCTGGCTATAAAAATCGCCCAGCATCACCCCGGCTTTCTGGTACCGGCAACCACTTTGCCAGATGGCATCCAGACAACGCGTCGCGGCGGCGATAATATCCCTGCTGTCCTGCGTTGGGGTAAGCAGGGCCACCGAGGCATTATTGGCGTAATACCGTTCGTCAGGCGCGAAGGGCGACGTTTTTACAAAGACGGAGATAAACCGGCAGTATTGATGTTCCTGACGAAGTTTCTCTGCAGCCCGGGAGGCGTAACTACAGATGGCCTGGCGCATTTCTTCGTACTCGGTGATGCGATGGCCGAACGAACGGGAACAGATAATCTCTTGCTTTACCGGGACAAACTCTTCCAGCTCGAGACAGGGCTCGCCGCGTAATTCACGGACGGTTCTTTCCAGTACGACATTAAAGTGTTTTCTGATGAATCGGATATCCGTGTCAGCCAACTGCAATACCGTCCGGATCCCCATCGTTTCAAGCCTCTTCGCGATGCGTCGACCCACTCCCCAAACCTCTTCCACCGGTAGCGCCGCCATCAATTTTCTTTGCCGCTCCGCATTCGACAGGTCAACCACGCCTCCTGTCTGCTGTTGCCAGCGTTTTGCCGCATGATTCGCCAGTTTAGCCAGCGTTTTTGTCTGGGCTATTCCGACGCCCACCGTCAGGTGCGTGCGTTGCCGCACCGTGGCTCTGAGCTCATGTCCAAACTCGGTAAGAACGCGGCAGTTACGCACGCCGGTAAGATCGCAAAAAACTTCATCAATGGAGTATTTTTCACAGCGAGGCGACATCTCTTCAAGCGTCGTCATTACCCGGTTGGACATATCGGCGTAGAGTTCATAGTTGCTACTGAAGCAAACCACGCCATAATGCCTGAAGATATCTTTTTGTTTAAAGTACGGTTCACCCATTTTCACAAACGGTTTGGCTTCCGCAGAACGTGAAATCACACAACCGTCATTATTGGACAAAACAACCACCGGGCGGCCGCGTAAGTCCGGGCGAAAGACGGTTTCACAAGAAGCATAGAACGAGTTCACATCACACAGGGCAAACACGATCAGCCCGCCGATTTCACGATGTAGGTCACCACGCCAAAAATTTCCAGACACTCTTCACTGCCTGGCATAATCGGCTGGTAGGCGGGATTATCAGGTTTGAGCATGACAACAGGATGTAACTGGAGGCGCTTAACCGTGAATTCCCCATCCACCGCGGCAATAACGATGCTGCCATGGACGGCCTTGCGGGAGCTATCCACCACCAGTAAATCACCATCGCCAATGCCAGCGCCAATCATTGAGTCACCGCTTGATTTCACAAAGTAGGTGGCGCCTGGATGCTGAATCAGCAGTTCATTCAGGTCGATACGCCGTTCAACATAATCCTGCGCGGGGCTAGGAAAACCGCAGGGAACAAGGTCGCTGAACAGAGGTAATGCCACGATCTGGCGTAGCTCGGTTAGTGTGAAAAACTGCATGATGATCACCGATTATCTTTACTGTATGTATATACAGTATTGTAGATCGGTGGCAGAGATCAAGAGGGTCGTACCTTATCAAAACCTGCGCCAGCGCCCGGCAGGCGGGGGGGTTATGCCTGAAGCCGATTGATAAACAATAGATTACCTCATCGCTAATATTAGCGACTGCGCCGTTTAGCTGGCGAAAATAGCGTGACGATTTTATGTAAAAACAATCTGAATATGACTGAGGTAAAGGATCTGATATTAACGAGGCAGGGGATGTCTGCGCGATTAACGCGCAGGGATTGCTCACCGGCCGACCGTATGCAAGAGCAGGCCGGTGAGCAAATGGCTGTGATGGCAGTTCGCAGCCGCGATTATTTTAAAGCGTCCGGGCCGGTTTAAACATATTTCTTCGCGCCAGGAGACTATTTTCAGACTTACCTCATTACCGTTTCTAATAAGTCAAACCAGTAATTAATGCCTGTTAAGAAAGCTCCACTACTAATAATGACGGTATAAAGATGAACAAAAGCACAGAGTTGAATAATTAAGAGTATTCCTGGGTGAAATCTCGGGCAGAGAGATGACTTCTGATAAATATTCAGGATAATTTATCAATCTTAAGGAATTAGCCCCGCGGCTGCCTGCACCATAAAGGAATCCATATGGTTAATCGGATATCGATCCTGTCATCTGTCGACAGCTCCTCGTTATTATTCTGGAAATTCAGCGGGCAGGAGAAACTGTCCGAACCTTTCCACTTTCAGGTCGATTTACTCAGCCAGGATTTTGCTATCGACCGTCAGGCCATGCTCGGCAAAAACATGACGGTGGCGGTTCCCGGCCAATGGGGACAGGAGCGTTATCTTTCCGGCAAAATCACCGCCGTAACCGTGCGCGCCGAAGATCTTGGCGAGACGCGCTACGCCGTCTATCAGACCACGCTGGAACCCGATTTCTGGCCGATGATGCGCGACCGCAACTTCCGTATTTTCCAGCAGCAGCGGGTGCCGGATATCGTGGCCAAACTGTTTAGCGAGCATAACGTTAAGTTTGAGGACAAACTTACGCGTAGCTACCGGCAGTGGGATTATTGTGTACAGTACGCGGAAAGCAGCTTCCATTTCATCAGCCGTTTGCTGGAGCTGGAAGGTATTAGCTATCTGTTCCGCCACGATAAAGACGGCCATACCCTGGTGCTGATGGATGACTATCAGCAGGCTGAATCTTTCCCCGGTTATGAAACTATTCCCTGGCATGCGCAGCCGGGCGGCGGCGCGGTCGGCGAAGAGGGCATCAGCCAGCTGATGGCGAGCCACGTCGTCACGCCGGGGCTTTACAGCACCGATGACTATGATTTTCGCAAGCCCCACGCCTGGATGCTGCAAACGCTGCAGAACCCGGTCTCGCCGACGCCGGGCAAAATCGACGTTTACGACTGGCCGGGGCGCTTTATGGAGCACGGCGACGGCGAAGCCTACGCCCGTATTCGTCAGCAGTCCTGGCAGGCCGAACAGCAGCAAACTCAGGGTATCGCCACCGCGACCGGTATCGTCCCGGGACACACGTTTACCCTGACGCATGCGCCTAACATGGCTGATAACGCTAAATGGCTGGTGGTGGGCGCCCGCTATGATTTTGAAGAGAATCAGTATGCCTCCGGCGGCGGAAATACCGCGCAGCACCGCATCACATTCACCGTTATTCCCGCCGCGACGCCATTTGTCCCCGCGTCAAGGACCGACTGGCCGCGCACCTACGGGCCGCAAACCGCCCGCGTGGTAGGGCCGAAAGGAGAATCGATCTGGACCGATAAATATGGCCGGATTAAGGTGAAATTCCACTGGGACCGCGAAAGCCAGGGCGATGAAAATAGCTCCTGTTGGGTGCGCGTTTCCAGCGCCTGGGCCGGCCAGGGTTACGGCGGGGTGCAGATCCCACGCGTCGGTGATGAAGTGGTGGTGGACTTTATTAACGGCGAGCCGGACCGGCCGATTGTCATTGGTCGCGTCTATAACGAAGCCAGTATGCCGCCGTGGGCGCTACCGGCTGCAGCCACGCAAATGGGCTTTATGAGCCGCTCAAAGGATGGTTCGCCGGACAACGCCAACGCCCTGCGTTTTGAAGATAAACCCGGCGAAGAGCAGCTCTGGCTGCACGCTGAGCGCAACATGGATACTGAAGTCGAAAACGACGAGACCCATGATGTCGGCAATAACCGCACCAAAACCGTCGGCAAAGACGAAACCAGCCATATCAAACAGAACCGCACCCGCACTGTGGATGGCAATGAAAGCGTTACCGTCGGCAAAGATCGTAGCAAAACCATCAATGGTAATGAAACCACCACCGTTGAGCAGAACCGTACCGAAAGCGTGAAGGGGAATGAGACCCTAAGCGTTGAGCAGAACCGCGATGAAACCATCAGCGGCAACCATACCACCACGGTGAAAAGCGACCATACCGCGACCGTCGAAGGCAAGCAGTCACTGACGGTAGTACAGGATCGCACCCGTCAGGTGCAGGGTAACGAAAGCGTCAGCGTCCAGCAAAATCGTAACGTGCAGGTCACCGGCAATCAGACGCTGGGAGTGACCGGCAATCACGATATTTCCGTGACCGGTAAGCAAACGCAGACCATCACCAGTAAGCAAGAGGTGACGATCGGCGCCGGGCGTACCCTGAGCATCACCGGCGGTGATACCCGCTTTACGCAAGGGAGCGTAACCGACAGCGCTACCGATACCGTACATATCAACGTGGGCGAAAGCGGCATTCTGATAAGCAACGGCAGCGTGGAGATTACCGCTGGCGGGTCGACGATCACCATTAACGCCGCCGGCGTGATGGTGAATGGTAAGAAGATTGAGCTCAATGCCTGACAGGAAAAGGGAATGAACGCGGCGAAGAATCCGACCGAAAAAGTAATGAGCGAGCTTGAGCTTAGCTGGCTGGACGCCAGCGAGCAGGCGGAGCAGATCCGCTTATTTATCTGGCGGGTGCCTGCCGGCGGCGAGTCGCTGCTTGATGGTTTTATCGCGCTGCAGCAGCACCCTGAAGGGCGCTCGCTGCCGGATCTGTTGCTGGGGCTAACCACGCCGTTTGAGACCGGCTATGGCTACAGCGACGCGCTCGGGCGCGAGTTTGTGGAACACTACGAAGCGACGCCGGATGCCGCCATGTGGGATGCCGAACGCTTTCTCCCAACCTATAGCCCGGCGCAGTTGCGGCAGATGCTGCAGGATTTTGCGACGACATTTCATGACGATTTACGTTATCTGGTGTTGGTGCTGAAACCCTCCGCCGTCAGCGATGAAAAGGCGTTGAACCGCTGGTTGAACGGCTGGCTGGCGCAGGAGGCGTGCAACGCCAGACTGTTACTTATCGACACCCTTGAGCAACCGATCTGGCAGCCGCTGTATGAGGCGCATCCACGCAGGGTACGGCTGCTGACCGATGACGTCGACAGTATGAAAGTGATGCATCAAACCGCGCGCGGGCAGAGCGATCCGAATCCCGATCGCCTGTTGTTTCGCCGCTATCTGGCTGATGCCATGCTGCTGCTGGAAAAAGGCAGCGCCGCGCAGGTGGCCGTGCGCGGCGGTATGGCGCTCGGCGTCGCCCAGCGCTGCGGTTGGGCCGAGCAGCAGGCGATGATGCATAACCTGATCGCCGGCGGTTGGCTGAAAGGTAACGATCATCAACGGGCCGTCGATCACTACCGCCAGGCGCAAAACATCAGCGGCGAAATTGCCGACCCGGCGCTTAAAGGGCAATTGCGTACCCAAAGCACTTTTGGCGAGGCTGGCGCCTGGTTCGCACGAAAAGAGTATCTCCAGGCGGCG
The DNA here is from genome assembly GCF_040065095.1 of Klebsiella sp. CN_Kp091. Classification (NCBI taxonomy): domain Bacteria; kingdom Pseudomonadati; phylum Pseudomonadota; class Gammaproteobacteria; order Enterobacterales; family Enterobacteriaceae; genus Klebsiella; species Klebsiella sp. CN_Kp091. The sequence goes on along the minus strand of NZ_JBEAIO010000049.1, from coordinate 1,047,806 downwards.
AAAGGCTATCGCCGGGCGGCGGGCGAAGCGCAAACCATTCCACACCCGGTATTTGCCGTGGAAGGCTGGCGGATGTCCGGTTTTTGTCTCAACCTCGCCGGGCACCGGGCAAAAGCGATGGAGGAGTATGCCCACGCTATCCAGGCGGCGGAGCCGATCCCACGCCAGGAGCGCGCCCAGACTACGCTGCCGCTGGCATTTCAGGATCTGCTGCGCATCCATGATAAACGACGGACCGAAGCGCTTGAGGCCTGCGCGACGCGCTGGCAAAGCGAAAAACAGCGCTTAATCCAGCAGGCGGAAGACCGCTTGCCGCGGGAACCCGCCGTCGAACAGGTAAAACGCGTGGACCGGCAGTTACAGCTACAGCTGGAAGCCGCGTTCGCGCTGATCCGCGAAGCGCGGGAAAAACTGATCCGCGGCGGCGATGACAGCTTTCGTCGCGTGATCCGCCTGGCGCGGGAGACGCTGCATCCGCACTGGAACGGCCTGCCGGAGATCGCCCACCCCTTTGATGCCCCGCCGGGTGAATGGCAAAGCCTGCCAGCCTGGGGAAATACCGATGCATCATCCACTGAAACTGCAGGGAGCAACCCGCTATGAAGACCCGGATTATTATTATTGTTGCCGTGACGCTGCTGGCAATCCTGTTTTTAAGCTTCTCGGACGGCGGTTTCGCCACCGAAGTGCGTACCTTCCTGCGCGCGCTGCTGCGCGCCATGTTCTGAGGCGCGTCTGATGCATTCCGGCGCTCACTTCGACCCGCAGCTTGGCCTGGATATCCATACTTATCCCTGGCCGCTGCCGACGCCGCATATTGGCATCGTTTTCGACGTGTTTGATTATCTGCCGCTGCTGGGGACTACCGTGCACGTCAACAGCATCAAACGCGCCAGCGCGGGGACCGGCGGTATTGCGGTACATATCCCGGTCGGCGGGGTGTGGGTGCCGCCGCTGCGCGCGCCTGGCGGCCCGCAGATGGAAGACGAGCTGTTTATGGGCAGTAAAACCGTCGCCGTCGACGGCGAGCCGTTTTCCCGCATCGGCATGCCGGTACTGAGCTGTAACATCCTCGGAATGGTGCCGCCGTTCCGCATGAAGCGCCTGAGCAAACCAAAGCCGCTCTCGCTGACGCTGCCGCTGACGTTTAACCTCGCGATTCCCAACAATGTGATTGTTGGCGGGCCGCCAACCATCAACCTGATGGCGCTGCTGATGCGCGCCGGGTTAAGCGGGTTGGGCAAGGGGTTGAAGAAAGTTAAAAAAACGCCGCAGTGGCGACTGTTTATGCGGCGGTTTAAAAAACTGCGCCAGAAGCTGTTTCGCAACATGGATCCCGGCGTCCTGAAATGCCGGGTGCTACGCGCCGAACCGGTTGATATCCGCGACGGTAGCGTGAGCCTGGAGCATGAGGATTTTTTGTTACCCGGCCGCCTGCCGCTGGCGTGGACGCGAAGCTACTCGTCGGCGGATCTTGATGAAGAAGGGCTGTGCGGTTACGGCTGGTCAACCCCGGCGGACACCCGCCTTGAAATACTGGCCGATGAAGGCGTCGCGGTGTTGAGCCAGCCGGAAGGGATGACGCTGTTTGCGGCGCTGCCGCAGTCCGACGGCCGCGAGCAGGCTATTGTCGGCCTGCCGGACGGCAGCCGCCTGTGGCGAGAAACCCGCAATGGCGAATGCTTCTGGCATGTTGAGCAGGAAGGGAGCGCGCGGCTGCAATTTCGCGGTAAGCGCGGGCCGCTGGCGATTTACCGGCTGGCGGACCGTAACGGTAACGGCTGGCAGTTCGATTGGCAGGGACGCGAACTTGAGCGCATCCGCGAGTTCAGCACGCGCGGCATGAGCGGCAGGGAGATCCTCGTCACCTGGCAGGATGGCCGCCTGCGGGCGCTACGCCTGCGTAACGCGCTGGATGACGAGATCACGCCGTTGACCCGCTATGAATACGATAGCGATAATCAGTTGAGCGCGGAGATCGATGCGCTTTCGCATCCGCGGCGCTTCTACTATCAACAGCGCCATATGACCAGCCATGTCGACCGTAACGGCCAGGGCTTCCACTACCAGTTCAATGACGAGTGGCGGGTCGTCCACGCCTGGGGCGACGGCGGCGTATGGGATTACCATTTCGCCTGGCACGACTTGCTCAACGAAGTGGAAATCACCGATTCCAACGGCCACGTAACGTCTGTCAGCTTTGATGATAACGGCCTGCCGGTTTCGGAGATCGATCCGACCGGCGGCAATACCGTCTTCCACTACGATGATTTTGGCCGCACCGTCGAACTCATTGAGCCGGACGGCAGCGCGCGTCGCTGGGAGTATGATGAACAGGGGCGAATGATCGCCGAACATCTGCCGGACGGTAGCCAGATTCAGGCGGCCTACAATGAAGACGGCGATGTGCTGACGCTGATTGATGAGAAAGGCGCCTGCTGGCGTTCGGACTATGACGAACGCGGCAACCTGCTGGCGGGAACGGACCCTACCGGCGTCACCTCGCGCTATCAGTATGATGAGCACGGGCAACTGAGCGCGGCGGACGTGCCGGGTTCCGGGCAGAGTCGCTATCGCTATGATCGGTTTGGTTTTTTGCAGGCGCTGAGCCAGGCTGGCGCGGGAACCACTCAACTGCGGCATTCCGCGCGCGGCACCCTGCAGGAGCGTATTGACGCCGGCGGCGGCAGCAGCCGTTTCCACTGGGACAGCAAGGATCGGCTGGTGGCGATGGTCAATCCGCAGGGCGGCGAAATTCGCGTCGCTTACGACCGGGAAGATTCACCGGTTCACTTCACCGATGAAGCCGGCCAGATAACCCGTTTTCGTTATAACCGCACAGGAATGCTGGCCGCCTGCGAGACGCCGGACGGCGCGACGCTTGGCTATCAGTACGACCTGGAAGATCGCCTGCTGGCGGTGATCAACCAGAACGGTCAGCGCTGGCAGCTGGACCGCGACGCGCTGGGGCGCATCGCCGCGGAGACCGATTACTGGGGACAGGTAACCCGTTATGGCTGGGATAAAGGCAACCGGCTGATCAGCCGTGAGGATCCGCTGGGGCGGCTGGTGCGCTACGGTTACGACCGCGGCGGGCGGCTAAGCGAGCGGCGCAGCGGCGATACCCTGCAGGCGAAGTATCATTACGATCCCTGCGGGCGGATGCTGCTGTGTGAGAATCCGTGGCGGCGGCTGGCGTGGCGCTATGATGACGCCGGGCGGGTGCTGCTGGAGGAGCAGGACGGTTTTCAGCTGCATTATGGCTATAACGAGCGCGGCCTGCTGGTCTCCCGGCGCAGCGACAGCGGTCATCAGGTGCGTTACGCCATGGATGAGTATGACCGGCTGAGCCAGATCCAGCTGAATGACGATGCGCCGATCGTGCTGGGTTACGATGAGGCCGGGCGGCGGGTCAGCGAGCAGCTGTCGGCAGAGGTGACGCGTCATTTCACCTACGACCGGCTCGGCCAACTGACGTCGCAGCAGGTGTTGCAGAATGATTTACCGCTGTTCGCCAGCGGTTTCAGCTGGGATCGGTTGGGTAACCTGACCCGGCGCGATGACAGCCTGTGGGGCAGCGATCGTTACGCTTACGATCCGGTGGGGCGCTTGACGGCCCATACCGCGCCGGACGGTACGCTGCGGCAGTTTGTGCAGGATGCGGCGGGCAGCCACCTGCAGACGCAGACCCGGGCGGTGAATGAGAGCGCCGGGGGCTGGTTCCGCGAGGGGCAGCAGCGCGGGGTGCGTTATGTATTCGATCGCGCGGGCGAGCTGCGACAGCGGCGCGATGTCCGGCATAACGGCGAGAAAGAGGATTTCAGCTGGGACGATAACCGCCAACTGGTGGCGGTGCGCAAGGGTGAGCGGCTGGTGCGTTACGGCTATGACGGGCTGGGGCGCCGGGTGTTCAAGCAGACGGCGGAAGAGACGCGCTGGTTCTACTGGCAGGGCGACGCGCTGGCGGGGGAAACGGTCACTATCACCCGCGAACCGCTGGCGGCACAGAGCATTTTTGATACCAGCAGCAGGCTGCAGCGGCAGAAAGCGCAGGAAACGCTGTTCAGCAGTATGCGCGAGTACGTGTACTATCCGGGAAGTTTTCAGCCGCTGGCGCTGCTGACGCAGGAAGCGGGCAGGAAGGAGAGCTGGCACTATCATTGTGACCCGAACGGCGCGCCGGTCCGCCTGACGTCATTACAGGGCGAGATAGTGTGGTCAGAGAAGACGGGCGTATGGGGAGAGAAAGGGGAGGTCTACGCCGATCGTATCAGCAACCCGCTGCGTTTCCAGGGACAGTATTTTGACGCTGAAACGGGGCTGCACTATAATCGACATCGTTACTATGATCCTGAAATTGCGGGATTTATTAGTCAGGATCCGATTGGATTAGCCGGCGGGCTGAATGTTTATCAGTATGCGCCGAACCCATTAAGCTGGATCGATCCGCTGGGACTAAAATGTGGCTTCGCGGAAAAGGACAATATAACCCAAAGGTGGGTAAATAAATTAACAGGTAAAACTCCGGCTGAAATAGACTCCCTTTTAACATCTAAAGGTTGGACGAAGATCTATCCACAAGCTGGTAGGCCTGAGGCTATTCAACATATACAATATGTGAAAACGACAAAATCTGGTACAACATATAAATTAGATTATCATCCTGGTGGTAACGCAAAACAACAAAATATTCATGGAAATGATTACTGGAAGGTTTATAGGACTAATAGTGAAGGTGAGGATATCGTATATGGACGTATAGGTCATGGTGGTTTTGAAAATTATGATCTAATAAAGGACTCTCCTGTTTATGTCGACGGTGTATTAGTAAATGGTGGGATGTAAAATGTTTGATTTTTCTGCAGAAATAAAATCATTTCATTCGTTAGGCGATGTGCTGTTAAATACAAATATATCTGTCTATCTTGCTGAAATGTATGCTGACCATTGTGTTGAGTACAAAGAGTATCTTCTACCTGATGCGAGTAAGAGATTTGCCTATGTATTGGATGATACTTTAACTATATCAACCGAACCTGATGGAAATATATTTTCTATTGGATGTAATCAAAATTACAAAGGGTTATACAAAAACTTATTATATGCCGGTCAAGAATTTGGTGAGATAAAAAAACTCACTTATCGGCAAAGAATATTTAATGGTTCCATTATTATAGACGAGGATTTTGGCATTCAATTTATATTACCCTCACCATTTGATGAGATAGCTGACAGTATAGATAACATTCCGTCCGACTTGAAATTGAATGAAATATATATAGGGGATTTTTCATTTTGGAATCCATGTAAATAACAAAGCAAAGCCGGGTAATAAATTAACTCTTCCCGGCCTTTATAGCAACGCTGCGCTTTGGGAACTCTATCTTAGAGCTTAGATTGGTGCGGGTTGACGGTACGATTGGCCCAGGGGATAGGATTGTTCGTCTGATCCGATTGGATTAGCCGGTGGGCTGAATGTTTATCAGTATGCGCCGAACCCGCTGGGATGGGTGGATCCGTGGGGGCTGACTGGAAAACCGTTAAACTCACCTGATATAAGCAAGTGGCTTAATAAAGGGGGAACGGTTTGGCAAGAAGTTGAAAGCAAAGTTTGGGTATACCAAGATAGTGCTGGCAATGTTGTTCGCTATCCAGAAGGGTTTCCAGATTTTACACCATATGAAAGGCAGAGTGTTAATGTTCCAGACTTAAGGGGAGATCATAGTAAGTCACCTGGAGGAGATTTTGGTAAAGCAGATGCATTAGCGCCAAAAGGCCGGGCGAATTATGATCTTAATACGTGGCATCATCATCAAAATGGCATCACAATGCAGGAAGTGCCCAAAAATATTCATCGCCGGTTCACCCATAGAGGCGGTGTATCTAAAATAAAAAGCAACTGTCAATAATATCAGGAGTTATAGAATGCCTATTTTGACTGGATTAAGTATTGATAAACAAGATATTAGTTATCTGGAGGGACATTTCTCTGTTGCTTTTCCTGATGATTACAAAGATTTTTTAAAAAAATACAATGGATATAGAATCGTGGCACCTGACTATTGCGATCTACCATTCGATAAAGTTGATAATGATTTTATTTCATTCGATGTGCTTCTTGGTTATAAGACTAGTAATAGTAATTTTGATATAGTTGAAATTAATGAAGAGTTACTATATGAAATATCGTTTATTGATGGTGCACTAATAATTGGCATGGATCCAAGTGACAATGGCTATGTCCTGATAACTAAAAATGATTTGGCCGGAGTTTATTACTGGGACCGGACTTGCCTACATGCTGAGGATAATAAACAAAGCTATGATATTAGTGATGATGATGATTTAAACCATCTTTATCTTATAAATAAAACCTTTTCAGATTTTTTTGGAAGTATAATGAATCTAACAGTCAATAAAGGAATGAAGTTGTCTACGGGATTGTAATGATACTCTTAATTTAAGGATGTACTTCTTTAATACCCTGCATGGTTAATTATCATGCAGGGTTTAATAATAAATTGGATTGCACATCTATAATGTCAAGTATTAAAAATTAATAAATGGGATCATAAGATTTAGGGAGTCTTGCTTCCTGACAGATATAAACATTCTGGAAATTTTATAAAGTAATCGAAAATGAGAGAGTTTATTTTTTAGCGAGAGTAAGAACTATTTCTTTAAATGATAAAAATCCACGCTACTGGTGGTTTTTGCAATGCGAAAGCCCTTTTAGCAAATGGAATAATGTCGGGAAAAAAGATTCCAGCCGGCGGCACAGGGTATTTTTGATACTGGCAGCCGGCAGCACCGCCTGACGCCATTGCAGGGCGAGATAGTGTGGTCTGAGAAGACGGGCGTATGGGGAGAAAAAGGGGAGGTCTACGCCGATCGTATCAGCAATCCGCTGCGTTTTCAGGGCCAGTATTTTGACGCTGAAACGGCTGAATACCTTACTTACCTCTCTCGCGGCGTCCCCTTCTTACTACTGTACATCGCTTTATCCGCACTGTTCAGCAATGTATCGGCATCTGCGGCATCGTGAGGGAAAAGCGCAATGCCGATGCTGCCGGAAATCGTAATAACATGCTCGTGGATCAAAAATGACTGAGTCAACGCATTGCTGATTTTTTCCGCCGTTTGTCGGGGGAGCGGATCGTTTGCCTTTAAACCGGGGAGCAGGGCGATAAACTCATCGCCGCCGAGGCGGGCCACCGTATCACCTTCTCGTAAAACGCTTTGTAGACGGAACGCCACTAGCCGCAGCAGTTCGTCACCCACGGCGTGGCCGTAAACGTCATTCACCGGCTTAAAGCGGTCGAGATCGATAAAGAGCAGCGCTACTTCTGTCTCATTGGCGATGGCCTGCGTAATCGCCAGCTCCAGGCGATTAACCAACAGCCTGCGGTTTGGCAATCCGGTCAGCGCGTCGAAATTGGCATGCAGCCAGACCACCTGCTCCCGCTGTTTACGGTCGGTGATATCGCGAATAAACGCGGAGAAAATCTGCTTGCCTGATTGTTGATGCGGCCAGATCGACAGCTCGATAGGGAACTTGCCTTTAGTGCGATGCAGGGCGGTAATTTCGATGGTGCGATTAAGGATATTCGACGGCTGAGCCGCCTGAAAGCGCATTAAACCGCGCGCGTGCTGCTCGCGAAACTCTTCCGGCACGATCATCTCGCCCAGGTTGTTGCCGATAGCCTCCCCTGCGGACCAGCCGAACATTCTTTCCGCTGCCTGGTTCCAGTTAATCACCACCCCAGCATGATTGATGGTAATCACCGCATCCTGTGCAGTCTCAACCAGCTGTCGATGGTTCTCCTCGCTTTCGGCCAGCGCTCGCTGCATCGACTCAATCTCGCTGATGCTCTCCTGTAGCTCACGATGCATTTCCGCAAGCGAAAGCGAGAAAAAGCGAATACGCTCTTCTACTGACATATTTTTCATTTCGGCGTACAGATCGCTGGCGCTACGTGGTGGCATAAGGCGTTCCTGATGGGTCGAAGAGAATATTCAGCCAATTTAACAATAAGTGTAGTTAAAAAAAGATCGGCTGCTGACATCTCAGCTATTTTATCTATTAAATAAAATCTATTGTAAATTTGTCCAGATTTAAATTTAACGCTTAGTTACAGATGGATCATATTTCGGAGGTAATAATCCGCACTCTTTATAAAGCGTATTAAGGACAATTTATCGTGAATACTTTCTTGCGTAACACCCTGGCCGCCGTAGTGATGACTGCGGGTCTTTCCGTTGCCGCTCAGGCTGCGACGACAGCCGAAGTGCCGCCGTTATCCCAGGACCCGGTGGTGCAACATCTCAAGCTGAGCAACGATCAGGTCAGCAAAATTCAGGCCCTGCGTCAGGAGCTGGAAACAAACCTCAAAAATATCAAAATTGGTGGTTACCAGGATGGGGCTCTGGTTGACGTAATTCAGTCCGGTAAATGGGACGATGCGAAAGTAAAACAGCAGCTAGCCGCTTTTGCGCAATTGGATCAGCAGACGCGTTATTACCGCGTGAAATATTACTTCGGCATTAATCAGGTGCTGACGGCTGAACAGCGCGAGCAGGTAAAAAAAGATCTGCAGCAGGCACTCAACTAAGCGATGTCCTAATGCTCCGCAGCCCGGCGGAGCATTGATAGTTGACTTTCCGCAATGAAAAGACAAGGGTGTCATCATGAAGAAGTTTCTCTTTATTGCGCTGGGAATGGCCGCGTTGTTTAGCCAGGCTGGCGTCGCCGGGACTAAAACGTTGGTTGATTATGGCGTCGTACAGGAAAGCCATATTATTAGCACTCCGCATCAGCGCCAGCCGCTTCGCACGCTGGCGGCAGGAACGCTGGGCGGCGTGGTCGGTCATCAGTTCGGCAACGGCAAAGGGCAGACGGCGATGACCGCCGCAGGCGCTCTGGCCGGTGCTGGCGCCTCTCGCTATCACCAGGATCGGCAGCAGGGCGCTCAGCAGGTCGAACTGTTAATCAAAATCAGTAGCGGTCAGGTGATACAGGTGCTACAGGGTTACGACGGTCGGCTTATCTTCAATAAGGGAGATAAGGTGCGCATCCTGACGTCGGGAAATGATACCCGGGTGGACAAATCGGTGTAATGCGCCAAACGGGAGCGGATACACTCCCGTTTGGGGTGACATGTTATGCCGATTTCAGCATATCAAAGCGGATAATTCGCGAGCGTCCCAGCTCTTTCGCCCGATACAATGCGGCATCTGCGGCACGTAGCAGGCTGTCGCTTTGTGCGTGTTGCGGATAGCTGGCGATACCGATAGAGACATTCACCTGGCCTATATCCGTCAGCCCGCAGCGTAAGGTCATATTTCTCACGTTGTTGTAGATTTCAGTCGCGCAGGTTTCCGCTCTGGCCTCATCGCTGCCGGAAAGCAGCACCAAAAACTCTTCGCCGCCATAGCGGAATGCCATGCCAATATCGCGAACCGCGCGCTGGATGATCGCCGCGACGTTTTTAATCACCAGATCGCCCGCCTCATGGCCGTAATTATCGTTAACCGCCTTAAAGTGATCGATATCAATCATCAGGCAGCTCAGCGGGCTGTTGTTACGTACCGCGAGATTCATCTGCGTATGCAGCGCTTCCTCAAGATGATGGCGGTTTCGCAACCCGGTCAGAGAATCAAACAACGCTTTTTCCAGCAGAGCGTTGCGCAGACGCTGATTGGACAACGCCAGACCCAGCGCTTCCGCCATGAGTTCAAGATAGGCGCGGGAAGGGGCTGTCTCACTGGTGACATTACGGAAAGAGAGCAGGCCAATGGCTTCACCCTGCGCGATCAGTGGAACGCATAATGATTGCTCGTTGCATTCTTGCGGCAGATGATAGCAGGCGATGTCCGGTTCGCCGTTAACCGGCGGATGGCTGAGGCCTCGGCGTACTGCCCAGCAGTTATCGGGATAAAACACGGCCTCCTCGTCAGGTGGCGAAAGCCACTGCGCGACGCAGCGCATCTGCCAGGGATCGGTATCCAGAATATACAGCCGGCCAGGAACGTCAGGCGCGATATTGGGGGCGAAAAGTTCAGCGACCTTCACCACATCCTCAAATGACTCACATCCCTGCAAGCGTTGAGTCATGCGCGCCAGCAGTTCACGAACGGCCCAGTCGGCATCGCGTTGTTGTTCAAGGCGCTGGCGGGCAAGGCCATTTTCGCGAAAGATGCGGATCGCCTGCGCCATATCGCCAATTTCATCGATCTGTTTGAAGTGCGGTGGTTCGACGGCATAATCCTGCGATGCCAGACGTTGTACCACATCGCTGAGTCGTACCACAGGGGTGAGCACCCGGCGTTTGAGAATAAAGCCGAGAACAAATAAAAACATCAAGGCGGTCAGGCCAACCATCGCTTCCGAAAGCGTCCGCCAGAGGCGCGATTTTTCAGTCGCCTGCTGCATGGCGTTGTTCGTTCGGCCTTCCAGCAGCAGGCGGAAATGATCGATTTGCGTTTGCACACGCTCCAACTCCTGCTCATAAGGCTTACCGTAAACCTGCAAAATAGCCTCTTTCTCTTCGCCGCGAGCGACGCGATCGATGGCGGTCTGCTGTTCATCTTGTAATTCATCGGCAATACGCAGACCGTCGCGCAACAGCGCCAGCTCCTGCTGGCTGGCGCCAATGTCTTTTAGTTTAAGCAACCGATTTTCAATTGATTTGAGAGTTTGGATCTGCTGACGATACTGTTGCAGCGTCTCTGGTTGTTTTTCGATGACGTACAGTCGCGCGAGGTCTGAAAGCTCCCACGCGTCGCTTTCTATCTCATCGGCAAGACGAACGAACGTATCCCGTTGTTGTACTGCCTGGCGTTCAGCGCGATCGGCGCCGGAAGCCATTAGCATCGCAATACCGGATGCAATGGTCAGCCCTACGGTGATCCCGTAGGCCCAGTTAGTCATGGTGGCGATTCTCACCGAGTATTTCCTTGCAGGCAGATGAATGAGCGATTCGTATTTTTATTATAGAACCACGCCGCCAATCAGAAGATTCAAAGGCGCGGTATGCGGGTGACGAGGTGATGTAGCGCCTGGGCATGCTGGCGCAAAACAAGATACACATCGTTATCCAGAGCGCCATTTATAACATCAGCTTCGATAAGATGTAACGCCTCTTGATACGGCATTCCGAGCCGATAAGGGCGATCCTCAACGAGCGCGGTAAAGATATCCGCAACGGCGATAATTCTGTCTGGAAGGTGTAAATAACGATGATTTAAATGAAGTGGATAGCCGCTGCCATCGAGTTTTTCATGGTGATTAGCGGCCCAATCGATGATTTCCGCCAGATCGGTGAAATCTCGTAATATTTCACCGGTCATATAGCTATGTTCGCGGATCAATAGCGCTTCGTCATCGCTAAGTTCAGCCTGTTTTTCGAGGATCGCCAGTGGAATATATATTTTGCCGATATCATGCAAATAGCCGGCAATTTCAATTTTGCGGCATACCAGCGGCGGTAAATTCATATAGACGGCGAGGGCATAAGAAATTTCGCCAACCATAATGCTGTGGCTGGCGGTGAAACTACTGTAAGTATCGACAATTTTCGCGATCAGCAAACAAATATCTTTCAGACCATCGATGTCAATAAATACGTCATTAATCGGTCCCACAATTTCCAGCAGCCGCTGAATATGTTCTGCTTGCATATGGCGCCAGAAGGTAGGGTGTTGCGCCAGTTCACACAGGGTATCGCACAGTGGCGGATCGATATCGCGATAGTCATCGACAAAGCGGGCGATGAGCGTTTTTTGTTGGTCCGGGGCAACGACGCCTTGCGTAGGAAGGAGCCGTTCAAAGCAGTCCGCAAAATAGACGATATGCTGCTCCAGATTACCTTTGCGAGTAGGGCTAAAGTGGTGATCGCCAATAATGGGGCTGATAAGAGTAAAAGTATCCAGGCCGGCAAGCATCTGTACGCCGCGGATTTGGTGTGGGTCATAAAGATTATCTATCGCATTCAGTGAGTCAATGCGCCGCTTATCGCCAAGTACGCCGATATCATGCAGCAGCGCGGCCAGAAAAACGGTTTTTTGCTGGGGAGCTGGAAGATCCAACGCCAGTGATAATTTGTAGCTTATCAGCGCCGTGCGCTGTAAATGCAGATCCAGCCTCGGGTTGATGGCATTAATGACGCGCGTGATCAGCATTAAAGCCGACTTTAAGGCAATACGCATTTTTTTCTCCGTCCATGCAATCCGCTGTTGCCGTTAATCCTGTGGCATCCGAAAGTGCGCTCAAACGCCTCCCGGACGCGGCGCGAGTGAAGCGACGCATATCTGAGGCTTCATCCACGCTCCGTAAACAATTCATTTTAGCTCACATAGTCGCTTTCATTGTGGTAATCACATGATGAATCACTTCACAGTTTGATTCATATCTAGTTGCGGTGAGGAGTGATGGCTTTTACATCACCTTTCAGGAGACGGTGAGCGCGGACTGGACAATGCCCAAATCCGCGATAATGTTTTGTCAGTCTCAATTTTGTGAGATGGCATCGGCAATGCCGCTTTATTGCCTGGAGTGCATCGAAGAGTAATCAAGAGGGGATGAGGTCGATATTCCTGCGAACGTGACTACTAGCTGCAACGCTATACTTTTGTCAGTATTTATCAGTAAGCATAAATAATCCTGTTCTTATTTATATTTATTAATTACTAACATTTTAATTAGCAAGCGCGGTATGTGAATATTATTATCTACAGTGATTGTTTGTATTGAACGCATTTGAGGTATGTATGTTTTTTGGTCGTTACTGTTCGGGGCTTGATGCGCTGGGAGGCAGCGTCAGTAGCGGCCTGCGTGAATCCACGCTTGTAAAATCGCCAGATGGCAGTTTAAGTCCATTCCTATATCAGAAAAAATCATTAGCGCGAAAATGATTATCAGTGTGAATATGAATGAACGGACCTCAATTCTGCTTTACAATTTGTAACATCTGTGAATCTATTATGTATTTTAGCGTTAAGTGTAATTTTTTCTTGCTGCCGTGAATTTACCAGGATTACTATTGTCTGACTTGCTGTATCGCCTAATGACGGATGAAGGGACTCGTTTTTTCCTTAAGCGTTACCCTATATTTTAATGTTTACAGGAAAAACCATGTCTTGCGCCTTTAAAAAACATCTATTGCTTCCCCGTTATTGGGTGACCTGGTTTGGCCTGGCCATTCTTTGGTTAATCGTCCAACTCCCTTATCCCGTGTTACATACGCTCGGCACCAGCGCAGGGCGGCTATCGCGTCGCTTTCTGAAACGTCGGGAACACATCGCCCGGCGTAACATTGAGCTGTGCTTCCCGGAAATGTCCAGCGCTGCCCGCGAAAAGCTGCTGGAAGAGAACTTTATGTCCCTCGGCATGGGGCTTATCGAAACGGGTATGGCGTGGTTCTGGAGCGATGAACGCGTTAAAAATTGGTTTGACGTCGAAGGCATCGCTAATCTGAACGCTGCGCTTAGCGCCGATAAAGGCGTGATGGTTGTTGGCATTCACTTTATGTCACTGGAGCTGGGTGGCCGCGCAATGGGCTTGTGTCGTCCGATGATGGCGACGTATCGCCCGCACAATAGCCCGCTTATGGAGTGGGTGCAGACTCGCGCTCGTCTGCGCTCGAATAAAGCGATGATCGACCGTCGTAATCTCTCCGGGCTGGTACATGCGTTGAAATCCGGTGAGGCGGTGTGGTTTGCGCCGGATCAGGATTACGGCCCGAAGGGCAGCGTTTTTGCGCCGTTCTTCTCGGTACCACAGGCGGCGACGACTAATGGTACTTGGGTGTTGTCGCGCCTCTCCGGTTCGAAAATGCTGAGTATCAGTATGGTGCGCAAGCTGGATCGTAAAGGCTACAGCCTGCATATCAGTGAAGTTATGAATGATTATCCCGGCGAAGATAAACAGATTGCCGCCAGCTATATCAACAAGGTCATTGAACGCGAAATTCTGCGTGCGCCGGAGCAGTACCTGTGGGTGCATCGCCGGTTCAAAACCCGCCCGCTTGGCGAAACTTCGGTATATTAGTACCACAGTTGCGCTCTACGCTTTCAAAATGACCGCAGTTGCGTTAACGTGAGCCGGATCATACTTTTTGTTGAAAGCGAAGGAGTGCAGCGTGTTCGCTGAGTTTGGTGTTTTGAATTATCTGACCTACCTGGTCGGGGCTATTTTTATCATTCTCGTACCTGGTCCCAATACCTTTTTTGTACTGAAAACCGGTATCGCGCACGGCGTTAAGAAAGGATACCTTGCCGCCGCCGGTGTGTTTATCGGCGACGCGGTTCTGATGTTCCTGGCATTTGCTGGCGTTGCGACGCTTATCAAAACGACGCCGGTGCTGTTTAATATTGTGCGCTATCTCGGCGCGATTTATCTGCTTTGGCTGGGCGCTAAAATGCTCTACTCGGTATTTAAACAGCGCGAGGGGCATGATGCCGCCGATGCTGAGCCGGGGAGCGCGATCCTCAAACGCTCGTTAACCCTGAGCCTGACCAACCCGAAAGCGATCCTTTTCTATGTCTCTTTTTTCGTCCAGTTCATTGACGTTAATGCGACATCGCCGGGCGTCGCGTTCTTTATCCTGGCGCTGACGCTGGAGATCATTAGCTTTGTCTACATGAGCTTCCTTATCCTGTCTGGCTCGTTTGTTACGCGCTATGTGAAAACCAAAAAGAAACTGGCGAAATTGGGCAACAGCCTGATCGGCCTGGTCTTTGTTGGCTTTGCCGCACGTCTTGCGACGCTGCAGTCCTGATCCCGGAATCGGTTTGCCAGCGATAATCGCTGTGTTGTAACAAAAACCCTTCAATTTTTATTGCATTGGTGTTACATATACAGCCGATTATCGCTCACAGAGAAGGGAACCCGGATGATTCTGCAAAAAATCCTCAGTAATAAAAACGGCAAGAAGTTTCTGTTGTCGATGGCGACGGTATTTGCTATTGCGCTTGCCGTCGTGGGCCGCGCAACGTTCGGTGGCGTGGTGAGCGAGTACAATATGCCGTACTCGGAGTGGACAACCTCGATGTTCTTCCTGCAAGGCGCGATGGTGATGGTTTACAGTACCGTGTTCACCGTATTATTTGCTATCCCGCTGGGCTTTCTGTTTTTAGGTTCTGACCGTCAGGACTAAAAGCAACAAGGCGAACACTAGTTCGCCTTTTGCGTGATCCCGTCTGTCACCATCCTCGATCATGATGATGATGGTGGTGGTGCCGATGATGGTAACCATCATCCACGATACATCCCGATAACAGCGTGCACAGCGCAATAATCAACGGTAACACCATCGGTTTTTTCATTACTCACTTCTCCAGTTAATGCCCGCTTTGCTGCATAAATACAGCGAAGCGGCTGATGAAATGAGTGTATCGTCCTAACTTATTGAGTAGATAAGACAACTCTGCAATAGCGGGGCGGCGGGAAAAATTGAGATTACCACCAGCCCAATTCGGTGCCGGCAATCACCACGATGGCGACGATAATCATAATGATGGTCGTCTTTTTCATGATGCCCCCCCTGGCGCCGCATAGCCGCCAACAAAAAACCAGCCCAGAAAGACCACGGCGACGATGAAAATCACCACCGGAAAAAGAATACCCAATTTCATGCTTAGTTCCTGTCTCTTAACGTTATGTTATCAATCATACTGGAAAGTTATGCTTTCTGGTCAATATCGAAAATGGTCAGCTTGCGGCGCGAGTTTTTATCGTGATACATGGCTTCATCCGCTGCGCGCAGCGCCTGCTCAACGTCCATATTTTGCGGATCGACTTCGATCACTCCAAAGCTGGCGCCAGGGTATTCTATACCGTGTCCGGCCAGACGGTAACGCCCGGTAAGCTGCTGGCGTAGGTGGGCAATAAATGCCTCCTGCTCAGATGATTCAAGCGCCGGGCCGATGATTAAAAATTCATCGCCGCCGAGGCGGCCAACGGTATCTTCGTTACGTACGTTGGCACTTAATCGTTCACCTATCTGGATGAGAAAACTGTCGCCGCAGGGGTGGCCCAGTTTATCGTTAATCGCTTTAAAATCGTCGAGGTCGATAAAAATAAGCAGGAGCCTGCGCTGCTGGGCGCGAGCTTGAGTAAACAGCGTTTTAAGATGTTTAAACAACGCGCGGCGGTTAGCCAGACCGGTCAGCTCATCGGTATAGGAGTGCATCTCCAGCGCCGCATTCGCGCTGCGCAGCTGCTGAACCAGCGTCTCTTTCTCCACGTAATGGGAGATCAGGCTGGCGAACAGGATCATTACCTGCTCACCTTCAAGATTATAGGGCTGTTTGACGCGGCTGGTGGCGCACAACGTACCATATAACGAACCATCGGCAAGATGGACAGGAATACTAAAGAACGTGGCGATCCCGAGTTCCTGCGCGGCGGTGCAGGAGCGCCAGCGTTGGCCAACCTCGTTGCAAAATATACAGTTATCATCGATTGCGCGTTTGCAGAGCGACTCGTCCCAGGGAACGGAAAAGCCTTCCGGGATCTGCATTTCGCTGCTGTTGTGGGCATACATGACTAACTGGCGCTGCGCTTCTAAATCAATCCGTGTCAGATAGGTGGACTCCATACGAGTCACCAGCTCCAGCATTTCCAGCAGTTGTCGCACCAACGTTTCGAGCGTTCGTTCGGTAGCAAGCGTCTGTGAGACGCGGGCAAGAATGAAGTCTGACATGAATGAAACGGCCCCCGGAGGTTAGCGCAGTACTGCGAGCTGGCGCAGCGAACAGCTAATAACAAACAAATTTATAACGAATGTATCACATTTAGCAGGGGGATATCTGCTATCGCGACGGTAAAAAAAAGCCCCATCGGGGGCGATGGGGCAAAACTCATTGATTATGGAATGATCTGTTCTCTGGTCAATTCGAGAACGAGCGCTACTCTAAAGGGCAAAAGTGTAGTTAAAATGGAGAAACCGTGGAGATTCAGGGCGAAAGGTCGCTTTGAATAAAACAGGAGTAATTATGAAGTGGATAGTAATGATGTTGCCGCTGATGCTAGCGGGCTGCGCTCAGTCACAACAGCCTGATGCGCCGCCGCCGCCAAATTCGATCGGTATGGCCAATCCGGCCGCCGTCTATTGCGACCAGAAGGGCGGTAAGCAGGTTCCGGTCCAGACGCCTCAGGGCGTACGCACCGACTGTAAACTTCCCAGTGGCGAAACGCTTGATGAATGGGAACTGTGGCGGCGCGATCATCCGGCGAAGAAATAATTCGCCGCCGCTAAATTAAGCTCTTCAGCCACTCCGCCAGCACCAGCGCATGATTTTGTTGCGTATCTTTTGCCGCATAGAGCAGGGTTAATGGCTGCTGGTTGGCCAATTTGGCGAGCCGTAGACCTTCATCGCGATGGGTTTCCAGTTCTTCGCGGTACTGCTGGCGGAAGTGAGAGAAGTCAATCGCTTCTCCGTGCAGAGCCTTGCGTAAATCGCTGGAAGGCGTCAGGCTTTTACACCATTCGTCATAATGCAAATCCTCTTTTTTTATCCCCCGTGGCCACAGGCGATCGACCAGCACGCGGTAACCGTCGCTGGCCTCTGTAGGGTCATAAACGCGTTTACATTGAATCATCATTATTCTCCCGTCGTTATGTCATTCTGGCGGCAAGCCCGTGCAGCGCGCCGCTAAATAACCATTGTGTTCCGCGAATGATATCGCTAATCTGAGGTTCCTTGTGTTGCCCGATAATCCTCAGACATAAGGATCCTGCTATGAACACCCCTTTGCGCATTGCCCTTGTTGGCGATTACAACCCTGACGTGATTGCCCATAAGGCTATTCCGCTGGCTATTGATGATGCTGCCGCGGTCCTGGAACAACCGGTGAGCTATGACTGGTTAGCCACCAGCGAGATTGTCAGCGCAGACCAGCTCACCGATTATGACGCCATCTGGGTGGTTCCCGCCAGCCCGTATAAAAACGCCGATGGCGCATTCATCGCCATTCGCTATGCCCGCGAAAATAGCATTCCGTTCCTCGGCACCTGTGGCGGTTTCCAGCACGCGATTATCGAATATGCCCGTAATGTTATGGGATGGCAGGATGCGGCGCACGCCGAAACCGATAGCGAAGGGCGAATGGTCATTGCGCCATTAAGCTGTTCGCTGGTGGAAAAATCAGATGCTATCGAACTGCGCGCGAACACGCTGATCGCCCGCGCTTATGGCCGGGACAGTATTGAAGAGGGATATCATTGTAACTACGGTATTGCCGAAAGCTTTGCCCATGAACTGGAGCAGGGCGCGCTGCGGGTAACCGGGTGGGATGAGAACGGCGAGATCCGCGCCGTGGAGTTAACCACCCATCCGTTCTTCGTCGCCACGCTGTTCCAGCACGAGCGCAACGCGCTGGAAGGGCGTCCGGCGCCGCTGGTACAGGCTTTCCTGCACGCGGCCCGGCAATAAAAAATCGGCAGCCCTGGCTGCCGACTCTTGTGATTAATGAATTTCCCGCGCCCTGCCGGCAAGGGCGCCGAACAGCGCCATGACCACTGCGATGAGTGCGACGATGATTAACGGTATATGCCAGTCGCCGTAAGCATCATGGATTTTACCGATGAGCGGCGGTCCGCAGGCGGCCAGCAGATAACCAATAGTCTGCGCCATGCCGGAAAGCGCCGCGGCCTGATGCGCTGAGCTGGCGCGTAGACCAATAAACGTCAGGCCAAGGATCATGGTGGCGCCGGATCCGAAGCCAAAAATCAATGTCCAGATCACCGCCTGACCGGGCAGTAACCACAATCCCAGCGTGCTTACCACGCACATTAAGGCTACCAGAACGGCGATGCCGCGCTGATCTTTTAGCCTGTGGAGTACCAGCGGGATGGCCAGGCCCGGCGCGGCGGTTGCCAGCTGCAGCAGGCCATGTAGCGAGCCAGCCTGCGCTTCGCTATAGCCCATACTCTGCAGGATTGCGGGCAGCCAACCAACGATAACGTAATAGACCAGTGAATTAATCCCAAGGAACAGCGTGACCTGCCAGGCCAGCGCCGAACGCCAGATCCCCCGATTGTGCGCAGCGCCCGATCCGGTCATCGGCGTGGAAGCCTGACGACGGGCCTGCGGCAGCCAGAGTAATAGCGCCAGCAGTGGGAAAACCATCAGTAGCAGCAGCGCGCCGCGCCAGCCAAACCCCGCCAGCGCCAGCGGCACCACCATCGCGGAACCTGCCGCCGCCGCCGCGCCCATGGTAATGGAGTAGGCGCCGGTCATCCGGGCGACATGGCCGGAAAAATCACGCTTAATTAACCCTGGCAACAGCACGTTACCCAGCGCGATGCCGCAGCCAATGAGCGCTGTACCGATATATAGCCAGGCTGCTGAGGGGAGGGAACGTAATCCGATCCCGAGGCAAATAATCACCATCGCCAGCAGCAGGCTACGCTCAATGCCGAAACGGCGGGCGACGCCGGCCGCCAGCGGAGAGACCAGCCCGAAGGCCAGCAGCGGCAGGGTCGTGAGCAGCCCGGTTTGCGCCGTCGTCAGTTGGTATTCAGCGCGTATCGCATCCAGCAGTGGGGCGATACCGGTGAAAGTTACCCGTAGCGTGGCGGCGATAAATAAAATTCCGACAATCAGCAGCAGTTTGTTGCCGTTGGCAGAGGAAGAAACAGGACTCATAACATTCTCAGACTAATAAACAGGGTCGTAACAATAGCCTGTTTAACGGCTGTTTGAATCAAGCTAAAATGACAGATTATCGCTAATATCGGACAATTTGATGATTGGACTGGGTTTAGACGGCTATGAACCAGATAGCGGCCATGAAGCGGCGCTGGCGTTTCGCATTCAGGTGGTGGACGACGAGCAGTTTATTCCGCGTCATCAGCACCGCAAAGGTCAGCTGATCCTCGCGTTGCACGGCGCTTTAACCTGCGAAGTGGATAACGCCATGTGGATGGTGCCGCCGCTGTATGCGGTGTGGGTACCGGGTCAACTCCCGCACAGCAATCGCGCAACGCCAGGAGCGCAGGTGTGCTTTTTGTTCATTGAGCCGGGGGCGGCGCCGATGCCTGAGCATTGCTGCACGTTAAAAATCTCACCGCTGGTGCGAGAGTTGATTATGACCCTTGCCGAACGCGGCAGGGAGGCGCTTGACACGTCGCCTACGCAGCGCCTGGTGCAGGTATTATTTGATGAGCTACCGCAACAACCGCAGGAACATCTGCAGCTGCCGGTTTCAGGACATCCGAAGATCCGCCGGATGGCCGACACCATGGCCCGCGATCCGGCGCACTGGCAGACGCTCTCGCAGTGGGCGGCGGCGTTCGCCATGAGCGAACGCAATCTGGCACGGCTGGTGGTGCGGGAGACCGGGCTTAGCTTTCGCCGCTGGCGGCACCAGCTGCAGCTGATCCTGGCGCTGCAGATGCTGGTGCGCGGACAGACGGTACAGCAAACCGCCCAGACGCTCGGTTATGATTCAACAACCGCCTTTATCACCATGTTTAAAAAAGGATTAGGGCAAACGCCTGGCCGCTACCACGCCAGTTTATCTAAGCCTTTCCGATAAAAAGCGAAATAATGCCGGCGGCGATAAGCGGCCCGACCGGGACACCGCGAAACAGCGCAACGCCCAGTACGGTACCCACCAGCAGCCCGGCGACCAGCTGAGGCTGCGAACCCATTAGCGCGACGCCACGTCCGCCGAGCCACGAGACGAACACGCCCACGGCAATCGCCAGCAGTGACTTCCAGTTCACAAAAGAGTGGATCAGCGTTGAGGGCGGTAGCGTTCCGCTGGCGATGGGAGCCATCACGCCGATGGTCAAAATGATGATACCGATGGTCAGCCCCTGCTTTTCAATCCAGGGAAAGAAAACATTAAGCGGCGTCACCCGCACGATGATGAGCACCAGTATTGAGATAGCGACCGTGGTGTTATGACTGATAAAGCCGAGCGCCGCCAGCCCCAGCAAGATAAACAGGGTTGTATCGAACATTCCAGAGGTCCTTGCCAAAATAAAAAAGAAACCTGCTTACTCTACGCATAATCGCGTGAATAAACAGGCTTTTAATTTATTTACTGCAAATCAGTCTACCAGCGCCGCCCGCGAATCTTGTCGCACACTGGCGATGTGCTAAATGACGCGACGGAACGCTGCCAGCTCAGGGCGGGCGATACGCAGATAGTCGTCGGTATTCATAATGATCGATTTTTCCAGCAGGCCGGCATTAAAGGCTATCTCGGTAAAACGTTCGAACAGCATCGGGTCGGCGACCAGTTTTAGCTTAGGGTGAAAGCTAAAGGGCGGAATGGCGCCAAATACGCAGGCGGTAAGAGCATCGACCTCCGCCGGGCTGGCGAGCGACGCTTTACTGCCGCCAATATGCTGCGCCAGACGGGATAAATCGGCCTGCTGATCGGCGGCAAGGATAGCCAGTACGTGCTGGTTTATCCCATTACCTTTCACTGTACAGACCAGCGCTTTGGCGCCCTGTCCCAACGCGGTACCGCGGATTGCTGATACGGCTTCACATTTGCCAACGGCTTCATGTTCCATGACCCGATAGCGAGCCTGCTGCTCATCAAGGAGGCGGCATAACCGCTGGTGTATGTCGGCTGTCTCTGGCGATTGCATATTGCGATGGTTCCTCTGCTGAAAAGGGCAAGCTTAACTCCGCGCGGCGGCAATGAAAACTTATCAGCGAATGCCGGGGATTTTTTTCTGCTTTTTGTTTATATACAGGCGCGCATCGGCTGCTTTCATTGCTTCACCGAGTGAGTGTTCTGGCGCGAGATGTTCCGCTCCCCAGGAGAAATCGACGCGCTGTTGATGGTCATGAATCGCCAGATATTGCCGGATCCTCGCCGGGATATTTTCCGCTTCATCTTCCGGATAATCGATCAGAATTAGAAAGAACTCATCGCCTCCTAAGCGCACGCCATAATCGCTGCTGCGAATAGAAGCGGAAATAGCCTGCGCCAGAAGAATAATCGCTTCGTCGCCGGCGTTATGCCCCCAGGTATCGTTGATCTTTTTCAGTCCATCGCAGTCAAGGGCCATTGTAACGACGTTAACCCCTTGCGCGGTAAGTCGTTGCAGGCGTGATTCCAGCATCGGGGTAAGGATCTTACGATTATAAAGGCCGGTCATGGTATCGCTGATATTCTCTTTCGACACCGAGTTGTAGTGGCGGAAATGAACCCGCACCAGGTGCAGTAACGCGGCGGTTGAGAGTAAATAAAACAGGAAGAGTTTCCACGAGCTGAGCAGAAAATACATAATATCAAGAGATAAGGTTATCCGTAAGTTTTCTGCTACCTGATGGGTGTAATGGGCGTAATTCAACAGATGTGTTTTACTATTATGTACCTCAATGAGCGCGCCGGTATCGGAGTCCTTCAAGGTAATATCCAGATAGCGCCACACCAAAGGTCGGTCGCTGGTGTATAACAAGGCCTCAATCTCTTGCGCGGTCACATCGACCATCACTACGCCTTTGAGTTTATCCTTGAAATACACTGGCGTTAAAAACGATAAAATATTCTTTCCCGTCATCGCATCAACATACACGGTCGAGATGAGCGAACGACCCTGTTCTAAACCATCAAGGCTGGCCTGGCTAATACCCAGTTTACTGTCCTGAAGAAAATTCCAGTTCTGTATCGGATTGCTTTTAATTCTGACGGGCGCATAAAAGTAGATGTATTTATTTACCAGATCTATGTAATAGCGAAAGCGTTTTTCTGATTTGAGCGTCGCAGGAACCTCTGGCTGCCAGCTATCATTTCTGGCAACCGCGCGATCGAATGCCTGGAGCGCAGGAATATCGCCACGCCATTTGCCGCAGTCGGCATGTGCGGCGCTTAGGGTGCCATGCAATTGGGGATAGGTATAGCCGGCGATATTCAAACCACTGACATCCCCGTTGTGTTGTACGCTATTACAGACCTGTTCTAACTCTGTTTGGTTTGGGGGAGTATCCAGCTTGCGCAGAAACTGAGAGATGATGAGTTGATTCTGATACTTATCATAGAGAAAGGTCGATTCTCCTTTTTCTATGATGTATCGCATATAGCCTGACATATCGCGATGGGTAGCGATTAATTCGTATACGAGAAATGAAGACGTCAACACCACGACGCCTGCGGAAATAACATGTCGCAGTAATTTATTCTGTAATTTCATGATGTTTGCATTCGTCCTACTCGTTTAGCTGATTTTATCATAGTGGATAAACTGGCTACCAGAGCGTGGGTGAACGAACGGCTGGTCAGAAAACTATGCTGACAGATAGTTCAGGAGTGGAGAATAGGGCAAGGCAGGCTGGACTAAAAAGCGGCACTCTTCATGACGCGTGTCTGAAGAGTGCGCAGGACTGGCCTAAGGCCACTCATGAGGCGGCGGAAGCAAACATTTTGCCACTTCCGGCGAGCTGTGACATGACAGGCTGATAAACATCGATAGATTCGATATTGTCAAAAGTCACCATGTCGGATTTACAAAAAATGCATTTCGCGCCGAAGGGATTTTTTTCGCTCACATCAAAATGTGAGGTTCTGTACTGTGACCCATGGCAGCACGGGCATCGGAAATGAATATTGTTAATCATAATTTTATCCTTTTATATTATTATGTTTTTTTACATTTTGTCACTCATCCACAGATTATAAATACGTAAAGTTTCTGGTGAGCTGAGCTTCAAAACGGAAATATCTTTAATGTTACTACTAAAAATAGCATGTCTGACAAATTATGTTATCAATTTATGCCATTTTGTGGTGATTTGAATGAGATGCTTCTTATTTATCTACTCAGGTCAAAGCCGTCATCGTTATCGTAAATCAGAAGTTCGCATCAAATTTAGCCGGCGTTTAACCGTCTTACTAAGCCATTACTCTTATTAGTCATCTTCTATCCAGTTTTTTAATGTATCAAAGCATACAGGATTTGATTTGCAGAAGAATCTTAATACTATTGGAGAGACTCAGGAAAGGTGGTATCAGCGATAGCGCCTGGAGGTGTGAGTAACTGCTTGGGTAATATCTTTCTGTCTTTCAAATCGACGTAGCCATTAACGCATAGTAGAAAAAATAGTGCAACATTTATTTTAGCCATCCAGAGGCCCAATGCGTAAAGGATTAATTCGGTAATTATCTAAATGTAAATGAGCGGAGCCTGAACCTGGCTATTTATGTGTTTGTGGTACAGAAAAATCAGCCAGAATGGGTATTTATCTGGCTGATTGATGAGGCTAAGTATTGCTGGTGGTGCCTTGTTTATGGAACAGTTCGCGGAACACCGGGTAAATATCTTCCTGATCGCGAATATGCTGCATAGCAAAATTCTCAAATGTTGCCTGCAGATGTTCATACTCGCGCCACAGAGTCTGGTGGGCGCGGCGGGTGATTTCGATATAGCTGTAGTAACGAACCACCGGCAGTATTTTCTTCGCCAGCAGTTCATGACACAGCGGCGAGTCGTCTGCCCAGTTATCGCCATCCGACGCCTGCGCGGCGTAAATATTCCACTGCGCCGGGTCATAGCGGGCTTTAACAACCTCATCCATCAACTTCAGGGCGCTTGAAACAATCGTGCCGCCGGTCTCCTGGGAATAGAAAAACTCATGTTCATCCACCTCTTTCGCCTGGGTGTGGTGGCGGATATAGACCACTTCAACGTTTTTATAGGTCCGGCTGAGGAACAAATACAGCAGAATGTAAAAACGTTTCGCCATGTCTTTTGTGGACTGGTCCATTGAACCAGAAACATCCATCAGGCAGAACATCACCGCCTGGCTTGAAGGCTCCGGTCGTTTCTCATAGTTTTTATAGCGTAAATCAAACGTGTCGATAAACGGCACGCGCTCAATTTTAGCCCGCAGTTCCGCAATCTCTTTACGTAGCCGCTCCTCTTCCAGCAGCTGCGCTGGTTCGCTTTTGGCAATGGTATCGAGACAGTCTTCCAATGCCCGCAGTTCGCGCCGCTTACCGGCGGTCATCGCGGTTCGCCGCGCCAGCGAATTCTGTAATGAACGCACCACGCTGATATTGGCCGGCACGCCGTTGGCGGTAAAACCCGCACGATGGGTTTTGAACTCGTTCAACTGGCGTTGCTGGTTTTTCTTCAGGTTGGGAAGGGCCAGATCTTCAAACAGCAGGTCAAGATATTCATCTTTGGAAATCTGAAAGACGAATTCATCCTGGCCCTCGCCATCGGCGCTGGCTTGCCCCTGACCACCGCCGCCTCCACCGCCGCCGCCCTGTGGGCGTTCAATGCGGTCGTTCTGCACAAAGTGATCGTTGCCGGGATGGACGCGATTACGTAGCCCGCCGCGCCCCTGATGAAACATTGGCTCGTTAATATCGTCCGTCGGAATGGAGACGGATTCACCGCTGTCGATATCGGTCACCGAACGTTTATTGATGGCTTCGGAGATCGACTGCTTTATCTGCGCCTTGTAACGGCGCAGAAAGCGCTGACGATTGACAGCGCTTTTGTTCTTCCCGTTCAGGCGTCGGTCTATGAACCAGGTCATATGCCCTCCTGTACTGCATTTGCCAACTGTACCCTGATGTTGCTTAGGGTATATGTCTTTCGTTATACGAGCAGTGGTGCAGAAACCCGGCAGCCGCGGCTACCGGGTTTGTCGCTATCAGGACGATTTACGTACCCGCAGGTACCATTCGCACAGCAGGCGCACCTGTTTACGGGTATAGCCTTTTTCCATCATGCGATCGACAAAGTCATCGTGTTTTTTCTGCTCGTCGGTAGACGTTTTGGCATTGAACGAAATGACCGGCAACAGCTCCTCGGTATTGGAGAACATTTTCTTCTCAATAACCGTGCGCAGTTTCTCATAGCTGGTCCAGTTCGGATTACGTCCGCTGTTATTCGCTCTGGCGCGCAGCACGAAGTTGACGATTTCGTTACGGAAATCTTTCGGGTTGCTGATCCCGGCGGGTTTCTCGATTTTCTCCAGTTCCGAATTCAGCGACTCACGGTCGAACAGTTGCCCGGTATCCGGATCGCGGTACTCCTGATCCTGAATCCAGAAATCCGCATAAGTGACATATCTGTCAAAAATGTTCTGTCCATATTCGGAATAAGACTCAAGATAAGCAGTCTGGATCTCTTTACCGATAAACTCGGCGTATTTCGGGATCAGATAGCCTTTGAGGAATTCCAGATAACGTTCGGCCTGCTCCTGCGGGAACTGTTCGCGTTCGATTTGCTGTTCCAGTACGTAGAACAGATGGACCGGGTTAGCCGCCACTTCGGCATGATCGAAGTTAAACACCCTTGAGAGAATTTTAAAGGCAAAACGGGTAGAGAGACCGTTCATCCCTTCGTCAACGCCGGCGTAATCACGATACTCCTGGTAGGATTTCGCTTTCGGATCGGTATCTTTCAAGCTTTCGCCGTCATAGACGCGCATCTTCGAGTAGATGCTCGAGTTTTCCGGCTCTTTCAGGCGCGACAGGATTGAGAAGCGCGACAGCGTTTCGAGCGTTCCAGGGGCGCATGGCGCATGGGTCAGCTCACTGTTATTCAACAATTTTTCATAAATACGGATCTCTTCCGAGATGCGCAAGCAATAAGGCACTTTGACGATATAGACACGGTCAAGGAACGCCTCGTTGTTTTTGTTATTACGGAAGGTCACCCACTCGGATTCGTTGGAGTGCGCGAGGATAATACCGTTGAACGGCAGGGCGGAGATACCCTCGGTTCCGTTATAGTTGCCTTCCTGGGTCGCCGTCAGCAGGGGGTGCAATACTTTAATCGGCGCTTTAAACATCTCGACGAATTCCATGATCCCCTGGTTGGCGCGGCACAGCGCGCCGGAGTAACCATAGGCATCCGGATCGTTTTGCGCATAGTGTTCCAGTTTACGGATATCCACTTTCCCCACCAGCGCCGAAATGTCCTGGTTATTTTCATCACCGGGTTCCGTTTTGGCGATGGCAATCTGTTCGAGGATTGACGGCCACACTTTCACGACGCGGAATTTAGTGATATCACCGCCGAACTCGTGCAGGCGTTTAGCCGCCCACGGCGACATTATTGTGCCGAGATAACGGTTAGGAATGCCGTATTCTTTATTGAGGATCTGCGCGTCCTCCTGCGGGTTAAACAGGCACAGCGGATGATCGTTGACCGGGCTGCGTTCGCCGTTGGCGCTCAGCACGTAGATTGGCACTCGCTGCATCAGCGATTTCAGACGTTCCGCCAGCGAGGATTTACCGCCGCCGACCGGCCCCAGCAAATACAGAATCTGTTTTTTCTCTTCCAGACCCTGCGCAGCATGTTTCAGATAGGAAACAATCTGCTCGATGGCATCTTCCATACCATAGAACTCTTCAAACGCCGGATAGCGTGCGACAACCCGGTTTGAAAAGAGGCGGGACAGCCGCGGCTCCAGGGCCGTATCGACCATGACTGGTTCACCAATGGCCGTCAATAGCCGCTCTGCCGCGTTGGCATAAGCACTGCGATCTTGCCGGCAGATGGTAAGAAACTCCTGCAGTGTGAACTCTTCGTCCTTGGCAGCTTCATAGCGCTGGCGATAGTGATCGAATATATTCATGGCATGCCGTCCTTTCGTTTTTTAGCACAGGTTGAGAGCCGTTCATATGAATAGTAGGGGCCCCCGGAAGGAGCAGGCTGAACGACATCCTTTACTTATCAGCAACCCTCGTGCCAGGTTACAGAAGCGATTTGGATAACGTGCTCTGCGACTACACCTTCTAAATTTAAGCGTAGATGCATTTAGAAAACTTGCATGCCGCTAAAACTCAATTTCAATGACATATCAATAACTCATCCGGAAACCAGGCAATTTTTCGCATATCTTGCCAAAGCCTTTCATTAATCTGTCATGAAGTCGCAAAAGGGCGGTCATTAAGCAGTGGGAAATTGTTCGGTTTAGTGTAAGAGCAAGTAAAGCATTTGAGGCATGACCTCTACGACGTTAAACTGCACGCGCTAATTATTTGACAACAGGAATATGGATCGTGACTAAAATCAAACTTCTGGCACTGGGTGTGTTCATCGCGACGTCAGCTAGCGCAGTGCACGCTGACGGGAAGTTAACGCTGGGGGCCGGCGTGGGCGTCGTCGAGCATCCTTATAAACAATATGATGCAGATGTTTACCCAGTACCTGTCATTAGTTATGAAAGTGAAAACTTCTGGTTCCACGGTTTGGGTGGTGGCTACTACCTGTGGAATGATACCAACGACAAACTGTCCGTGACCGCTTACTGGTCGCCAATGTATTTCAAGCCGGGCGACAGCGACAATTCGCAGATGCGCAAGCTGGATCGCCGCAAATCCACCATGATGGCGGGTTTAAGCTACGTTCATAACACTCAGTACGGATTCCTGCGTACGACGCTGGCCGGCGATACGCTGGACAACAGCAACGGCATCACCTGGGATTTGGCATGGCTGTATCGTTATACCAACGGCAACCTGACCCTGACGCCGGGTATTGGCGTGGAGTGGAACAGCGACAATCAAAACGAATACTACTACGGCGTCTCGAAGCATGAGTCGAATCGTAGCGGCATGCGCAGCTACGATCCTGACAGCAGCTGGAACCCGTATCTGGAGCTGGCGGCGAACTATCGTTTCCTCGGCGACTGGAGCGTTTACGGTATTGCCCGTTACACTCGTCTGTCTGACGAAATCACCGATAGCCCGATGGTGGACAAATCCTGGAGCGGCCTGATTTCGACGGGGATCACCTACTCCTTCTGATAGTGCACTTCCACAGACTTTTTTATGCATCAAAACAGGGCGTTATGCCCTGTTTTGCTATACGGTGGTGCGGAAGTGGCGACCTCCCACGACAATTCGCGATTATGCCGGGTGGCGGCTACGCCTTACCCAGCCTACGGGTCGAGCCCACTGTCGCCTGGAAAACACGGTGTTAAGTAGGCCGGATAAGCGAAGCGCCATCCGCTCACGCCAGACGCTTGTCGGTCTTAACGCTTCACAACGCGAATGGTCTGCGCCAGGCGAGTGGGTTTCTCTTCGCTGGCTTTCTGCGGCGCGGTAACGCAGCAGGTTTCCACGCACACGAAAGTTTTGTAGCCGTCATCCGGCATATCACCCATGCTGACGGAAAGCGCCGGGCCCGGGTTCCAGGCAACGACGTTACCGTGATGGCGATGGATCACGTCGATGTTGCGCTTCAGCACGTCATCATGAATCACGCTGCACGCTTCGGCATTCAGATAAACGCGGTCGGTGCGGTCCGGGAAGGTCTGGATGCCGTCTTTCAGCACGCCTTCTTCGGCATTCAGCACTTTATCAACATAGCGGTCGCCAAGGCCGCTAACTTTCACCGCCGCGATATCGCCAACGTTGAAGTAGGTGTGCAGGGCGGATGTGGTTTCAAACTCGCCGTGGGCTTCCAGTTCGATCTCGCAGGTCTTACCCAGCTTGAAGCGCGCATACAGCGTAAAGTCGTGCGGCCAGTATTTGCGGGTTTCGTCACTGCTCTGCAGTTCGAAGGTCAGCATCACGCCGTTTTCATCTTCGTCCTGGCATTTTAGCGCCCACGGCAGGTTGCGTGCGAAACCGTGCGACGGTAGCCCCTGCTGCGCTGACGGGCCGAACCATGGCCAGCAGATTGGTACGCCGCCGCGCAGGGCGACGCCGTTTTTAAATGGGGTATTGTTGCTTAACCACAAAACTTCTTCTTCACCGGCCGGCTGCCAGGAGAGCAGGTGAGCGCCCTGTAGGGCGACGGAAGCTTTTACCTGCGGGTGGTCAACGACGATAAGTTCAAGATCGTCCAGCTTACGGCGGGAGAATGCAGGAGAAAGTTGTTCAATCACCGGGAGAGCAAAAATTTTATTAATCATTACGCCATCCTCTTTCAGGCAAAAAAAAGAGCGACCGAAGCCGCTCTTATTGATTACTTATTCATCTCAACTTATTTGGAGATGTGAGCAATCAGGTCCAGAACTTTGTTGGAGTAACCAGTTTCGTTGTCGTACCAGGAAACCAGTTTCACGAAGTTGTCGTTCAGTGCGATACCAGCTTTAGCATCGAACACGGAAGTGCAAACTTCGCCGTTGAAATCGGTAGATACAACGTCGTCTTCGGTGTAACCCAGAACGCCTTTCATTGCGCCTTCAGAAGCCGCTTTGATTGCTTTCTTGATTTCTTCGTAGGACGCTGCTTTTTCCAGACGAACGGTCAGGTCAACAACGGATACGTTCGGAGTCGGAACGCGGAACGCCATACCGGTCAGTTTGCCGTTCAGTTCTGGCAGTACTTTACCTACCGCTTTAGCAGCGCCGGTAGAGGACGGGATGATGTTCTGAGCTGCGCCGCGGCCGCCGCGCCAGTCTTTGTGAGACGGGCCATCAACGGTTTTCTGAGTGGCGGTAGTCGCGTGAACGGTAGTCATCAGGCCTTCAACGATACCGAAGTTGTCGTTGATGACTTTAGCCAGCGGAGCCAGGCAGTTGGTGGTGCAGGATGCGTTAGAAACGATGTCCTGGCCTGCGTAAGTGTCGAAGTTAGCGCCGCGAACGAACATCGGAGTGTTGTCTTTGGACGGGCCAGTCAGAACGACTTTTTTCGCGCCAGCGGTGATGTGTTTACGAGCGGTTTCGTCGGTCAGGAAGATACCGGTTGCTTCAGCAACAACGTCAACACCAACTTCGTCCCATTTCAGGTTAGCCGGGTCACGTTCAGCGGTAACACGGATTTTTTTACCGTTAACGACCAGATGACCGTCTTTCACTTCAACGGTGCCGTCGAAACGACCGTGAGTGGAGTCATACTTCAGCATGTAAGCCATGTACTCTGCGTCTAACAGGTCGTTGATTGCAACGATCTCGATGTCAGAACGTTTCTGAGCAGCACGGAAAACAATGCGACCGATACGGCCAAAACCGTTGATACCTACTTTGATAGTCATATATTCCACCAGCTATTTGTTAGTGAATAAAAGGTTGCCTGTAAAATTACAAAAACCTTACGCAGCGTCAAGCGGAATCGTGTCAATCATTGCGACAAATCAATCCTGAGCAGACCTTTGCGCGATTGATTTGCCTCACTCTCCCTTTGAGCCCAATTCCATATGGGGACTGCGTCCGGAATTTTAAAGGTCATATAAGATAAAAATGTGATTAGCATCACAATTATCTGGCTGCCTGATGGCATCGGATAAGTTTAGAACAAAAGTACAGGTTTCATTGTTAATGTTTTGTTAGAATCGACGGGTAAAGTTGCCCTTTCAAAGCGAGAAGTAATCACATGGCTAATAAACCATCTCCTGACGAGCTCAAACAAGAATTGAGCGAGATGCAGTTTTATGTGACGCAGAATCACGGTACCGAACCGCCGTTTACCGGACGGCTGCTACATAATAAAAAAGACGGCATCTACCACTGCCTGGTCTGCGATGCGCCGCTGTTTCACTCACAATCCAAGTATGACTCCGGCTGTGGCTGGCCGAGCTTCTATGAGCCGGTGAGCGACGACGCGATTCGTTATCTCAATGATTACTCGCACGGGATGCAGCGTACGGAAATTCGCTGCGGCAATTGCGATGCGCACCTGGGGCATGTCTTCCCGGATGGCCCGCAGCCGACCGGCGAGCGTTTTTGCGTCAATTCGGCCTCTTTAAGCTTCACCGATGACCAAAACGGCGAACGAACTAAAGGCTAAGAAACGATTCAGCAAATTATTCCAAGACGGATGAGCAGATGATGGATATCGAGCAAATTATTGCCAGTATGACGCCGGAACTGTACCAACGTTTAGCCACCGCGGTGGAGTTAGGAAAATGGCCGGACGGCGTTGCGCTGACCCCGGAACAAAAAGAAAACAGCATGCAGCTGGTGATGTTGTGGCAGGCGCGCAACAACACGGATGCGCAGCACATGACCATCGACACCAACGGTCAGATGGTGATGAAGAGTAAACAGCAATTGAAAGAGGATTTCGGTATCGTGCCGAAGCCGATTGCAACGTTCAAACCGCAGTAACCTGCCGTACTGAGCGCCCGGTCTAGCCGGGCGGCTCTTCATGTCACCCCGGTTGCGCAGGGCTTCCGGGGCTCATGCTTTATTGCGTCTTAATGCCTAACGACTCGGCCAACTGGCGGGCAAGCTGGTTTTTATCATCAGCGCCATACTCCCAGAACATACCGCCTGCTAACCCTTTGCTCTTGATGTAATCGGCTTTGATCGCCACCGAACGAGGGTTCTCGTAGGACAGGGCGAACAGCGCTTTGCCATCGGCAGAATTTACCGATAACCACGGCACCTTCGCTTCGTCATCCCAGTGCTCAGTAAAGCGTTTCTGCGGATCGTTGAGCAGTTTGGCAACAATATCGTTGTATTTCACATAGGTATCTTTGCTCAGGTCATAACCCAGCGATTTAAACAACTCGATTTGCTGCGCCCCGAAGTAAGGTTGGGTAGCCGGGTTTTTCTGCGCGTCTGGCTTACTCCAGTCAATCCCTGGCTCGACGGCACGTTTCGGGACCCGGCCATAGAAACCAATCCCGAGATTCAGCTGACTTGGTTTCAGACCCGCTGCCAGATAGTTATTCACCACAAAATCGGCGCTGTATTTATCCGCTGCGGCTACGGTCGGCCAGTGGCGGGAGTCATAGAGATTTGAGTTAAAATATTGCGTGCCGTAGGCCATGTCGTAGGTCATCAGATTGATGTAATCCAGCTGCGGGGCGACCGCTTTCACGTCGACCCAGCTTTTTGGACTTTCAACATTAGCGCCCACGGCGATGGTCACCAGTTTCTTTGTGCCGACGGCGGCACGCAGTTCTTTAAGCAACGCGGTAAAGTTATCGCGATCCGCCGGCTGGCTGGCCACCAATCCCCAGGCGCCGTTAACCGGAAACTCCCAGTCAAGGTCGATGCCATCAAGGCCATACTGGTTAATGACCTGCTGGACCGAACGGATAAACACCGCCCGGCTTTCCGGCGTGGCCGCCGCGCCGGAAAATCCACGCGCGCCCCAGCCGCCGACGGAGAGCAGGACTTTTAGATCCGGGTTTTGCTGACGTAGCGCCGGCAGTTTTTGTAAATCCGCCTGTACTTTCGGCGACAGCCAGATTTGATGGAGATGGTCAGGATCTTTCAGCGCGTCGTTGGTCTCGTCTTTTTCATCGTTGTAGATAAGGCCGAACGAGTAATTAAGGTGGGTTATTTGTCGGACATCAAGCTTGTCGATATCGCCGCCGGGGCCTGCGGTGACGTCGCCGCCGCCGTTAAAGTAGCCGACCGACATGTAAGATTGCGCGGAAACGACAGAGGCGCAGAGTAGGGGGAATGCTGCCAGCAAGGGCAAAAGTTTCATCGGAGTTCCTCTTTGACAATAATAAATAAACACACGCCACGGAAATGGCGTGGCGAAAAAACAGCCTGCCCACAGTATCAGCCCTTATCCGGGGAAACTGCGAGACAGCTCAATTTATCGAGGTCAACGAGGCGGTAAATACCGCCCGGCGTGAGGTGCGCCCGGCGTGAGGTGCGTCGGGCGTGAGGTCAGGGCTGAGTTTCCAGCCAGTCATCGAGGGTGTAGAGCGTGGCTCCGGCGGCGGCCATTTCCATAAAGGCAACGGCGCTGTCCTGCGGCTGCAGGTTGACGCCGCGACAGCCGTCGGTGATAACGTTAACGGTGTAGCCCAAATCCAGCGCATCGAGCACGGTAAATTTAACGCAGTAATCCGTCGCGAGGCCGAGAATGTTCAGCTCCGTCACGCCGTGCGCGCGTAGCCAGCCATCCAGTTCGGTTTTCTGCCGGTGACCGTTGTCGAAAAACGCGCTGTAGCTGTCGATTGCCGGGTTTTGCCCTTTATGAAACACGGCGTTGATGGCCTGCTGTTTCAGTAACGGGTGCAGCGCGGCGCCATCGCTATGCTGCACGCAGTGATCCGGCCAGAAAGTCTGCGGCAGGCCATCGAGCTCTCCCTGGGCATAGGGCTCGGCCTGATGCTGACTGGCAAAGCTACCATGGTTGGCCGGATGCCAGTCCTGGCTTGCGATGATGGCGTCGCCGCGCGCCAGACTCCAGTCGATCAGCTGATTTGCGATATCAATGGTGCTGTCGCCTTCGGGGACGGCGAGTGCGCCGCCGGCGCAGAAATCATTTTGCAGGTCGACCAATAGCAGTGCGCGGTGGCTCATGGCTTGCTCCTTACTCATCGGGGGTCAATTCGCCGCGCAGGTTTTGCTGCATGGCGTTTCGAATGGCCGCACCATCAAGGTTCTGACTGAGCAGATAGTGTAGCTTGGTCAGCGTCGCTTCCACGGTCATATCAAAACCGCTAATGACTCCGGCCTGCGCCAGCGCGTTGCCCGTGGCATAGCCACCCATATTCACCTTACCCGACATGCATTGCGTCAGGTTCACCACCACAATGCCGCGCTGGCTGGCTTCCGCCAGGACCTGAATAAACTCGCCGTTCTGCGGCGCATTGCCTACGCCATAGGAGCGCAGGATCAGCGCTTTCACCGGCTGACGCAGGAAATTACGCACCACATCGGCAGAAATCCCAGGATAGATAGTAACCACGCCGATAGGCTGCGGCGTAATCGGGTGGACGATCAGCTCGCCATTTCCGTGCGGCGCCGGCGGGGTACCGAGACGGCGGATATGGATGCCGGCTTCCAGCAGCGGCGCCAGGTTTGGCGAAGCAAAGGCATCAAAACCGTCTGCGTGGGCCTTGGTCGTGCGGTTACCGCGATACAGACGATTATTGAAGAACAGCGAAACTTCGTTGATGGGATAGTTGGCGGCGACGTACAGCGCATTGAGCAAGTTGATTTGCCCATCGGAACGCAGCTCGGCTAGCGGGATTTGTGACCCTGTCACAATGACCGGCTTACCTAAGTTCTCCAGCATGAACGACAGCGCCGAAGCGGTGAAGGCCATGGTATCGGTGCCGTGCAGGATAACAAAACCATCGTACTGGTCGTAGTGGTCGCGAATGTCGTCAGCGATATGCTGCCAGTCTTCCGGCGTCATATCAGACGAGTCCATTAACGGCGCATATTCATGAATAGTGAAGTCCGGCATCTCCGGGCGGTGGAACTCGGGCATTAGCGCCAGCTGGCGCTGCAGGTGGCCGGAAACGGGGATATAACCGTGATCGGAGCGCTGCATACCGATGGTCCCACCGGTGTAGGCAACGTAAATCGATTTCTTTTGCATAGCATCGCTTAGGTTGGACGTGAACAGGCGCAGTATAAAGTGGCAGGCAAAAAAATAAAGCGCTAACCCTGGGAGTTGCAGAGAAGCGCTTGAATTTAATGTCGTTGAAACGCTGCCCCACGGTGGGGGCAGACGGGGTATTAACGAATATTGGCGCAGGTCAGACAGAAGGCATAGCGGTTCTGCGGATCGTTAAATGCCGCCAGTTTATCGCTTTCCGTTTTCACAACGTCCGCTGCAGCCGCAACCGGCGCAGGCAGATATGCCTGAATCGCGGCCGGCAGAGCAGCGCGCACCGAACCGGTCAGACTATCCATCACCATCGCGAAGAACGTTGGTTCTTCCTGATACCAGGTGATATGCCATTGTTTCAGTTTCGCCAGCTCCGCGGCTTTCGCCACCGCGTCGTCGAAATCGCCAAGGCTATCTACCAGGCCGTTGGCTTTGGCGTCTTCACCGGTCCAGACGTGGCCTTGTGCGATTTGGTCAATCTTCTCCGGCGTGCTCTTACGCGCGTTGGCGACCAGAGTGATAAAGCGCTTATAGCCGTTCTCGATGCTCATCTGGATCAGCTGCTGAACTTCCGGCGGCAACGATTTGGTGGTCGAGACATCGGCCAGCGGCGAGGTGGCGACGCCATCGGTATGGACGCCAATTGAACCGAGCGTATTTTCCACCGTGTTAATCACGCCGAAGATACCGATGGAGCCGGTGAGGGTGCTCGGGTTCGCCACGATGTAATCCGCCGGGGTGGAGATCCAGTAACCGCCGGATGCCGCCATGCCGCCCATTGAGACGACCACCGGTTTACCCGCCGCTTTCGCCGCCGCCAGTTCTTCGCGAATCACTTCCGAGGCGCTGACGCTGCCGCCAGGGCTGTTGACGCGCAGAACGATCGCTTTCACTTTCGGATCCAGACGCGCGTCGCGGATTTGCGCCGCGGTGGTGTCGCCGCCGACGTTACCCGGCGTTTCTTCACCATCCATGATGGCGCCGTTCGCAAAGATAACCGCTACCGCTGAACCCTGTTCAGCAGGCGCTTTGACGTTGTAATCGTAGTAGCTAATGGCGCGATAGTTGTTATCCGCTTTGCTCCAGCCAAATTGCTTAGTCAGCGCTTTTTCCACTTCCGTCGAAGTGGCCAGCTCGTCGACCAGCTTGTTATCCAGCGCGTATTTCGCGGTATCACCATCGACTTTACGCAGACTGTCGATCACGCCTTGCGCGCCGGGGAACAGCTGCTGAGCGGTGATCTGGCGGTTAGCGGCAATGGTGTTGAGATAGTTCTGCCACAGTTCGCCAATCCAACGGCTGTCCGCTTCACGCGCCGCCGGGGACATGTCGTCGCGAATGAACGGCTCGACGGCGGATTTGTAGGTACCGACGCGGAAAACATGGGTCGAGACTTTCAATTTATCCAGCAGCGACTTGTAGTACAGGCCGTTGGTGGCAAAGCCGTGCAGGTCGACTTCACCCTGCGGCGAGAGCCAAATTTTATTGGCGAAGCTCGCCAGGTAGTATTGCCCCTGGGTGTAGCTGCTGCCGACGGCATATACCGGTTTACCGCTGTCGCGGAACTCGCGTAGCGCTTTACCGATGTACTGCATTGAGGGCTGATCGCCGCCGACGAAGTTTTTCAGATCCAGTACGATACCGGTGATATTACGGTCGTCTTTCGCCTGGCGAATCGTCTGTACGATATCGAACAGCGAGTTCTCCTGCAGACGATCGGAACTGGCGCCGAACAGCTGGCGGCCGATGACTCCCAGTTTGCTGCTGGCGGAAGGTTTATCAACGACCACGCCGGTGATGTTCATCAGCAGCGCGCCACGCGCGGTATGTTCCGCGGTACTGCTGCTAAACTGCGCCCAGATGCCGACGCAAATCAGCACCAGTGCCAGGAACACCAGGTTCAGCGCGAATTGGCGAATGAAATTGAGTATTCGCCATGTCCATTTAAAAAATCCGGCAAGAAATCGCCAAAGGGTTCGCATGTATTCTCCCTAATATTTTGATGATGGGTCAGCCGCAGGGGCTGCCGCGTCTGGCTATCCTAAAGAGAGTGCCGACGCTTGTCAGCAGGAATCACCCATCGGGCTGTAACAAAATCCATGCGCATGTTAATTTTATGCAAAATGACATCACAGGAGTTACACAGATGGATGCTCTCGAACTACTGGTAAATCGCCGCAGCGCGTCGCGCCTGACCGACCCGGCTCCGGCTGGTGAACAGCTGGAAAATATCCTTCACGCGGGGATGCGCGCGCCGGATCACGGCACGTTACAGCCGTGGCGGTTCTTTATTATTGCCGATGATGGCCGCGAACGCTTTAGCCAACTGCTGGAAAAAGGGGCGATGGCCGCCGGGCAGGATGAAAAAGCCATTGAAAAAGCACGTAATGCGCCGTTCCGCGCACCGCTGATTATCGCGGTGGTCGCACGCTGCGAAGAACATCCGAAGGTACCGCTGTGGGAACAGGAAATGTCCGCAGGATGTGCGGTGATGGCGATGCAAATGGCCGCAGTGGCGCAGGGCTATAACGGTATCTGGCGTAGCGGCGCGTTAACCGAGAGCCCGGTTGTCCGCGAAGGCTTTGGCTGCCGCGAGCAGGACAAAATTGTCGGTTTCCTCTATCTCGGCACGCCGCAGTTAAAAGCATCAACCACGTTTGCGCGTCCGGATACCGCGCCGTTCGTCACGCGCTTCTGAGTCAGTGCTTGTTACGCCGGATGGCGCTGCTGCTTACCGGGGCTACAGCGCTGTGCGATTTAGTAGCCCGGAGAAGGCGCAGCGCGCCGCCTCCGGGTAAAAACCTTAAAAAAGTTGCAAACCGATAACAGTATCCACGGTCCGTGCGGCCTGCCTTTAATTTATTCATCACGCTGGCTGAAACTACTGGTGCTGGTTATCTCAAAATCCCCGGTGGCGCTGGCGCTTACCGGGGCTACAGCGCTGTGCGATTTAGTAGCCCGGAGAAGGCGCGTTAAGCGCCGCCTCCGGGAGTTCAAGGGCGATGACGTTACTTCTGCGTTTTGGCGAATTCATCTTTGGCTTTCTGCAACTGCTGCTGGAAGGCCGGGTTGGTGTGCAGGGTCGCCACTACCGCCGAGCCGACAATACGCGCCGCATCGACGTCGCTCTGCCAATGATAGCCGCAGATAACCCGGCTTTCGCCCAGCTCATAGCCGCGCTTAAGAATTTCGTTTTGCCGCTGCGGATTGATCTCCGCCAGTACCAGCGCGGTTGCCCAACCGATAGAGGTGTGGCCGGAAGGGTAAGAGCCATTTTTCGACAGCTTGTCCTGCTCGGTGGTGTTACAGGTTGAAACGCCGTAGAACGCAAACGGGCGAATGCGCATATATTTCTCTTTCGCGCTGCGGGTGGCCAGATCGCCGGCATCCTCAATCATATTTGTCAGCAGCTTATGTAACTGCGGCGCGTCTTTTTCGGTGATGGGCGAACCAAAGGCGCTGGAGAAGGCATTCGCCACGCCGCCGGCGCTCAGGTTGGC
Organism: Klebsiella sp. CN_Kp091; assembly: GCF_040065095.1. Classification (NCBI taxonomy): domain Bacteria; kingdom Pseudomonadati; phylum Pseudomonadota; class Gammaproteobacteria; order Enterobacterales; family Enterobacteriaceae; genus Klebsiella; species Klebsiella sp. CN_Kp091. The sequence goes on along the minus strand of NZ_JBEAIO010000049.1, from coordinate 1,009,112 downwards.
ATCTTCAGCCGCCAGTTTACCGCGTTCAGTATTACGCAGCAGCCGTCCCTTCTCATACATCGCCTGATCGTTCAAAAATGCAATGCTGCCGACTTCCGGCGGCGGCGGCAACAGCGCCAGACTATCGATGGCCTGGGCATTTTTCAGATAATAGAGATCGGGTTTAGTGGTTGCATCGTTGCCGGCAGGGACCAGTGCGAAAGCGTTAACGGAAAACAGGCTGGCGAGGCAGAGGGCGAGAACGCGCTTTTTCATCTACATTTCCTTACGGTGTTATATGTCCAGAACAATGGTTTTGTTTTTAGTCACATTTTTGTCATCTGTAAGTAAAAGTTAAAATCACATTGAAAAAATTGTTCGGTATCGCAAAAACGCATATTTGTCTGCTTAATGAGCAACCACTCGCGATTTCGGACTGTCGCACTTATCACCTTGCCGTTTGGGCGCTACCATAGCGGGATTGCAATGACAGGAGATGTCCATGAGCGAGCAAGCTATTCGTTTAACGCAATACAGCCACGGAGCCGGTTGCGGTTGTAAAATTTCCCCTAAGGTGCTGGAAACCATTCTGCATAGCGAGCAGGCGAAGTTTGTCGACCCGAACCTGCTTGTCGGCAACGAAACCAGCGACGATGCGGCGGTCTACGATCTGGGTAACGGGACGTCGATCATCAGCACCACCGATTTTTTCATGCCGATCGTCGATAATCCTTTTGATTTTGGCCGTATCGCGGCGACTAACGCCATCAGCGACATTTTCGCCATGGGCGGCAAACCGATTATGGCGATTGCGATACTTGGCTGGCCAATCAACACGCTGGCGCCGGAGATTGCTCGCGAAGTGGTTGAAGGCGGGCGTTTTGCCTGCCAGCAGGCCGGGATTGCGCTGGCGGGCGGTCACTCTATCGATGCGCCGGAACCGATTTTCGGGCTCGCGGTGACCGGCGTGGTACCAACCGAACGTATCAAGAAAAACAGCACCGCGCAGGCGGGCTGCAAGCTGTATCTGACCAAACCTCTGGGTATTGGCGTGCTGACTACCGCCGAGAAGAAATCGCTGCTGAAGCCGGAACATCAGGGGCTGGCGACGGAGACCATGTGTCAGATGAACCTTGCCGGCGCCGCATTTGCCAATATCGAAGGGGTAAAAGCGATGACGGACGTCACCGGTTTCGGCCTGCTGGGGCATCTCAGCGAAGTCTGCCGCGGCGCGGGCGTTCAGGCGCAGCTAAACTACGCCGATATTCCTAAACTCCCGGGCGTTGAAGCCTATATCGCCGCCGGAGCGGTGCCGGGCGGCACCGGACGCAACTTTGCCAGCTACGGCCACTTGATGGGCGAGATGCCGGCGGCATGGCGCGATCTGCTGTGCGATCCGCAAACTTCCGGCGGCCTGCTGCTGGCGGTAACGCCGGAAGCTGAAGCCGAAGTCCAGGCCGCTGCTGCGGAATTTGGCATCAAGCTTGCCGCCATTGGCGAGCTGGTAACCGCCCGCGGCGGGCGTCCAATGATCGAGATCCGTTGATTAGATGCGGTTGTTTATTGCAGAAAAACCGAGCCTTGGTCGCGCTATCGCCGATGTGTTGCCTAAACCGCATCGTAAAGGCGATGGCTTTATTGAGTGCGGCAACGGGCAGGTGGTCACCTGGTGTATCGGCCACCTGCTGGAGCAGGCGCAGCCGGATGTTTATGACGGCCGCTATGCGCGCTGGAACCTGCTTGACCTCCCTATCGTACCGGAAAAGTGGCAACTGCAACCAAAACCGTCGGTCACGAAACAGCTGAACGTCATCAAGCGCCTGCTTGGCGAGGCGCAGGAAGTGGTTCACGCGGGAGACCCGGATAGAGAAGGGCAACTGCTGGTCGATGAAGTGTTGGACTACCTGCAGCTGGCGCCGGAAAAGCGCCAGCAGGTGCAGCGTTGCCTGATTAACGACCTGAACCCACAGGCGGTTGAACGGGCAATTAACCGCCTGCGCGCGAACAGCGAATTTGTCCCGCTGTGCGTATCGGCGCTGGCCCGCGCTCGCGCCGACTGGCTGTACGGCATCAACATGACCCGCGCCTACACCATTCTCGGGCGTAATGCCGGCTATCAGGGGGTGTTGTCGGTTGGCCGCGTACAGACGCCGGTATTGGGGTTGGTGGTACGTCGCGATGAAGAGATAGAGAACTTCGTCGCCAAAGATTTCTTTGACGTCAAAGCGCATATTGTCACGCCAAAAGATGAGCGGTTTATCGCCACCTGGGTGCCAAGCGAAGCCTGCGAACCCTATCAGGATGAAGAGGGGCGTTTACTGCATCGTCCGCTGGCCGAGCATGTGGTTAAACGTATCGAAGGCCAGCCGGCAATCGTGACCGGCTATAACGATAAGCGCGATTCCGAACCGGCGCCGCTACCGTTTTCGCTGTCAGCATTACAGATCGAAGCGGCCAAACGCTTCGGCTTCAGCGCGCAGAACGTGCTGGATATCTGCCAGAAACTGTATGAGACCCACAAACTGATTACCTATCCGCGTTCGGATAGCCGCTACCTGCCGGAAGAACATTTTGCCGGCCGCCATGCAGTACTGAATGCGATTAGCGTCCATGCGCCGGATCTGCTACCGCAGCCGGTGATGGATCCGGAGATCCGCAACCGCTGTTGGGATGATAAAAAGGTCGATGCGCACCACGCGATTATCCCAACCGCGCGCAGCAGTCAGGTCAAACTCAACGATAACGAAGAGAAAGTCTATAACCTGATTGCCCGGCAATATCTGATGCAGTTCTGCCCGGATGCGGTATTCCGCAAGTGCCAGATTGACCTTGATATTGCTAACGGCAAATTTGTCGCCAAGGCGCGCTTCCTCGCCGAAGCGGGCTGGCGCGCGCTGCTTGGTAATAAAGAGCGTGACGAAGAGAACGATGGTACGCCGCTGCCGGTGGTCGCCAAAGGCGATGAGCTATTGTGCGAAAAAGGTGAAGTGGTGGAGCGACAGACCCAGCCGCCGCGCCACTTTACCGACGCCACGCTACTGTCGGCGATGACCGGTATTGCCCGCTTTGTGCAGGATAAAGAACTGAAAAAGATCCTCCGCGCGACCGACGGTCTGGGGACGGAAGCGACCCGCGCCGGGATTATAGAGCTGCTGTTTAAGCGCGGTTTCCTGAATAAAAAGGGGCGCTATATCCACTCATCGGACGCTGGTCGGGCGCTAATCCATTCCCTGCCGGAAATGGCCGCGCGCCCGGATATGACCGCCCATTGGGAATCGGTATTGACGCAAATCAGCGAAAAACAATGCCGCTATCAGGACTTTATGCAGCCGCTGGTGGGGACGCTGTTCCAGCTTATCGATCAGGCGCGGAGCACGCCGGTGCGCCAGTTCCGCGGGCTGGCCGCGCCAGGCGGAGCGAAAAAGTCGTTTAGTAAAGGGAAGGGCAAGCCGAAAGGGAAAAAGCCGGCGGCGGATATCGCGCCGGAAAATCCGCAATAATTTCTCCGCCCCTCGCCACTGAGGGGCTTAGCTAAAACGCACTTCTGCCTGAGGGCGCTTAACCCGGCTGAGGGTTTTCCCGCATATCATTTCCGCCTTCTTGCTCTAAACTAGGGGCATTGATGTTAAAGAAGGGATAATGATGGTAAACGATCCAATGGACAGTATCCTCAAAATCAGGTCAGTCAGCACCATGGCTGAACTGCAACGACACGTCAGAAATGTGATGTCTGCTTTTGGCTATGACCGGATCGTACTATTTTCTATTTCCCCACTACGTACTCCCTATATTGAACGCATTTACTGGATTGAAGGGCACTGGTTTGACGATGAGGTAGATGAACAAACCTACCTGCAGCGCTGTCCGGTCAACCAGCATTTTATCCATGCCTCCCGGCCATTTTTGTGGCGAAAAACCGGTAGTGACACGGCCAGCGGTGAGTATCAAATTGTCGACGTTCCCCTGAAAGGCGCGCTTCATGGCATGCAGATCCCCATTTTTGGCCACACGGGTATCGAAGGTGCGCTGAGCCTTGGCGGCATGGCCATCGACGCATCACCGCGAGCCGAAATGCTGCTGATGTTACTGGGCATAGAGGCATTTCATTGCGCGCGAAGATTGTTGAGCTCTGCTGAGAAAGGTAATGCAACCGTACTGACCCGGAGAGAAATCGAAGTACTTACTCTGGTAGCCAAAGGGCTTAGGCAGGGAGACATTGCCGCCGTGCTGGGGATCTCTGAACGTACGGTGGAGAATCATTTGCGCCATGCGCGCGGTCGCTTGAGGGTAGTGACCACGGCGCAGGCCGTCCAGGTGGCGATGCTGAACGGTGAAATATCGCCGCCTCACAGTGAATAATCGCTATATCCGCAGATGAAAAGGAAAAAATGATGAGCGAACAAATCAGTAAACAACCGCAGGTGGACCATGCTGAAGAGAATGCTTTTTTTCCTTCGGCCTATTCTCTCAGCCAATTTACCAGCGCGGTGTCTGACCTTAGCGGCGCTGATTATACGCGGCGTTATAATGGACGGCGTAAAGTGCTGGTTATCGCCGCCGATGAACGTTATCTGCCCACCGATAACGGCACGCTCTTTTCGACCGGTAATCATCCGGTGGAGACGCTATTGCCGATGTACCATCTGCATGCCGCAGGTTTCGATTTTGATATTGCAACGCTCTCCGGGCAAATGGTCAAGTTTGAATACTGGGCGATGCCGCGAGAAGACCAAAAGATTATGCCGTTCTTCGAGCGTTATCTGCCGCAGTTCCGCCAGCCGCTGGCGCTTTCTGACGTCTTAGCGCAGCTGGATGCTGATAGCGATTATGCGGCGGTATTTATTCCCGGCGGCCACGGTGCGCTTATCGGCCTGCCGGAGAGTGAAGACGTCGCCGAAACGCTGCGCTGGGCGCTACGACACGATCGGTTTGTGATTTCGCTCTGTCACGGCCCGGCGGCGTTCCTCGCGTTACGCCGTGGGGAGAATCCGTTAAACGGTTATGCCATTTGCGCGTTTCCAGATGCCGCCGATAAACAAACGCCGGATATCGGCTATATGCCCGGTCACCTGACCTGGTATTTTGGTGAAGCGTTGAAAGCAATGGGGCTTGAGATCGTAAATAGCGATATCAAAGGTCGTGTGCATCAGGACCGTAAAGTGCTAACCGGGGACAGTCCATTTGCGGCGAATGCGCTCGGTCAACTGGCGGCAAAAGCGTTGCTCGACGAATATGCAAAGTAACAGCAATCTGATGATGAGGGGGAGCAGTGAAGTATATCTCAATTAGTCAACCGGGCGGCCCGGAGGTTCTTCAGATTGGTGAAGGCGACATCCCTTCGGTGGGTGATAACGACGTCCTGATCCAGGTTAAAGCGGCTGGCGTCAATCGGCCGGATATCTTACAGCGACAGGGCGTTTATCCGATGCCGGAAGGGGTAACGCCGATACCCGGACTGGAAGTCGCTGGGGTGGTCGCGGCGGTAGGATCGCAGGTGACGGATTTTCATCCCGGCGATAAGGTTTGCGCCCTGACCAACGGAGGCGGCTATGCGGAGTATTGCGCGGTACCGGCGGGGCAAACGTTGCCAATACCGCCTGGGCTGAGTTTTAGCGAAGCGGCGGCGATACCTGAAACTTTCTTCACCGTGTGGGCGAACCTGTTTCAGATGGGCCGGGCGCAACCTCATGAAAGCGTCCTGATTCACGGCGGGGCCAGCGGCATCGGGACGACGGCGATCCTGTTGTGTCATGAGTTAGGTATGAAAGTCTATACCACCGTCGGGCAGGAAGAAAAAGTGGCGGCGCTGCGTCCTTATGCCACGGCCATCAATTATAAAACCGATGATTTCGCAGAGAAAATCACTCAGCTGACCGATGGTAAAGGCGTCGACGTTATTCTCGATATCGTGGGTGGACCCTATTTTAATCGTAACCTGGAACTGCTGAAGCGAGACGGGCGGCTGGTGATTATCGGCTTTATGGGCGGGCGAATCGCCCATGATGTTGATATTCAAACCTTGATGCTCAAGCGCGCGACCGTGACCGGTTCAACGATGCGCGGCAGAAGTGCGGAAGAAAAAAGGCAGATCGCTCAGGCGCTGAAGGACCACGTCTGGCCGCTGCTGTCGCAGGGTAAATGTAAGCCGTTGATTTACGCCAGCTATCCGATGGCTGAAATCGCGCAGGCGCATGCCTGCCTCGATAGCGGTAATCATCTGGGGAAAGTGGTGATTACCATGGAGTAGCGTTGATATCCCCGACGCCGGGCGTCGGGGATAAAGGCACAGATTAAATCACACCCTGCGCCAGCATGGCGTCAGCGACCTTGACGAAGCCGGCGATATTGGCGCCGCGAACGTAGTTGGTCTGTTTCTCTTCACCGCCGTACTCGACGCAGGCGTGGTGAATATCCAACATAATGTGGTGCAGACGCGCATCCACTTTCTCCGCTTTCCAGCCCATACGCGCGGCGTTTTGCGCCATTTCAAGGCCGGATGTGGCGACGCCGCCAGCGTTGGCTGCTTTGCCCGGCGCGAACAGCACGCCAGCGTCGAGGAACAGATCGGTGGCGGCAATGGTGGTGGGCATGTTGGCGCCTTCGGCAACCGCTTTAACGCCATTGGCGATCAGCATTTGCGCGGCATCGACGTCCAGTTCGTTCTGGGTCGCGCACGGCAGCGCGATATCTACCGGCACTGACCACGGCTGCTGGCCTTCGAGGTAGGTCAGACCGAATTCGCGCGCGTAATCGGCGACGCGGCCGTGGCTACGCTCTTTAATATCGATCAGGCGGGCCAGTTTCTCTTTGGTGAAGCCGGCTTCATCTACCACCGTACCGTTGGAATCGGAGGCGGTAATGACGCGCGCGCCGAATTCCATGGCTTTCTCAATGGCGAACTGCGCCACGTTGCCGGAGCCGGAGACCGCGACGCGCATCCCTTCGAAGCCAAGACCGTGGCGCTTGAGCATCGCTTCTGTAAAGTAAACCAGACCGTAACCGGTGGCCTCGGGGCGGATGAGACTGCCGCCGAAGGAGAGACCTTTGCCGGTGAAGACGCAGGCGCTATTGTTGGAAAGCTTGCGCATCATGCCGGCCATAAAACCGACTTCGCGGCCGCCAACGCCGATATCGCCCGCCGGCACGTCGGTGTCCGGGCCGAGATGACGATATAGTTCGGTCATCAAAGCCTGGCAGAAGCGCATCACTTCGCCGTCGCTTTTACCTTTCGGGTCGAAATCGCTGCCGCCTTTACCGCCGCCCATCGGCAGCGTGGTAAGGGCGTTTTTGAAGGTCTGTTCGAAGCCCAGGAACTTAAGGATCGACAGGTTGACCGACGGGTGGAAGCGCATGCCGCCTTTGTACGGGCCAATCGCGGAGTTGAACTGCACGCGCCAGGCGCGGTTAACCTGAACCTGATTGCGATCGTCAACCCAGACGACGCGGAACTGGATGACGCGCTCCGGTTCGACCAGGCGTTCCAGCAAATTGAGCTGACGATAGCGCGGATTCTGTTCAAGGAACGGCCACAGAGTGGTCATCACTTCGCGGACGGCTTGAGCGAATTCAGTTTGATGCGGGTCGCGCTGTTGAACGCGGGCGAGAAAACTTTCCAGAGTACACGCCTGATCCATAGATGTAATTTCCCCTTACGGTTGTGGTTGCTTGTTATTTTTTATACCCGGCCTTGAAAATGCCGTTTTTCCGACTATAACACCGGAAATCGTTAGGCTGACAAGGAAAAATTGAGCGCGGAGAAAAATTTATAATTCGACAAGGGTCATAACTAAAAACGATGACCCAGGTCGGAGAGGAGGAAGAGAAACTAACCTGCCTGTTGAGCGATAAAGGCATTCAGCAAAGGAATATCCGCTGGCGCCAGATCAAATGCTAATGCTTGCGCCGGGGTACACCAACGCAGTTCGCTATGGTAACGGGCGACGGGTTCACCGCGAAATTCGGCGACCCACCAGGCATGCAGGTGGATCAAACGCCCGGAGACTTCCCGCTGATGGCTGGCGATATAGCGGGTTGGCCTCGCAACAATTGCCAGTTCCTCTTCCAGTTCGCGGGCTAACGCCTGCGGCTGGCTTTCGCCATGTTCGACTTTGCCGCCGGCGAACTCCCACAGCCCCGGTTGATCGGCGTGCGGCGGGCGCTGCGCCAGGAGAATTTTGCCGTCACGTTCAATAATGGCGGCGACGACATCAATCGTTTTTTGCATAGTTATCCTGAATCATTCAAATACCGGGCTTGCGCATAATGGCGTATTATCTCCGTCTTTCCCCTGTACCGACAACCTTTTAGCCTGATGGAGCGTCACCGTGCTTGATAGCCGCCTGCATCCCCGATTGAAGCCCGTACTGAATGCTATCGCCCGCGTGCTCGACCGTCCGGGGATCTCCCCTGACGGCCTGACGCTTTTCGGTTTTGCTATCGGCGTGCTGGCGCTGCCGTTTCTGGCGCTCGGCTGGTACGGCGCCGCGCTGGCGGCTATTGTGCTGAACCGGTTACTGGATGGTCTGGATGGCGCGCTGGCGCGGCGGCGTGGTCTCAGCGACGCCGGCGGGTTCTTGGATATTTCGCTCGATTTTTTGTTTTACGCGCTGGTGCCGTTCGGTTTTATTGTTGCCGACCCGGCGCAAAATGCGCTGGCGGGCGGCTGGCTGCTGTTTGCGTTTATCGGCACCGGCAGCAGCTTCCTGGCATTTGCGACCCTTGCGGCAAAGCATCAAATTGCCAATCCGGGCTATGCGCATAAATCATTTTATTATCTAGGCGGGTTGACTGAAGGAACGGAGACAATCCTGCTATTTGTGCTGTGTTGCCTGTTTCCGGCGCACTTCACCTGGCTGGCGTGGTGTTTCGGCGCGTTATGCTGGCTGACGACCTTCACCCGTATCTGGAGCGGCTACCTGACGTTGAGGGAGGCGCAAAGCCAGAGCCTCCCTCAGTAGTAGGATTATTTGCTGCTGTCCGGGCCGCGTTCGCCGGTGGCTACCGGATTTTGCGGATTACCGCTCCATTCGTACCAGCCGCCGTCATAAACGGAGACGTTTTTCCAGCCCATCGCTCTGGCGTACATGAAGGTCTCCGAGGCGCGCCAGCCTGTGCCACAGTAAAACGAGACCTGCTGGTTGGGCAGAATGTTCCACTGTTTCCACATCGCCGCGATATCATCGGCGCTGCGCATGGTGCCGTCCGGATTATGGAAGTCTTCCATATGCGTGGAATCGCTGCCGGCATGACCCCAGCGGGCGCCAGCAATATCGCCCTTCGGCTTGATGTAGCTATAGCCGCTGGTGGTGCCGATAAATTCCGGCCACGAACGGACGCTGACCAGCGACGCATCCTGGCGGTGTAGTAACCCACGCGCCTGTTCGGTATCGAGCATTAACTGCGGCTGACCGGGGATCGGCGCGCCGAAATCCGGCACCGCTTTTTCTTTGGCTGGCATGCCGCGCTCGACCCGCAGATTCGCGTCGGACCAGCTTTTCCAACCGCCGTCGAGCAGGCGTACATCTTTCACCCCGGCATACAGCATGATCTGCGCGACGCGCGCGGCGGCGTAGACGTCGCGGCCGTACAGAATCACTGTGGTGTCATGGCGAATACCGTGTTTAGCCAGCATCGCTTTTAGCTGTTCATCGGACACTTTGTTCCACAGCGGCTCGCTTTCCACTTCATTGGTATCAATATAACCGGCGCCGGGAATATGATTCAGCAGATAAAACTTCGGCGCGCCCCAGGCCACTTCAAACAGTTTCCAGTCGCCCTGCGGGGCGGCGGTAACGGTTTTACCTTGCTGTAAATCGTGGATCCACTGCGGATACACCAGCTGCTCAAAGTGCGGCAGCTTCTGCAGACGCTCGCTCTGACTGAAGGCGTCGCTAAGCATGCTGAGCTTCGTGAATCCGGCTTCTTTTAGGCGCGCCGCAACCCTGGCGTTATCGTCAGCGCCGCCATATAACGCGATTGGCGTATCGGCCTGCAGCTGGTGCTGAGTAGCCCATGCACGCAGTTGTTCGTTGCTCATTGCGCCAAGCCAGCTAGCAGAGAGATTTAGCGCCTGCGGTTCATGGCCCTCTGGGCCGTTGGCGCTTTGCGGCCAACCGTTATAGAAAGCGCTGAGGCGAGTGTCTATCGCTACGCCGTGCCGCTGTTGCAGCGTTGAAAAGTCCAGCGTTGGCATGGTATCAGCGGCGAAAGTAGAGGAAGCAGCAAGCCCCATGAGCAGGGCGAGTGCGGTCAATTGAGAAACACGTTTCATCGAAATGCCCGACGGTAGAAAGAGGAGGGCTCATTCTCTGCTCCTGATAAGGGAATTTCTTTGCGATAACGCAGGTTAGGCGGAATTTGCCTGCCAGGCGGCAATATTAATACAGCGTCCGCCCGGTGGGAGATCCTGGCTGTCGTGAGTTACCAGGAGCGCCGGGATTGCCAGCCGGTCAATTTCCGCAAACACCCACTGGCGAAAATCGGCGCGAAGTTCTGCATCCAGGCGATTAAAAGGCTCATCCAGCAGCAGCGCTTGCGGTCTCGCCAGCAGAGCGCGCAGCAGGCTGACGCGCGCGCGCTGTCCGCCGGAGAGCGTGGCCGGATCGCGCGAGGCGAAGCCCGGCATACCGGCGCGCGCCAGCGCCTGTTCAACTTCAACCTGGCGCGCCGCGCCGCGGATCTCCGCAGGCAGGGCGAGCTGTAAATTGTTGCCCACGCTGAAGTGGTCAAACAGTAGCGCATCCTGAAACAGGATGCCAATGCGCCGCGCTTCGGTGGCGAGCCTGTCGCAGCGGCGTTCGTTGAGCCATAATTCACCTTCGGCGCGAAAAGTGTCGGCAAGCGCGCCGATCATCCAGGCAAAAAGGGTTGATTTACCGCTGCCGGATGGGCCCATCAGGGTCAACACTTCGCCGGGGGCGACAGAAAAATTTACTCCACATAACAGCGGTTGGCGGTGGAGGGTTAATGTCAGGTTGTGAACGGTTAGCATTAGCGTAATCCCCGGCGGCTACGGCCTATAAACCAGGCCATCAGCGCAGTAACCATAAAGCAGATCGCCGGTAGCAGCAATTGCCATAACGCTTGCGCGGCAAGCCGCGTGCTGTCGCCGCCGCTGCTCAACGCTACCGCTTCGCTGGTCAATGTTGGCGTCCGTCCGCCGCCGAGCCACACGGTCGGCAGATATTGCGCGATACTCACCGAAAACCCGACTGCCAGCGCGGTGAGCAGCGGGCGCGCCATTGACGGCAATTTGACCCACCAAAACAGGCGGCCGCGCCGCCAGCCAAGCGTACGGGCAATCAATAACAGCCGTGGATCAAGATTGCGCCACGCCGGGGAGAGGATAAACAGCATCCATGGCACGACCCATAACAGATGCCCCCATAATACCGTCATCAATTGACCGTCGAGCCAGCCCGCGAGCGCTAATTGATATTGACCATCGGCAAGCGGCAGCGTCGGGATGATTAATGGCAGCCAGAGTCCGTTATATCTGGCGGGACCGAACTCCAGCCACAGCAGACACAGCGCGGCCCCCAGTATCGCCGCGCCTAACGCCAGCCAGAGGCTGTTGCCGATCGCCTCAGCCGTTGGCAGCGTCCATTGTGAAATGCCAGCCAACAGCAACGCGCAAACCAGACCGCAGGCGGGTACCGCCTGCGCCAGAATATGTCCCGTCGCTGCGTTGGCAGGGGGGGCGCGCTTGCCGCGTAGTGCGGGAATGCTTTGCCGCCAGCGGCGCCAGCCTACCGATGCGATGGCCGCGAAGATTAACGTGAAGGCAAGCAGCAGCAGGCTGGCCAGCGCGCCTTTCGCCTGTTGCAGCGGATCGCCCTGATTAAGCCACTGCCACGCCAGTACCGCCAGCGTTGGTGGATTTCCAGGACCGATCACCAAAGCGACATCCACCGCCGACAGACTCCAGGCGACGGTGGCCAGCAGAACAAGGCTCATCGATGGCAGCAGCGCTGGTACAATAATCCACTGCAGACATTGCCTGCGGTTGTAGCCGAGGGTTTTCATGACTACGGTTTGGGCGGCCAGCTGTTTTTCGCCCAGTACGCCATACGCCACCCACAGTAAAAAAGCGCTCTCTTTGACCGCCATTGTCAGGCCCAGACCGATACCGTAGCGATCGGCCGGTGGGCTCAAGGCGGGAAACAGACGATACAGCCAGCCGCCTTCGGCAAATAGCAGCAGGGCGGCGGTGGCGAAAGCGACATGGGGTACGGCCAGCAGCAGCGGTAATCTTCTCGCCAGGCGCTGCCAGCCGGCGGCTGGCCATAACGCGCCAATCACCGTCAGGGTGATGAACAGCGCGCCGCCCACCGCCAGTAGCGTAGAAACTAGCGTCGCGGCCAGCGCCTGCGGCAACTGCGGATCGCTAAATAGCCCCCGCCAGGCCGCGGCGTCGACGGCGGGTATCGCCATCAAAGCGGCGGCGGGAAGCATGGGGAGGTAGATAAGCGCTATCGCTCCCCACGTCAGCGCAATTAGTGGGTACCGTAGCGGCGCAACCATTCCTGCTCCAGCGCGTCAACCCAGGCGGCGTGCGGTTCTGCCAGCATCGGCGGCGTCGCTTTCGGTTGTACGGCGTACAATGCGGCGCGCTGGGCGTCGTTGAGTCTTTCGGGATCGAGTACGCTGGGATCGCCCCAGATTTGCGGATCGGCTTTGCGTAACTGAGCCTGTGGCGACAGCAGGAAGTTGGCAACCACCTGTGCGCCTGCCGTCGCGCGGGCGTTGGCGGGGATAGCGACAAAATGCACGTTGCCGAGCATCCCTTGTTTAAAACCGAAGCTATAACTGTCTGGCGGAAGTTCGCCGCTGGCGGCTTTTTGCTGCGCATGCAGCGGATTGAAGGTCAGCGATAGTTGTAGCGTGCCTTGCGCCAGCATCGCGTCCATCCGCGCCGGCGACAGCGGAAAATCGCGGCCCTGGCGCCAGAGCAGCGGGTGTAGCCTGTCGAGATAGGCCCAAAGCGGCGCGGTCACCGCGGCGAAACTTGTCTCCTGCGGCGGCTGTCGCAGGGCCTCCGGCCGATCGGTCAACGCAACCAGCAACTGCTCAAGGAAAGCGGTGCCGGTAAAATCCGGCGGCCGCGGATAGGTGACGCTGCCTGGATGCGCTGTGGCGAAAGCCAGTAGCGCCTGTGCGCTGTTCGGTGGTTCAGCCAGCTGCGATCGGCGGGCGATAAAAGTCAGCTGCGCGCCGCCCCACGGGGATTCCGCGCCGTCGGTGGCGAGGGAGAAATCTTCGCGAACCGGTTTTCGCGTATCGACGTAGCGCCAGTTAGGCAGCTTTTCAGCCCAGCCGCTTTGCAGTAAATTCGCCTGCTTCAACGTGCGGAAATTCTCGCCATTAACCCACAATAAATCGATTGAACCGCCGCGGGAACGCCCGGCACGCGCCTCGGTCTGAATACGCTTAACGGCATCGGCGGCATCGGCGATATGTACAATACGCAGATCGACGGCGTAATCGCGTTTCACCTCGGCGCTGACCCAGTCGAGGTAGCGGTTAACCGCCGGGTCGCCGCCCCAGGCGTTAAACCACACCGTCTGGCCACGCGCCTGCTGGCTGATGCTCTGCCAGTTCTCGTCGGCGTTGGCGAGAGTCGGGGCCAGCAGCAGCGCGGCAAGCCAAATTAAACAATAACGCAGACTGCGCATATTGACTCCTTAGGGATGAGTGTCGGAAACATCGGGCTTCGGGATTTGGCACAGGCCCTGCGCCGGGATCGCCAGCGCGGAATTAAAGCGTGCGGATAAATTTTGCAGGCCGATCAGCGCGGTTAGCTCGGTTAACGCCTGGGCATCGAACTGCTGCGCCAGCCGGGCGCGCAACGCATCATCGACGGTGGGCGGCGTCATGCTCGCCGCTTCGGCATATTCCAGCGCCAACCGTTCGCTATCGCTGAATAATCCGCTGTTGCGCCAGTCATTAACCGCCAATAGCTTTTCGCTGCCGCCGGCGCGCTGCGCCAGTTTCATACTGGTGATATCAATGCAAAATTCACAGTGACACAACTGGGCGATACGGGCGCTCACCAACGAGCGTAGCAGCGGATCGAGCGGCGAGCGCCGGCGTTCCAGATATCCGACAAACATTGAGACCAGATAAAACGCCAGCGGGATGCGCCCCCACCAGCGGATAGGGCTGAGTACCGCGCCATAATGGCGACGGTGTAGCCACGCCTGCGGGCGCAGGATCAATGGAATCGACGTTAACGGCGGTAGATTCATGGCGATTTCCTGTTGTGATGCGCAACGTATTGCGCTTTGACTATCGCGACTACGATAGCTAAAGCGAACAAAATAGATAAACCGCTGAGCAGCCAGAACCGCCCCCCCGTCAGCAGGCTTCCGGCCCACGAGTAGACGATAGTCGCCGGTAATTGGCCGACGCCGGTGGCAACCATAAAATGGCGAAAGCGGATTGAGGTTAGGCCAGCGGCATAGCTCACCGGATCGAAAGGGACGAAGGGCAGCAGGCGGCAAACCAGGATGGTGTGCTTGCCGTAGCGCCTAAAAAAGCCATCTACGCTCTGTAATACCGTCTTGCCGGTCAGTTTTTCTACCACTTCACGGCCCAGTACGCGGGCAATAAAAAAACACAGCGCCGCGCCAGCCATCGCGCTGACCCATGACAACACGCCGCCCCACAGTGCGCCGAACAGCGAAGCATTGGCGAAGGTAATTAAAAATGCCGGCAGCGGCGCGACAATCGCCTGCAGGATCATCAGCCCGAAAGAGACCAGCGCCGCCAGCGGGCCATAAGCGTGAATAAAACGCTCCAGCGCCTGCTGATCGAGAGTGGCAAACGCGCTAAGGCTATGTTGCACAAAGGAGCGTACGCCCGGTATTAACCACCAGCCGATGAACGCCGCCAGCGCCAGCAGGACGATAGCGCCGCGTGAGAGCCACAGCCGTTTTCTGTTATCCATTTTCATCGCTTACCGCGGATGTTGCGACACTAATGCGTTTATAGCGGCCATACCGCCTGGCGGCCTGGGTTAATACAAAAAGCATCAGGCCGGCGATGCTGAGTTTGCCAATAAAGGCCAGGGTGATGCCATCGCGGGCCAGTTCGCTGGCCATAAAAGTATAAATAAACAATCCCGGTAGGGTGGCGATGGTGGAGATAAACGTAAAGGACCAGAAGGGGATCGCCGTCAACCCATAGGCATAGTTCTGCAGATTATAAGGAAACAGCGGCACCAGCCTGGTGAAAATCAGAAAATCGCAGCCTCCGCGGGCAATGCCGCGCTCGAACGCCTGAAAAACGGCATGGTGACCGCAATAGCGCTGCAGCGCTTCGCGCCCCAGCCAGCGGGCCAGCAGGAACGACAGCGATGAGGCGATAGTCGCGGCGATAAGCGAGAGAAGCGTGCCCAACCAGGGGCCGAATATCATACCGCCGACGATGACCAACGCGCTGCCGGGCATCAGGCACAAGGCGGCGATGATAAACAGCAGGATATAAAGCGCATAGCCTGCGCTACCGCTGTGCAGAATAAGTAATTGAAGATCGTGAAGGTGGCTGAGCAGTCGCGTCAGCCCGGCGTGATGAACAAGCCATGCCAGCAGGGCAAACAGGAGTACGGCAAACAGCAGTTTATAGCGTGTTGGATAACGGCTTCTTTTGCATGGGGGTCTCCTGTCTTCGTTTTGCCCGGCAGGAAACGCCGGGTGCGCGCGACAGTATAGTAAATTGCCGCGAGCGACAATGTATACCGTTCACTTTATTGATTTTGCTCAGGATAGCGGGGCTCCGCGCCGGAGCCCCAAGAAGAATTACGGCTTAAAGGTTGCCCATACCGGCGCATGATCGGAAGGCTTTTCCATCCCGCGGATGTCGTAATCGATGCCGGTTTCGACGCAGCGCTGAGCCAGCGGCGAGCTTGCCAGCAGCAGGTCGATACGCAGACCGCGGTTGTCATCAAAACCTTTAGAGCGGTAATCGAACCATGAGAAGCGCTCATTATTATCCGGGTTGGCGTGACGCCAGGTATCCACCAGGCCCCAGCCCAGCAGACGATCCATCCATTCACGCTCTTCCGGCAGGAAGGAACACTTACCGGTGCGCAGCCAGCGTTTGCGGTTCTCTTCACCAATGCCGATATCAAGATCGGTAGGGCTAATATTCATATCGCCCATGATAAGCACCGGATTTTCTTTGTTCAGCTCGGTATCGAGGTAGTTCTGCAGATTCTGATAAAACGCCGCTTTCGCCGGGAACTTGGTCTCGTGGTCGCGGCTCTCTCCTTGCGGGAAATAGCCGTTAATTACCGTGACATTGCCAAACGGCGAGGGGATTTCCGCCATGATGATGCGGCGTTGCGCATCTTCGCCGTCGCCCGGGAAGCCGCGACGCACGGCTATCGGAGTCTCTTTGGTCAGCAGCGCGACGCCGTAATGGCCTTTTTGCCCATGGTAAAAGACGTTGTAGCCCAGCTTCGCCACCTCTTCGAGAGGAAACATATCGTCGTGTACTTTGGTTTCCTGGAGGCCGATAACATCGGGCTGATGTTTATCGACGATGGCGGCCAGTTGATGGGGGCGGGCACGCAGGCCGTTGATATTAAAAGAGATGAATTTCATAGTCGCTGCCACTGTGCAAGGTGAATAGTGCAAGGATGTTAGCAGAATTTCATCATGGTGGCTGCCGGCAGGTGGTTAATTCTACCGATTACTGCGGTTGGCGAGCGAATCGCACAAATTATGCACCGTTTTGGCGCATGTCGCGCCAAAAAAGCGCAGATATCTACGATAAATTTCGTAGAGGATCACAATTACAGAATTATATCTTATCGCTGCATAACTTCTCGTCGTTTTCCTCTATCCATCGCCGTTTATTTGATGATTATTCACTAAATATGCATTTTTATTGAATAATTAGTTTCTGTAACTCATTGATATCACGTGATTGAGCTCAATTTATGCATTTTTGCCTCTGGCTGGCACGATGCGTGCAATCTACATTTACAGCGTAATAACTCATAAATTTTAACATTGTGCTTACTTTTAATTTACCGGAAGAGGTCGATATGTCTCAGTCAATTACGCGTAGCAATTTTGATCAATGGATGATGCCGGTATATGCGCCGGCGGCTTTTATTCCGGTACGCGGCGAAGGTTCACGGTTGTGGGATCAGCAGGGGAAAGAGTATATCGATTTTGCCGGCGGTATCGCGGTGAATGCGCTGGGGCACGCTAACCCACAGTTAGTAAAAGCGCTGACCGAGCAGGCGGGAAAATTCTGGCATACCGGTAACGGCTACACCAACGAACCGGCGCTACGCCTTGCCAAACAGCTTATCGACGCCACCTTTGCCGACCGCGTTTTCTTCTGTAACTCCGGCGCCGAAGCCAACGAAGCGGCGCTGAAACTGGCGCGTAAATACGCCCACGATCATTACGGCAGCCACAAAAGCGGCATTGTCGCGTTCAAAAACGCCTTCCACGGGCGCACATTGTTCACCGTGTCCGCTGGCGGCCAGCCTTCCTATTCGCAGGATTTTGCGCCGCTGCCGCCGCAGATCCAACATGCTACCTATAACGACCTCGACTCGGCGCGCGCGATGATTAATGACGACACCTGCGCGGTGATCGTCGAGCCGATGCAGGGCGAGGGCGGCGTGGTGCCGGCGAAAGCGGAATTTTTGCGCGGCCTGCGCGAACTGTGCGACCAGCACAACGCGCTACTGATTTTTGATGAGGTACAAACCGGCGTCGGGCGTACCGGCGAATTGTATGCCTATATGCACTACGCCGTGACGCCGGACGTCCTGTCGACGGCGAAAGCGCTGGGCGGCGGCTTCCCGATCGGCGCGCTGTTGGCGACGGAGAAATGCGCCAGCGTGATGACCGTCGGCACCCATGGCACGACCTACGGCGGCAACCCACTCGCCACCGCTGTTGCCGGGGAGCTGCTGTCTATCGTCAATACCCCAGCGCTTTTGAACGGCGTTAAACAACGTCACCAGTGGTTTAGCGAACGCCTGAGCGCGATTAACGCCAAATACGGCCTGTTCAAGGAAATTCGCGGATTGGGGCTGCTGATTGGTTGTGTACTGAACGACGAATATGCCGGGAAAGCTAAAGCCATTAGTACCCAGGCGGCGGAAGATGGGCTGATGGTACTGATTGCCGGGGCAAACGTCGTTCGCTTCGCTCCGGCCCTTAACGTGAGCGAGGAAGAGGTGAACACCGGTCTCGATCGCTTTGAGCTGGCCTGCCGTCACTTCCTTGCGGGAGTTTCATCATGATGGTGATCCGACCGGTTGAAAAAGCCGATTTGCCGGGGCTGATGGCCCTGGCGGGGGAAACCGGTGGCGGCCTGACGTCGCTGCCGGCGGACGAACCCACGCTGGCTGCCCGCATTGAACGCTCCCAGCGCACCTGGCGCGGCGAACTGCCGAAAAGCGAGCAGGGCTATGTCTTTGTGCTGGAAGATAGCGTCAGCGGCGCGGTCGTTGGGATCTGCGCGATTGAAGTCGCCGTTGGCCTCAACGATCCCTGGTACAACTATCGGGTCGGCACGCAGGTACATGCATCAAAAGAGCTCAACGTTTATCACGCGCTGCCAACGCTGTTTCTTAGCAACGATCACACCGGCTGTAGCGAACTCTGCACGCTGTTTCTCGATCCGGCATGGCGTAAAGAGGGCAATGGCTACCTGTTGTCGAAATCACGACTGCTGTTTATGGCCGGTTTCCGCGACCACTTTAATGACAAAGTGGTCGCCGAGATGCGCGGCGTGATTGATGAGCATGGCTATTCTCCGTTCTGGGAAAGCCTCGGCAAGCGCTTCTTCGCGATTGAATTTTCCCGCGCCGATTATCTCTCCGGCACCGGTAAAAAAGCGTTTATCGCCGCATTAATGCCAAAACATCCGTTATATATCGACTTTCTTTCCGATGAAGCGCGGGCGGTCATCGGCCAGGTTCATCCGCAAACGGCGCCTGCGCGTGCAGTACTGGAAAAAGAAGGTTTCCGTTTTAACAACTACATCGACATTTTTGACGGCGGCCCGACGCTGGAGTGCGAAATCGACCGGGTGCGGGCGATACGCAAAAGCCGCCTGCTGACGGTGGAAGAAGGGCAGCCTGCGCCGGGAGAGTGGCCGCAGTGTCTGGTCACCAACGAGCAGTATCAGCAGTTCCGCGCCATTTTGGTCCATGCCGATCCGGATAGCGAAACGTTGCAGCTGAGCGCGCGTGAGCTGGATACGCTGAAATGCCACCCAGGCGACCGCGTACGGATGGTCCGCCTGATCCCGGAGGAGAAAGCATCATGAGTTTATGGATTAACGGCGAATGGCAAAGCGGGCGCGGCCCGCAGCGCAGTAAATATAACCCGGTCAACCAGGCGCTGCTGTGGCAGGGAAATGACGCCGACGCCGGGCAGGTCGCGCAGGCGGTTAGCGCCGCGCGTCAGGCTTTTCCCGCCTGGGCCCGCCTGCCATTTAGCGCGCGTCAGGCGATCGTCGAGAAGTTTGCGGCGCTGCTGGAAGAGAACAAAAGCCAGCTGACGGCGATTATTGCCGCCGAGACCGGTAAACCGCGCTGGGAGGCGGCCACGGAAATTACCGCCATGATAAATAAGGTGGCAATCTCAGTGCGCGCCTATCATAGCCGCACCGGCGAGAGCGAGACGGCGATGGCCGACGGCGCCGCCACGCTGCGCCACCGTCCCCACGGGGTACTGGCGGTGTTCGGACCGTATAACTTCCCGGGCCATTTACCTAACGGACATATCGTGCCGGCGCTACTCGCCGGTAATACTGTCGTCTTTAAGCCCAGCGAGCTTACGCCGCAAACCGGCGAAGCGGTGGTGAAGCTATGGGCGGAGGCGGGCTTACCCGCTGGGGTCTTGAATCTACTGCAGGGCGCTCGGGAGACCGGCGAGGCGCTGAGCGGGCAGGCGGATATCGATGGACTGTTGTTCACCGGCAGCTCCGCGACCGGCTTCCAACTGCATCGCCAACTGGCCGGGCAGCCGCAAAAAATCCTCGCTCTCGAAATGGGCGGCAACAACCCGCTGATTGTTGACGAACCGCAGGATATTGACGCTGCGGTCCACCTGACCATCCAGTCGGCATTTATCACCGCCGGGCAGCGTTGTACCTGCGCGCGCCGCCTGTTGGTGAAGCGCGGCGCGACGGGCGATGCGTTTTTGCAGCGTTTAGTGACAGTGTCACAACGTCTTATTCCCGGCGAGTGGGATGCGCAGCCGCAGCCGTTCCTGGGCGGACTGGTATCGCCGCAGGCCGCGCAAAAGGTGCATCAGGCCTGGCTTGGGCATGTGGCGAGCGGCGGACAGACGTTACTGGAGCCGCGTCTACTGCGCGACGGTACCTCGCTGCTGACGCCGGGGATCATCGACATGAGCAACGTACAGCAGGTGGCGGATGAAGAAGTTTTTGGCCCGCTGTTGTGCGTGTGGCGCTATGACGATTTCACGCAAGCGATCGCGATGGCTAACGCCACCCGGTTCGGTCTCTCCTGCGGATTGATTTCCGCCGAGCGCGACAAATTTGAGCGCCTGTTGCTGGAGGCCCGCGCCGGGATCGTCAACTGGAACAAGCCGCTCACCGGCGCCGCCAGTACCGCGCCGTTTGGCGGAACCGGCGCTTCGGGAAATCATCGTCCAGGCGCCTGGTACGCCGCCGATTATTGCGCCTGGCCGATGGCCAGCCTGGAATCTGCCGAACTGACGCTACCGGAGACGCTCAGTCCGGGTCTGGATTTTTCATCGCAGGCAAGCTGATTAAGGCACGCGAGGCCAGACTGTCGGCCTCGCGTGCTTTCCTCGATCCGTTTCAGTAATAGAGGAGGCGTCGTGGACGACTTTCTGGCATTAACTCTGGCGGGGCGCTGGCCGCATCAATTTCATGGCGAAACCGCCCATTTTCGTTGGCACTGGATCGATTGCGGCATCCTGCTGTTGACCCCGCATGCGCGCTGCGAACGTTCACTGGTGCTTTCGTGCGGTATTCACGGCAATGAAACCGCGCCGGTGGAGATGGTTAACGCTTTGCTTCAGCAGTTATTTAGTGGCGAACTGCCGCTGCGCTGGCGTGTGCTGGTGATATTCGGCAACCCGCCGGCGCTGCGGCAAAATAAACGCTATCTCGAAAGCGATATGAACCGCATGTTCGGCGAGCGATGGCGCAAATTCGCCCCCGGTGGTGAAACGGTGCGGGCGCGGCAGTTGGAAGGCGCTGTGACGCGTTTCTTTAGCGATAGCCATGGCGTGCGCTGGCATCTGGATATGCATACCGCTATTCGCGGCTCGCTGCATCCGCGCTTTGGCGTATTGCCGGCACGCGAGGAGCCGTGGAGTGAAGATTTTCTCAGCTGGCTTGGCGCGGCCGGGCTGGAGGCGCTGGTGTTTCATCAACAACCGGCGGGAACCTTTACCCACTTTAGTTGCGAACGTTTTGCCGCGCTGGCCTGTACGCTGGAGTTGGGCAAAGCGCTGCCTTTTGGCGACAACGATTTAACCCAATTCTCAGAGACGCAGCGGGCGTTAAGTAGACTATTGGTGGGCGATTTAACCGTGGAAGAGGCGCCTGCGCCGCTGCGCTACCGGGTGGTGCAGCAGATCACGCGCCACAGCGACCAGTTCCGGTTGCATATGTCAGGGGAAACGCTCAATTTTACGCCGTTCAGCGCCGGGACGCTGCTGGCGGAGGATGGCGAAACGCGCTATGTCGTCGAAAAGGCGCAAGAGTACGTGCTGTTTCCCAACCCCGGCGTGGCGCCAGGGCTACGGGCTGGGCTGATGCTGGAACGGTTGTAATTCCCTTTCTTAACTATTCACAGCCGTTGTTGTTCGCGGTTGTGAATATCGAGTGAAATATCGCTGTACGCCGATCTTATTTATTTGTGCCATTGATATGGTTTGCGGATTATTCCTGGTTAAATGCTTTGTTTTTAATCTCTACTGTTTTATAATCTTCACAGTTTCCTTATAAAACAGCTTGTTATTTATTTTTTGTTGCATATCCCTCCTCATTTTCCTTATTTTCTCCACAATTGGTGAGAAAATGTTTTTTACACTTTCATTGTTTTACGCTTGCACTGACTAATTGACGATAAAGCGCGTAAAGTTAATCTCGTCAACACGGCAATGCGCCGTCAGAATAACTGATAGTAAGGACATAACCATGAAGAAGATTACTGCTCTGTTTGTTGCCTCTACTCTGGCTCTGGGTGCTGCTAACCTGGCTCACGCGGCCGATACTACCGCCACCACCCAAACCGACAGCAAACCGATGATGCACCATAAAGGTATGCCGGGTCATCACGATATGATGTTCAAAGACCTGAACCTGACCGATGCGCAAAAACAGCAGGTTCGCGACATCATGAAAAGCCAGCGCCAGAACATGAAACGTCCGTCCCTTGACGAACGTCGCGCCATGCACGATCTGATCGCCAGCGATACTTTCGACAAAGCGAAAGCCAGCGCGCAGATTGATAAAATGGAAGCGCAGCATAAAGAGATGATGCTTTCCCGTATGGAAACCCAGAACAAGATTTACAACATCCTGACGCCAGAACAGAAAAAACAGTTCAATGCGAATTTTGAGAAGCATCTGACAGAACGTAAAGCGCCGGAAGGTAAAATGCCTGCACCTGCTGAGTAATCAGCGCCAAGAATGAAGACCGCCGGTCTTGCCCAATCATTGCCATTAAGGCTTTGGGCAGGGCCGGCGGTTTTTTACGTTTACGATATCATTAGCCAAGCGGGTGCAGCTGATACTCACCGCTGAGCAAAGGCTTACAAAGGATCTTGTAGCCATCGTGATCGAAACCGGCTGGCAGTGTGGTGAGTTCAGCGGCCTGCGTCATTGAATCCACCGCGCCCAGCCACAGCCAGTTATGAATGATGTGATACTGAACCATATCCGGACCGCGCTCTTCCAGCGCCACCGGGCCTGCCCACGGCCAGCATACCAGCTGAAGCTTACTCATCTGCGCCAGCAGCCGCTGATTATGCTCTTCGACGCGCTCTCTACCGCAGCAGGCGCCGGCGCAGCGCCCCAGCGCGGAACGAAAACAGGCGCGCCCGCGACTCAGCGGCTCCAGCCCCAGAATGCCATAACACAGACGGTGCTCATCGGCGATGCTCTGCAGCGCCTGGAAGGCCGCGCGGCGGTTAGCGAACAGGCCGTAGAGGTGCTGTTGATGGGAGAAATCGACTTCTCGCGCATACACAATTTGCGGTTTACCCGCCTCCAGCAGCCAGGAGCAGAGCTGCTTATTACGCCGCAGTCGTTTATTAAACAGCGGCTGCTGTTCTTTAATTAACCGCGCTTCAAGTAACAGCGCGCCTAATTCCCCGGCGGTGCGTTGCCAGCTGATGCGCCGCGCCTGCCGCAGCATGGAGGCTTCGTCAGCGGTGCGCAAGTGCGACAGCACCCGGCTGCGGATATTCACGCTCTTACCGATATAAAGCGGCAATGTTTCGCTTTCACCATGAAACTGATATACCCCCGGCAGCTTTGGCAAGGCCTCCAGCCATGGGCGCAAATGTTCGGGATACTCATAGATTGCCGCCGCCTCAAATTCCAGACGCGGGGCTGATTGCTTTCTGGCCACAACAACTCCTGATACTGTTTATGTATCCAGTATAGCAGGCGAATTTTGCGGCGAAAAGGACAAAAAATAACCCCGGCGCTGGCCGGGGTGTCGGGGAATCGTTACTTCTTCCAGAAATCGTCGAAAACGGTAATTGGCGGGCGGCGCTTATGCTCGGTTTTCAGATACCAGCCTTCGATGGTTTTGGCGATGTTCTCGTCCAGGGTTTTGCCTTCCAGATAGTCATCAATGTTTTCGTAGGTCACGCCTAGCGCGATTTCATCCGGCAGAGAAGGGCGGTCATCTTCGAGATCGGCGGTCGGCTGCTTCATATAAAGGTGCTCAGGACAGCCCAACTGCGCCAATAGCTGTTTACCCTGACGTTTATTGAGGCGGAAGATAGGGTTAATATCGGTTCCGCCATCGCCGTATTTCGTAAAGAAGCCGGTGATCGCTTCTGCGGCATGGTCAGTTCCCACGACCACGCCTTTGGTCATGCCGGCGATACTGTATTGCGCTTTCATTCGCTCACGGGCTTTCTCGTTGCCGCGAACAAAATCGCTCAGCTCAATACCCGCTTCTCGCAACGCCTGCTCGCTGGCCAGCACCGCGCCTTTGATATTGACGGTCAGCACGCGGTCAGGTTGGATAAATTCGATGGCATCCTGGCAATCCTGCTCATCGGCCTGGACGCCATAGGGCAGGCGCACGGCGATAAATTGCAGGCTCCGATCGCCGCTTTCAGCGCGCAGCTCATCGATCGCCATCTGACAGAGTTTGCCGGTAAGGGTCGAATCCTGACCGCCGCTAATCCCGAGCACCAGTGATTTAATGAACGGATAGGTCTGCAGATAGGATTTCAGGAAATCCACGCTGCGGCGAATTTCGCCTTCGACATCAATCTGCGGCTTCGCGCCCAGCGCCTGAATAATTTGTTGTTGAAGCGTCATTACGCCCTCCGGAAAGTGAGCCTGTATGGCAACCAGCATGGTCTAAAACTACCTCTTTGCTGCTGAAACGACAAGGCTGGTACCGCTGACTGACGGAAAAGAAGGCAGCCAATGACATAGTCTTTACTTATGGTGTGTCAGGAAGTCCGTAGAGGAGTTCGTTCCGTCGCTGTTTTTTTGCACATATCTGGTTACCAGAAAAGTTCTGAATTTACATGAATTCGACGTTTGGCTTGAAAAATAACGCTTTTTATTCCAGGCTTAAAACACGCCGATTACATAATGAGGACGGAATATGAACAAAAAATTAGCAGGATTGATGGGCGCAGCGGCAGTATTAACCATGCTGGCAGGGTGTACGGCCTATGACCGCACCAAAGACCAGTTCACACAGCCAGTTGTTAAGGATGTCAAAAAAGGCATGACCCGCAGCCAGGTTATGCAGATTGCCGGTAAACCGTCGTCTGAAGTCACCATGATCCACGCGCGCGGAACCTGCCAGACTTATATCCTGGGTCAACGGGATGGTAAAATTGAAACCTACTTTGTCGCGCTGGACGAAACCGGTCACGTGATGAACTCTGGCTACCAGACCTGCGCCGAGTACGACACCGATCCACGTAACAGCAAATAACTACGCGTCATAAGCTGAGAGCTACGAAAGCCCGACCATTGGTCGGGCTTTTTTATGGCGGCTAATGCTTATTTAATTGCGCGAATTATTTGGGGGAAATGTGAGGGTAGTCAAAACGCGAGGTCAATGAGAGACAATTCTGTTCAACAGGGAATTATCCTGCCGCCAAATGTTGCCGTATACTCAATGCATAAACAAAACTAACCGAAAGTTACCAGTCTTACCGGCTCTCAGCCAGCGCTGAAGCCCTGGTCCTACACATTGAGGAAGCGTTCATGGAAAAGAAACATATCTATCTGTTCTGCTCGGCTGGCATGTCCACTTCATTACTGGTCTCCAAAATGCGCGCCCAGGCGGAAAAGTATGAGGTCCCGGTTATTATTGAAGCGTATCCTGAAACGCTGGCCGGCGAAAAAGGTCCGGAAGCGGATGTCGTATTATTAGGGCCACAAATTGCTTATATGTTGCCGGAAATTCAACGTCTACTGCCGAACAAACCGGTAGAGGTAATTGATTCGATTCTGTACGGTAAAGTTGATGGCTTAGGTGTATTGAAAGCGGCCGTCGCGGCCATTAAGAAAGCTGCTGCACAATAATTTTATTTTTTAAACTCGCGATATTCTGGCGTCTGGTAGTTAATTAATACTAGCCGCCACGATATTCAACAGTTTATTTTCCCGTCAAAGAGTAATTTCATACATCATCGCCGTAATATTTTATTGCGGCTTTTAAGGGTATTTACTATGAGTAAAGTGATCGATTCGCTTGAAAAGGTACTCCTTCCTTTTGCAGTTAAAATAGGAAAGCAACCGCACATTAATGCGATTAAAAACGGCTTTATTAAATTAATGCCGCTGACCCTCGCCGGGGCCATGTTCGTATTAATCAACAACGTTTTTCTGAGCTTTGGTGAAGGTTCTTTCTTTTATTCAATGGGGATTCGTCTGGATGCCTCCACCATTGAAACCTTAAACGGCTTTAAAGCCATCGGCGGTAATGTCTACAACGGTACATTGGGCATTATGTCGCTGATGGCGCCGTTCTTTATCGGCGCCGCGCTGGCCGAGGAGCGTAAAGTCGACCCCATGGCAGCAGGTCTGCTGGCGGTTGCCGCCTTTATGACCGTCACGCCTTATAGCGTGGGTGAAGCCTACGCCGTCGGCGCCAACTGGCTCGGCGGGCAGAACATCATCTCCGGGATGATTATCGGCCTGGTGGTGGCGGAACTGTTCACCTTTGTTATTCGCCGTAACTGGGTCATCAAACTGCCGGATAGCGTACCGTCATCGGTATCACGTTCCTTCTCGGCGCTGATCCCGGGCTTCCTGATTTTGTCAGTCTTCGGCATTATTTCGTGGATTCTGTCAAACTACGGCAGCAACTTCCATCAGATCATCATGGACTCCATCTCCACGCCGCTGGCGGCGATGGGCAGCGTCGTTGGCTGGGCGTACGTTATCTTTAACTCCCTGCTGTGGTTCTTCGGGGTGCACGGCTCGCTGGCGCTGACCGCGCTGGATAACGGTATTATGACGCCGTGGGCGCTGGAAAACATCGCGCTGTATAACCAGTATGGTTCTGTCGACGCGGCCATCGAAGCCGGCAAACAGTTTCACTTCTGGGCGAAGCCGATGCTCGACTCCTACATCCTGCTGGGTGGTTCCGGTGCGACGCTGGGTCTGATTATCGCCATCTTCATCGCTTCTCGCCGCGCCGATCATCGTCAGGTCGCTAAGCTGGCGCTGCCGTCAGGCATCTTCCAGATTAACGAACCGATTCTGTTCGGTCTGCCGATCATCATGAACCCGGTTATGTTCATCCCGTTCGTGCTGGTACAACCGATTCTGGCCGCGATTACGCTGGCCGCTTACAGCCTCGGCATTATCCCACCGGTGACCAACCTGGCGCCTTGGACGATGCCAACCGGTTTGGGCGCTTTCTTTAACAGTAACGGTAGCGTTGCTGCCCTGCTGGTCGCGCTCTTCAACCTTTGTGTCGCTACTGCCGTGTACCTGCCGTTCGTCATCCTGTCGAACAAAGCGCAGAGCACCATCGAGCAGGAAGAGAGCGAAGAAGATATTGCTAACGCACTGAAATTCTGATGTCGAGCGGTACGGGTTCACCCCGTACCGCCTGAGAAACGAGGGAAATATTATGTTTGATCTGGATAACATCGACGCGGTAGAAACCCCGGAAAATGACCTCGAAGAGGTGGTGATGGGGCTGATTATCAACTCCGGGCAGGCGCGTAGCCTGGCTTATGCGGCGCTGAAGCAGGCAAAGCAGGGGGATTTCGCCGCCGCGAAATCGATGATGGAGCAATCGCGGATGGCGCTGAGCGAAGCACATCGCGTCCAGACCCAGCTGATTGAAAGCGATGAAGGCGAGGGCAAGATGAAGGTAAGTCTGGTGCTGGTTCATGCGCAGGATCATCTGATGACCTCAATGCTGGCCCGTGAACTGGTGGCCGAATTGATCGAGCTGCATGAGAAGGTACAATAGGCTATCCGAACGATGAGGCAGCCGAAAATGATGACCACCGAGATCAGTACCGCCAGGGAACAACAGCTCTTCAACGGGAAAAACTTTCATGTGGTCATCTATAACAAAACGGAGAGCGTGAGCGGGCTTCACCAGCATGATTACTACGAATTCACTATCGTTTTAACCGGGCGCTATTATCAGGAAATTAATGGCAAACGGGTGTTGCTGGAGCGCGGGGACTTTGTCTTCATCCCAATGGGGTCGCACCATCAGAGCTTTTACGAGTTTGGTGCGACGCGCATTCTTAACGTTGGCATCAGCAGACGCTTCTTTGAGAAACATTATCTGCCGCTGCTGCCGTTCGGTCTGGTCGCCTCTCAGGTCTATGCGGTGCAAAGCGCCTTTCTCAGTTATATCGAGTCGGTTATTGCTTCACTGAATTTTCGTGAGACTGAATTTGACGAGTTTATTGAACTGGTCTCGTTTTACACCATTAACCGCTTACGTCATTATCGTGAAGAGCCCGTTGAAGATGTGATTCCTCACTGGCTGAAAAATACCGTAGAGGATATGCACGATAAAAATAAATTTGGCGAAAGCGCGCTGGAAAATATGGTGCAATTGTCCGGGAAAACGCAAGAATATTTAACCCGGGCGACCCAGCGCTATTATGGTAAGACGCCGATGCAGATCATTAATGATATCCGCATCAATTTCGCGAAAAAACAGCTGGAAATCACCAACTATTCGGTCACTGATATTGCGTATGAATCAGGATATAGCAGCCCAAGTCTGTTTATTAAAACTTTCAAGAAGCTGACCTCATTCACGCCAAGCAGTTATCGTAAACAGCTGA
Organism: Klebsiella sp. CN_Kp091; assembly: GCF_040065095.1. Classification (NCBI taxonomy): domain Bacteria; kingdom Pseudomonadati; phylum Pseudomonadota; class Gammaproteobacteria; order Enterobacterales; family Enterobacteriaceae; genus Klebsiella; species Klebsiella sp. CN_Kp091. The sequence continues at coordinate 980,616 of NZ_JBEAIO010000049.1, read as the reverse complement.
CCAATATTAATTAACTCGCAGCGGTATTTACCGCGCGGTTTATTCATTCAAGTTAACTGTCCGCATTTATGCGGAGAGCGGTCTACGTCTACGCGTAGCGCCTAAGGGAGAAAGATATGAGCCAGAAATTAAAAGTCGTGACTATCGGCGGCGGTAGCAGCTATACCCCGGAATTACTGGAAGGTTTTCTCAAACGCTATCATGAGCTGCCGGTAACGGAACTGTGGCTGGTGGACGTGGAAGAAGGGCAGGAGAAGCTCGATATCATCCATGCGCTGTGCCAGCGGATGGTAGAAAAAGCCGGCGTGCCGATGAAAGTCTACAAAACGCTGGATCGCCGCGCGGCGCTGGAAGGGGCGGATTTCGTCACCACGCAGCTGCGCGTTGGCCAGCTGAAAGCGCGTGAAAAAGATGAACGTATCCCGCTAAGCCACGGCTATCTGGGCCAGGAAACCAACGGTGCGGGCGGTCTGTTTAAAGGTCTGCGTACCATCCCGGTGATTTTCGATATCGTCAAAGATGTGCAGGAAATTTGCCCCGACGCGTGGATCATTAACTTTACCAACCCGGCGGGTATGGTCACCGAGGCGGTTTACCGCCACACCAACTTCAAGCGCTTTATCGGCGTGTGCAACATTCCAATCGGTATGAAGATGTTTATTACCGATGTGCTGCAACTGAATCCGAGCGATGAGCTGAATATCGATCTGTTCGGTCTTAACCACCTGGTATTTGTTCGCGATGTACTGGTCAATGGCGTGTCGCGCTTCGATGAACTGCTGGACGGTGTGGCTTCAGGCCGCCTGACCGCGAACTCGGTGAAAAATATCTTCGATCTGCCGTTTAGCGAAGGATTGATTCGCTCACTGCGCCTGATCCCATGCTCGTATCTGCTTTATTACTTCAAGCCGAAAGAGATGCTGGCGATTGAGATGGGTGAGTACTACAAAGGCGGCGCGCGCGCTCAGGTGGTGCAGAAGGTTGAAAAGCAGCTGTTCGAACTTTACAAAAATCCGGATCTGAACATTAAGCCGAAGGAGCTTGAGCAGCGTGGCGGCGCTTACTACTCTGATGCCGCCTGCGAGGTGATTAACGCCATCTACAATGATAAGCAGGCCGAGCACTATGTGAATATTCCGCACCATGGCCATGTTGATAATATTCCGGCCGACTGGGCGGTAGAAATGACCTGTACGCTGGGCCGCGACGGCGCGAAACCCACGCCGCGAATCACGCATTTTGATGAAAAAGTGCTGGGACTGATTTATACCATCAAAGGCTTTGAAGTGGCGGCCAGCCAGGCGGCAATGAGCGGCGAGCTCAATGATGTGCTGCTGGCGCTCAATTTAAGCCCGCTGATTCATTCGGATCGCGATGCCGAGCAGCTGGCGCGGGAGATGATCCTCGCCCATGAGAAGTGGCTGCCGAATTTTGCAGCGACTATCGAAAAACTGAAACAGTAATGGGAGCGGCCGATGGAACGCGTATTGATCGTTAACGCCGATGATTATGGCCTGAGCAAAGGGCAGAATTACGGCATTATCGAAGCCTGCAAGAATGGACTGGTGACGTCGACTACGGCGTTGGTCAACGGCGCGGCTATCGGCCACGCCGCCCAATTAAGCCGCAGCCTGCCCGAGCTGGCGGTGGGCATGCACTTTGTGTTGACGCTGGGCGAGCCATTATCGGTGATGCCGGGGTTAACCCGCGACGGGCGGTTGGGCAAATGGATTTGGCAGATGGCGGAAGAGGACAGCCTACCGCTGGATGAGATCGCCCACGAACTGGAGTGTCAGTACCGGCGTTTTATCGAACTGTTTGGTTGCGAACCAACGCACATCGACAGTCACCACCATGTGCATATGATTGCGCAGATCTACCCCATCGTCGCCGCCTTTGCGCGCGAAAAGGGCGTCGCTTTGCGTATCGATCGTCAGGTGGCGGCGCTGAATGGCCTCGACCAGGATGCGGCGCGCAGTAGCGATGGCTTCAGCAGTGAATTTTACGGTGAAGCGGTTTCACAAGCGCTGTTCCTGCAAACGCTGGATGCATCGCTCGAACGGCAAGAAAACTCGCTGGAAGTGATGTGTCATCCGGCATTTGTCGATAACACCATTATGGGCAGCGCTTACTGCTATCCGCGGCTGACCGAACTGGACGTGCTGACGTCCGGCGAACTGAAATACGCGATCGCGGAACGCGGCTACAGGCTCGGAAACTATCGCGACGTATAAAGAGAGGAAAGCCCGGCAGCCATGAACTGCCGGGCTTTTTACTATGCGGGTATGGCCGCAACTTTACTGCTTCTGGACCAGATGCGATGCGCGGCCAGTAGCGTCAGCAGCTTATCGACGCTAAGCGTATTAATCGCGTCACATTCGATAACCCCTTCTTCACCCGCAGCGGGCACCTGTAGCAGCGAACTAAACTGCCGCGCATCGCCCGCCAGTAAAATGGGCTTCAGATGCTTATAGGCTTCCAGCAGGTAGTAGCGGGCATCGCCGTTATCGCTGATGCTGCTCAGGTCGCCGCCGGGAACAATAACCGCATCAACCGTCAACGATGGCGAGCCGGCGAAGGTTCCGGCGATCGGTAGCTGCGATCCATCATCGGCGCTGACTTCGCCCATACGCGAATAGAGCAGTTTGCTGTGGACGCCTCTGGCCTGCAGCGCCTGCAACAGGTTGAGTACATCCTGCGCGCAGGTCTTCTCATTGAGTAATACCGCGACAATTCGCCCTTTTACATCGCCATCGCCATCGGCGTAAAGACTGAGGGTAGGATCTTTCTCCACGCCGTTGACCGGCGCTGGTGGAGCAATATTCCGCTGCTCATCGCTGAGTTCGATACCGAGATTGTTGGCTACCGCTTCCGCCAGCCCGATATCAATATGCGCCAGATGATCGACCACCCGCTCGCGGATCCAGACTCTCACCACTTTGCTCAGCTCAAAACTAAAGCCGCCGATAATGTGCTGTTGCTCGATCGGCGTCTGGCTGAGCCAGAACAGGCGAGGTTGGGCGTAGTATTCGCCGAAGGAGGGACTACGGTTACGGATTTTCTCGCCATCAACACGTTCCGCCAGCGATTCAAAGCCGCCGCGTTTCGGCGCCGGCGGCGTTTCGCGAGGCCAGTTATCGTTGATAGAGTTAGGCTCATAGTTTGCCGGATTGGTATCAATCTCCATTCGGTGCATGCCGTCACGCTGGAAATTATGATACGGGCAGGTGGGGCGGTTAATTGGAATTTCGTGGAAATTTGGCCCGCCGAGGCGGCTAATTTGCGTATCGGTATAGGAGAAAAGTCGCCCTTGCAGCAGCGGGTCGTTACTAAAATCGATACCCGGCACAATATGACCAGGATGGAATGCCGCCTGTTCGTTCTCAGCGAAGAAGTTGTCGGGGTTACGGCTAAGCACCATTTTTCCGACTCGTTGTACGGGTACCAGCGCTTCCGGAATGAGCTTGGTCGGATCCAGCAGATCGAAGTCGAAATCGAACTCGTTTTCCTCCGGAATTAACTGCAAGCCGAGCTCAAACTCCGGATAATCGCCAGCCTCAATGGCTTCCCATAAATCGCGGCGATGGAAGTCCGGATCGCGGCCGGTCAATTTCTGCGCCTCATCCCACACCAGCGATGCTTTACCGGCCACCGGTTTCCAGTGGAAGCGCACAAAGGTGGCTTTGCCTTCGGCGTTGATCAGGCGGAAGGTATGAATGCCGAAACCTTCCATCGTACGATAACTGCGCGGTAAGCCGCGGTCTGACATGGCCCACATCACGTTATGCAGCGTTTCCGGCTGTAGCGAAACATAATCCCAGAAGGTGTCATGAGCGCTTTGTCCCTGTGGGATTGCCCAGTGCGGTTCAGGTTTCACCGCATGGACAAAGTCGGGAAATTTAATCGCATCCTGGATAAAGAAAATTGGCGTGTTGTTGCCCACCAGATCGAAAATGCCCTCTTCGGTATAGAATTTGGTGGCGAAGCCGCGGATATCGCGCACGGTATCGGCTGAACCCGCGCCGCCCTGAACGGTAGAGAAGCGGACAAAAACGGGGGTGATTTTTTCCGGTGCGGACAGAAAATCGGCTTTGGTAATCTCTTTCAGGCTTTTGTAAGGCTGGAAATAGCCGTGTGCGGCGGAACCGCGAGCATGAACGATACGCTCGGGAATGCGTTCATGGTCAAAATGGGTAATTTTCTCACGTAAGATAAAATCTTCCAGCAACGTTGGCCCGCGGTTGCCGGCGCGCAACGAGTTTTGATCGTCGGCGATGCGTACCCCCTGATTGGTGGTCAGCGGAAAGTTTTCACCACCTTTACGCTGCGGCTCGAGGGTATCTAATTTTATGCTGTGGGTATCCGGCGCTTTCAGGCTACCCGGCGCCGTCGGTTCCTCCCCGGGCGCGGTTGGCTGGGGAGTAGGGCGCCACTCGCGATCTTCTGGCGCCAGTGAATCGAGGCCCGGTTTTGCTTCATCGCTATCGTGTACCGGAGCCTGTCGGCTGTGTGGGTCGTGGTGCTTTTCTGACATCTGCTCGTCTCCTGCTTTCATTGCTAAAAGTGGTCGTTGCTAAACCAAAACCCTTCTAACTATAGAACATTGTGCTGAGGATGCCGCTCTGAAAGGAATGGAGTTATCCTAAAATGCGCATCGTGCCAGGAGGGGCGACGAAAAGGGGGGCGATCGGCTATGATAGGGGTTTATGTTCCCGCTTTGCTTAGTGAATCCATCTGTTATGAAAACATTGCGCCAACAAAATCGCCCTGTCATTAGCTACGTGCCGCGCGTCGAGCCTGCGCCGCCGGATCATGCCGTTAAAATGGACCATTTTCGCGATGTCTGGATATTGCGGGGCAAGTATGTCGCCTTTGTACTGATGGGCGAGCGTTTCCGCCGTTCTCCGGCGTTCACCGTGCCGGAATCGGCGCAGCGTTGGGCTAATCAGATACGCCAGGATGGTGAAATAGAGGCTTGAGCTTGTAGGCAAAAAAAAGCCGCTGAATTTCAGCGGCTTTTTTGTGGCTGTTAACGTTAGCGATGCGCCAGCTCGGCGTCTTCTTCGCTATCGAGGATAGCTTTATCCGTCTGGCGCAGCCACTGGCTGGTCAGCGTGCCGGCGGTCATTGAGCCGTTAACGTTAAGGGCGGTACGGCCCATATCAATCAGCGGCTCGACGGAAATCAACAGTGCGACCAACGTGACCGGCAGACCCATCGCCGGCAGCACGATCAATGCCGCGAAGGTGGCGCCGCCGCCAACGCCGGCTACGCCCGCGGAGCTCACGGTGACGATACCCACGAGGGTGGCAATCCACATTGGATCCAACGGGTTGATGCCAACGGTCGGGGCTACCATTACCGCCAGCATTGCCGGATAGATACCGGCGCAGCCGTTCTGACCAATCGTCGCGCCGAATGAGGCGGAGAAGCTGGCAATAGATTCCGGTACACCCAGACGGCGCGTCTGCGCTTCCACGTTCAGCGGAATAGAAGCCGCGCTGGAACGGCTGGTGAAGGCGAAGGTAATCACCGGCCAGACTTTACGGAAATACTTCAGCGGACTGACGCCATTGACGGCTAACAGCAGACCGTGCACCACAAACATGATGCCCAACGCGATGTAAGAAGCCACGACGAAACCGCCGAGCTTGATAATGTCGTGCAGGTTGGAGCCGGCAACCACTTTGGTCATCAGCGCCAGCACGCCGTATGGGGTCAGCTGCATCACCAGACGCACCAGCTTCATCACCCAGCCCTGCAGCGTGTCGATGGCGGTCAGAACGCGTTGACCTTTCTCCACATCGTCTTTCAGCAGCTTCAGCGCCGCAACGCCAAGGAACGCCGAGAAGATAACGATGCTGATGATAGAAGTCGGGTTCGCGCCGGTCAGATCGGCAAACGGGTTCTTCGGCACAAACGACAGGATCAGCTGCGGAACGCTCAGATCTGATACTTTACCGACATAGTTGCTTTGGATGGCGTTCAGACGGGCGGTTTCCGCGCTGCCCTGCACCAGGCCTTCAGCGGTGAGGCCAAACAGGTTGGTCACCAGCACGCCGACCAGCGCGGCGATGAGAGTGGTGAACAACAGCGTACCGATACTCAGGAAACTGATTTTACCCAGCTGTGAGGCATTGTGCAGACGAGCCACCGCGCTCAGAATTGAGGCGAAGACCAGCGGCATGACGATCATCTGCAGCAGCTGCACATAACCGTTACCGACGATATTGAACCACTGAATAGAATCTTTCAGAACCTGGCTGTCGGAGCCGTAAACCAGCTGCAGGCCGAGACCAAAGATAACGCCGATAACGAGACCGACCAGTACTTTTTTAGCGAGGCTCCACTGTTTGTGGCGGGTTTGAGCCAGCGCAAACAGTAAAACCGCGAACACGACAACGTTCGCTATTAATGGAAAATTCATCCCCGTTCTCCTGATATCTTGTTACCTGGGTTGGTCTGAAACCAACTCTTATGGCGCCAAGAGTAGCAGAAGGCCTTATTGCTTTCTTATACTCAAATGGAATGGGTTATAACCAAAAAACCATTTAGCGTATTTATCGTTCAGCCTGATGGTTAATAAAGCGATTAAAGGTTATTTGCAGCGAATTAATCATATTTGATGACCAGCGCACGGCGCTATTTTCGGCCATGCTCTGCGGCATCCAGACGGCGTAAATGAACAGCGCCATGCACAGCGCGCGTTCTAGCTGATTGCCTTTGCGCGGCGCGAGGATTGGTAGGCGGAACCGCCAGCGGCACGGCCACAGCAGCGGTACGCCAGCCGGGGTGAGCATATCGGCAAGTATATGACTGAGGTAGCCCAGCACTAAACCCTGCAGCGCATCCGCTGGGATAATCCAGCTCTCAGGTACTTTCAGGTAGAACAGCGCCAGCGCGCCGAATACCGCCAGCAGACTGTGGGTAAAACCGCGGTGGCCAAAGGCGCGCGCTACCGGTTTCGAGACCCAGCTTAAGCGCTGCCCGAGGAAAGATTTTGGATGGTCGATGTCGGGCAGCAGGCAGGTTAGCACGGCGGAAGGAACGATATGCCACCAGTCCCCCTGCGCCAGCACGGGGGTTAGTTCTGCATTTTTTGCAAATACCGCACAGGCGATAGAAAAGAAGAGGTGGCCTTCCGCCGTCATGATAAAAACCCTAAACTGTCAATTCATACAGTATAGGGTTTTTATACAGTATACGGAAGAGGTGACGGTGTAACTCTTTGTCACAAGGTTGACATATTTTGACGACACCCATGCCTGCGCACGTCGCTTAGCCGCGCAGGTCCGCTACCGTCAGCTGCTGCAGAGACGCCAGTTTCACATCGGCCAGTACGAAGCGCGGATCGCGGCTGTTTTCTGCTTCCGGAACGACAATCGAACGCATACGCGCCGCTTTGCTGGCAATCATACCGTTAACTGAATCCTCCAGCGCCACGCAGGCCATCGGCGCGACGCCAAGCTTAGCGGCGCAATCGAGATAGACCTGGGGGTGCGGTTTACTGTATGGCAGGTGCTCGGCGGAAGCCAGCGCGTCAAACTGGTCGCGCAGTTCAAACATCTCCAGCACTTTTTCCAGCATATGCAGCGGCGACGCGGAAGCGAGGCCGATTTTTAGTCCTTCGGCCTTACACAATGCCACGGCTTCACGCACGCCGGGCAGCAGCGGCCGTGACTCCTCGACCAGCTGAATGGCCCTGCGGATAATGCTGGCGGTAACCTCAGCGCGATCCGGGCCTCGCCAGGGCTGTTGAGCAAACCACAAATCAACCACCAGGTCGATGCGCAGCCCCAGCAGGTCCGGTAATTCATCACGGCGGCTAATATCCACTCCGAGGCTGTCCAGTACCTCCAGCTCTGCGCGGTCCCATAGCGGCTCTGAATCGATAAGCAGGCCATCCATATCGAAAATAGCGGCAAGAATCTGGCGCTTCGCTGACATAAGTTCCTCTCCATTGGCGTAAGTAGATAACGAAATTGTCCATATGGTATATCATACCGCGCTTAAGCAGGCGAAATTCGCTGACGAAGATAGACTTATACCTGACTCTATGTCGGCATGAAGAGTCTGGCGTTTTAAACAAGGGGAACTCATGACGTATCAACAAGCTGGACGCATTGCGGTCATTAAACGCATTTTGGGATGGGTCATCTTCATTCCAGCCGTGCTGTCTACGCTGATTTCCGTACTGAAATTTATGTACGAGCATAGCGAAAAGAAACCGGGTATTGATGCGGTGATGATGGACTTCGCCCACCTGATGATTGAGATGGTGCGTTTTAATACGCCGTTCCTGAATTTCTTCTGGTACAACTCGCCGCTGCCGGAGTTCAAACATGCGTTGAACATCGGTTTCTGGATTATCTACGCGCTGGTGTTTGTCGGCATGGCGTTGCAGGCTTCCGGCGCGCGAATGGCCCGCCAGGCGAAGTTTCTACGCGAAGGTGTGGAAGATCAGTTGATTCTGGAACAGGCTAAAGGAGCGGAAGGCCTTTCTCGTGAACAGCTTGCCGAACGTATTGTCGTGCCGCGTCATACGATCCTGAAGCAGTATTTCACGCTGTACGTACTGCCGATTGTGGTGATTGTGATTGGTTATATTTTCTTCTCGCTGTTGGGTTTCCTTTAAGCAGAAGAGCTGCCCGGCGAACCGGGCAATTTCCTACTCGGCAGGCAGCGCTCGCGGCTTGCCTTCATTGTCTACCGCCACATAAATAAACAGGGCTTCCGTCGCCTTGTAACGCTGGCCCAGTGGTTCCGTCGATACTTTTTTCACCCATACCTCAATATTAATGGTGATTGAGGTGTTGCCGCGTTTTACGCAGCGGGCATAGCAGCACACGACATCGCCAACGGCGACCGGGCGTAAAAAAGTCATACCATCAACACGGACGGTCACAACGCGGCCGCGGGCAATCTCTTTGGCCATAATCGCGCCGCCGATATCCATCTGCGACATCAGCCAGCCGCCAAAAATATCGCCGTTCGCGTTGGTATCCGCCGGCATGGCCAGGGTGCGTAAAACCAATTCGCCCTTCGGGGCGAGATCTGTTGTTGTCATTCTATACTCTGTACTAGTCAAAGAAGATCAGGCGCGATGCTACTATGAAAACGGCGCAGAGAGAATAGGGGAATACGCCCGTCGGTACGGGCGTCGGCAGATTAGAAACTTAGGGTAACGCCGGCGTAATAGGCGCGCCCCGGCTCGTTGTAAGTTGAAGCACCGGCGTTCTCGCGATAAATCTGCTTATCAAACAGGTTGCTGATGCCGGCGTTGAGGCGAATATCTTTCATCAACTGATAGTTGCCGCCGATCCCTATTATCGAATAAGCGCCGACTTCATTGGTGGCGAGAACCCCGGTCTCGTTGCGAATTTCTGCGTACTGACGCGGCTTTTGACGGCCATACATTGTCCAGTTTATGTTAGCCGACAGTTTGCTGTTTACCTGCCAGTCGAACATGGTATTGATAGTATATTTCGGGATCACCGACAGCGGATTGCCGGTATCTTTACTTTCCGATTTAATCATCCAGGTCGCGTTGGTGCGCCAGTTCAGGGTTTCGGCAATCAATGGGATCAGCACGGTCCCTTCCAGTCCTTCTACTACGGCTTTGCCGCCGTTCTGCCACTGTAGAATGTTGTTGCCGCTGGAAGTGTAGCCAAGCACCTCGGTGCCGGAGACGATTTTGTTTTTGTAATCATTACGGAACCAGGTGATCCCGGCGTTATAGCCGCCGGCGTTGAATTCCAGCCCAAGCTCTTTATTGATGCTGATTTCCGGATCCAGATCCGGGTTGCCGAGCAGATAGCAACTGCCTGTTGCAATGGCGTTCGGGCATCCGTTGCCGCGGGTGGAGAGCAGATAGCCTTCGCTGGATTGATATAAATTCGGTGCTTTAAATACCCGTGCAATACCTGCTTTTACTTTAAACCACTCACCTAATGCCTGCGCCAGGTTGAGGCTTGGGCTCCAGTTACTGCCGAACTGGTTGTGGTAATCGAAACGCAGGCCGGGAATGATGTTAGTTCCCGGCGTGGCCTCGATATTATCTTCCAGGTAGATCCCGGTTAACGTGGCGCTGTTTTTGCTACTACGATCGGCGGCATTGCCGCTGGTGCCGGCGATGGTTTCACCGCTCACGTCAGTGGCCTGCATCGACGCCGGATCATTGAGTTCGTCGCGGTTCCACTCCATGCCAAGCGTCAACGTTTGATCCGCCAACCAGTAGAACGGAATGTTTAACTCGCCTGTGGAGCGCCATGATTCCAGACGGCTGGTGGCGTATTCATCGCTATTGATCATCCCCTCGACGCGGCCGGTTGATCCTTCCTGCAGGCGGGTATTATTGGTTTTTTCATAATAAACGCCGGCTTTTGACTGTCCCCAATCCCAAATTCCGTTATAGGTTAGCCCCCACGACTGGCGATACAGGCGGTTGGTCTCATGGCCGTAGAGTGAATCAACCAGGCCATTGGGGCTAAGGTTGCCGTTACTGTACTGGGTATCGCCGGCATAAATATTGCCCTGGCGGCTGTAGGCATAGTTGAAATCGAGGATCTGTTGTGGGGTCATTTTCCACGACAGCAGGGCGTTAATATCTTTATTACGCACGCCTTCGCGACCGGCGGCGTATGAGCCATTCTGCACATGGTTGATATCCCAGGCGTCAGCATCGGTTTTATTGATGTTGCCGTACAAACGCATGGTGAGGGCATCGCCTGCCAGCGGCCCGCTGAGGTTAAAGTTGGCCCGGTTGGTGGCGCCTTCTTTGTTATTCTCCGGTTGATTGGTGAAGAACGACAGTGAGCCGTGCCAGTCGTTGGTTGGTCGTTTGGTAATGATATTCACCACGCCGCCGGCCGCGCCGGACCCATAGCGGGCCGCAGCGGGTCCGCGCAGGACTTCAATTCGTTCAACCATTTCAGCGGGTACCCAATTACTATCACCGCGGGTATCGCGTTCACCGCGCCAGCTGTAACGTACCGAATTTCGTGAGGTAACCGGTACGCCATCGATCAAAATCAGCGTGTTTTCGGGGCCCATCCCGCGAATGTCGATTTGACGGTTGTTACCGCGGCTACCGCTGGCGCTGTTGCCGGTCAGATTCACGCCGGGCATCTTACGGATGATTTCTGACAGGTCATTAACCGGCGGCTCTTTGGCAATATCTTCGGCAGTGATAATCGAAACGCCGGGCTGTTGTTTTAACGCTTCTTCGGCGGTGCTGTAGACCACCATAGTTTCAGTATCCTGTTCGGCTTCTTCGGCCAAACTCTCCGCTGAAAAGAAGCTGGCGATAATGATGGTAAGGGGAGCGAGGGGGAATGCGGTGTTCGTTCTCATTGTAAATATCCGTATCAAAATAAAACAAGAACGTGAATATTAATAATAATCATTATCATTACAATCAGGCGAGACGAAACTTCATCAAATCCTCACAATTGGCGCAATTTTTCCTGTTTGATGAAGAAAGCGTGAAGGCGAGCCGTTGGGGAATGGCGTAATAAGAGGTGGCTTACCCACTCTTTCGGAAGTTAAATTTGAACTGAACGGGATAGGAGGTAGAGAAAAGAAATGAAAAGCACAACGGAGGCGGTACGCGCCGGCTAGCGCGTACCGGTGAGCGGTATTAGTGCTTATCGTCCTGTGGCATGTGGCGGTAGATATAAACGCCGCTCAACAGGGTAAAGACCAGGGTCAATGCCGTTAAACCGAAGACTTTGAAGTTGACCCAGATATTCTGCGGCAGCCAGAAGGCGATGTAGATATTGGCCAGCCCGCAGAGAATGAAGAACAGCGCCCAGGCCAGATTCAGCCGTGACCACACCTGCTGCGGCAGCGTCAGCTCTTTACCAAGCATGCGTTGGATCAGCGGCTTTTTCATTACCCACTGGCTGAACAGCAGGGCACCGGCAAACAGGGCGTAGATGACGGTCACTTTCCACTTAATAAATTCATCGTTGTGGAAGAAGATTGTCAGCCCGCCGAATACGGCGACCAGCACAAAAGTGATCAACGCCATCTTTTCAACTTTACGATAGCGCACCCAGCTATAAATGAGGACCACCGCGGTGGCGACGATCAGCGCGGTGGTTGCGGCGTAGATATCGTAAATCTTATAAAAAGCGAAGAAGACTACGAGCGGTAAAAAATCGAGAAACTGCTTCATACATCAATTCCGTCGTTCAGGAAGGGCCGGAATGCCCGGCCCTGATTAAAGTTAGTTGCGAATAAGCATATACAAGCGGAACAAATAGATCAGCAACAGCGCAGAGAACAGATTGCTGATGGTATTAATGACCACGGCGGCAACGTTTGGCGACAGCGTTGCAAAGCTTGAAGCAAGCAGCAGTAGCGCCGTTTTTGCCAGCAGCCAGCCGAGTACCGCTGGCGCCACCAGGCGCATGTTCGCCCACACCAGACGCATACTGCCGCGCATTGCGCTAAAGATGCCGATTTTATCCTGCACCAGCATCACCGGCGCGAACGCCAGGACAATCGCCAGCAGCACGCCCGGCACCAGCACCAGCATCATCCCCATCTGTACCACGAAGGTGGTGAACAGAATAAGCAGCAACAGCTTCGGCAGAACCGGCGCCGCCGCGCCGATTGCCCGCAGCGCGCTGACGCGATGCCCGGCGGAGATTAGCTGAATCAGCAACAGTACGCCGCCGACGAGGATGGCATTCCCCACCAGGCCCGAGAAGGTTGAGGCTGCCGACGCGCGCAGCAGGATCTGCTGCTGTTCCGGCGTCATGTTTTGCACCAGCTCAAACAAGCCGGCGCTGCCCGCCAGGTTATCGCCCTCGCTGAGGATCGATAACTGCTCGTCACTGGGCGAAAAGGCATGGCCAATAACTACCGTGATGAACGCGCATAACAACGCAATCAGCAGAATAGTAACGAACTGATTACGAAAAAAATTCCCCGTGTCACGGTAGACGGACTTCGCCGTGATAGACATGCATTCTCCTTGAGTCTTGCAGGTGTTTTAACTAGCCGGGGATTGTACCGCAAAACGTGGTTGGGTAGCAGTCTCTGCCGAGGTCACGGTAGGTATATCTTTGTAAAGAGTTCCCAGCGGCGGCAGGCCGTAGCGGGCACGGGCGCGATCGCACGCTTCGTTGAGTTCGCCGCCTTCGCCTGACATGGCAAACTCGCGGCAGGGGGAAGGCCGCTGGTGATAGATGGAGCAGTGTACCGATTCGCCGATTTCACCGCTTAAGGCGGTACAGCGGCTTTGCCGCTGATTGGTACCGCTCATGCAGCGCAGAAAAGGGGTAAGGGGTTCGGTGAGCTGCGTAGGTACCACGCCGCCGGCGTCGTCGGCTTCAGCCCAGTAGAAGGAGACTCGAAAATACGCACAACAGGCACCGCACGTCATGCACGGGTTGATTTCACTCATAATTACACCTGAAAAAAACGCATCAACACAAATTGTCGGCAATTAAATTAGCTATCCGCACGATCGGCGACAAGAGGGGCAAGCAAAAATTTTTCTCATGGGTAAAAATTGATGTAAAGACGAATCAGTACGTTACTAACTGCTGCAAAAATTAATCTGGATCAATAAATGTTAAATCTAATGGCCTGGTGTGATCTAAAACAGATCAAAGCTAACTCATTGTAGGTATATTTGCAGCCGCTGATAAAAACCATAATGGGGACATGGATATGAAGAAAATAGCAGCGGCGGCATTGATCTTAGGTACGCTTTCTGGTGGTAGCGCCTGGGCGCATGAAGCGGGGGAGTTTTTTATTCGCGCGGGCTCGGCGACGGTTCGCCCCACTGAGGGCTCTGACAACGTGCTGGGTAGTCTCGGCGGTTTTAACGTCAGTAATAACACCCAGTTGGGTTTAACCTTTACCTATATGGCGACCGACAATATCGGTATCGAACTGCTGGCGGCAACGCCGTTCCGCCACAAGGTCGGTACCGGGCCGACCGGCACTATCGCCACCGTACACCAGTTGCCGCCGACGCTGATGGCGCAGTGGTACTTTGGCGATGCGCAAAGCAAAGTGCGCCCGTATATCGGCGCCGGTATTAACTATACGACCTTCTTTAACAATGATTTCAACGATACCGGTAAGGACGCCGGGCTTTCCGACCTGAGTCTGAAGGATTCATGGGGCGCGGCAGGACAGGTTGGTCTGGATTATCTGATTGACCGCAACTGGCTGCTGAACATGTCGGTCTGGTACATGGATATCGACACCGATGTGAAATTCAAAGCTAACGGCGTTGACCAGAAAGTCAGTACCCGTCTGGATCCGTGGGTGTTTATGTTCTCTGCTGGTTATCGCTTCTAATGCTTTATAAAACTGGCCGCCTGCGGCCAGTTTTATCCTCTTCAGACCAGCCGATGAGCGTGCAGTTTGGCGCTTTCCATAATGCTATCCATTATCACCTGCACGCGATGCGGCAACACGCCTCGTTGACGATAAATCAACCACGCCTGCATATTCACGCCGCGTTCTCGTGGCAGACAGGGCTGTAGCGTACCCGCTTCTAATTCCGCCGCGACGGAGTAAAAAGGGGCATATACGATGCCCAGGCCCTGCTTGGCAAGCTCGATAGCCGGCAAAATGTTATCGCATACGCTGGAACCGTTGACCTCTACCTGAATACTCTCACCCGCGGCGTTATAGCAATGCCAACTGTTGCGGATCCCGCCCAACGTACGCAAAGTGATACAGCGGTGCTGCGCAAGCTCATCAACATCGTGCAGAGGCGACTGCGCAATATAATCCGCGCAGGCAAACAGCCCCATGCGAAAGCGGGTGAGAGGCCTTGCGATCAGGCTTTCATCCTGCGGTTGGAAAAAACTAATCAGCAGATCGCAATCGCTATCGAAAAGCGTCCCGTGTTTCTGTTCGCGCTCGTCGGGATTGCGGGTGAGAAGATTGACGGTTAATTCCGGCGCCGAGCGCAGCACCGGCGGCAAAAGGTATCGGGCAAGGAAAGCCTGAATGCCGATTGGCGCGCCGAGCGTCACCATGCCGTTAAGGCTGCGTTTCCAGGTACCGGACATATCAAGCAGGTCATTATGCTTATCCAGCAGGATGTCCGCCCGGCGCAGGAACTGCTCGCCAAACTCGCTCAGAATTAACGCTCGAGGGTGGCGGATAAAGATTTCCAGCCCCAGGCGCCGTTCCAGCGCGTTCAGCGCCCGCGACACGTTCGACTGCGGCATGTCCAGTAGCTGGGCGGCTTTGCTAACGCCTGCCGTTTCGGCAATCATGCGGACGATACGGAGTTCGTCAATACGCAGGTCTTTTTCTTTCATGAGATGGCTTCTTTCGGTTTGCTATATCAAAAATGATATATATCTTTGCTGTCATTGTCATATGACTTCTGGTCAGTCGCTGGGTATTATTTGCGAAGATTATTTGTTACAGCCGAAAATACAGAGAAATAATCGATGAAAATAACAAGAATGGCTGCGTTATCTGCGATGTTGCTGCTGGCGGCGTGCGCTACCAGCGTAACCGAAGAAGAAAAAAAGATTGAATATGACGATATTATCAAAGGGCTATCGGTCTCGGGAGAAGAGATTTTATATCGGAAAGATAAAAGTACTGATTTTTACCGTTATCAATATTTGGTCTATCAGTCGGCAAACTATCATTCTCGACTAAGCCCCAATATTAAATCGAGTGGTGTTGCTAATTATAAAACAGCGTAGTCGGCACTGTTTTACCGTTTTTATTGTCAGGAACCATTATGTTTCTTAATTACTTTGCCTTAGGCGTATTAATAGCCGTGTTTTTGATTTTATTTTACGGCATTATTATTATTCATGATATTCCCTATTTATTGGCCAAAAAACGTCAGCATCCGCATCAGGATGCGATACATGTTGCCGGCTGGGTGAGCCTGTTCACCCTGCATGCGATTTGGCCGCTGTTGTGGATCTGGGCCACGCTGTATCGCCCCGAGCGCGGGTGGGGAATGGCGCATAAAGTCGAAGATAACGCCGAAATGCATCAGCGAATCAGGCAACTCGAAAGCGAGCTAAAGCGTCTGCAGGAGCAACAGATAACTGTAACGACAAACTCGTCAAATAACCGCTGAGGCCAGTGTATGGATTTACTCATTATTCTTAGCTATGTGGCGTTGGCCTATGGCGTATTTAAAATTTTTCGTATCCCGGTAAATAAATGGACGGTGCCAACCGCGGTCCTTGGCGGCGTGTTTATTGTCGGCGCGCTAATTCTGACTATGAATTATAATCACCCGTACACCGACCGGGCGCAAAAAATAGCTCTGTCGATCCCGATTGTGCCGCAGGTGTCGGGGGCCATCGTAGAAGTTACCGATAAAACGAATGTGTTATTACGCAAAGGCGAGGTGCTGTTTCGCCTTGATGATAGCCGTTATCGCGCGCGGCTGAATAAACTGGAGGCGGATCTCAGTGCCGCCGAAGCGGATATCAGAACCCGGAAAGCGGCATTAAGTGAATCCGCCGCTAACGTTCAACGGATGACGGCGGAATATGAACGTGCCCGGCAGGATTATCAGCGCTATGCGAAAGGCGCGGCGATGCCGGTAAATCCTTTTTCCGAGCAGGATGTGAATCACGCCGAGCAGCAATATCAGGCGCAATCCGCGGCCCTGCGGGCGGCTAAAGCCCAGTATCAACAGGAGTTAGAAAGACTTTCTGCGCGTTTCAATGGCGAGGATGCGCAAATCGCCAGCCTGAAATCGCAGATTGCCGAAGCGCGTTATGACCTTGAACAGACGGTTTTCCGCGCGCCCAGCGATGGTTATGTCACCCAGGTGCTGGCGCGACCGGGAACCACGGCAGTTCGTCTGCCGTTCAAACCGGTGATGATTTTTATTCCGCAGCAGAAACGGCAGGTGGTGGCGGTATTTCGCCAGAACGCTATCCTGCGCCTGGAGCAGGGCGACGAGGCAGAGGTGGTGTTCAATGGTCTACCGGGGCAGGTGTATGCCGGCAAGGTCACAAAGGTATTGCCAACCATTCCCGATGGCAGCTACCAGGCCAGCGGCGCATTACAGGGTTTAAGCGCCACGCCCGGTCGGGAAGGGGTGTATGTAATGATTGACCTGGCGGCGAGCCGCGATCTTGCCCATTTACCGGATGGGGTCAGTGCCCAGGCGGCGGTGTATACCGACCATTTTGCCCACGTGTCGGTGATGCGTAAGGTGCTGTTACGGATGACCAGCTGGCTGCATTATCTGTATCTCGACCATTAAATGCCGAAGTTGACCCAAAAAAAAGCCCGCGATAAACGCGGGCAAAAATACTGGAAGCAATGTGAGCAATGTCGTACCGAATACCTGAGTTGTTCACTCAACTATTCGGTAATGAGAAAGATAATATTTCTCATTTAAGATATCAACCCCAGAGTTTGTGCGGAGGCACATTTTTTTAATTAAGAGTGAAAACCGTACGTTTCTGGCTGTTATCACGCGGCCAGGCCGCAGCGACATCGCGGAGCGGCAGCGGCGTGGTGGCGATGGTAAAATGACCGGGCACTGCAGCCTGCAGCATCTCCCCGGTTGCCGCCAGCAGTTGCGACATGGTCAGGCTGCCGATGCCGCTACCCATGAGCTGTAGCGGCGCGGCGCGCAGAACCGCGCCGTTTAACGCGATATCCGCCCCGGCAAGGGAACCTACCTGCACATAGCGTACCGGCTTATCGCCGGGGGCGTATTTCGCCAACGCAGGCAGCAGCAACTCTGCGCTGCGGCCCCACAAATAATCCACGATCACATCAACTTGCCCGGCGCTGGCGGCGGCGAATTGTGCGCTAAGCGTATGCTCATCGGCGGTTAAATCAATACACTCATCGGCTGCGAGGGCGGTCAGCGTCTGCGTATTGCGCCCTGTAGCAATGATTTTTTTCGCACCGAGGTAGCGGGCAATTTGCACCGCCAGCTGTCCGGCGCTGCCGGTGGCGCCGTTAATCAGTACCGTTTCGCCGGCCTGAAACTGCGCCCGCTTAACAAGCGCAGCCCAGGCAGACATGCCCGGATTGGCCATTGCCGCGGCGCTGATGTCGTCAAGCTCATCCGGCAGCGCCAGGCAATTCTGCAGCGCGACCGGCGCGCGTTGCGCCATACTGCCGAACGGCGCGCTGGGGAAAGCAAAATAGACGCGCTGGCCGTCAGGGGTCATACCGACGCCATCGATCCCGACGACAAACGGCAGAGTACCGTCAAAACTATAATGATGTCCCGATGCCCGGCCCTTAACCACGTGGCTAATGGCGGCGGCGCGAACGTCAATCAATAACTGTCCGACTGCAGGCTGCGGTTCGCTAAAATCGGCCCATACCGGGCCTTCGTTAAGATCAAATACCACGGCTGCTTTCATAACATTATCTCCTGAAGATAATTATGTGTAAAATGCACATATCGTTCAGGAGCACTATACGCGGTTAACTAATATATGCAAGATGCACATAATAATTACGACATCACCGACTTTCACGGCGCGCTGCTGGATATCATCAGCGTGATGAATCAACCTCTGCGCGATGAGCAGATATTACAGGCGGCAGGGGTGCAGCTTGAACAGATGCTGTTTCCGCTACTGGTGGCGGTAGGACGTTATGGCCCGGTGGGGGTTGTTGAGCTGGCGGATCATTTAGGCCGCGATTACACCACCGTCAGTCGGCAGGTGAAAAAGCTGGAGGTTCAGGGACTTGCCTGCAAGCAGGCCAATGCCAAAGACCGGCGGATTAGCGAAGTGACGCTGAGCGAAAAGGGGCAGCGGATGATCGACGCTATTGCCGTTGCGCGGCGGCGGTTAATGAATCAGGTGCTGGCTGGATGGTCAGAAGACGAGGTGTCGGCGCTGTTTCGCCTAACGCGAAAATACGCCAACAGCCTGCAGCAGAAATAGCCGCCCGGCGTGAGGCCGGGCGACGAAGGGTCAGATGGTTTTGGTCGCCGCTTTCAGACCGTGCACGAAGGTTTTTAGCTCTTCGAGCATTTTTTGCGGCTGCTCGAGGTTGCGCTCGATAATCTTGACGATGGCCGAGCCGGATATTGCCCCGGCGGCGCCGGCGTCAATGGCGGCGGAAACCTGCTCCGGCGCCGAGATACCAAAGCCCTGCAGAGGCGGCGCGGCGTTATATTCCGCTAGTTTTTCAATCAGATGATGCAGCGGCAGCGCGGCGCGGTTTTCCGCGCCTGTCACGCCAGCGCGTGATAGCAGGTAGGTATAGCCGCGGCCATAGGAGGCAATCTGGCGCAGTAAATCGTCATCGGCATTTGGCGGGCAGATGAAAATCGGCGCAATGTTATGGCGCAGCGCTGCCTGACGGAACGGGGCGGACTCTTCGACCGGCACGTCGGCGACCAGCACGGAATCCACGCCAACACGCGCGCATTCGGCGTAGAACTCATCAATCCCCGGGCTGAACACCAGGTTCGCGTACATCAAAAGGCCGATTGGAATGGTCGGATGCTTGTGGCGGATCGCCGCCAGCATCTCGAAGCACTGCGCCGGGGTGACGCCGGCGGCAAAAGCGCGTAATGTCGCGCCCTGAATCGTCGGGCCGTCGGCCAGCGGGTCGGAGAAGGGGATCCCCAATTCCAGCGCATCGGCGCCGGCTTCAATCAGCGCATCGATGATTTTTAGCGACTGCTCCGGCCCCGGATCGCCAAGGGTGACGAAGGGAACAAAGGCGCCTTCCTGGCGGTTTTTTAACTGTGCAAATAGCGTCTCGTAACGTTCCATCAGATTTCCCCTCGCGCTTTCAAAATGTCGTGTACGGTGAAGATGTCTTTATCGCCGCGGCCGGACAGGTTAACCACCAGCAGCTGCTCTTTATCCGGGTTCTCGCGCATCATCTTCAGCGCGTGCGCCAGAGCGTGGGACGATTCCAGCGCCGGGATAATGCCTTCATGGCGGGAGAGCGCTTTAAAGGCATCCAGCGCTTCGTTGTCGGTAATTGACACATACTCGGCGCGCCCGGTGCTGTTAAGGAACGCATGCTGCGGACCCACTGACGGGAAATCCAGCCCGGCGGAGATAGAATAAGATTCTTCGATCTGGCCATCGGAGGTTTGCATCATCGGCGACTTCATGCCGAAGTAAATGCCGACGCGACCGTGCTTCAGCGGCGCGCCGTGCTCGCCGGTTTCGATACCGTGGCCGGCAGGCTCGACGCCAATCAGGCCAACGCGGGATTCATCAATGAAATCAGCGAACATGCCGATGGCGTTAGAACCACCGCCAACGCAGGCGATCACCGCGTCCGGCAGGCGTCCTTCTTTCTCGAGGATCTGCGCTTTAGTTTCTTCGCCGATCATGCGCTGGAATTCACGCACGATAGTCGGGAATGGGTGCGGGCCAGCGGCGGTGCCGAGCATGTAGTGCGCCTTCTCGTAGCTGCCTGACCAGTCGCGCAGCGCTTCGTTACAGGCATCTTTCAGGGTGGCGGAACCGCTGTGCACTGGAATGACCTCCGCACCCATCAGGCGCATGCGGAAGACGTTCGGCGACTGACGCTCGACGTCTTTGGCGCCCATATAGATGCGGCATTTCAGACCGAGCAGGGCGCTGGCCAGCGCCGAGGCGACGCCGTGTTGGCCGGCGCCGGTTTCGGCGATAATTTCCGTTTTGCCCATACGTTTGGCCAGTAGCGCTTGGCCCAGCACCTGGTTGGTTTTGTGCGCGCCGCCGTGGAGCAGATCTTCACGCTTGAGGTACAGCGTGGTGCGGGTGCCTTCGGTCAGATTGCGGCATTTGGTCAGCGCCGTCGGGCGGCCCGCGTAGTTTTTCAGCAGGTCGGTGAATTCAGCCTGAAACTCAGGATCTTTTTGCGCGCTGACGAAAGCTTCTTCCAGCTGGCGCAGGGCGGGCATTAGGATCTGCGGAACGTACATACCGCCGAATTCGCCGAAATACGGGTTCAGTAAAGTGCTCATTATTGCATTGCTCCTTAATATGCGCGCAGCGTCTGGAAAACGGCAGCCACCAGGCTTGCCTCTTTGATTCCCGGCTGCGACTCTACGCCTGAGTTGAAATCGAGTCCGGCACAGCCGCTTTTCGCGGCTTCTACGCAGTTATCGGCGCTGAGGCCGCCTGCCAGCATCACGTTACGCAGGTCCTGGCCCTGCAGCAGCGACCAGTCGAAGCGTTGACCGCTACCGCCCTGACCGTTGTCAAAGACATATCTGTCCACATGATTGAGGTTACGCGGCGGCAGCGTTTCGCCGACGCTCAGCGCCTTCCAGATTTGGATCTGCTCCGGCAGCGCCGCGCGCAGGGCATCAATCCAGGCCTGATCTTCGCTCCCATGAAGCTGGACCGCGGCGAGTTTCAATTTGGTCGCACGGGTGACGACCTCTTCAATGGCTGCATCGCGGAATACGCCAACGTAGCTGAGCGGCGCGGCGGCCATTACCGCCTGTGCCTGCTGGTCGTCAACGGCGCGCGGCGAACTGGCGACGAAAATCAGGCCGCCATAGATAGCGCCCGCCTCCCAGGCGACTTGCGCATCCTGCGGACGAGTCAGGCCGCAAACCTTGTTCTCACCTAACAGCACGCGCTTCACCGCAGCGCTGAGGTCCGGTTGCTCCATTAGCGCCGAGCCAATCAGGAAGCCGTTGGCAAAGTGGCTCAGTTCGCGGACTTCGCCGTAGGTATGGATTCCGGATTCGCTTATCACGGTGACATCCGGGCCGAGACGCGGCGCCAGTTGACGCGTGCGGTTCAGATCAATCGACATATCGCGCAGATCGCGGTTGTTAATGCCGACGACTTTGGCCTTCAGCGCAATCGCGCGCTCCAGCTCCTCTTCGTTGCTGACTTCTGTCAGAACGCCCATATTGAGGCTGTGGGCGACGGCGGCGAGCTGGCGATATTGATCGTCATCGAGCACCGAGAGCATCAGCAGGCAGGCATCAGCCTGATAGTAACGCGCGAGGTAAATCTGGTAAGGATCGATGGTGAAGTCTTTACACAGTATCGGCTGCGGCGCGACTTTGCTGACAATCGGCAGAAAATCAAAGCTGCCCTGAAAATATTTCTCATCGCACAGTACCGAAATTGCCGAGGCGTAGTGCTTATAAACCCCGGCGATGGTCGCCGGGTCGAAATCTTCACGAATCAGTCCCTTCGACGGCGACGCCTTTTTGCATTCAAGAATAAAGGCGGTGCGGGCGCCGGCCAGCGCATCGTAAAAATGGCGTTCGGACGGCACGATGTCATTCTGAAAACTGGCTAACGGTTGTTGTTGTTTGCGGGCTTCTACCCAAATCGCTTTGTCGGCAACGATTTTTGCTAAAACGGTCTGCATTATTTACCCTCTTGCCGCTAATGCGGTCACTCTGTCATAGGCCGCTCCGCTGTGCAGCACATCCAGTACCTGCCGGGCGTTGGCTTTCAGGTCTTCATGCCCGTGTAAACGCATCAACATGGCGACGTTGGCGGCGACGGCGGCTTCGTGAGCGGCTTCACCTTTACCTTGTAGCAAGCGCGTGAGAATGTCACGGTTTTCTTCCGGCGTGCCGCCAGCCAGTTGATCCTGATGATAAGGCGTCAGACCGAAGTCGGCGGCGGTCAGCTGATAGCTCTGGATTTCGCCGTTATTGAGTTCGGCGACGACGGTCGGCGCATGCAACGAGACTTCGTCCATGCCGCCGCTGTGTACCACGGCGGCGCGTTGATAGCCGAGTACCCGTAAGGTTTCGGCAATCGGCAACACCAGTTCCGGGCTATAGACGCCAATCAACGCCAGCGGCGGGTGCGCAGGGTTGATAAGCGGCCCCAATACGTTAAACAGGGTGCGCGTTTTCAACTGTTGGCGGACCGGCATCGCATGGCGGAAACCGGTGTGGTACTTCGGCGCGAACAGGAAGCAGACGCCCAGTTCATCCAGCGCGGCGCGCGATTTATCGGCATTCATATCCAGGTTGATGCCAAACGCGGCCAGCAGGTCGGACGAGCCCGATTTACTGGAGACGCTGCGGTTGCCGTGTTTCGCCACCTTTAAACCGCAGGCGGCGGCGACAAAGGCGCTGGCGGTTGAAATATTAATGCTGTTGCTGCCATCGCCGCCGGTGCCGACAATATCGGCAAACTGATAATCCGGCCGCGGGAACGGCGCGGCGTTTTCCAGCAACGCGGTAGCGGCGCCGGCAATTTCCTGCGGTTGCTCGCCGCGCACTTTCATGCTTACCAGCGCGGCGGCCAGTTGTTCCGGCTTCACTTCGCCGCGCACGACGGCGGAAAACAGCACGTGGCTCTCCTGCTGGCTCAGCGTCTCTGCCTGGTACAATTTTTCCAGAATCGGTTGTACGACATTGGTCTGTTCCAGTTTCTGCAGCGCCCATGCCAGCGTTTGCTCCAGCAGCAGCGCCCCTTGAGTAGTCAGAATCGACTCCGGATGGAACTGGAAGCCGCAGACGCGATCGGCGTCATGGCGAACCGCCATCACCATACCGTTGAAATTGGCGTTAATGGTGAGCCCGGCCGGAATATTGCTGCCGACCAGTGAATGGTAGCGGGCCACCGGCAGCGGGTTGGCAAGACCGGCGAACATCGCCTGGCCGTCATGCTCAATGCTGGAGGCTTTGCCGTGAAGGATTTCGCCCGCCTGGCCGACATAGCCGCCGTAGGCTTCCACGATGGCCTGGTGGCCGAGGCAGATACCGATAATCGGTAACTTGCCGCGCAGGCGGGTCAGCAGCTCCGGCATGCAACCGGCTTCGCTTGGGGTACCCGGCCCCGGAGAGAGCATCAGCACCGGATTATCCATAGTGCCGATACGTTCAATCAGCGATTGCGCCGGAACGGTATTACGATAAATGACCACGTTGTGGCCGTTAGCCCGCAGCTGGTCGGCGAGGTTATAGGTAAAGGAGTCGATATTATCGAGCAGCAGGATGTCGGCCATTAGAAAGTCTCCTTCGCGTGATGGGCCTGAGCAATGGCGCGCAGCACGGCGCGAGCTTTATTACGGGTTTCATCCGCCTCGGATTGCGGAACGGAATCGAGCACGATACCGGCGCCCGCCTGCACGGTGGCAATGCCGTCCTCTACGTAGGCTGAGCGGATCACGATGCAGGTATCGAGGTCGCCGTGGGCGGTAAAGTAGCCGACCGCGCCGCCGTAGCTACCACGACGCTTGCCTTCCGCGGCGGCGATTAGCTGCATGGCGCGAACTTTCGGCGCGCCGCTAAGGGTGCCCATATTCATGCAGGCGCGATAGGCGTGCAGGACGTCGAGGTCGCGGCGCAGTTCGCCAACTACGCGGGAAACCAGGTGCATCACAAAGGAATAGCGATCGACTTTGGTCAAATCCGCCACGTAGCGGCTACCCGGGGTACAGATGCGGGCGAGATCGTTACGGGCCAGGTCGACCAGCATCAGATGTTCAGAGAGCTCTTTGTGGTCGGTACGCATCTCCAGTTCAATACGGCTATCGAGGTCGCGATCCAGCGAACCGTCGGCGCGGCGGCCGCGCGGACGGGTGCCGGCAATGGGGTAGATCTCAATCTGGCGGCTGACGGCGTCGTATTTGAGCGAGCTTTCCGGCGAGGCGCCGAACAGCGTGAAATCGTTATCCTGCATAAAGAACATATACGGGCTGGGATTGCTCTTTTTCAGCACATCGTACGAGGCCAGCGGCGACGGGCAAGGGAGGGAGAAGCGGCGCGACGGCACAACCTGGAAAATTTCGCCCGCGCGAATGGCGCGCTGCATTTTGCGCACCACGGCGCCGTACTCTTCATCGCTCTGATCGACGTCGCAGCGCATTTCGGCAACCGTCGTCACCGGCAGCGGCGCGGGCGGCTCATTTAACTGCTGGCGTAGCTGGGCGATACGTTGCAGAAGACGCTGTTTCTCATTCTCCAGCGGCGTGAACAGGCTCGCCTGAATGCGGGTGTTTTTGGTCTGATGGTCGATGACCAGCAGCGTCTCCGCCAGGTAGAAACAGTAATCCGGGCAGGCGGTATCGGCGTTAAGCGGTGGTAAATCTTCAAAACCGGCCACCAGGTCGTAAGCGAACAGGCCGCCGAAGAACATCGCTTCGCGCTCGGCCTGCGGGACGCTGACCAAATCCTGTAACAGACGAAACGCATCGAACACCGATAACGAACACAGGCGAGCGTCTTCATCCAGCAGGGCGCTAACCGGTGGGAAGGTGAGTACCCGGCTGTTCGGCTGGCGCAGATTCTCAATGCCGGACGGCAATGCGTTATCCAGTAGTTCAAGCAGCGCGGCGCCGTTCGCTGACAGCGCCTGGACAGTGACGGTATTGCCAAGTGCGGTAATACGCAGGGCGCTATCCACCAGCAGCAGGCTTTTTAAATCGTCTTTACTATCGATGTCGGCCGATTCCAGCAGCAAGGTTGCCGGGCGCGCGCCGCATAATTGATGGAATAACGCCGTCGGGTTTTCGCGATAGATTGCGTCGCTGGTGAGAAGCTCGAGCGCTGGTTTTGATGTTTGCATTATCATTCTCGCCTGTTCTGTTCATTATTTTGTTCAAAAAAAAGCCCGCTCAGTGGCGGGCCCGGTATCTGTTTGCTGAGTGCAAAACGCGATCACGCCGCCCAATTCCAGGAACGACGCCACCAGCTATGAAGAGTAATAATTTGCGTTTTCATCAGAGATACCCGTTGTGTGAACTTGCGTACTAGTTAACTAGTCCATGAAAATAAAGTCAACCCTTGTTTGCAGATTTTCTTTCTCAGTCGTTATCATAATGCGCTTATTTCAGTTCAGGTCCACCAGGAGCCATTTTGAGCGACACTAATTACGCGGTCATTTATGACCTGCACAGCCATACCGTCGCCTCCGATGGGCGATTGACTCCAGAAGAGCTGGTACATCGCGCGCATGAGATGCGGGTGGGGACGCTGGCAATCACCGATCACGATAGCGTGGCGGCCATTCCGGCAGCGCGTGCCGAAATTGCGCGGGCTGAACTGCCGCTCACGCTTATCACCGGGGTAGAAATTTCCACCCTGTGGGAAAATCACGAAATTCATATCGTCGGACTGAATATTGATATCAACCATCCGGCGATAACGCAACTGCTCTGCGAACAGAAAGCGCGGCGCAACCAGCGCGGGCAGATGATTGCCGAACGGTTGGAGAAAGCGCGTATCCCCGGCGCCTGGGAAGGGGCGTTAAAGCTCGCCGATGGCGGCGCGGTTACCCGCGGCCATTTTGCCCGCTTTTTAGTTGAAGCCGGCTTTGCGAGCAATATTGCCGATGTATTCAAAAAATATCTCGCCCGCGGGAAAACCGGATACGTTCCGCCGCAGTGGTGTACAATAAAACAAGCGATTGATG
Source organism: Klebsiella sp. CN_Kp091 (assembly GCF_040065095.1). Lineage (NCBI taxonomy): Bacteria > Pseudomonadati > Pseudomonadota > Gammaproteobacteria > Enterobacterales > Enterobacteriaceae > Klebsiella > Klebsiella sp. CN_Kp091. The sequence goes on along the minus strand of NZ_JBEAIO010000049.1, from coordinate 954,316 downwards.
TCATTCATCATTCTGGTGGCAAAGCGGTGATCGCCCATCCGGGGCGTTACGATCTTTCCGCCAAATGGTTGAAACGGCTGTTGGCCCATTTTAGCGAGCAGGGCGGCGACGCGATGGAGGTCGCCCAATGTCAGCAGGCGCCGCATGAGCGCGCGCAGCTGGCGGGCTACGCGAAACAGTTTGGTTTGATGGCGTCGCAGGGTTCGGATTTCCACCAGCCCTGTCCGTGGATCGAACTGGGGCGCAAACTTTGGCTACCCGCTGGCGTAGAAGGGATCTGGCGCAGTTGGGAAGTGGCCGCTGAACAAATTGAGAGGGAAGTATGAGCCAGTTTTTCTATATCCACCCCGATAACCCGCAGGCGCGGTTGATTAATCAGGCGGTGGAAATCGTACGTAAGGGCGGGGTTATCGTTTATCCAACGGACTCTGGTTATGCTCTGGGGTGCAAAATTGAAGATAAAGGGGCGATGGAGCGGATCTGCCGTATTCGTCAGTTGCCGGATGGCCACAATTTCACCCTGATGTGCCGCGATCTCTCCGAGTTGTCGACCTATGCGTTTGTCGATAACGTGGCGTTTCGTCTGATCAAAAACAATACCCCGGGCAACTACACGTTTATTCTTAAAGGAACGAAAGAGGTGCCGCGCCGCCTGTTGCAAGAAAAGCGTAAAACCATTGGTATGCGCGTGCCGGCAAATCCTATCGCCCAGATGCTGCTGGAAACGCTTGGCGAGCCGATGCTCTCGACATCCTTGATGCTGCCGGGTAATGAATTCACGGAGTCCGACCCGGAAGAGATTAAAGACCGTCTTGAAAAGGTGGTCGATCTGATTATTCACGGCGGTTATCTCGGCCAGCAGCCGACGACGGTTATCGACCTGACCGAAGACGCGCCGGTGGTGCTGCGTGAAGGCGTTGGTGATATTAAACCCTTCCTGTGATGTTTCTCGCGGGCGGCGTTTCATGCGTCGCCCGCGGCTTAAATTTATTTTAAAATTCTTTCCGCATTGAGTCGCTCCTTTCTTCTTTATATTATTAGTCCGCTTACGATATCACTCACTGATATTGCTTCCAGAAAGAAATTCAACATTATGTATAAGCTGACTATTTAACCCTCCGACGTGTTTAAGAGGAAGAAAGTACTGTTGATTTTTTTTATGTTTTCCAGTGTTGCCGTTACCTTATATCTGGCGGGTAAAGTCATACATTAAGCCCTGGTGGTATTCAGTGATAATAATCTTATAATAGTGATTAAATACCGTTAATATATGCCAAAGCTGACCTCAAATACCTATCCCATCACCCTGGTAAAAAGCGTACTGGTTGTTTCGCTGCTGGCGTTAATGCTGATTGTTGTCAGCCTGACCAGCCTGTTTAACTATCAGTCGCGTCAGGTCAGTAGTGCCATTGATAAAAAAATCATTGGTTCTCAGTATACGTCTATTCAGCTTAAACTTGAGGATGCTGTCGATCGCCCACGACAAATAACGAATCTATTTTTACAATATATTCAGGGCGAAAGTAACAACATCGATAAGGATACTTTAGTTCCTGAAATGGTGTATTTGACGGCGAGCGCGTTTAAAACCATGCCCGCCTTCCAGAGCCTGTCGTGGTTTGCGGAAAATGGCTCCAGTATTGCTGTTATTCGCGATAATCATAGTAATCAAATTTATTTACAGCGAACCCAGCGCGATAATCATCACTCCCTGGTTAAATACAGCGGGTTAAGCCCGCAGACCAATATTGTCAACGTCAATAACGCGTTTAATGTTGCTGATTTACCGCAGTTTCGCCGCGCTCGCCAGCAAACGCACGGGTTCTGGCAACGTTCTCTCTTTACCGGCAGTTTGATCATGAGCTGGAACCAGCCAGTGTACGATAAACAAGGCCGCTTCGTCGGGGCGATCGCCAGCGGCGCCACACCTGCGGATATGACCGCTTATTTACAGAGTCTCCTGCCGGATAAAAGCTATGCTCTTCTACTTATCGATGACAACAATCGCATTGTCGCGCGTTCCGGCAACCAACATAAATGGCAGCAGGATCGCCAACTGATAGCAAAGCTTACCTCGGCGCAGCCGTCGCCGACGTCATTTTCCTTGCGTACTGAGGACGAGTCTTTGTTGGCGACCGCCTTTAGCGTGCAGGACCGCCAACATCTGCTGAACTGGAAGGCGGTACTTATCGCACCACAGCATGCGGAAATGGCGGAAATGAATAAACAGCGTCTACTTGTGACCTTCGCCACGACACTGTTTATTTTTATTCTGATGTTGATTCTGTTGATGATTATTTCTCATTTCACCGGCGCCTTAAAAGACGTTACAGATAAAGTGCATCTGGGGTTAATGCCGTGGAAGAAACCAACTAAACGAGTATTTCCGGAAATAGCCTCGTTGGATGCAGCATTGAGCAACCTATATGCAATTATTCCAGACACTTTCGAATCTAAACGCCGGAAACTGGAAGAAGATAGCGAAACCGGTTTTTTAACCCGTAGCGGTTTACTGCATTGTGAGTCGCTGTACCGTCATCGCAATATGCTGGCGATGGTATACGTTAACAACTACAACTCGGTTAAGAATGTGCTCGGTACGACTCAGGCCCGACAGTTTATTCACCAGTTTACTTTACGCATTCGCAAAATATTGCCTGAAGGGGCACTATGTTGTCGTGATCGAGAAGACTTGTTCATTATCGCTTTTGATGGCACGTATGCCGAAAAGGATGTCGACTGGTACAGCGCGCTACTTGCTTCTGTTTTTCGTATGTCTGCTTCTGATATGTCAGGCGAATCGCATATATTTACTGGCCATATTGGCATGTTGATTGAATCATTAACCCCAGAGAACATCGGCGAATGTCTGATGAATGTTAGTCTGGCTTTACAGCATGCCCAGATGCAGCGTAGCGGTACGAGTAAACTTTTCACGGCCGCCATGCGTGAAGAGGAAGTGAATAATCTGCGTCTGCATCAGGCGTTATGCGACGATCTCCATTCCGAAGGTTTCCATCTCGTTTTGCAGCCGATCGTTTCATTTGAATCGCAGCGGCCTTGTAAAGAAGGTGAATGCCTGATCCGCTGGCAATCAAATGTGTCGGGTTTCGTGCCGCCCGACAAATTTATCGCCCTTGCCGAGCACACCGGCATGATTGTGCCGTTAGGGAAATGGATAATTGAAACCGCCTGTCGTGAACTTGCCGCGTTTATCACGCGCGGCGCGCCGCGTGATTTTAAACTGCACGTCAATATCTCGGCAATTCAGCTTCAGCAACCTGATTTTGCTCAGCATTTGCTGGAGTCAATTCACGCTAATGATTTGATGAACCGCAATATTTGTCTCGAAATCACCGAAAGCGTTTTGCTACATGACACGTGGCGGATTGTCGAAATACTGGCTTATTTACGCCGCCTCGGCGTTTGCGTCGCGATTGACGATTTTGGTTCCGGTTATTCCAGCCTCTCGTATCTGCATTCACTGCCGTTTGACTGTCTGAAGATTGACCGCGGGTTTGTTAGCAATGTGCTAGACGATAAAAAAAGCGAAGCGGTTATTGCCTCGGTGTTAATGCTGGCGCGAAGTTTTTCCGTGCCGCTGGTGGCCGAAGGCGTTGAAACGCGCGAAATGGCGGAAAAACTGCAGGAGATGGGCTGTGATTTGGCCCAGGGATATCATTATTCCCGGCCGAAAACGTTTGATAGTTTTGACGTCGCCAATGGGTTTTTCGTTGTTGAACCGGAATGATGACAAAGACGAGCGGCGATAATAACGATGCAAATATTAAAAAAACAGCTTTCGGTCAACAGTTACCCGTTCACCCTAACTCAGGCCATCATATTTACCTTAGCCACGACAATTCTCGTCGTGCTGCTGACGACATATGCTTTTCTCTACTACGAAGGTTATGCTTTTTTTGATGAGGTGAGTGAGGATATTCTGCGAGCGAAAAGAGTCAATATCGAGGAAGTCATCCACGATTATATTGATGTTCCCGCGCAATCGAACGCGATACTGGTTCATGCGATCGGACGTCAATCCAGTACTGCGATCCCGGTTCGCAGCCTGATCGGCGAAATGGTCAATACCACCAATAACGTCTTCAGCAACAAACATTATCTCAATCTGGTCGGATTTGGCGCAGTAAATGGCGATTTTATTCAAGTGGCGCGCGGCCAGGCCGAGTCGAATGATTATCTTGCGGTAAAAGATGCGCAAACAGGTCACCATCTGACGGCGTATAGCCACCTGACGGTGAACTCATTGGTAAAATCGGTGCTAGCGGATTATCAAACAACGCAACGCGAATGGTATGCGGCGGTTGCCAAAGACCAGAGCTCGCACTGGACAAAACCCTTTCGCGATTATGAATATGAAAATGAAATTGGCGTTGCGTTCAGCTCGCCGGCATTCAATCGCCAGGGACAGTTTGTTGGCGTCGTCGCCAGCGAGTTGCACCTCAACGAACTAAATAAAAGCCTGGAAAAATTTAAACCCCATCCGGAAAGTATTCTGCTGATTGTTAATGAAAAAAATGAGCTCATTTCTTCATCAGTGCCATCATTGACGCGAAATATGCTGGCTGGGGGAAAACACTCACGGTTGAATCTACAAACGCTTGAAAACACTCATTTACCGGTTGTTGTGGCAGCCAGTCACACCTTAAAAACGCATAAACGCACGGGATTGCAGTTTTTTAGCTCCGGCAAAGAAGAATATTATGTTGATGCTTTCCCAATCACCGACCGTGATGACATACTGCACTGGACGGGGATTGTGATTAGCCCAGCGAGAATGATTACCCGTACCATCGTTAAATATATAGCTATCACCATGAGCATGCTGTTTGTCATTTTTACACTTGGTCTGCTGGTGGTTTTCTGTGGCCTGGCGAAGGTGGTAAAACCGCTGCGGGATATTGTCCGTAAAGCGGATCAGCTTGCGACGCACCGCTGGACGCCGCCAGATAATAAGCGTCATTTCCCGGAAATAGCCTCTCTGGAAACCACATTTATGGCGCTATCGCATAAGCTGGCGGAAAGTTTCGACGCCCAACGGCGCGAAATAGAAGAGGATAGAACCACCGGATTATTCTCGCGGACGGGGTTACTGCGTCAGACATCGCTATATCAAGGTAGAAACCTGCTCGCGCTGCTGCATATCAGTAATATGAACGCTATTATCAATTCCTTAAGTACGGAGTATGGTGAAAAATTCATTAGCGATTATATTCTTCGCCTGCGTAATTTACTGCCGACGAATACGCTGATCGCCCGCGATACAGTAGATAAGCTTATCGTGGTTTTTCCAGGACAAACTCAGCCAAAAGAGCATCAGCGCTACAGAGAACTGCTCTCCTCACTATTTATCGACGTCAATAATGAAGCGTCTCCTACGGCAAGCAAATACGTTTATACCGGCAATATTGGCCTGGTGACGACTGAGATCCACGCAGAGAATATTGAACAAACGTTGCGTGAGGCATGGATTGCATTACGCCATGCGCAGAAACAGGGAAACGGCGTCGCGACGTTTTTCAGCGGCGAGATGCATGAGGCTGAGCTTTATAATATCCAACTCCATGAGCATCTTCATGATGCGATCCAGCAACATGAATTTCATCTGATGCTACAGCCAATTGTGGATTTGCAGGATCAAAGCGCTTTTCAGGAAGGAGAATGTTTGCTTCGCTGGCGCTCCGAAACGGTAGGCGAAATTCCTCCCGAGCGTTTCATCCCACTGGCGGAAGAGAGTGGGCTGATAATCCCGCTGGGGCGCTGGGTTATTGAAGAGGCCTGTCGGGAACTGTCCGCTATGATTCTCCGCGGGGCGCCGGCGAACTTTATTCTGCATATCAACGTATCGGCGATTCAACTCCTGCAACAGGATTTTGCCTGGCATTTAATGGATGTTATCTATCGTAATGGGCTGGTCACGGGCAATATTTGTCTTGAGATAACCGAACGGCTATTGATGAACGATGCTACCCGAATGAGCAGAATGATTGCTTATTTACGTCGCCATGGTATTGCCGTCGCGCTGGATGATTTTGGCGTCAATTTATCCAGCCTCTCTTATTTACATACGCTGCCATTTGATAGCATCAAAATTGATCGCCGTTTGATCTGTCAATTCGCCGATGATGACAAAGCGGAATCGGTGATTGCATCGCTGATTGTGCTGGCACAGGGTTTTAAGGTGCCCGTCGTTGCTGAGGGTATTGAAGATGAGGAGATAAAAGACCAGTTACGCGACCTCGGTTGCCAGAAAGCGCAAGGATACCTGTTTAGTCATCCGGCGCCATTTGCCCACTTTCCCCTCAAGGCAAGTTCATTGACGGCGAGCGATAATCCATAGACAGAGAAATGTATCGCAGTGAAGCATTCATTTTGAAGTTAGTGTAGTATGTTCGCCCACGCAGGCGCGCGCGCTGTTTAACAGTGCTGACGAACGGCGCCTTAAAATGTGTAAAGTATTTATATAACAACAGGTTGGTGGTTTTAATGGCCTGTTGTCGCCAAAGCATATCAGACGCCTGGGAAGGCGACACCTAAAGGAAGCTCTATGAGCGAGAAATTACAGAAAGTGCTGGCTCGTGCTGGCCATGGCTCCCGCCGTGAAATTGAAACTATCATCGAAGCTGGCCGCGTCAGCGTGGATGGTAAGGTCGCAACCCTCGGCGATCGCGTAGAAATCGTGCCTGGTTTGAAAATTCGTATCGACGGCCATCTTATTTCGGTAAAAGAATCTGCCGAGCAGATTTGCCGCGTATTGGCCTATTACAAGCCAGAAGGCGAACTCTGTACCCGTAACGATCCGGAAGGGCGCCCGACGGTATTTGACCGTCTGCCGAAACTGCGCGGCGCGCGCTGGATTGCGGTGGGTCGCCTTGATGTGAACACCTGCGGCCTGCTGCTGTTTACCACCGATGGTGAACTGGCGAACCGTTTGATGCACCCGAGCCGCGAAGTCGAGCGTGAATACGCCGTTCGCGTTTTCGGCCAGGTTGATGAAGACAAGCTGCGCCAACTGGCGCGTGGCGTACAGTTAGAAGATGGCCCTGCAGCGTTTAAAACGATTAAGTTCACCGGCGGTGAAGGGATCAACCAATGGTATAACGTCACCTTGACCGAAGGGCGCAACCGCGAAGTGCGTCGCCTGTGGGAAGCCGTCGGCGTTCAGGTCAGCCGTCTTATTCGCGTACGCTACGGCGATATTCTGCTGCCGAAAGGCCTGCCGCGCGGCGGCTGGACGGAACTGGATCTGGCGCAAACCAACTATCTGCGTGAACTGGTGGAGCTGCCGGCGGAAACCGAAAGCAAAGTGGCGGTGGAGAAAGATCGCCGTCGCATGAAAGCGAATCAGATTCGCCGTGCCGTCAAGCGTCATAGCCAGACCAGCGGCAATCCTCGCCAGGGTAATAACGGCAACCGCCGTTCCAGCACTCGCAACAAGACCAACGGCTAATGCTGTACGTTCCGGCGGTTCGCGCCGGAACGCTCCTCTTTTTCCCTTCGCTTGTGACATTTTTCACACTTTTGCATAAAGACAAGAAACAGGAATTACGCAGACAAATAACGCAAAGTGATGTTATTAGCGTCGCCATATACTGTCGGCACTGATTACAAAAACAGGTAGCCCGCAATGAGTACAACAACAAAGTTATCGGCAAGCTATGTGGTCATCGGCGTAAAAGAAAAGATAGGCTATGGCTTAGGTGATTTCGCCTCTAATTTATCGTTCGGTTTTGTCTCGTTATTCTTACTGTTTTTTTATACAAATATTTATGGCATCAGCGCGGTACAGGCGAGCCTGATCTTTGTGATCGCCCGGGTGATTGATGCAATATTTAATATTTTGATTGGTTTTGCAATTGATAAGACGCAGAGTAAATATGGCAAGCTGCGTCCCTGGCTATTATATGGTGCGATACCGTTAGGTTTTTTAACCGTGTTGTGTTTTGTGCCATTTGGCGGGGAAGCTAAATTTTATTTCGCGCTGGCTTCCTATACCATTTATTGCCTGGCATATACGGCGGTTAACACGCCTTATTCAGCATTGACCAACCGCCTGACGCAGCATGAAGCCTCGCGCTCGTCGCTGTCCGTGTACCGCTTTGTGTTGGCGATTGTCGGGTATCTGATTGTTTCCACAACCGCCGACTGGCTGATTTCGCCCTTTAACGACAAACAGATGGGCTATGTCTTTGCCGTTTCCTGCTTTGCGCTGTTAGCGACTTTTATGTTTCTTGCCTGTTTTGCCATGACCAAAGAACGAGTTGGCGAAGAGGATGAAATGAATGCGCCGACGCTTCGTGAAATGTTCCGTGCGGTATTAGGCAATGCTCCACTGATTCATCTGTCATTATTTACCGTATTTTTCTATATCGCCTATACCGTCTGGATGGCGATCGCCATTTACTTTATTAAATACATTATCGGCAGCGAAGGGTTTACCGCAACTTTCTTCATGATTCAATCAGGTGCTTATATCGTTGGAACCATCATTTCCGAGAAAGTGATTGCGCTGATAGGAAAAAAGAAAATGGCGCTTCTGGCGTTGTTAATTGGCGTGCTGGGGGTGCTGATGCAATATTTCATCGCTGGTAATAACCTGTGGCTGATAATGAGCGGTGTATGTCTTTACAGCATCACATTAGGTATGGGCTTTGTCGCCATGTGGTCGATGATTGCCGACACTGTCGAATATGCTGAATGGCATCACGGCGTACGCTCTGAAGGCGCAATCTACGGTTTCTTTAACTTTATCACCAAAATTGCGATGGCTATTGGCGGCGGTTGCGCGGGCTGGATGCTGGATCTCTATCACTATGATGCGGGTAATGTGACCAGCGATGCGATTAATGGCATCAATATTCTGATGACGCTCTTCCCCGGCGCGATGTTCGCTATCAGCGCCATCTTCGTAGCCTGCTACTCGTTGGATGAAAATACCTATCGCGATATCGTGCAAAAAATCAGCCTGCGTAAGCAAAACGCGCTTTAACCTCAAGGAGTCAGAGAGATGAATAATGATTTTAGTACCCTTATTGCCGCCATGTCGGTAGAGGAAAAAGTGGCGCTGCTGACCGGCAGTGGCCTGTGGCGTACGGCATCGTTGCCGCAGCATGGTATCCCCGATATCGTGATGACCGATGGTACCTACGGCGTGCGCTATAGCAGTGCGCAAATAGATGGCAATGAAAAGTGGAGCATGGATGACTTTATCTCGGTGATAACTCAAACCGCCGACCAGGCCAGCGCCGACGAGCCTGTAGCGAAGGGCGGCAGCGAAGCGTTGTTCAGCGCCTCGCTGCCGGCCACCTGTTTTCCGAATGGCTCCAGTCTGGCCTGTAGCTGGGATGTTGAACTGGTGCAGGAAATGGGCGCAGCGCTGGGACGCGAGTGTCAGCAGATGGGAGTGGGTATTTTATTGGGGCCGGGAATTAACATTCGGCGCACCCCGCTGGCTGGACGCGGCTATGAATACTATTCAGAGGACCCGGTCGTCAGCGGGGATATCGCCGCGGCGCTGATTAACGGCTTACAGGCCGAAGGCGTCGGCGCCAGTCTTAAACATTTTGCCGCCAATAACTCCGAGTATCGGCGAACCGAAATGGATTCGATTATTGAGGAGCGGGCGCTGCGCGAAATCTATCTCGCCGGTTTTCAACGAGCGATTGCCAAATCCCGGCCCTGGACGGTGATGTCTTCTTATAACCGTCTTAATGGCGTTCAAACATCGCAGGATCCGTTCTTACTGACCCAGGTATTGCGTGATGAATGGGGGTATGACGGTCTGGTGATGTCCGACTGGTACGGTATTAAAGACCGTCCGGCATCGCTGCTTGCCGGCAATGACCTGGCGATGCCGGAAACCAGGCGGGACAAACAAACCCTACTGGCGGCAATCTCTTGCGGCGAGGTTCCAATGCCGGTGGTAGACCGGGCTTGTTTGCGGATGCTTGAACTGGTCGATAAAGTGCAACGACATCGCCGGCCGCAGACGCGCGCTGACTTTGCCGCACACCATGCGTTATCGCAGCGTTTAGCGGCAGAATCCATCGTATTGCTGAAAAATGAACACAACCTGCTGCCGCTGAAGCCACACAAAACGCCGCGCATCGCGGTGATCGGTAAGCCCGCTCAGGAGCCGGTGATACAGGGCTCAGGTTGCGCCACCACGGTTCCCTATTTACTTGACCGTCCGCTGGATGAAATTTTCGATCTTGCCGGGGATGACTTTAAGGTCTCGTGGGCGCCGGGCGCGCCAGACGACAATCAAAGCGATGAGCAGGCTCTGGCGCAGGTGCGCGATGTCGCCGGTGCCGCCGATGTAGCAGTGGTTTTTGTCAGCACGGCGGTCGGTGAGGATGGCGAGAATGGCGATCGCCAGGATCTGAATATTCTGCCCGCGCATGAACGGCTGATCCGCGAGGTCGCTGCGGTACAGCCAAACGTGGTGGTGGTGCTGGCCAACAGCGACGCGGTGGTGATGCCATGGCTTGGCGAATGCCGGGCGCTGCTGGAAACCTTCTTCGCTGGACAGGGGATGGGGCGAGCCGTGGCTGAAATTCTGTTCGGTAAATGTAACCCCTGCGGTAAGCTGACCGTAACGGTGCCAAATACGCTCGAAGAGACGCCCGCCTGGCTACAGTATCCGGGGGAAAACCTGCGCCATCATTATGGCGAGGGATTATTTGTCGGCTATCGCTATTACGATAAACGCCGTCTTTCGCCGCGTTTCCCGTTTGGCTTTGGCCTGAGCTATACCCAATTCCGCTATGCCAATCTTTCGCTCTCCGCCTCGCGGCTTGCCGAAGGCGAAACCCTGCATGTAGCGTTTGATTTAACGAATATCGGCGACTGTGAGGGCAAGGAGATTGTACAACTGTACGTTGCGGCCCCGGAGGGAGAACTGATCCGCGAGGTTCGCGCGCTGAAAGCCTTTAGCAAAGTGTCTTTGCTGGCGGGAGAAACGCGTCGTGTCGCGCTCGCGCTGCCCGTCGCTGATTTAGCTTGCTATCATCCGGGGCTGGCGGATTGGCTGGTGACCCCTGGGCAGTGGCAAATCTACGTGGGCGCCTCGTCACGCGATCTTCCATTAACGGCAAGCGTTGAGATTGATTGCCCTGCGCGCTATGTACCGCTGCGCGACGACAATTCTCTCCAACAGCTTATTCAACAGCCGGAAGCCTTTGCCCGCGTGGTGGCGCTGATTTCGGCGAAAAGCGGCGTAGCGCCAGACCAGGTACGTGAAAAGCTTATCCGCCTGGCGCCGGATCTGTTCTGTGGTTTGCTCATTGCATTGACTGAATTCCTGGCGCTGGATATCGACCGCGATGAACTCAATGCCGTGCTGGCGGATCATCAATAACAAAAGTTCAGGAGGTAACCCGTGTTCCCGTTTTCAGTGACGCATCCTCGTCAGGTAACGCAAAGCGGGCAGCCGGCGACCGGTAGCGGTTATGAGCTGATCGCCTTCGACGCTGAGAAACTCAACGTTTTTGCCGCTGAGGTGCGCTACTGCGAACCTCACTGGCACCCGGCGCCGGAGCTTATCACCGTCCTTCATGGCGGTTTTACGCTGGCCGTCGGCCAGCGGGAGTGGCTACTACGCGAGGGCGATATGTTGTATATCAACGCGGAGGAAGTGCATTCACTCAGCGCGGAGATGGCTGGTAGCCAGCTGGTTACCGTACAGTTTTCGCCGGGTCTGTTTGATGAAATGCATCCCTCTCCGCGGCTGGAATGGTGCACCGCCGGGCGTGTTGCGCAGAATGCGGATTGGCAGGTGCGCCAGCGGCTCACGGCGCTGCTGCAACAGCTTGTCGATAACCGTACGCCATTCCAGCGTATCGCAGCGATATATTTGCTGCTTGATGCATTGGTGACGGCAGGCGAGCCGCAGGAGCGGGAGGAGAGTTCGCTACGCGAAGAGTCGATGATTAAAAAAGGCATCGATTATATTAATCTGCATTACGACCGGCCACTGACGTTAAGCGAAGTGGCCGAGCACAGCGGGATGAGCTATTCGTGGTTTTCCCGGCTGTTTAAGCGGGTGAGTCGTTACAACTTTAAAGAGTATCTGACCCTGGTACGGCTGAATAAGGCTCGTAATCTACTACGCGATACGCGCACGCCGATCACCGAAATCAGCCATAGCTGCGGTTTTCAGGAGCACAAATACCTGATAGCCGCCTTTAACAAATACTGCGGACTGACGCCGACCGAATACCGCAAACGCTTTGTTTCGCGGCAAAACGTCCTCGACCAGCAACTGGCGCTCGGCGAGGACTGTTTGTGTCTGCCGCTCAATAGCCAGCTCCTGGCCCGACTGGCGCTTAGTAATCAATCCCCATCTGCGCTTTAACCCCGGCGTCAAAGGCGTGTTTTACCGGGCGTAACTCGCTGACGGTGTCGGCTATCTCGATGATCTCGCGGTGGCAGCCGCGACCGGTAATCATCACCGTTTGATGCGCTGGACGGTTGCGCAGCGCCGTCAGCACCTCTTCCAGCGGCAGATAATCATAGGCCACCATGTAGGTAAGTTCATCCAGCAGCACCAGATCCAGGCTGTCGTCGGCCAGCATTCGGCGCCCGTGCTGCCAGACATCGAGGCAGGCGGCGGTATCGCTGTCGCGATTTTGCGTATCCCAGGTAAAGCCGGTGGCCATGACCTGAAACTCCACGCCGTGCGGCTCCAGCAAATTGCGCTCGCCGTTAGGCCAGGTACCTTTGATAAACTGCACCACGCCGGCTTTTTTGCCGTGTCCAACCGCGCGGGTGACGGTACCGAAGGCGGCAGTCGTTTTGCCTTTGCCGTTACCGGTAAAGACCATGATTAGCCCGCGTTCTTGCTGGGCGGCGGCGACCCGCGCATCGACTTTGTCTTTTACCCGCTGCTGGCGCTCGCGGTAGCGTTGATCGCTCATTGGGAGATCCCTGGTTTACGCCCCGGCTGGGCATCAAAGGTCATACCGGTTTTACGCCGGCTATCGTCGCCCATCAACCATAAATAGACCGGCATGATATCGGCGGGGGTTTTCAGTTTTTGCGGATCTTCGGTCGGGAAGGCGCTGGCGCGCATTTTGGTGCGAGTCCCGCCAGGATTGATACAATTTACCCGCAGATGACGGCTTTGGTACTCTTCGGCCAGAACCTGCATCATCCCTTCGGTGGCGAATTTAGAGGCCGCGTAGGCGCCCCAGTTGGCGCGGCCCTGGCGACCAACGCTGGAAGAGGTAAACACCAGTGAGCCGGAATCGGACTTGAGTAATAAAGGAAGAAGCGCCTGGGTGAGCATAAACGTGCCGTTAACGTTTACCTGCATCACCTGCTGCCATACCTCAGGATCCTGCTGATCCATCGGACATACGTCGCCGAGCAGGCCCGCGTTATGCAGTACGCCGTCAAGGCGCGGGTAGTGAATGGCGATTTTCTGCGCCAGCTGCTGGCACTCCTGCGGCGTGCATGTCAACAGGTCGAGAGTGAACCAGCGCGCGGCAATGCCGCCGGCCTGTTCAATTTCTTGCGCGACGGCGCGCAGCTTTTCTTCATTACGGCCGACCAGTACTACGCTTGCGCTGTAGCGCGCATAGGTGAGGGCGGCTTCGCGGCCGATGCCGTCGCTGGCGCCGGTGACCAGAATGATACGGTCTTTAAGTAGGTGATATTGCGGTTGATAATGCACGGCGACTCCTCTGCTGGCCTGCGTACGGCCACATCTTATTCGGTATCTTACTTTTGCGCTTTATGCCTTAAACGATTGATGATTGCAATCAGTCAAAGGGAAAGTCTTCGCAGAATTAATATCTTGCAACGATTTCATTGCGACAAAAAAAACGGGAATGCGCCTCGCAGCGCACGGAAAGCGCAGAGACTTGATGATAAAGGCTGATGTACACTGTGCGTCAACGTCAGTGCTTTACACAAGGTGAAAACGTGGAATTACTTGCTCAATACGGCTTATTTTTAGCCAAGGCTGCGACTATCGTCGTCGCCATTGCGGTTATCGCCGCCATAATCGTTAATCTGACTCAGCGTAAGAAGCAGCGCGGCGAGCTGCGGGTAACGAATCTTAGCGAGCAATATAAGGAGATGAAAGAAGAGCTGGCGGTGGCGCTGCTGGATGGCCCGCAGCAAAAACTCTGGCATAAAGCGCAGAAGAAAAAACATAAGCAGGAAGCCAAAGAGGCCAAAGCGCGGGCAAAATTGGGCACCGCGGAACCCAGCGGCAAGGCGCGTATCTGGGTGCTGGATTTTAAAGGCAGCATGGATGCCCACGAGGTAAGCGGTCTGCGCGAAGAAATCACGGCGGTGCTGGCTTCGGCGAAGGCGCGTGACCAGGTGGTGGTGCGTCTGGAAAGCCCCGGCGGCGTGGTTCACGGTTATGGTCTGGCAGCTTCGCAGCTGCAGCGCTTACGTGATAAACAGATCCCGCTGACGGTTGCGGTCGATAAGGTCGCTGCCAGCGGCGGCTATATGATGGCCTGTGTGGCGAACAAAATCGTCTGTGCGCCGTTTGCTATTCTTGGCTCGATTGGCGTAGTGGCGCAGATCCCCAACATCAATCGCTTCCTGAAAAACAAAGATATCGATATTGAACTCCATACCGCCGGGCAATATAAACGCACGTTAACCATGTTGGGCGAAAATACCGAGGAAGGTCGGCAGAAATTCCGCGAAGATCTCAATGAAACCCATCAGCTTTTTAAAGATTTCGTGCATCAGATGCGCCCGTCGCTGGATATCGAAAAGGTGGCGACCGGCGAGCACTGGTACGGCGTGCAGGCGCTGGAAAAAGGGCTGGCGGATGCGGTACAAACCAGCGATGAACTCCTGTTGAGCATGATGGATAACCACGATGTGATTAGCGTGCGTTACCAGCAGCGTAAGAAATTGCTCGATCGCGTTACCGGGAGCGCGGCGGAAAGCGCTGACCGTCTCTTGTTGCGCTGGTGGCAGCGTGGACAAAAACCGTTAATGTAATGAAGACAACGCGAGGCTGATACCTCGCGTTGCTGTTTCTGGCTGGCTTAAGCCGAGAGCCGGTCCATCAATGACTGGCGATTAATCGACCAGGTGATACTTATCTGACAACTCATGAGCGAGATACTTGAACATGTTGAATACGGCAGTGCTCTTCGCCGTCGGTAAACCTTGTTCATCAAGATAAAACTCGCCGCTGAACACCAAAACCCCGTTACGCTGAACGACGTTGGTGGCTTCAATTCCGGCTAACGTATCTTCATGATCGCGAATGAGTTGGTTGGCAATTTCAAGTAACGCCTGGCGTTCGATGGGTTGGGTTGTACCTTGCATAACTGACTCCTGTAGTTCTTCGCGGGTAGTCTACGCCGCGAGAGGGCAACGGGCAAATTTTCCATTGATTGTGCAGGGGGTAATTGTAACCGGCTAAGAAACATCACTTTACTGGCGGAGTTGGCTTTTGCATGCTAATAAAGTTGCGTAACGAATTTTATCAGGTACAGTGTGACGCTTTCAGCGATCTGGCAACAGATTTGCTTGACATTCGGCCAAAAATTCTTCGTGCTATGCAACCTGGCTCGCAAAAGCCAGCAAACTCAGCTATCTGGTTTTATGGATGTGAAACTGGGCGTGCAGAGGGTTGATATCCATCGACGTGGCCGCAACATATCAGGCACGTCGCTAGTGGATGGTGAATCAATGTGCGATGTATTCCTGGATGAATTAAATTAGGTAAAGGTGAATATGGGTAAAGCTCTCGTTATCGTTGAGTCCCCGGCAAAAGCCAAAACGATCAATAAGTATCTGGGTAATGACTACGTGGTGAAATCCAGCGTCGGTCATATCCGCGATTTGCCGACCAGTGGCTCAGCTTCCAAAAAGAGCGCCGACTCTACCTCCACCAAAGGGGCTAAAAAGCCTAAAAAGGATGAACGTGGCGCTCTGGTCAACCGCATGGGTGTAGACCCATGGCACGACTGGAATGCGCATTATGAAGTACTTCCGGGTAAAGAAAAGGTAGTTTCAGAACTCAAACAGTTGGCGGAAAAAGCCGACCACATCTATCTCGCAACCGACCTTGACCGCGAAGGGGAAGCCATTGCCTGGCACCTGCGGGAAGTTATCGGTGGTGATGAGCAACGGTACAGCCGCGTGGTGTTCAACGAAATCACCAAAAACGCGATTCGTCAGGCCTTTGAGAAGCCGGGCGAGCTGAATATCGATCGTGTTAATGCCCAGCAGGCGCGCCGCTTTATGGACCGCGTGGTGGGGTATATGGTTTCTCCACTGCTGTGGAAAAAAATTGCCCGCGGTCTGTCCGCTGGCCGCGTGCAGTCTGTCGCAGTCCGTCTGGTCGTTGAGCGCGAACGCGAAATTAAAGCCTTCGTTCCGGAAGAGTTCTGGGAGATCGACGCCAGTACTACCACGCCGGGCGGCGATGCATTACCGCTGCAGGTAACTCACAAGAATGACAAGCCGTTCCGTCCGGTTAACCGCGACGAAACCATGGCTGCCGTCGCGCTGCTGGAAAAAGCGCGATATAGCGTGCTGGAGCGCGAAGATAAGCCGACCAGCAGCAAGCCGGGCGCGCCATTTATCACCTCCACGCTGCAGCAGGCCGCCAGTACCCGTCTTGGCTTCGGCGTGAAGAAAACCATGATGATGGCCCAGCGTTTGTATGAAGCCGGCCATATTACCTACATGCGTACCGACTCTACCAACCTGAGTCAGGATGCGCTGAACATGGTTCGCGGCTATATCGGCGACAACTTTGGCAAAAAATATCTGCCTGAAAGCGCTAATCAGTACGCCAGCAAAGAAAATTCACAGGAAGCGCACGAAGCGATACGTCCTTCTGACGTGAACGTGATGGCGGAATCGCTGAAAGACATGGAAGCCGATGCGCAGAAATTATACCAACTGATTTGGCGTCAGTTCGTCGCCTGTCAGATGACGCCGGCAAAATACGACTCAACCACCCTGACGGTACAGGCTGGAGAGTTCAAACTGAAAGCCCGCGGTCGTACGTTGCGCTTTGACGGCTGGACGAAAGTGATGCCAGCGCTGCGTAAAGGCGATGAAGACCGTACGTTACCGGTGGTCAATCAGGGCGACAGCCTGAGCCTGGTGGAACTGACCCCAGCGCAGCACTTCACCAAACCGCCTGCGCGTTTCAGCGAAGCCTCGCTGGTGAAAGAGCTGGAAAAACGCGGCATCGGTCGTCCGTCCACTTATGCGTCGATCATTTCGACCATCCAGGACCGCGGCTATGTACGCGCCGAGAACCGTCGCTTTTACGCTGAAAAGATGGGCGAAATCGTCACCGATCGTCTGGAAGAGAACTTCCGCGATCTGATGAACTACGATTTTACCGCACAGATGGAAGACCGCCTCGATCAGGTGGCTAATCATCAGGCCGAGTGGAAACAGGTACTGGATAACTTCTTCGGCGATTTCACCTCCCAGCTACAAACGGCTGAGAAGGATCCTGAAGAGGGCGGCATGCAGCCGAACCCAATGGTGCTGACCAGCATCGACTGTCCGACCTGCGGGCGTAAAATGGGCATTCGTACTGCCAGCACCGGGGTATTCCTCGGTTGCTCTGGCTACGCGCTGTCGCCGAAAGAACGTTGCAAAACCACTATCAACCTGGTACCGGAAAACGAAGTTCTCAACGTGCTGGAAGGCGATGATGCCGAAACCAACGCGCTGCGCGCTAAACGTCGCTGTCAGAAATGCGGCACCGCGATGGACAGCTACCTTATCGATCCGAAGCGTAAACTGCATGTCTGCGGCAACAACCCGACCTGCGATGGCTACGAGATTGAAGAGGGCGAGTTCCGTATCAAAGGTTATGACGGCCCTATCGTGGAGTGTGAGAAATGCGGCTCTGAAATGCACCTGAAAATGGGGCGTTTTGGTAAGTACATGGCTTGCACCAACGACGAATGTAAAAATACGCGTAAGATCCTGCGTAATGGCGAAGTGGCTCCACCGAAGGAAGATCCGGTGCCTTTACCGGAACTGCCATGCGAGAAGTCCGACGCTTACTTCGTCCTGCGCGATGGTGCGGCGGGCGTTTTCCTGGCGGCAAACACCTTCCCGAAATCACGTGAGACGCGTGCGCCATTAGTGGAAGAGTTGTACCGCTTCCGCGATCGTCTGCCTGAAAAGCTGCGCTATCTGGCCGATGCGCCGCAGCAGGATCCGGAAGGCAATAAAACGCTGGTACGCTTTAGTCGTAAGACCAAGCAACAGTACGTCTCCTCCGAGAAAGAGGGTAAAGCGACCGGCTGGTCCGCCTTCTTTATCGACGGTAAATGGACTGAAGCGAAAAAGTAACCTTCTGAATGGGCCGCAATGCGGCCCATTTTCTCTCCTGTTTTCCTCGTATTACCGCCTCGTGGCTCCCACGTTATAACCGACTTATTATTTTTTGTTAGCATCTATACACTGTAGATATAAATGATATAGTGGTTATAGCGAATCACTTTTTTATTATCAAATCGTCTTATACATCATCGTTTTCAGGACGCATTGTGGCGCTGGTTCGGCGCGCCGCAGGGAATGTCTGGCGTTTTGCCGCCGGCAGACAGCAGTCTGAACGTAATGGGTATTAAGCGGATTCATTTGACGCGTTTACGGATATCAGCCATGAAACTACAGCAACTCCGCTACATCGTTGAGGTTGTTAACCATAACCTGAATGTCTCCTCTACCGCCGAAGGCTTGTATACTTCGCAGCCTGGCATCAGCAAGCAGGTGCGCATGCTGGAAGATGAGTTGGGAATTCAGATATTTGCCCGCAGCGGTAAGCATTTAACTCAGGTCACTCCAGCCGGGCAGGAAATTATTCGCATCGCGCGCGAAGTGCTGTCCAAAGTTGAGGCTATTAAATCCGTGGCAGGGGAGCACACTTGGCCGGATAAAGGCTCATTGTACGTTGCCACCACCCACACGCAGGCGCGTTATGCGCTGCCTGGGGTGATTAAGGGCTTTATTGAGCGTTATCCTCGGGTTTCTTTGCATATGCATCAGGGATCGCCGACGCAGATTGCAGAAGCGGTTTCTAAGGGCAATGCTGACTTTGCGATTGCTACCGAAGCGCTGCATCTGTACGACGATTTGGTGATGCTGCCGTGCTACCACTGGAACCGTTCCATTGTGGTGACCCCGGATCACCCGCTCGCTTCTAAAGGTTCGGTGACCATTGAAGAGCTCGCGCAGTACCCGCTGGTGACTTATACCTTCGGCTTCACCGGGCGTTCCGAGCTGGATACCGCGTTTAATCGCGCCGGGCTCACTCCGCGTATCGTCTTCACGGCGACTGATGCCGATGTTATCAAAACCTATGTGCGTTTAGGGCTTGGCGTTGGGGTCATTGCCAGCATGGCGGTCGATCCGGTGTCCGATCCGGACCTGGTAAAACTTGATGCCAATGGTATTTTCAGCCATAGCACCACCAAGATAGGCTTCCGCCGAAGCACTTTCCTCAGAAGTTATATGTATGATTTTATTCAGCGTTTTGCGCCGCATCTGACGCGGGATGTGGTAGATACGGCCGTGGCGCTACGTTCGAATGAGGATATAGAGGCGATGTTCAAAGATATTAAACTGCCGGAAAAATAATCGTATCGATAAATGGCATTTCCTCTGGGGAGTGCCATTTTCTATTATGGACCTTATCAGAACTTATAAACCTCGTTGTAATCACATTTCTACGGATTTTCACTTCGTTATTTCTCCAATATACCCGCTGCGATCAAAATAACGGTTAAAAGCCTTTTAGCTATTCCTGAATTAGCTGGATCTATTTTATATATCTTATTAAGATTTATCTGTACCTGATGATTTTAGCAATTGGTGGTGATGAAATGATAAACAATATCGATTATGCAAAGCTCGCGATGTCGTACGAACGTCATAAAGCGGAAATCGATCCAACGCTGCGCAGTCAGGTTTGGGGCTCGCTACTGATGGGGCTTAGCGCTTTCTGGTGCATCGTTGCATTATTCATCTGGATTATTAGCTAAAGCAGTTTATCAGAGAAGGTTATATTTCACTTTTGTGACAAAAGGAGGTTGGTAAAATTAGCACCCGGAATTGTGGAACACGGTGGAAGAAATTATTTTCCGACTTATCAGCTTTAAATGTTAATCCATCCTGAGCTAATCATTGCATATCGGTGATTAGCTCTTTTTCTATTCCCGCTTAGTGAACAGGTTCGGAACTTACTCACCCTCATCAAATATATCCGTGCTGTAATACTATTCTCGTCAAAATTTCTGAACTGTACGGTTTTGTCAATTTTAGCAATTTGAGTTGTTATCAAAGTGTTATGCCAGGTTTGTGTTATCTTTAATAAAGACCCTGAGGAGTTCAGGGCATGTATCCCTGTGATAAAGGAGGAGCTATGTCGTCAACACTACGAGCAGCCAGTAAGGATACGCTACAGGTCAAAGACAAAACCTACCATTACTACAGCCTGGTTCTGGCCGCTAAACACCTGGGCGATCTCACCCGACTGCCCAAATCTCTCAAAGTTCTGCTTGAAAACCTCCTGCGCTGGCAGGACGGCGACTCGGTGACGGAACAAGACATTCAGGCGCTGGCCGGTTGGCTGGCGACAGCGCACGCCGACCGCGAAATTGCCTACCGACCGGCACG
The DNA here is from genome assembly GCF_040065095.1 of Klebsiella sp. CN_Kp091. NCBI lineage: Bacteria > Pseudomonadati > Pseudomonadota > Gammaproteobacteria > Enterobacterales > Enterobacteriaceae > Klebsiella > Klebsiella sp. CN_Kp091. The sequence goes on along the minus strand of NZ_JBEAIO010000049.1, from coordinate 933,655 downwards.
CGTGCTGATGCAGGATTTCACCGGGGTACCGGCGGTGGTGGATTTAGCCGCTATGCGCGAAGCGGTAAAACGCCTGGGCGGCGATACCGCGAAGGTGAACCCGCTCTCTCCGGTTGACCTGGTCATCGACCACTCGGTGACGGTAGACCGTTTTGGTAATGAAAACGCTTTTGAAGACAACGTGCGTCTTGAAATGGAACGGAACCACGAGCGTTATGCATTCCTGCGCTGGGGGCAGCAGGCCTTCAGCCGCTTTAGCGTCGTGCCGCCGGGAACCGGGATCTGCCACCAGGTAAACCTTGAATATCTTGGCCGTGCCGTCTGGAGCGAACTGCAGAATGGCGAATGGGTGGCTTACCCGGATACGCTGGTGGGTACCGATTCGCACACCACCATGATCAACGGTCTCGGCGTATTAGGGTGGGGCGTCGGCGGGATTGAAGCGGAAGCCGCGATGCTTGGTCAGCCGGTATCCATGCTCATTCCGGATGTCGTTGGTTTCAAACTGACCGGGAAACTACGTGAAGGGATCACCGCGACCGATCTGGTGCTGACAGTGACCCAGATGCTGCGCAAACATGGGGTGGTTGGCAAGTTCGTAGAATTCTACGGCGACGGCCTTGACTCGTTACCGCTGGCCGACCGGGCGACCATTGCGAATATGTCGCCGGAATATGGCGCGACCTGCGGATTCTTCCCGATCGATGCAGTGACTCTCAGCTATATGCGCCTCAGCGGACGCAGCGAAGAGCAGGTGGCGTTGGTTGAAGCGTATGCCAAAGCGCAGGGCATGTGGCGCCAGACGGGCGATGAACCGGTCTTTACCAGCACCCTGGCGCTGGATATGGGGACGGTTGAGGCCAGCCTCGCCGGGCCGAAACGGCCGCAGGACCGCGTCGCGTTGGGCGATGTGCCGAAAGCGTTTGCCGCCAGCAACGAACTGGAAGTGAATCAAACGCAACAATCGCGTCAACCGGTTGATTACACTCTTGATGGGCAACGCTATTCGCTGCCGGAAGGCGCGGTGGCGATTGCGGCAATCACCTCCTGCACCAACACCTCCAACCCAAGCGTGTTGATGGCCGCCGGCCTGCTGGCGAAGAACGCGGTTGAGCGCGGCCTGAAACCGCAGCCGTGGGTGAAAGCCTCGCTGGCGCCGGGTTCGAAAGTGGTTTCCGATTATCTGGCGCATGCGGGGTTGACGCCTTATCTTGATGAGTTGGGCTTTAACCTCGTCGGCTACGGTTGTACAACCTGTATCGGTAACTCCGGGCCGCTGCCGGAACCTATCGAAGAGGCAATCAAAAAAGGAGACCTGACCGTGGGGGCTGTACTCTCCGGCAACCGCAACTTCGAAGGTCGTATCCATCCGCTGGTGAAAACCAACTGGCTGGCGTCGCCTCCGCTGGTCGTAGCCTATGCGCTGGCCGGCAATATGAACATCGATCTGACCCGCGAACCGCTTGGGGTTGGTAAAGACGGTAAGCCGGTGTTCCTGAAAGATATCTGGCCGAGCGGCGAGGAGATTGCTCGCGCTGTGCAGCAGGTTTCTACCGAGATGTTCCGTAAAGAGTATGCCGAAGTCTTTGAAGGTACCGAGGAGTGGAAAGCGATTCAGGTTGAGCGTTCCGATACCTATCGCTGGCAGGATGACTCTACCTATATTCGCCTGTCGCCATTCTTTGATGAGATGGGGGTTGAGCCGAAACCGGTGGAAGATATTCATGGCGCTCGGATCCTGGCGATGCTTGGTGATTCCGTCACCACCGACCATATTTCCCCGGCAGGAAGTATCAAGGCTGACAGCCCGGCAGGACGCTACTTGCAGGAGCACGGCGTGGCGCGCGGCGATTTCAACTCTTATGGTTCGCGACGCGGTAACCATGAAGTCATGATGCGCGGCACCTTTGCTAATATTCGTATCCGTAACGAAATGGTGCCGGGTGTAGAAGGGGGGATGACGCGTCATTTGCCGGACACGCAGCCTATCGCCATCTACGATGCGGCTATGCTGTACAAAGCCGAAGGTACCCCTCTGGCGGTAATCGCCGGTAAAGAATATGGCTCAGGCTCCAGCCGCGACTGGGCGGCAAAAGGGCCGCGTCTGTTGGGCGTGCGGGTGGTCATTGCCGAGTCCTTCGAACGTATTCACCGCTCCAACCTTATCGGCATGGGGATATTACCGCTGGAGTTTCCACAAGGCGTGACGCGTAAAACGCTACAGTTGACCGGCGAAGAGCGGATTGATATCAGCAACCTGCAGGCGCTGCATCCCGCGGCACAGGTTCCAGTCACGATTACCCGCGCCGATGGACAGCAGGAGGTCATTCAGTGTCGCTGTCGTATCGATACCGCGACTGAGCTGACTTACTATCAGAACGACGGCATTCTGCATTATGTGATTCGTAATATGCTGTAAAAGAAAGGGCCAGCGAATGCTGGCCCTGATTCATTCTGGAACTGAATTATTTATTCAGCAGATGCCCCATCTTGGCAGCCTTGGTATCGAGATAGTGTTCGTTTTTCGGGTTACGCCCGACGATGAGCGGCACGCGTTCGACGATATTGATCCCCGCCTCGGTCAGAATTTCGACTTTCTTCGGGTTGTTAGTCAACAGGCGAACCTGCTCGACGCCGAGCAGCTTGAACATGTCGGCGCACAGCGTAAAGTCGCGCTCATCGGCGGCAAAACCAAGCTGGTGGTTGGCTTCGACGGTATCGTAGCCTTGATCCTGTAGCGCGTAGGCGCGAATTTTATTCAGTAAACCGATATTTCGGCCTTCCTGACGATGATATAGCAGGATCCCGCGTCCCTCTTCAGCGATGTGCGACAGCGCCGCTTCCAGCTGAAAACCGCAATCACAACGCAGACTAAAAAGGGCATCGCCCGTCAGACATTCTGAGTGTACGCGAGCCAGTACCGGGGCTTGCCCCGAAATATCGCCATACACCAGCGCGACATGATCCTGCCCGGTTGCCAGTTCTTCAAAGCCCACCATCAGGAAATCGCCCCAGGGGGTTGGCAGTTTGGCTTCTGCCACACGTTTAAGCTGCATGTGATTCTCCAGATTCTGACAGCACCTGAATGTGCTTTCTGTTTACTACTATTTTGCCACAACGCCGCGACGTTCTCCTAATTACCAACGACCGCCTGCGCGGAAAGCGCACAAACGATCTACTTTCCGTTATGATATTCAGAAGGAAAGAGAAGGAGATACGATGCTGTTAATTGCCAAAAGGACCGCCATCGGGGCGGCGCTATTGCTTGTTATGCCCGTTATGGTCTGGCTCTCCGGCTGGCAGTGGCAGCCGGGTCAAGCCCCGGCCATGTTGAAAATGTGGTACTGGGTGACTGAAACGGTAACCCAGCCGTGGGGAATCATTACCCACGTAGCGCTATTTGGCTGGTTTTTGTGGTGTTTACGTTTTCGTCTGCGCGAAGCGCTGGTGCTGTTTCTCATTCTCGGCGCTGCTATCCTGGCAGGACAGGGGCTAAAATCCTGGATCAAAGAACGGGTGCAGGAACCACGGCCGTTTGTGATTTGGTTAGAAAGAACCCAGCAGGTTCCGGTGGCGCAATTCTATGAGTTAAAACGTAAAGAACGCGCTAAACTGGTGCATGAGCAATTGGCTGAACAACAGACAATACCGGGGTTCTTGCGTAAACACTGGCAGAAAGAGACCGGTTTTGCCTTTCCGTCCGGCCATACCATGTTTGCCGCCAGCTGGGCGCTGCTTGGCGTCGGGCTGTTGTGGCCGCGTCGGCGCTGGGTGACTATCGGTGTGCTGTTAGGGTGGGCGACGGCGGTCATGGGCAGCCGCCTGGCGTTGGGCATGCACTGGCCGCAGGATCTTATCGTGGCGACCAGCCTTTCCTGGCTGCTGGTTACCGCGGCGACCTGGCTCACGCAGCGTTTTTGCGGCCCGTTAACCCCGCCTGTCGAAGAGGCGACGGATATCAAAAAACGCGCAACCTGACGCTGTTTATGTTGATTTTCGCGACACCCGGCCGCATATCATGACGGGTGTCATGCTTTTCCATTTCACCACTGCGGTGAAAATGATACTTTATAGGGCTTGAACGCGTTTTACTCGCGCAACCCACAGAACGGGAAGTCATGTGAAATATTTACTTATTTTCTTACTGGTGTTAGCTATCTTCGTCATCTCTGTGACGCTGGGTGCGCAAAATGACCAACTGGTCACGTTCAACTATTTGCTCGCGCAGGGTGAATTCCGCATCTCCACGTTGCTGGCGGTGTTATTTGCTGCCGGGTTTGCGATTGGCTGGCTGATTTGCGGCCTGTTCTGGTTACGGGTACGAGTATCGCTGGCTCGCGCCGAGCGTAAAATTAAACGCCTGGAGCAGCAGATCGCGCCAGTGACCGTAGCGCCTGCTGATGCCGGCGTCCCTGCGGTCAAGGAATAACCGTCTATGCTGGAGTTGTTGTTTCTGCTTCTTCCCGTTGCCGCAGCCTATGGATGGTATATGGGGCGCAGGAGCGCACAACAGTCCAAACAGGACGATGCTAATCGCCTGTCGCGCGATTATGTCGCTGGGGTCAACTTCCTGCTGAGCAACCAGCAGGATAAAGCCGTGGATCTGTTCCTTGATATGTTGAAAGAGGACACCGGCACCGTTGAAGCCCACCTGACGCTTGGCAACCTGTTTCGTTCTCGCGGCGAAGTTGACCGCGCTATCCGCATTCACCAAAGCCTGATGGAGAGCGCCTCGCTCACCTACGACCAACGCCTGCTCGCCGTCCAGCAGTTGGGCCGTGATTATATGGCCGCGGGCCTGTACGATCGCGCGGAAGATATGTTCAAGCAGTTGGTAGATGAAACCGACTTCCGCCTGGGCGCGCTACAACAACTGCTGCAAATTTACCAGTTAACCAGCGATTGGCAGTCCGCTATTGAAGTCGCCGAACGGCTGGTAAAATTGGGCAAAGAAAAGCATCGCAGCGATATCGCCAACTTCTGGTGTGAGCTGGCGCTGCAGCAGATGGCCAGTAACGATCTCGATAAAGCAATGACGCTGCTGAAAAAAGGCGCGTCAGCGGACCGCAACAGCGCCCGCGTCTCGATTATGATGGGGCGCGTGTGGATGGAAAAAGGCGACTACGCGAAAGCGGTAGAAAGCCTGGAACGGGTGATTGGCCAGGATAAAGAACTGGTTGGTGAAACCCTGGAAATGCTGCAAACCTGTTATCAGCAGTTGGGTAAGCATGAGGAGTGGGAAGCGTTCCTGCGCCGCTGTGTAGAAGAGAACACCGGGGCGACCGCGGAACTTATGCTGGCGCAAATTATCGAGCAGCAGGAAGGCGCCGAGGCCGCGCAGAGCTATGTGACTCGCCAGTTGGAACGCCACCCGACGATGCGCGTGTTCCACAAACTGATGGACTACCATCTTAATGAGGCGGAAGAAGGGCGCGCGAAGGCGAGCCTGGGGGTTCTGCGCAATATGGTTGGCGAGCAGGTGCGGAGCAAACCGCGTTACCGCTGCCAGAAGTGCGGTTTTACTTCTCACACCCTGTACTGGCACTGCCCGTCCTGCCGTTCTTGGGCGACTATCAAGCCGATTCGCGGCCTTGATGGCCAGTAACTTCTAAAAAAAACCTGACTTTAGTTACAACATACTTGTCTGGGTTTTAGCGTATCCATTTCTGCAGCCGCGTGCCCGCTTTTGTCTGTAGACGGGCAAAACCAGCCTGTCATTTTCCCCACTTCGCAGGTAGAATGCTGCCCGTTTACCTTTTTTGCGCCCTGGCGGCGCTCATCCACAATTAAGGTCCGGTCATGACGTCTACTGCTAGCTCTTCTCCTCGCGTTATCACATCCTCTCCCGTCGTTGTTGCGCTTGATTATGATAACCGTGACAAGGCGTTAGCCTTTGTTGAACGAATCGATCCGCGCGACTGCCGGTTAAAGGTAGGTAAGGAGATGTTCACGCTGCTGGGGCCGCAATTTGTTCGCGACCTGCATCAGCGCGGCTTTGAAGTGTTCCTCGACCTGAAATTCCACGATATCCCGAACACCACCGCACGCGCGGTCGCCGCAGCCGCGGAGCTTGGCGTATGGATGGTGAACGTTCACGCCTCCGGCGGCGCGCGCATGATGACGGCTGCCCGCGAGGCGTTGTTACCGTTCGGAAAAGAGGCGCCGCTACTGATTGCGGTCACCGTATTGACCAGCATGGAAGCCAGCGATTTGCAAGACCTTGGCATCACGCTTTCACCTGCCGATCATGCTGCTAAACTGGCGGCGCTAACCAAACGCTGTGGTCTCGATGGCGTAGTCTGTTCCGCGCAGGAGGCCGTCCGCTTTAAACAAGAGTTAGGACAAGAATTTAAGTTAGTTACCCCAGGGATCCGCCCCACAGGCAGCGATGCGGGCGACCAACGCCGGATTATGACTCCGGAACAGGCGCAGCAGGCGGGGGTTGATTACATGGTGATCGGCCGGCCGGTTACCCAGTCTGCCGATCCGGCTGCAACGCTTGCGGCTATCAACGCGTCGCTGAAATTGGAGGCGTAATGAGCGATTCTAACAGCCGCCTGGTTTACTCTACCGATAGCGGGCGTATTGAAGAGCCGAAAGCGGCGCCGCAACGTGCGAAAGGCGATGGTATCGTGCGCATTCAACGCCAGACCAGCGGGCGCAAAGGGAAGGGCGTCTGCTTGATTACCGGCATCGATCTCGATGACGATGCGCTGGCGAAGCTGGCCGCGGAGCTGAAAAAGAAATGCGGCTGCGGCGGTTCACTGAAAGATGGAGTGATTGAAATTCAGGGTGATAAACGCGACTTGCTGAAATCACTGCTGGAAGCTAAAGGGATGAAAGTAAAATTAGCGGGTGGCTAAGATAATTTCTACGAAATAAACAACAAGGCCACGGTAAATACCGTGGCCTTAATTATTGGTAGATGCGTGAGTCAGTAACTACGAAATTATTATTAATTTAATACGCGGGGTGGTTATTTACCAACCTGGTGGCCAATGATGCCGCCAACCGCTGCGCCGCCCAGGGTACCCAGGGTGCTGCCGTCGGTTAATACCGCGCCGCCCAGTGCGCCAGCGCCTGCGCCGATTGCGGTATTACGGTCGCGTTTAGACCAGTTGGAACAAGCGCTCAGGGACATTACTACAGTAACCGCCAGTACGGCCGCAGCCATTTTTTTGCTCATTGAAGTCATCATTTTATTCTCCTGAATAATCTATTCATGGATACACCTTCCTTTAAGCATAGCAACTGGCTATGACTTAAGGGTTATTCCATGAAACTTAAGTTGCGCAGGTGTTGCTCTAATCACGCAGGTGATAGTCACTTCCTGTTATATCGCTAATAATAATTCTACTTATTTTAAAATTTAACGTCAGGTAAAAAATCTTAATTGCGGGTCAGAATACTCTCAGACGCAGAAAGGCTGCCAACGCCATTCTACGGGCGCTGGCGGAAGCGATCAGGCGGGGTCAACTATATCGAGCGTTAAACCGCTCCCGGAGAGCTGCCGGCGGATAGTTTCGCTCAGGTTGTTGTCGGTTATGACGCGATTGAAACGGGCAATCGGGCCCAGTGGATAAGGATGCACGACGCTGAACTTCGAACTGTCGCTGAGTACGATAGCCTCGCACTGCTTTTCCAGCACCGCGTTGACCACATCGGCGCGCATCATGTCGCGGCCGGTAAAGCCGGTTTCGGTCTGCCAGCCGTCAACGCCGATAAACGCCTTGCTGAAGTGCACCTGCTGGATGCATTGACGGGTTAATGGGCCCACCATGCTTTCACTGCGCTTCTGATAAATACCGCCCAGCAGGATGACCTCGCCCGGCGTTTCCTTGAGTAAATGTGCGATATAGCTGCTAACGGTGATGATAGTGATATCACCGCGTTCCGCCAACGTGCGGGCCAGAAGGGCGTTTGAGCTGCCATTTTCGATGAACACCGTTTCTCCGGCTGCCACCAGCGACGCGGCGCGCGCGGCGAGTTCACGCTTAATGGCAAAGTTGGTCATCATCCGGGTTTCGACGTCTTCACTATCCAGTGGTACCGCAAAGCCGTGGGTACGGCGCAGGTAGCTTTGTTTTTCCAGCGAATTCAGATCCTGACGAATAGTGACTTCGGAGACACCGGTCATCCTGGCCAGATCGGCAACGCTCATGCGGCCTTTATCAATGACCATTTGTAAAATACTTTGTTGTCGGGCGTTCATAGCTACATCACAGTTAGAGGTCTATACGGCGCCCAGCAGGCTTTAAGGCGTGCTGGGGGACAGGAATCAATCAGATTTCCCACGGCGCTTTTGATTGCCCTGAATCCTTCTCTGGCTCGTCGTGAGACAATGCCTGCAGTTCGGCTTTGAGGATCTCCAGATTATGGATCGCCGAGTGATAATCTCCGGCAACCAGAATATCCAGCACGGTATCGATACGTTGGGCGAGCAGGCGGGCATTCAGATCAGACATAGCATTATCCTGGTTACAAAAATGAATGAAATCAATGATGCAAAAAACGGTTGCAAAAGAGAAGCGAAAAAAACGCACATCCTTGCGCAGCTGGCGATATTCACTCAAAACGAGAAATGCATGGCCCCTGGGCAGGGGCCATAAAAGCGTTACGCCGCCGGACGGGCGATGACGCTGCGGGTTTCCATACGAACTTCAGCGATAGTCACGTCGATAACATCGGTGACTTTATAAACCACTTCACCTTTAATCTGTACGGTTCCGTTCTCCTGGCTGCAGACCAGTTCATCGCGCACCGCGTGCAGGAAAGGTGCCGGAATAAAGGCGACAGCGCCGTTATCGACCAGGCGCACGCGCATGCCGCCGCGGCTGACATCAATGATTTCTGCCGCGTAGCGGGTATCGGTTCCGGCTTTATCGTTGAGGAAGCGAGCATACAGCCAATCTGCGACGTCACGTTCCGCCATACGGTTCAGACGACGACGTTCCGCCATCTGCACGGTGATATCATCCTGCGGGCGACCAATGGTCTCGCCTTTAATGATGGCCTTTAACAGACGGTGGTTGATCATATCGCCGTATTTACGAATTGGCGAAGTCCAGGTGGCGTAAGCTTCCAGGCCAAGGCCGAAGTGCGGGCCCGGCTCGGTACTGATCTCCGCGAACGACTGGAAGCGACGGATGCGGCTATCGAGGAAACCTGAAGGCTGAGCATCCAGTTCGCGGCGCAGTTTACAGAAGCCGTCCAGTGTCAGGACTTCCAGCGGATCGACGTGTACATCGTGCGTTTTCAGCAGCGCGGCCAGTTGTTCGGTGTTAGCTGGGTCGAAACCGGTATGCACGTTATAGACGCCAAAGCCCAGGTTATCGCGCAGCACGCGTGCCGCGCAGATATTAGCGGCAATCATTGACTCTTCAACAATGCGGTTGGCGATGCGGCGCGGTTCGGCAACGATATCCAGCACTTCACCTTTCTCACCCAACACGAAGCGATAATCAGGGCGGTCTTTGAACACCAGGGCGTGGGTTTGACGCCATTCGCTGCGGCGCAGGCAGACTTCCTGCAGCAGTTTGATTTGCTGCGTGATAGCGTCATCAGCAGGCTGCCATGAGCCGATATTTTCCAGCCAGTTGGAGACGTCGTCATAAGCCAGTTTGGCTTTAGATTCGATGGTCGCGGCGAAGAATTCGATATTATCTTCAATAGCGCCGTCAGCCGCCAGGGTCATGCGGCAGGCGAGTACCGGACGCACTTCGTTGGCGCGCAGCGAGCACAAATCGTCAGACAGTTCGCGCGGCAGCATCGGGATATTAAAGCCCGGCAGATAGTTGGTGAAGGCGCGAATTTTCGCCGCGTTGTCCAGTTTGCTGCCCTCGGCAATCCACGCTGTCGGATCGGCGATAGCGACGGTCAGCAGAAGTTTACCGTCGTCGGCGCGCTCTACAAACAGCGCGTCGTCCATATCTTCGGTGCTGGCGCTGTCGATGGTTACAAACTCAAGCGCCGTCAAATCGCGACGTTCCAGTCCTTCATCGAGCATCTCGGTGGCAACGCCATTCGGCGCTTCTTTTTCCAGGTTATGACGCGCCAGCGTCACCCACCACGGCACGAAATGATCGTCGCTAAAGGTGATGAATTGCGTTAATTCGGCATAGAAACCGCGGTCGCCTTTCAGCGGATGGCGACGCATTTCAGCCACCGCCCAGTCACCCTGTTTGAAATCGTGTTCTACGCCACGCGCGGCGCGGCAAGGGATGGCGTCTTTCAGCAGCGGATGATCAGGAACAATAGACAGACGATCGTCTTTTTTCTGCACTTTGCCGACAAAACGGGTCAGGAAAGGCTCAACCAGCTCTTCCGGCTCGGCGCTTTCACGTTCTTTTTCCGTATGGACCACAGCGATAATACGATCGCCATGCATCACTTTTTTCATTTGCGGCGGCGGAATGAAGTAGCTTTTCTGCGAGTCGACTTCGAGGAAGCCAAAACCTTTTTCCGTACCTTTAACGACCCCTTCAACGCGCGGGGTCTGGGAATGCAATTGCTGTTTAAGCTGCGCTAGCAGCGGGTTGTCCTGAAACATAATTAGGTTTTTTCGTGGCTAAAAGAGCGGCTGACATTTTTACGCGAATATGCCTGCCTCAGCAAGCGCTGTTTCAGCATTTTACGTCGCTTGACGTACCTCGCCGAGGGCGACTTTAAGCCGATTCAGCCAGCCGCACAGGCCGCACCACGCCAGCAGATCGATAGCCTCAACGCGGGAAAGCCCATATTCAGTGAGGGGAGTTAGCTGCGCGGCGCTAAAACGGTCCGGCGCACGAGTCAATAGCTGCGCCGCCTGCAGGAAAACGTGTTCCAAAGAATGGCTTTGCGCCCAGTGCTGAATCATTCGTTCATCGCCGCGCAATGCCTGCAACAATCCGTTGTCACCTGTCCAGCGCGCGGCCCAGGCGTTAAAACAGCTGACGCTGCCGTTGATTCGCGCCGCCAGCAATGCCGCCATTGCGCTTAAGGGCTGCGCAGAGTTATCCAGTTGATTCAGCAGTTGATGCAGCAGTGCCAACGCGCCTTCATCCGTTGCCAGAAGGGGGGCGAGAGGCTGCAGGCCGGGATGACGGTGCCATGCGGCGAGCCTGGCTTGCCTGTCATCATTGGCGTAACGCAGGTCGGCATCATCGATATCCAGTGACCACTCTCCGGTAACATCAGTAAAGCGTTCTGCCGGGGCATCATCCTGCTGCGGCATACCTGGAAGCCAGCGTACCGGCTGGCCGAGCGCGGCCTGAAATGCGGCCACCGCGCGGGCCTGAAAACCCACGAAGCCAATAATTTGGTTAATTAACACAATATCGCGGCTGGTCAGTCCTACCTCATCAAGCTGGCGGCGGGAGACCTCGTTGATAACAGAAGGGGAACTGGCTAACTGACGGGCGTACTGGGTTATCTGCGCCAGCCGGTGATTACTCTCTCGTGAAGAGTCTGGGCCCGGTAACGGCGCCAGACGCGCGGCGTAGTGGTTACACAAGCGCTGTACGCCGTAGACCTGAGCGACGGTCAGGGCCGTGCTGAGACGGTCGTAGGCATTAAAGGTTTGTAATCGGGTGACCGTGACGCTGTCCGGGAAAAGTACCTTTGCCAACTGACGCGCGGGCGCCAGCCAGCCTTCATGAGGGTGGCTAAGATCGGCTGCGAGTGGCAGATCGAGCAAAAAACGGTCATCAACGTCAGCGGCCTCCGGGACCAGAGGAAGAACCTCGACCGGGCTATTGGTTGACTGGGTCTCGTGATACCAGTGGTTTTTGCCATACACGCGGCGTTGCTCCATGGGCGTTCCTTGTTCGGTAGGTGGCGAACCGCCGTTTCGCGGTACCTCTTTGCACAACTATCCTGGCGTAACCCTGAAGCAGGAGAAAATATTGATACGTACTAATAAATAGCGGATTGGAATAACAGAAGAGAAGCGTAAGCAGAGAAGGGAGAGAGATCCTCCTCACCGGGGTGAGGAGGATAGGGAACTTATTTCAGTTCCAGTTCGTTCATCGCAGCGATGCTGAAACCGCCGTCAACGTGAACGACTTCACCGGAGATGCCCGCAGACAGGTTAGAGCACAGGAAGGCCGCGCTGTTGCCGACGTCTTCGATGGTGACGGTGCGACGGATCGGGGTGACCGCTTCGCAGTGCGCCAGCATTTTACGGAAATCTTTGATACCGGATGCCGCCAGGGTGCGGATCGGACCCGCAGAGATGGCGTTAACACGAATACCTTCCGGACCCATCGCGTTCGCCATATAGCGGACGTTGGCTTCCAGAGACGCTTTTGCCAGACCCATAACGTTATAGTTCGGGATCGCGCGCTCAGCGCCCAGATAGGAAAGGGTCAGCAGCGCGGAGTCCGGGTTCAGCATTGAGCGGCAGGCTTTTGCCATCGCCACGAAGCTGTAGGCGCTGATGTCGTGGGCGATTTTGAAACCTTCGCGGGTGACGGCATTAACATAGTCGCCATCTAACTGGTCAGCTGGCGCATAACCGATAGAGTGCACGAAACCATCAAATTTCGGCCATACTTTTTCAAGTTCAGTGAACAGCGCGGTGATGCTTTCGTCTTCAGCCACGTCGCACGGCAGCACAATGTTAGAACCCAACGCAGCAGCAAACTCTTCTACGCGGCCTTTCAGTTTTTCGTTCTGATAGGTGAATGCCAGTTCAGCCCCTTCACGGTGCATTGCTTGCGCAATACCGTAGGCGATGGACAGTTTACTGGCCACGCCAGTGATCAGAATGCGCTTACCGGAAAGAAAACCCATAGCTTTAATCCTTATCGTTATTGCTTATTTTTACTCTAACAATCAAACGGTTAACGTTGTTATTTCAAAATAACTCAAATTTAGCCAAGAATTATATCCCACTGAAGACCTCTTGTGTCACGATTTTTTGTGCCGCCTATCGCAATGCAGCGCGTAAGGACAAATGCGCTCACTCCAGCATATCACCGGATAATCACTACGTTTTACCGTGAGATCACGACGCGTTACCGATATTTCTGCGGTTAACGGCGCACGATCGTGGTGAGTAACAGTAGGGCGTCTGTCGTGAGCGGCGCGAGTTCGCCCGGCGCTTGCTGATGCCAGAAAATACCCGATTGCGCTTCACATTGCTGTTCACCAAGTTGCCAGCGACCCTGCAATACCCACGCGACGCCTTCGTCGCCGGGAGTTTGTACATCGTTCACGACCCGAACCTCGGCGGCGGCGCGACTGCGCTGGGTCATGATATTAAAGTCGAGACCGCGCTCGCGGATCCCTTCGCTACGCAGCGGCCACTCGCCGGCAAAAGCCCAGGGCTGCCACAGCGCTAAAGGGTGATCGATAGCTTCGCCTTTCAGACGCAGCGGCTGCCCGGTGAGTAGGGTAATGACACGATCGACGCCGGGAAAGCAGGAAAACGGACCATCATTTTGTAGGGTGGCAATGCTGGCTCGCCACAAAAAAGGGGCATCAGGAGAAGGTACACAGACTATCTCACGGGTCTCGCCAGCGCCATTTTTCCAGGGGGTGACGGGCAGAGTGGATAGTTGGACGGGAACGATCATGAGCGGTACACCTCGTTAAGCGCTGCCTGCGCAGGCGTTAATCAACGTTATTGTTATGGTTTTGTTACTTTTTGCAATACAAAGAATTTACATATTCATCACAAAAATAGGATGCGTGCGGTGCGGGTAGTTGTCAATGCTTGTATATACAGGATCGGTCAGATGGGGAGTCAATGAAATAATAATAGCGAGGTACCTATGTCTTCTTTTTCGTCTACAGACGGGCAACCAAAAAGTAATGAGGCAGGATTAAAGGAAACGCGGTCGATTGATTACATTCCCGAACGCGAGAGGCATGGGCATCCGTTTAGCCAGTTTACTCTGTGGTTTGGCGGCAACCTGCAAATTACCGCTATTGTCACCGGCGCTTTAGCCGTGGTGCTGGGCGGCGACGTGGTGTGGTCGCTGATAGGCCTTCTTCTTGGACAGGTGTTGGGGGCGGCGGTGATGTCGCTGCATGCCCTGCAGGGACCACGGCTGGGTTTGCCGCAGATGATAATCAGCCGCGCCCAGTTTGGCGTCTTTGGCGCGGTAGTGCCGCTGGTACTGGTCTGCGTCATGTATGTTGGCTTCTCCGCCAGCGGTACCGTACTGGCCGGGCAGGCGATGGCAAAACTGTTAAGTATCAGCAACGTTGCCGGCATGCTGCTATTCAGCGCGATTATTATTGTTATTGCGGTACTGGGTTATAAGGTGATTCATAAGCTGGGTAAACTGGCGAGCATTATCGGCATTCTGGCTTTTGTTTATATGTTCGTTACGCTACTGATGTCGGCGGATCTCACGGCCCTGGCGCAAAATAACCATTTCTCCCTGCCGATGTTCCTGCTGGCCGTGTCGCTGTCATCGTCGTGGCAAATCGCGTTCTGCCCGTATGTGTCCGACTATTCGCGCTACCTGCCACGCAATGTATCGGCAACGAAAACGTTCTGCTCGGTATTTTTCGGTACCGTATTAGGAACCCAGACATCCATGACGCTAGGGGTATTTACTGCCGCGATTGCCGGCAGCGCTTTCCCCGGTCATGAAGTGAGTTATCTGGTGGGATTGGGTAAAAGCCAGGTGATGGCGATGGTCATCTACTTTGCTATTTGCTTTGGCAAAATCACCTTCACGACGCTTAACGCCTACGGCAGTTTTATGTCTCTGACCACCATTGTTTCCGGTTTCCGTCGCCAGACGGCATTGTCGCAGAAATGCCGTGTCGCTTTCGTCGTCCTGATGGTCGCGGCTTCGTGTATTATCGCGCTGCTCAGTGAGCCAGCTTTCTTAAAACACTTCACCCATTTCCTGTTATTCCTGCTGGCTTTTTTCGTTCCCTGGAGCGCCATCAGTCTGACCGATTACTACATTATCTCTAAAGGCGCGGTCGATATTCCGGCGCTTAGCGACCCGCATCAGCGCTATGGTTTCTGGAATCTGTATGCCATTACCATTTATATCATTGGCGTGCTTATTCAACTGCCGTTTATTGAGAACCCGCTGTTCCATGGTTCGCTGACGTGGATATTCGCCGGCAATGATGTGTCATGGATTATCGGCTGGGTAGGTACAGGATGGTTGTATTTTGCGCTGCGCCGCTTTGACCGCCGACCATTACCGGCGCAGAGCGTGTTCCCGCAGTCATAAAGGGCAGGGGCGGCTATTATGCCGCCCCTGAAGGAAAGTTAACGCTATTTGCCATCTTTTCGCCAGGCGTCGGCAGTCAGCGCTTCGCCAAAATGGCCGGCGATCAGCCGCTTGGTCAGATCATGCAGAGGCGAGGCCAGTACATCAGCAGTGCTTCCGCGCTCAACCACTTCGCCCTCATGCATCACCAGCACCTGATCGCTGATGTGCTTCATCATCCCCAGATGCTGAGTTACGTAGATGTAGGATATTCCCTGTTTTTCCTGTAGTTCCAGCATCAGGTTGATTAGCTGCGAGCGCATTGACATATCCAACGAGGCCAGCGCCTCATCGCAGATAATCACTTTCGGACGCAGGATCAAGGCACGAGCAAGACCCAGGCGTTGTTTTTGCCCCGGCGCCAGCATATGCGGATAGTAGCTGACGTGGTCAGGTAGCAGACCCACCATGCGCATCGTCTCGATAATCTGCTTTTCCCGGGCTTCTGGTTCAAGATCGGTATTGAGGCGCAGCGGGAAATCGAGGATCTGCGAAATACGCTGACGCGGGTTAAGCGAGGTCGAGGGATCCTGAAAAATCATACGAATACGCTGGCTGCGGAATGAGTAGTCGCCAAACTCCAGCGGATGGTCGTCAATCAACAGTTCACCGGTGGTTGGCTCAACCATCCCGGCCAGCATTTTGGCCAGCGTTGATTTACCGGAGCCGTTTTCACCAATAATTGCCAGCGTCTGACGCTCGCGTAGGGTAAAGCTCAGCGGCTTCACCGCCTCTACCGTCTGACGGTGGAACCAGCCGGTACGATAGCGAAAGGTCTTACTCAGATTGCGAACTTCCAGCAATGTTTCGACCATTTCACTCTTTCTCCATGTTCAGCGGGAAATGACAGGCGTACAGATGATTACGCGCGCCGGTCAAACGCGGCGTGACGATACACTCGCGTTGCGCATAGGGACAGCGCGGCCCCAGCCGACAGCCGATCGGCAGTTGTTCCAACAGCGGAATGGCGCCGGGCAGGGTATTCAGCCTGCTTTTATGCGGCATTGAGCTGCCGAAGTCCGGGATCGCGCGAATCAGCGCCTGCGTGTAGGGGTGATGAGGAATGGTCACCAGCTCTTCGCTCGGCGCGGTTTCCACCGTCTGCCCGCAATACATGACGTTAATTTTATCCGCCCATTTGCTGAGCATCTGCATATCGTGACTGATCAGCAAAATAGTGGTGTTGTTGTTCTGGTTGAGCCGGGTCAGCAGGCGAATAATCTGCGCCTGAGTAGTCGGTTCCATGGCATTAGTGGGTTCATCAGCAATCAGCAAGCGCGGCTGGTTGGCAAGCGCGATGGCGATCATAACCTTCTGACATTCGCCGTCGGTCAGTTCGTAGGGGAAGCTGCGCATAATATCTTTGTGATCTTTAATCCCCACCCGGTGCAGCAGTTCGATGGCGCGGCGCTTGCGCCAGCCAAAGCGTTGCCACCAGTGGCCTTTAAAGGTCCAGCCGGGGATATTTTGCATCAACTGCAGCCCAATACGCTCGGAAGGATCGAGACAGGATTGCGGCTCCTGGAAGATCATCGATACGTTGTGACCAATCAGTTTGCGGCGCTCGCGGTTAGACAGGCGCAGCAGATCGATATCATCAAAACGCATACGGTCGGCGGTGACCCGCCAGTTATCTTTAGTGACGCCGCAAATCGCCTTGGCGATTAAGCTTTTGCCGGAACCTGATTCCCCCACCAGACCACGGACTTCACCTTCAGCCAGCGTCAGGCTGACCCTATCGACGGCCTTTACCCAGCCTTCGTTGGTTTTAAACTCAATGGTGAGATTACGTATATCCAGTAACGGCATTATTGGACCCCGGCAATAATTGCGCGGCGAATACCGTCGCCCAGCAGATTAATGAGCAGTACGCTTATCATAATGGCCGCCCCCGGCAACATTACCGTCCAGGGAGCGACGTAAATCAGTTCCAGCGCGTCGCCGAGCATGGCGCCCCATTCCGGAGAGGGTAGCTGAGCGCCGAGGTCGAGAAAACCGAGCGCGGCAATGTCGAGGATCGCCATCGACAGCGCGCGGGTAATTTCGGTGACCAGTCCTGCGGTAATATTAGGCAGAACCGCAAACCAGAGAATATTGAGCGTGGAAGCGCCGTCGAGGCGGGCGGCAATCACGTACTCTTTTTCCAGTTCATCGTGCACCATGCTGTAGACCGAACGCACCATGCGCGGCAGCAGCGCCAGCCAGACGGCAAACATCGCATGGCTCAGATGCGGCCCGGCAAAAGCGACGACGATAATCGCCAGCAGCAGCGACGGAATCGACAGCAGGGTGTCGAGAATGTGGTTCATTATCGCTGAACGCAAACCGTGGGTGGAACCGGCAATCACGCCAAGCACCAGGCCGAACAGCGCGGCGCCGAGCGTTACCACAAAGGCGCCGCCGACGGTCGGCGCCGCGCCGCTGAGCAGACGACTTAGCACATCGCGACCAAGATCGTCGGTACCGAGGAAGAACGACACTTCGCCATAGCGCGACCACGAAGGCGGCAGTAGCTGGTAACCGAGGAACTGCTGATCGATGCCATAAGGCGCGAACCAGCCGCCGAATACGCACAACAGCACCAGCGCGCCGCAGCCGTATAAACCAATCATCGCGGTGGTATCGCCGTAGAATTTACGCCATACGGTGCGCAATGCGCCGGGCGGGCGCTTTTCGAGATAGACGCTATCGTAGGGCATATGAATCCGTTTTAAGTTTGTTAGTCATGCTTAATTTCTTTTCAAGAATCCCGCTATTATCAACGCCTTGCCAGTATGTAACGCTTTATTTTTGTGTGTTCTTCATAGATTTGAAGGTTATCAATTTACGCATAATGTGTACACTGATGTGTATATCTTCTTCCGGAGTGTACACATTGCTTACCGACACAAAATTAAGAAAAGCTCTTGGCAAAAAAAGAGACCAAATCGAGGTCATTTCAGACGCACATGGTCTGAATGTCAGGTTGTCTACATCCGGCAGTATAACATTCTTTTACCGCTACAGATGGAACGGGAAAGCCGCTCAACTAACGATTGGTGATTATCCAACCACCTCATTAGCTCATGCGCGAGAACGTAGGCAGCAGTTCAGGGCTTGGCTAGCGGAAGGGCTTGATCCTAGACGGCAAGTAGTACTCGAGAAACAGAAAAAAGTAGAAGCGCTTACAGTGAAAGAAGCATTCGATTACTGGGAGAAGTACTACTGCATCCCTGAAGGTCTGGTAAAAATCAAAGTTAACCGCCGCGACTTCAATAATCATATAGCCCCAGTGCTCGGAAATATGATTGTAGATCAGACAACTAAAGCTCACTGGCTAAATCTTTTTGACGGTATGGGGCGAAGAGTGGTTACAGGGCAAATGCTCGGTTTGATGCAGCGCACATTTCGTTTCTGTTCCAACCGTGGGGTAATTAACGTGAACCCTATTGAAAGCCTTAGACGATCAGATGTAGGGCTCACAGCAGCTGTAAAAGATCGCAGGTTAAGTGATGATGAAATCATTACAGTTTGGAATGCCCTGCCTGAGATGAAATATAGGCAGCAATTGATAATGAAGTTTCTCATTATGACTGGCTGTCGAAGTACAGAGATCAGAACAGCAAAATGGGAATGGTTTGATTTCAAGGAACAAACATGGACTATCCCGGCAAGTGACTATAAAACTGGGAAGTCGGTGAGAAGGGCGCTTCCTGAGGCTGTAATACAGATGATGGTAGCTGAAAAAGAAACATCAGTTTCAAAACATGTTGTGACGTTGTCACGATACAGGGGGCCAGAAGATGACAGGCCGCCACTTCAACCAAACGTGGCTCTGTTCTCTGCGCAGATAATTGCAAAAACAGGGATGAAACCTTGGTCGCTTCATGATTTGAGAAGAACAGTGGCGACGCGCCTTTCTGAATTAGGTGCGCCACCACATGTTGTGGAAAAACTACTAGGGCATCATATGTCTGGAGTCATGGCGCGGTATAACCTCCACGATTATTTGGATGATCAGCGTCATTGGCTTGCTGTTTGGCAACGTCATCTTGAGAAGTTGATTGGCCAGCCTCTGGTTTGATACCCATGTTGTCTTCCCAAGCAAGAAGGTCTGACAAACGCCATCTTTTAGGACTGCCATTTATTTTTGGCTTCGGAAACGGCTGAGAAAAGTACGATGGCATCCGGGATGGTGTGCTCCAGAAATACAGTGTGCTGCGCGAAATTTTGTATCTGGACAGAATGTCACTGGTTATCAATATTTCATCTTGGAAATGAGATGCGTTATTCATAAAAGCCCCTTAGTTACATTGTCCAGGAAGATGCTGCAGCCTACGGGCGCAGCTCATGGCCGTCGCCACATAACTGCATTTTCTGTTTACAACTTCTACAGTGATCTTTGAGCCTTGAACCACCACCGTATAAGTTCTCTTCGTTTTCTGTCGCCCGTAGGCGCCATAAAGCTCAACATGTTTTGCCAGTGCGGCATCACAAGCCTGGCGGCCCAGCGGTGATTGCTTGCTTCGGTTTATCAGTCGCATATCCACCTCACACAAATACATCAACTGGATCGCCAGCTGCGCGCGCGTTGTCGTTCGCCTCCCGACGGAGGCCGAGAACATAGCCAACGGGATCCCAACTGGACAGAATTGCATTGAGCTCTTTCTGGCTGTGCCAGGTTGTCAGGCGTTTTTTAAGCTCGGTGGCGCAGGCGCGCAAGTTCTCCCGAGTAGGGCCGGCCATCTTCATGCACAAGCACAAAGTCAGAAGCAGATCCGAATATTCGTCGGCGGCCGCGCGCAATGCCGCAGGGTCGATGCTGGCTTCCAGCTCAGGTAATCGATGTTTAAGACTCATGCTGCACCGCCTTTGACGCGGGAGATGGTGTTATCAGCCTTCTGCACTTCCGGATGCTCGTCATAATCCGGAAGATAGCGGCGAGCGACAGCAGCTAGGGAAACCAGCGCCGCCAGAAGCTCGTCGCGCTGCCCGGCGACTTTCGCATGCTCAAGCGCTGCGTTTTCCAGCAGGGCCTTGTGCTTCTTGTAAGCCTCATATGCGTGCCAGGACTGGCCTTTGCTCACGCTGGTGGTAATGTCCGCTACCTGTTCAGGCGTCAGCGTGGTCAGTGGTTGCGCAGGGTAAATCAGAACCTGCCCGGCGTCCCAGTCGAATCCAGCCTGAATTGACTCTACTTCAACGGATGGCGACGCGCCGATGCTGCCAGGCGAGAGTATGAAGATGGTGATCTCCGGGTCGCGACGCTGCGTAGTTGGGTTTGACCAGATGCGGGCTACCAGCTCAGTGAATTTGGAGAATTTCATTCCGCGCTCAGTCATTCCAGGCCTCCAGTTCGTTCTCTATTTCGTCGTCGATTTCGTCGTTGGTGGCTTCTTCATTCAGGTAGTCGCGCGCTTCTTTGAGATAATGCTCTCGACGCCCGTCGTACCATGCTGAGAACTCTGGCGACCAGCAATTCCTGTCACCCACATGAGCGAAAAAATCGTGCATTGCGTTGTTGTAGGCCAAGTTTTCAACCATGCAATACGCCGTAGTCAGTGCCGCCTCACGGATGTAACCGCGGAGATCGCGCTTGTGCCAGTAGGGGCTATATTTCGAATCGCAGCGCCCTTTGAATTCAACTTTCCAGCGGCGTATGCATCGTGCGTTAAGTGATTTGCTCATATCGTTATCGGGAGGGCTAACCCTCCCGCCTCCCTTAGCCCAGGTATTCCGGTTTCATGTCGTCCAGGGTGATACGGAACTGGTCATACAGTTCATCACCGAGGTGGCGGCGCGATGAGGTCAGGGTGCCTTCTGCCTTCGCGAATAACGCTTCGGCTTCCGGATCCCCTGGGTTAGGAAGTGAATTTATGGCAGCCTCAACCTTGTTCTTCGCATCAACAAGGTAGTAGCGCTTCACCGCCTTATTCTTCAGCTCGGTATAAAGAGCAGTACCCAGCAGAGCTTTCTGTGATTCGATGTCTGCGCGAATGGCTTTGGCCTGATCCACTGAGTCAGCTGTATCAATTCGGTCGCGGAGTCCATCGGCAACTGCGTCGACGTTAGATGCAGACTCTTGCGTGCTGGTGGAAGCGCCAACGGAGTTTGTTATCTCATTCAGCGTGACTTTTTCTGTTTGCGCTGGGTTGATAACCTTTTCTTCGCGTTCGTCAATTTCGTCGGCGGTATATACCCCGAGGATTACATCTGGACAATACAGCCTCGCCCAACGTTTAACGGCAAGATAGGCCAACTGCTGGCGTGGGTCGCTCGCCCACAGTGTAGAATTGCGTACTTGTGCCTGAGAAAGCATCAGCACAAGCTCACGAGGTTCTGATTCTCCTTTGAGCGTTGCCCAGGCGCGGACGCCCACGCCAGCTTCATCTTTCAAATCCCAGCCCGGCGCGATGTAGTCGTTACCTTTGCCGCTGGTTTTTTTAATGAAGCGGCCAACGATATTTTCCCATGCACCAAACCATTCAAAATGGATCCGGTCTTTGGTTGGGGCCATGGTGTTAATTACCGCATTCACCAGTTGTGCCTCATAGCCAAGCACACCTGAGTTACCCACGATGAAGGTTTTCTGTGCCACTGCAAACGGATCCATACCCCAACGCGCTGCTTGCATCACTACAGCCATGCACGCATCTGGTTTACCGCGGTAATGTTCAGGGACGAAATTTCCACTGTTGGCCATTACTTCAGAAAGCGTGCGCAGGCGGTTGAACAATTCACCATTCGTCAGAATAGAAACGTTGTCGATCTTCTGGGTCTGGTTTTCAGTAGTTGCGACTAAATTGGACATTGTTATTCCCCTTATGCCTGTACGCGCAGCGCTTCGAGACGGCGCACATCAAAATCGTTAAGTTCTTCGGCGTAGTCTTCAGTGATTGGCGCCGGCCATTCGCCAGTGTCGAAACCGTTCGCGATGGCGCGCATTGCTTTGCGGTATTCCAGCATGCCGAGTTCCAGTAGTTCTTCTGATGCCTCGATAATGGCGATCCAGTGGTAGTTCTCGTCTTTGTTGACGAAAATCCAGAAGAACTGATCCAGAGCCGCGGTTTCGCAGTACATGGCTGCGCTGAGGTGGTAATCGCGCTCAATGATTTCCCTGTGCAACTTCGCGCGCAGCCCTTCCTGCTTGATGTTCCACATGCTGATGGTCTTCAGGTCCGCACCAATGCGCAGGCCGCTCATGTCTATCTCAAGGTCAGGGCGTACGCGAACTTCCAGCCCGGTTTCCTCATCAATACCGAAATAGCTCACCTCAACGGCGCGGCTCGGATGCTGGAGCAGCTTGCCGGCGGTGGGGTGATTCAAAAGTGCTTTCTGAATGTCCAGCGCAGTGCTCATCTGCTGGCGGGTAACCAGTATTTTTCCTTCCGGGTTTTCGCGCCATGCATCCAGCAGTTCGTCGGCAAACACGGCATCCGGTTTAACCGATTTCACAGCCTGAATCAGATCCGCTTTAGTGCCTGATACTTTCAGCGGCTGCGCCTTCTGGGCCTCCTGAGCTACCATGTCAGGGTTGATAATCGCCAGTTGTTCTAACAGGGCATCCCGGCTGCCGCTGGTTCTCACTAGGGCGGGCAGAGTGGCGTTATATTCTTTGATGCATGCCTTCATTTTGGCCGCGGTAACTTTCTGACCATCTTCGACGCGCTGAAATTCAGCGGGTAAGGCCATGTAGTTTTCACCTGTTTGGGTAACGTCATCACCCAAAGGAACCGGTTGAGGCAGTGTGGCGTTGTGTGCCTCCAGCAACGCCTTGATGTTGTCAGCACTCAACAGCGACGGAAGCCCGGCGTTGTACTCGTCGATAAACGCGCGGATCGTCGCAGTCGTGGTGAAGGCGCCTTCAGGGATTTCCGGCTCGATGCTGAATTCTTTTTCCAGCTGTTCAGGCTGCAGCGCCAGCGCATGCACCAAATTGCCCATATCCAGAACAGGAGATCGCGTTTTTTCAATGACTTTCGAGACGTGACGCTTTTCGAAATACATCAGAGATATACGGGCATCTTTAACCTGAGTAGAACTGATGCCGTTCGCCGCGTGGTAAATCTCGTTCGGAACACTTTCATATCGACCGGGCTCGAAGAATTCAGGCCATTTTGTTGCTTCAGGCTCTGGCTCATGCTCTTCTTCTGCAGTTGCTGATTGCTGGTCCTTCAATACTGCCGCGGTAAGGTCAGGGCAGCGCTCAGCAAGAATGTCGCGCATGTTCACGGCATCTGCTTGCGGAGCAGTTGCATCAGTGCCTTCGCTTGCTGATACCGCATTATCATTTTCGTCTTCGACTGGCTGAGCCGTTTCCATCTGCACATCGCTAGTGGTTTCCCCGGAATTAGCTGGATGTAATTTTTCTTCTGCAGCGCGCTGGCGCGCCTGGTCCACAATAGAAAGTGCTGAAGCTGGTGCTGGCTGGCTATCCATCAGACCATCAATCGAAAAAACACCATTGCCCATGTTTGAAACTACAGGCTGTTTGGGTTTAGTCAGGTCTTCCGTTACCCAGTTCGGTGCATCCGGATCGCTTACCCCTTCGATATATTCACCGCGCTCAGCTGCGAGAATCTTATCCACGGCAGACCGTTCTTTTTGGGCTTCCTCCACCAGTTGAGCGCCAACAACCTGATATTCGGTTGAGAGGTTTTCCAGCTCCGGTTTGTTTTCCTCGCCATCAATAGCTTTCTTCACGGTGTTAAGAACAACGGCGGCAGATGAGACATGCCCTGCTTTCTCAAGCGTTTCAGCAGAGGGCGTTTCATGCTTATGCTCTGTCAGGTTCGCATTGATATAGGTCTGCAGACTTACCGGGAAATGATGAATATCGCTGGTGGCGTCACGAATGAGGGCAAAAATGGCAGCGCGTGAATAATCCAGGATGCCTGCGGTTTTACGCAGCACAGCAGACCATTCTTTGAATGGGCTTTCTTTTTTCTGGACGATTTCTTTAGCCCGGCGATGAATGGATGCCGGGAAATTGTAGATATCGAAATCCATCGGCATTGTGGCCAGCGCAATCTCAACATCAAGCGTATCTAGCGTATGTGTGTAGTCAGGATTGCGATCGGTTTTATTACCGCCGCCAGCATTCGTTCCTGCATCAGTTTTCATAACCGAAGAAATGCAGTTACCGGCAGCCCATTCCCTGGTGAGAATGCCGCGGTCGATCGCGTTCGTGGCGAACCACAGTTTTGCAAACTGGATACGTTTACCGAGCTCATGCCGTTTCCCTTCCGGGAAGACTTTTTTATTGGCGCTGGTGAATTTCCAGAGCGCCGGCATATCGTATTTTTTGATTTCAGGGATATTCTCGGCGGCCAGAATCAGATCCTGGACGGCTGCGTTATCAGTGTCCATTTCAAGAACTGACAGCTCCTGCCGGTGAGGCATGCTGATATGATAAACGTGACGTTCTTCGGCCATGTACTGCGCCAGCAGCTGAGCGCGAAAGGGGAGTTCTGCCACGTTAAATAGCGCGCTCGAATCGCCCTGGTATTCATCGCTACCGAAAGTTTCCACGGTCTCACCTTGTGCCGCGTCACCAGTAGTATTGGCATCAACCAGCTCGCCACTAACGGGCTCAGCAGATACTCCGGCATCATCGATGTGATGATCCGCAGGCGCCTGACCTGGCTTCAGAGCCCAGGTGCGGCCATCGTTGCCGAGCTGGTAGCGTTCGCACCATGAGTAATCGAGAACACCTTCCGCCGGCAGGTCATTGAATACCGGGAAATCGGTACGAATTGGTTTTTGATAGTCTTTGCCGCGGCCTGTTTCGATCCCAGCGTCTTCCAGATCGACGTCGAGCTGCAGTAGGGCGCGAGCTTCTGATTTATTAGTGCGCCAGATTACGGCATCAGCTTTACCCGATTTTTGAGTCGCTTTTATCAGATAAAAATATTCCATGTGATAGCCTCTATTTTGGATGTAGAATCCCCCGGGCCATTGGTAGCGCCCATTCAGGGTGGTCATTGGTTATTGGTAATTTCCGGTGGAACTTTGGTCGGTGTCACCGGACGTACAGCCCGCTTCGGCGGGTTTACGTTAGCTCTCGTGCGCCATCTGGTCGTAAGAGGCGCAGCGTTCAGAGCAGTACTCTTTTTCTTTCCGTGCGAGCTGGTTTCCCTGGAGATATAACAGGGTGCTTACTACTGGTTTTCCCTCGATTGCTTTACGGCAGTAACCGCATTTCTTCTGCATTCCTCCCCCTACATTTGCACCGTGAACCCGGCTGGATGCTCGTCCAGTACACCTTTCAGCGGATAACATTCAGCTTTCACGTGTTGCTCTTCTGCAGCTGCCTTGCAGTCATTCTCAGTGTCGTAAACCCCGAGCAGGACATCCTGATTACCGCCCGTCAGCATGCTGACGGTGAGAACCAGGGCAAACATCGTGCTCATGAAGGGTCTCCTTTTTGCGCGAGCATGTAGCACACCCGGCGGATGAAAGCTGACAGCGGACTTAAACGAACAGCCTGCTGACGAGCGGGTTTGCGTGCGAAATCAATCATAGAAATAACTCCCTCAGTGCGCTGATAAGCGCTATCCAGATGAAGAGTCCAATTACTGCCGAAATGACCAGGGCTCTGATGCCGCGCTTGCTCATTTCAACCTCTGCCTTGTCGCCGGCCAGCGGAACGTTTAAACCTACTGCGCGTTGATCTCTCCACCTCATCCGGTGTTTCGTATGCCGCCGGCAGCTACTTCGTGGGCTCCATGCCTGGGTGGTTTTTTTCGATGGAATAATTAAACACAATGTTTACTCAGTAGTCAACTAAATGAGTTGTTTTAAGTAAACAAAAAGTTTACACGCAATTGATTTAAGAGGTGGGTTGACTGTTTTTAATGCTGTTATTGGTTTAAAAATCATCAGCCAGAATGGTTGTGGAGCGAGATGAGTTGGATAGAGTTCGAGCTTTCATCGCTGACAGGATTGGATGTACTCAACTGCGCACCTTAGACAACGTCATTCCAAGGGAGCGCCAAAGGATGTATAGGAAAGGGAATCAGAGGGGATGGTATACTTATATTGGCTACGCCTGTGGTGAATCCATGTTCTGCTTGTAGTCATGAACGGTTGTTACATGATTGCTAGTAAAAAGCACGGCTTAAAGAGGAAGAATGATCGCAACGATGTTGAGGTTTACAACATTTGCATTAAAATACATGAAGCATAATTCTATGAATAATATGGGTTTTACAATTACAAGACTTTTATAATGTCCAATATATTGAATAGGTAATCTGCAAAGCTAGAGGTGTGCACACGGTTTCTCTCACCATAGAGAAACCATTCCGCCACCATGCGGAAGGCGAAAGGCCCCGAACAAAACTACTATTCGGGGATTTTATTCAGAGAGGTTTCTTAATATCACCATTTATAAGCAAATCGTAGGCTAAGAACAATTTCCTATAAACAGTCTTTAAGTTTTCATTATCACATGATATAAATTGTAAAAATATATCTTCTTTTACATAGACAGATAATTCACGCACATCTATGTGTCTAATATTTTTTATAACGACAACTGGTTCTTTTCGCTTGCTAAATCCTGCGTTTTTTATCTCTGTAATTGTGGTAAAGATTCGTTCTGCATTTGCTTTATCTAATGTTATAGAGTTAATTATATTATCCAAGTTACCATGACGCTCGATTCTTTGATTAAGTCGAGTTAATGCTTTTTGCTGCAAATTTAAATCACGGAAGTTGCAACTGGATATAATCTTTGAAAACGGTAATCTTATTGTATTTTTTGCATCAATGATAAACTCAATTGCTAACTTGTTGGATATTTCATTTTTCTCAAACAAATAGTCCTCTAGATAATTAAGTTCTTTTATTTGAGTGAAAACGTATTTTTTATCACCTAAAGCTACAACCAGGTTTTTTCCCTGTTTAACGCTTTCTTCAAGTTTATCTAAGTCTGATGGAGATACTAGTAATGTGTCGAGATTGCCTTTTTCGCCTTCATTAACAATAAGTGTCTTAATTGCTCTCTGATATCGTAAAACATCATAAGGAGACAATCCTTCATCAACAGTGCTTATCTCATCATAAATCTGTTTGTAATTGTCTGTTTCAACAGAGGTGTAAGTAACCTGAAGTTGCTGATCAGTGATTTGCTTTATGATTACTTGCTCTTCATTTGATTTGTGTTGAATAAGAATTATTCTTTCAGCTGATTTCCTTCCATCTTCTTTTGGTAATTGTGATGAGAAGTCTGACAATAGTTTTTTCACATTTCTATCTGTTAACGAATACCCTATAAAGAGAATTGGATTTTTAATCATATTCGATAGTATTTTTGCACTTATGAGAATTGCACTATCATCATATTTCTCATAGTCCTCAGCGCTAATTACAATTGATTTCGGTTCCTTGATATCTCCATGTATCTTGTATAACTCACACCATCCGATGGTGTCTTCGAAGAAACCATTATTTCCAATATATAGTTTAGGGGTGACGCCTTGATCATTAAGCAGATGCTCTATAAAGGCATCATAATTAGTAGTAATGATCATTTTTGCTTTTTTTAATAGTGCTTTGAAAGAGTTTAATTCATCTAGGTCTACATCATCCTTAAGCGTAGGAGAAGAGAACCGTTGACATATTGAGTATTTGAAAGGTGAAATGTTTTCACTAAACACACGTTTTGCGTCTAGCCCTTCAAGTTTAATTGCGTTGCCAGTAAAAAGCTTGTTAAAGTCATTCTCTATTTTAGTTGCTGCTTCGGTGTATATTTTATGATCTAAATCAGAATCATCGCCAATGCTGGCTCGAAATTTCTCTTTTATTGTCAGAAGATAATTATAGAAATCTATTTCAGGATTTATTTTTTGCCAATACTCATTTAGTAAATCTTCCCAAGTAGGGTAATTTTTTAGATATCTTTTAGATATACCTGAACCAATGAATACGATAGGGTAGCTTTTGAATTCAAAAAGTTGGTTTGGCATATCAAAATCCTTCTAGTTAAACGAAGCATATTGTGTGTTTTATATCAGTTAAGACAAACATACCGTATTTATAGGGTTGAAAAGTAAAAATAACCGTCTTGCCTATATGTTTGTATCATGCTGCCGAACAACCAAAATACCTCATCAGCCCACTATTGAGTACGAATGCTGTCTATACCTCTGAGGCGGTTACTCAGCATCACCCTTAATCCGCCGCCCCATGTACTTGGCGTACAGCTCATCGAGCTCATTCAGCCGAAGAGATATGATCCGCTGCATGTTCTGTTGTTCTTCTTCGTTTGGCAGTTGGTTGTAAAGTTCAAGCAACCTTCGCTCGTCAGGTCTCAATCCGTCTTTAGAGCCCACATCTTGGCCTAAAACCCATTCAAGGCTGACGCCAAGCGCATCCGCGAGCTTTATCGCAGAGCTTTTTCCTATTGCGCCCCGCACAAACCAGTTGTTAACAGACTGCGCGCTCACACCACAGATCCTCGCGATATCAGCTTTTGATATGCGCTTCTTCTCAATGATTTCGTTAAGCCGCTGAACCTGCGGGTTATCTGCTTGGTGCGTATTTTTTCTCATATATCACGATTTTAAACTAAATGTTTACGCTCACAACATTCATAAAGTTGACATTGAAATAAACATAATGTTTAATTTGATTCGTAAACTATAAGGAGTCACTTATGAATGCATTAGAGAAAGCCATAAAAAATGCCGGTAACGCAACAAAGCTTGCTGAAAAATTGGACGTCTCATCAATGACAATTAGTCATTGGAAAAAACGTTGTCGGGGGCTTGTGCCTCAGGGACGCATTTCCTCTATTTTTCAGGCTACAGGCATTACACCTCACGAACTTCGCCCTGATCTTTATCCAAATCCAACAGACGGCCTACCGAAAGAGGAAGGCTGACCATGCAAATACTCTCCTTTCAACAAAATACCGGATTCAAGACCGGCACTTTGATAAAGCGAAATCAGCTGAGAGAGTCAGATCACGACGCTATTCGCTCCGCCGTTCGCGCCTGGGCTGCAGCTGAAGGGCAGGATGTTGTGTCGGCACACATCATCGATGAGTGGCGACAGCAGGGCGGCGAGGAGATCGCGTTTCCTGATGATATCAGCCGTGCCCGCCAGAAGCTTTTTCGCTACCTGGACAACCCGGCCGAGTCTGAGCGCTATCGCGAGTATGTTCGCCTTCTTACACCGGCGATCATGGCCGTTCTTCCGCTGGAATACCGCCACCGCCTATTGCCCGAAGAGAGTTTTATGTCCCGACTGGCTCGTCTGGAGAAAGAAACCAGCGAAGCGAAGGTTGCCGTTGCTATGGGGGCACCACGCCATCAGAAGCTGAAAGAGCTGAGTGAGGGCATTGTCGAGATGTTCCGGGTTGACCCAGAGCTAACGGGGCCGCTAATGGCAATCGTCACCTCAATGCTCGGCACGTTGTAGCTGGAGGTTTACGTGAACCATATCGAATTCATTGAGAAAAACGTCCGCGAAGAGCTTATCCGGCAGGGATTTACCCAGTCAGTGGCTCAGGGGGGCATTTCAGGCTGTCGATATGTACAAGCGCATGTCACAGGCCAGTCGTAAGGGAGGCATTTTTGATGATGTTATGCGCCACGCCAGGCTGTGGGCTGAGAAGCAAACCAGCGCTGCAGAAAAGCGAGAAGCAAAGAAATCAATCCGTAAGGGGAATAGCCAGGTTGGGTTGTTCTGAGTGGGTGAAGACTGTTGTGCGCCAACACAGCCAGTCTTCGGGATGTGAAAAAAGGGCTCTTAGTTCACGGAGTGAGTATGTCAAATACCGCTGAAGTTATCAATTTTCCGATTAAAACCGAGCGTTCGGGAGGTCAAATGGCCGACCTGGCTAACGGGTATACCAAGATCGCAAACGAGATACAGAAGCTCAAGCCACGTCTGCGGATGTCTGGTCGTGAGTGGCAGTGTCTTGAGGCTGTTATCTGGCTTACCTATGGATGGAACAAGAAGCAGGACCGAGTAACAAACACGGTGATTGCTGAGCTTACAGACCTCGGAGAGTCGCATATTTCCGACACAATCAAATCTCTCGCGGAGCGGAAAATTATCTTCGCTCATAAGCAGGGAGTGATGAAAATTGTCGGTATAAATACTGAGCTATCTGAGTGGATTTTAGACAAGCCGAAAACGGGAAAACTCTTCCCGGAATCGGGAAAAGTGTTACCGAAAACGGGAAAACTCTTCCCGGAAACGGGAGACACCCAATACAAGAACAAGAACAATAGTAAAAGATCTTCTTCGTCTCGGAATTCTAAAGAATCCCGAAACGAGGAAACTTTGAAGTTTCTCTCTCGTCATCCAGAAGCGTCCGATGGGATTTATACCCCTGCGGGAAAATCCTGGGGAACAGCTGACGACCTCAAAGCCGCGCGATGGATTTTCGATAAAGCCCTCACCGTGAATGCCTCACTCTCAGAACCGAACTGGGTTGAATGGGCAAACACCATCCGTCTGATGCGCATGCAGGACAAGCGCAGCCATTACGAAATCTGCGAATTGTTCAAGTGGGCCAACGAAGACAGCTTCTGGCAGAACAACATTCTGAGCCCCACCAGCCTGCGAAAACAGTGGGATAAGCTCACGACTAAACGTCAGCGCAACCCAAACCCACAACACGCGAAATCCTGTGCAGCTGCGCTGGACAATACCGACTGGATCAAGGGGGTACTTGAATGAAATCTCTCGCAGAAAGCATGCATAACTTTGACCGGAAGAACTTCCAGCGTATCGCAGCCGGCATGTCTGAAATGCAGGATGCGCATAGCTTTGCACATCAGGCGACAAAAACGGCTGAGATATTCAACGAGCTGTTTCGCCAGCTGCTCGCCGTATTCCCGGCACTGGCCAGCAAGTCTGCAGAAGACCTCAACGAGATGCGCCGGCAATGGCTTCTTGCGTTCAAAGAGAACGGGATCACCACCATGGAGCAGATTAACGCCGGAATGCGTGTTGCCCGCAAACAGGAAAAACCGTTCATGCCGTCGCCGGGACAATTCGTCGCCTGGTGCCGTTCAGTACAGGCTGTTTCTGCTGGACTGCCAGATGCGAATGAACTGGTTGATATGGTCTACCAGTATTGCCGAACTCGCGGACAGTACCCCGACGCAGAGTCATATCCTTGGCCTGAGCACAAAGTCATCCCGGCCACGCTGAAGCACAAAGCCTGCTACTGGATGGTCACGGGACTGTACACCGATATGCGCGCAAATGGCCTCAGCGATTCAGAACTGCGTCGTAAAGCATCGGATGAACTGTTGCGTATGGTTCGTCGCTTGAACGCCGGAGAAACGCTTCCAGAACCGGTTAAGCAGATCCCAAAACTCGGCGGACGTCCGTTAAGCAACGAGCAGGGGTTAAACAAAATTGCTGAGATTCGCGCGAAGTTCGGTTTGGGAAGAGGGCGGAATCATGGCTAGAGCATTTTCAACTGCTGAGCGCCGGGAGTATGTCCGCGCAGTGATTCGTCTCACGAAACATAAGGGGCGACTGACGACCAGCGAAGCAATGAAAAAACTGGGGTTAAGCCGCGATACCGTTCTGAAGTATTTCCGTGATGCGGAAGCCACTGGCGAAGTTGTTCGGCATGGCCGATCCGGTTTATTCCGCGATCAGCGCGCCATCATCGATTTTGACATGAAACGATTTGGTCTGGTGCCGAAAGCAGTTGTTGGGATGAATTACAGCCTGCTTGGCAGTCCTGTTTTTCAGCGAGTTTTAGATGTTCAGGAGGCTATTCATGGCTAAGAATTCTATCGATGTATACGGTGCCAGCGGCAAAACAAACGTGCTCAACTTCGAGCCTGAAAACCTGCACCTGGTCACCGATAAGGCCCACCCACTTTACGATGAGCGTATTCACCTTCCTATCAGCGAGGCAATGGTGCTGAACATCATGGACCAGGGAGTACTGGAACCAATCATTGTCTGGAAAGACCCTGAGAGCGGGTTGTCCTGTGTGGTTGATGGTCGCCAGCGTGTGCGCCATACACTGGAAGCCAACAAGCGTCTGTCGAATGAGGGCAAAGAACCGTTACAGGTTCCGGCAGTCACTAAACGTGGCTCTGCTATCCGCATGGCGCAGGCGATGGTAAGCGCTAACGAAATCCGCCAGGCAGATACGCCGCTGGGCCGCGCAAAAAAAATGGCTGATGCGCTGGAACGTGGACACGATGAACAAGACCTCTCTCAGATGTTTGGCTGTAGCGTCCAGACCGTACGCGCAACGCTGTCACTGCTGGATGCTACTCAGGCTGTTCGCGATGCAGTGGAGTCTGGAACTGTCACCGTTACTCAGGCGCGTCAGCTGGTATCGCTTAAACCAGAAGAGCAGCGGGAGAAGGTCGCTCAAATCGAAGCGGCAACTGCTGGCACAACCGGCCATGAAAAAGCCCGGCGTCAGCGCGCTGTGCTTGGCGAAACTAAGTCACGTCTCAAATCACGCAAAGAAATCACAAAAGCCCTCGAAGGTGCCAGCGGTGAATACGCGGCGGCTCTGCGCTGGGTGCTTGGGGAGGCTGTATGACAATCGTAAAAACCCATACCGGCACCGTGATCACCAAAGACGGTCCGAAGGTAAAAAAACTGCACCAGACAGAGCGGATGTGGGTCGTCGGCAAAAACGAGTTTTACCACAAAGAAACCGGGCGCCGTCACTTTGCAGAAAATACGCGCCGCCGGTTGTTGTTGGAAACGATTGAGGCGATAGGTGGTTCACATGACTGAACACGTCGAAAAATACACAAACAAGGCTATAGAAATCATTGCCGACTATATCCAGCGCACTAACAAGAAAAACGAGCAGTTGCAGGAAGCGAAGGTGCGCTTGGATAAAAAAATCGCTCTGTTCGCAGACGATGAGAACTGCAACACAAACAGGCTGATGGCCGTATTTTTACCAGCAATGACCAGCCATACCCGAGATGGCTTTTTCGAAGAGATAGCCAGAGCCTTAGATAGGCTAGAGTCGGTGTGAAACAAACCACCGTATGGGGGGGAGGATGTTATAAACTATCAAGGAATGGTCGTCATGATACTCAACCTTTCCCTTCTAAATCCCAGCTAGTACAAGGCGTAGTTTAATACTAATTGAAATATTACAATGCCGTTCAGAGAGTCGCATACTGCGAAAGTCCATAATCGATACAGGTATTGAACGGAGAAGAATTGATGACTGACAACGTTCTGACTGATGAAGAATTGAATGCTATCATCGCAAAATTACAAGCACACTATGCAACAATGTCTGAATTTGGCTTGAAGAAAAAACCGAAGAGGCTAGTCAGTTACTAAGGGGGTTATGTGAATTGAGGCAGCACAGACTATTGGCTTTGCTGTGATCATTTGTATAGCGTAATAAGAGAGCATCAGTTTCCCTGCTATGAAGATGAGTATTTCTTAGGTTCAGGGCTCTTTCAAAGTTAGCAAATGCTCTTTTTTGCTGTATATTAATATAAAAACGGAAGTAAGTGAGCGAATTTTTATAACTCGATAGCATATGGAGATAGTGATGAAGAAAAAGATTGGAAACATATTACCTGTATTGCTGGCAGCGGTATTCATCGCCTCATGTAGCGTTCATGCTAAAAACAGAGAACTCAGTTTCAGTGCAGGGGATGAAACCTTCACATTGAAAAAAGATTGTATTGATGATGTTTCATTTAAAGATGCATCCTCTCCCAGCGTTTTTATAAAAGTCAAAAAGAGTGAAGTCTGCTCTCAAAAATTCGACAAGCTTATCTCTGATAATATAGGAAAAAATCTAGTCGTCACTTTCAATAGTCAGGCTCTCCTGAATGCTAAAATTGCATCACAGATAAAAACAGAAGACGGATTTAATCTTTCCGTACCTAATAAAGATACGGCTCATAGTATTTATGGGGTTTATGAATAACATAAATGGGCACCTTGTAAAAGGCGCCCTGTATTTACTAGTTAATATTGAATGCTAATATTTTGCCCGATCGTATGGCTCTTAAAACGAATACGATCAGTTCCTGCACCATTATTATCTGTTACTTGATATGAACCAGGGCCTAAAGTATTAATCGTAACCATACCATTTGTGCCGGCATACTCAATTTGTATAGAAAAAGTTGATGGAGCTTCAGACACAGTATCAAAATTGATTGTATATACGTCAACACCAACATGCGAAGCTAAATCAACCCATGGACCCCAAGTGAGCGGAGGTGCCCATGCTTGTGTGGAGGCGCCATGATTCTGACCACCGGGTGTTCCACGAGCTTTAGAACGATTAGCGAAAGCAAATAATTGATGAAAACTATCGAAACTGATGGATAAACCATCGGTAAGAATTAAGCGCGGCTGTTGATTATGATACTTTTTCGCTAAAACAGTAATACGTTCTTCAACCTGCCCGATGGGGATATAGTTCGTTACTAATCGATATCCATTGGCAGGTGTACCATTTTCCACTACGACTTTGGTGTCAACTGGTAATGAATCAACGTCTGGTCTGATTTCACTTTTCTTCCTTTCAGAGATATCTACTGGCCACCCGTCTGGGGTAATAGCGACTGGGAAATTGACTCCTCCTTTAATGTGACCAGTCACAGGTACGTGTGGGGCATTCGAACCACCTGGAATAGATAAGTCTTGTCCAAAACTGGGTGATGCAGTGCCTTTTACAACCATGGTTTCATCAGCCATGATAATTCCTCTTTGACGTTTAAAGTTGTAAATAAAATACTGTATAAATAACCAGTATTTCTACTGTATTGTTGTTGATAATCATTGTCAACAAGTCTGGAGTTTTTTTTAGGTTGGAACAGTCATTAGCCTGTTATGCGCATCATTCAGACATTTGACCTTAAGGTTGAACAATATTATTTTTGAGTGTACTGTTTGTATATACAGTACTTTTGGGGGTGTTAATGTACACCGAACTGAAAATGAATAAGTGGATAAAGTCATCTACAGTTGCGGAACTGGCGTTATGTGAGTACGTCTGCAGGTCACTCAGGGAGGGAACGTGACGATTTGTTTTGAAACTCCTAATGATCAGGCTTGGTACGATGTAGTAAGGCGGACTGATGGGGTCGTTATATGTAGCTTTCCTTCAACGGGAAGGCATCTCGTTTATAGGTCCGATGGTATTATCTCCATGCGCCCATTATTGCCAGAAGAAGAAATATTTACCTTAAATGGATTTATGAGGTTTGCTGAACGACTCGGCTATCGTGTTATTCCACCTTCTGATAATATGAAATCAACGGCCTGAACAACCGTTACCTACTGCGCCACGGAGAAAAACCATGGCGCAATTGCACTTAATAAAACATTCTCAAGGTATCCTGATCCCCGCAACGCCGGAGACCAGCGATTTTCTTCAAACAAAATGCAAGCTCGGTGCCGTCCTGGAGGCCGAATATAAGCTTGTCCGCAACCCGGCGTTTCACCGCCGATATTTCGCCTTACTCAATCTGGGCTTTGAATACTGGGAGCCTACTGGCGGCGCAATCTCTTCGAACGAGCGCAGGCTAATTCTCGGTTATTCCAAATTCCTTGCATCCCATGGTGGCAATGAATCGGTATTCCAGGATATCGCCGAGCAATATCTTGACCGCGTCGCAGAAAAACGAGCCGGAAGCATCAGTATCTGCAAATCCTTTGACGCCTATCGCTCATGGGTAATCGTGGAAGCCGGCCATTACGATGCGCTTCAGCTGCCAGATGGCACTCTGAAAAAGCACCCACGCAGCATTTCTTTCGCGAGTATGGACGAAACCGAATTCCACCAGCTTTACCAGTCCTCACTGGATGTGCTCTGGCGGTGGATTCTGTCCCATAAATTCGCCAGTCGTGAAGCTGCTGAAAATGCAGCGTCTCAATTGCTCAGCTTTGCGGGGTGAATCGATGAAATATTCATGGTTTCACCATCACGACTGCACGACCGAGCAGGCCGATGAACTGATAGATAATTACCGCAAACGCGGGGTAAAGGTCGAACGTAGTTTAAACCAGGACTTTACGACCTGGACCGTCAGCGCTCAGCTGGTGGAAGACAAGAATCCACCGCGCCCTGATTCCCGCTGGCGCAACCGGATGTGGGGTTGAATATGGCAAAGAGACCCCAACGACGCTGCAAAATCTGCCGGGCGAAATTCACTCCAGCTTTCGAGAACCACCGCTGGTGCTCTCCTGAGCATGGCGCTGAATTTGCCATGCAGGAATTGGAGAAGAAGCGCGAAAAACAGGCGCATGCGAAAGCGAAGAAAGAGCGCGCCGAATGGCGTAAACGCAAAGCCTCGGTGAAGCCCCTCAGGCACTGGGAAGATATGACCCAGCGTGTCGTTAACGACTATATCCGCGAACGAGACTACGACTTGCCATGCATCAGCTGCGGCACTTTTGACACGGTTCAGTGGGAGGCAGGTCATTACCGTTCCCGCGGTAAAGCATCGCACCTGCGTTACAACGAGGACAACATTCACAAGCAGTGCCATCACTGCAACGTGCAGATGTCAGGAAACCAGCAGCAGTACCGCATTGGCCTGGTAGAGAAAATCGGCGCTGAGCGCGTCGAGGCGCTGGAAAACAACAACACCCCTCACCGATACACCATCGAAGAACTGGAAGGCATCAGACGCCATTACAGCGCGCTACGCCGTGCGCTAATAAAACAACGGGAGGCCGCATGAGCCGTGACGGTATCGAACGTATCCGCGAACGCTGGCAAAAGCTCCGCCTCTGCCGGCACCGCGGAACAGTAATGACCGATTATCGAATTTTGAAAAACTTTGTCCGCATTTATCAGTATCTGGGAGAAATAGCATGAACCTCGAAAATACAGTGAAATACCACTTCGCGAAGTCCACTATGATTAGCGATTCTCCACGAGCGACGACATCAGACTCATTAACCGGCACTGACATTATGGCTGCAATGGGCATGACACAGGAACGTGCTGCTATGGGGTATAGCGCTTTTCTGGGCAAGATGGGCATTAGCAACAATGATCGAGAACGAGCTATCGGTCTATTAGCTGAATATGCGCTGACAAAATGCGATAAAGTTGCCGCGCTGCGCAAGCTCGCGACGAACGTAAAACCTCAGGTTATTCAGATCCTCGCAACGTTCGCCTTTGAGGACTATTCGCGAAGCGCTTCCAGCAAAAAAAAATGTGACTGCTGCTGCGGTTCCGGATTCATCGACGTAGAGGTCTTCACCAACAAAGTATCGTATCCGGACGGCAAACCGCCGAAGTGGGTCAAAGTTACAAAGGGGATCTATCCATCATACTGGGAGGAGGTGAAGTCGGTCCGGGAGCAGGTCCGGGTGCTTTGCCAAAAGTGCAAGGGAAAAGGGACTGTTAGCGCTGCCTGTAACGACTGCCACGGTCGGGGGAAGGTAGTGAACCAGGATGAGACGGAGAAGCAGGGAGTGCCTGTCATGGGCAACTGCAAGCGCTGTGGTGGTCGTGGGTATGAGCGAATCCTCTCCACTGCTGTGCACAGTGCCATTTGCCAGGTAACGGATGCCATCACCCTGGATACATGGAAGAAGACGGTTAAACCATTTTTTGACGAACTGATCACTAAATTCGATATAGAAGAGGCATGGGCGGAGGGACAGCTCAAACAAATAACGCGCTGAGATATTTACTTTTCCCGAATTCGTGTTAATTTGTTCTAACGATGGGCATTGTCTGTTCACCGTTGATCAACCCGCCAGCGAGCGGGTTTTTTTATGGACATAAATTACCATTGCCATTCGCATGTGTATAATTCCCTGCTTTGCATCAGGCGATATTATGAGAAAGATTATTTTCCCAGCATTGTTTTTAGTGGCTTCCGCGCATGCCACTAACCAGCCAACGATGATGGTTTTCAAATGCTCTCCAGAACATTCTAAAAACAACACTATTGTTACTTGGCAAGATGTGAAGAAACAAGATGGCTGGCATCGTTATGCTAGCTGGAAAGATAAGGAGGGAGAGCATTATGGCATTGAGCTGTATTTCAATGGTTCATCGCCTAATAAGGATGGACAGATTGAGGATATATATGTGTTTGGCAATATGGATGGCCAGAAAAAAATATCAGGACCCGCAATCTCTATGATTCTCAATAAAAAGGCAAAGTTGCTAACTTACAGTATTACGAACGACTTGGTAGGGTCGGACGTGCACAACCCTCTGGAGAAAGGGACGTGCACCTTAAGCGATAAAGGTTAAATCTACTATCGAGCCACATCAGTATAACAACTTCATTAAAGCTGCCTTTTGGCGGCTTTTTTTATATCAGGCTCACGGGAATCATCTGCGACGAG
This sequence comes from Klebsiella sp. CN_Kp091, assembly GCF_040065095.1. Lineage (NCBI taxonomy): Bacteria > Pseudomonadati > Pseudomonadota > Gammaproteobacteria > Enterobacterales > Enterobacteriaceae > Klebsiella > Klebsiella sp. CN_Kp091. The sequence continues at coordinate 895,142 of NZ_JBEAIO010000049.1, read as the reverse complement.
CTTGGTTGATAAATCAGCCCAACGGTCCTGACCCTTTCAAACACACACAGCACCCCGTTTTTTCGGAGGTGATATGGCTAAACGTATGCAAGATAAAGAAAGCATTGCCGGAGTCTCATGGCTGATTGTCCTTGCTCTGTCATGCTGGGGCGGTCTTGTCCGATACCTGATTGACGTTAAGCAAAACAAAGCTACCTGGAGCTGGATTAACGCTCTCGCGCAAATCGTGGTTTCAGGATTCACCGGTGTCATCGGTGGGCTTGTCAGCATAGAAGGCGGCCTAAGTATTTACATGATTCTGGCCACTGCCGGTATCAGTGGGACTATGGGTTCTGTAGCGCTCACGTATTTCTGGGAGCGAATCACCGGAGTGAGAGCACAATGACAGCAGACAAGATTATCGAGGGTATCCTCGGCAAAGAGGGTGGTTATGTCGATCACCCCTCTGATAAAGGCGGCCCTACTCGCTGGGGTATCACGCAGAACACAGCGCGTGCATACGGTTACAAAGGCGATATGAAAGAGCTCCCTCGGGAAACTGCGAAAGAAATCTATATGCAGCAGTATTGGCTGGAGCCCAAATTTGACAAGATCGCCGAATTGTCACCATCAATCGCAGAAGAGTTATGCGATACCGGCGTCAACATGGGGCCGCGTGTTTCCACAACGTTCCTTCAGCGTTGGCTGACGGCACTGAACCAACGCGGCAAACTATATCCCGACCTGAAACCGGATGGCGTCATTGGGAACATCACGATCGCCGCGCTGCGCAGTTACCTAGCCGTACGGGGTAGCGCAGGGGTCACGGTGATACAGAAAGGGTTGAACTGCAGTCAGGGCGCACGGTATCTCGAACTTGCGGAAGCGCGGGAAGCCAATGAAGAATTTCTCTTCGGGTGGGTGAAGGAGAGAGTAAACCTATGAAGCTAATTATCTTCTTTCTGCTTGCGCTGGTGGTTGTTTTAACGTTGTTGCTGTTAAGAAAGTATACCCGGATTGAGTTTGTGGGACATGCTCGCCTGTTACTTAGAACTTGGTCTGTTCGTCTGGGGACTGCTGGCGCGCTGGTCGGTGTATGGGCGCAGTCATTCCCGGATGCCGCGCTTCATGCTTGGGCAATGCTGCCGCCGGATATCAAAAACATCCTTCCGCCAAATATCGTTGCACTAATTAGCCCTGCGCTGGTAGTGCTGGCGGTGCTCTCACAATATGTACGGCAGCCGGCATTGAAAGATAAGGCCGACAAACAGAAGGAGCCGAAGCAATGAGTTTTGAAATTATTGCTGAGCTGGTGGTCCTTATCCTGGGTGCTATCGCTGGTGCATTCGGTATTGGCCATGCTCGCGGTACCAGCAAGGCAGAAGCCAAATCAGCACAAACGCGTACTGAAGAGAAAGCCGCTGCTAGCGTCGCCGCGTCTGAACGGAAAGAGGAAGCCACAAGAGAGGCCTGCAATGTACAGCAGACAGTTAGCCATATGCCTGATGACGATGTTGATCGGGAGCTGCGCGAAAAGTTTACCCGCCCCGGTGGTGGTTGATACGGCCTGCAACTGGGTACGAATCATCTACCTGACCGACCACGATATCAATGTGCTGGATAAGCAGACCAAGCGCGACATTCTGGCGCACAACAAATCAGTGCTGGCCAATTGCTCGCAAATTACAGAGAAGGGTGCTAAGTAATACAGGGAAGGTCTAACTTATTGATATATATACTGCCACATTAGTAAAAATCTGAAAGCGAGACAATAGAGCGGTAAACAATGAAAAGTTTGTATCTAATTCATGGGCGCTAATGCACTATTGATTTTTAAATTCCTTCAATCTAAGAAGCTGCCCATGACGAAAAATTCACTTCCTAAACTTCCCCACGATTATCGTTACGGAGACGAACACTCAATCCAGCCTCATTCTGATGGGGAATATTTTGCGCCACAGGGGGGTGTTATCAAGTCTGTTGATCTTTCTAACGGAGTGGTTATCTATGTTCCTATCCAGCGCTACATTGAGCATTTAAATATATGGGTCACTGTCTAAGGAACCCTCGAGTAATTTGTTAGCAACCCACTTGGTTGGAGCGAATTGATCATTGGTATCAAAAGAACAGCATATACATCTTTTGTTCTGGTTCAATGTTCTGGATAGTAGTGAATAATTAATATAAAGGGCTTTTTCAGTAATTAAATGATATCGATAGCCAAAATGAAGCTATCATCTCGTAACTACTGCCAGCTAACACCGAAATGGCAGAGGTCAGTTATTAAGCAGAAAAGTCTCACCCGGGTGGCTCCTTAGAGATTTTAGTTTTCTAACTGGTATTAACCAAAGGTCGCATCTTTATGCGGCCTTTTTTATTGTGCGCAACAAGTATCCTGTAGGTAACCGCTCTGCTTGTATACGTGGCAAGGATAAATGCGAATGCATCACAGAGGCCATTCTCAGAGTGACCTCGATAATGCCCCACATCGCACAGAGGTAAGACATGTCAGAGATCACCGCATCCGAACAAATCCGCCTAGATATCATCAAGAAAGTTAACTACGACACTGCCGCGGCTAAGCTGGCCATTGATTGGGTTGGCGATAGCTATCTCAAAGCAGAGCTCTTTGCAGACTCTTTCGATCGTGTTTACACGGAAAGTGAGATTGTCTCGAAAACCCGAAAGGCGATTCAGGAAGCAACCGAAGAGCTGGCACTGTTTGATACAGTCACGGAGCAGTCCAGTTAAGTCGTTACAGCAGGTATTCTATGAGTGCATGTGATAATGACGATTTGTGGTGTACTTGTTAATCGTCAAAGAAGCAGGAGATAGAACGCAACTATCACGATGGCTACCCTACAGAGAGAGGCACACCCGAGCCAATATGTACACCACAACCCACACAGGCCACAGGCGTTCGCTGGTGGCTTTTTTTATTGGAGTAATCCATGGCAAAGCCGGACTGGGGCGAGCTTCAGCAACGGTTCCTGTCCGATCATGCCGCAACCGGCGTATCACCGAAGGATTGGTGTGAAGCGCAGGGACTGAATTACGCTACTGCCCGCCGATATATCAAGAAACCCACTGCGCAAACTGCGCAAAAACCTGCGCAGAAGAAATTGCGCACTGCGCAAAAGGAAAAGTGCGCAGAAGAGCTGGTGGATAGCAAACTGAGTCCAAAGGTAAAGCGCTTCATTGCCGAATACCTCAAGGACAATAACGCCACTGCCGCCGCAGAGCGAGCGGGTTATAGCGACCCAAACTATGGCCGTCAGCTTCTAACGAATCCTAACGTTACGCAGGCCATTGCGCAGCAGCAGAAAGCATCCATTGCGCGCACGCTGGGAAGTGCTGATGAAGTGCTTGAGCAGATGTGGCGGCTGGCAACTTTCGACGCCAACCAGCTTTCTCAGTATCGCCGCGGTAGCTGCCGTTACTGCTGGGGCTTCGGTCATCAGTATCAGTGGCGCGATGCCGTAGAGTACGAAGAGAAGCGCCTCGAAGCACTTGAGCGTAAACGTCGGGAACCTTTGGATGATGGGGGATACGGCTACGACCACACTAGCGCACCTAACCCGGAATGTCCTCGCTGCAATGGGGATGGTATCGGCCAGCCTTTCTTCGCTGATACGCGCAAGCTGGCGCCTGATGCAGCGCTTGCCTATTCCGGCGTGAAGCTCGGAAAGAACGGTGTGGAGATATCCGCTATCAGCCGCGAGCGAATGTTCGAGGCGGTGATGAAGCGTCTCGGCCTGGCTGATAGTGAATTCGCCCAGCGCCTGCAGCAGATAGAAATTGAGCGCCGGCAGCTGGAGATCGACAAACTTCGCAAAGAACTGGCCGCTGACCCGGAAGATGACGAACCAACGCCAGTTGCGATCAATATCAACGTAGTCGATGCGCGAGTGAGGGAAGAGGATGGCGATAGCACCGACGCTTAACGTTCCTCAGGCCAAATTCCTTGCGATGCAGTACAAGTTTAAGGCCTATGTCGCCGGCTTTGGTTCTGGCAAAACATGGGTCGGTTGCGGCGGCATCTGCAAAGGAATGTGGGAACACCCTAAAATCAACCAGGGTTACTTTGCCCCTACGTATCCGCAGATCCGTGACATCTTTTATCCCACCGTTGAGGAAGTAGCCAATGACTGGGGGCTGAATGTCAAAATCAACGAGGGGAACAAAGAGGTTCACTTCTACGCCGGGCGCCAGTACCGAGGAACGACAATTTGCCGCTCGATGGAGAAACCGCAAACCATCGTTGGTTTTAAAATCGGTAACGCGCTGATTGATGAGCTGGACGTAATGCCCGCCAAAAAGGCGCAGTTAGCCTGGCGAAAAATAATTGCTCGTATGCGTTACAACGTGGCCGGTCTTCGTAACGGGATCGACGTCACTACGACGCCGGAAGGGTTTAAATTCGTTTATCAGCAGTTCGCAAAGGCTGTACGCGATAAGCCTTCGCTCTCAACGCTGTACGGCCTGGTGCAGGCCTCGACGTTCGATAACGAAAAGAATCTGCCGCCGGACTATATCCCGTCGCTGATGGAGTCATACCCGCCAGAGCTGATCAAGGCTTATCTGCGTGGCCAGTTCACCAACCTTACCAGTGGGACGATTTACCATCAGTTTGACCGTAAGCTGAATAACTGTCGGGAGGAAGAGCAACCCGGTGAGCCGCTGTATATTGGTATGGATTTCAACGTCGGGAAGATGGCCGGTATTGTTCATGTATTACGTCTGGGGCTTCCATTTGCGGTGAATGAAATTGTGAAGGCTTACGACACCCCTGACATGATCCGCATCATCAAAGAACGGTTCTGGCTGTACGACGGCAAAGATTATCGCAAGGTGCGGGAAATCTATATTTACCCGGACGCTTCCGGCGATTCCCGCAAATCCAGCAATGCCAGCGCTACGGATATCGCCCAGCTTAAGCAGGCCGGCTTCAATGTTGTTGTTAATGCATCAAACCCGCCAGTGAAAGACCGCATCAACGCGATGAATGCCATGTTCTGCAATGGTAACGGTGAACGTCGCTACAAAGTGAATGTAAAGCGGTGCCCGGTGTACACCGAGTCGCTTGAGCAACAGGTTTGGGGTGAAAACGGTGAGCCGGATAAAACGGCGGATAACGATCACCCCAACGATGCCGGTGGGTATTTCATTGTGAAGCAATTCCCGATCATTAAACCGACTGGAAAAGTCACCCAACTGCGGATGTAAACCATGCCTGATATTTCAACGCCCAATCTCGACTATAACGACATGGTCGAGGCATGGGATATTAATGATGCGCTGATGGGCGGCACGCTGGAAATGCGCCGGCAGGGCAAGAAGTATCTCCCGAAATGGCCGAATGAAGATCCTGAGAGCTATAAGGAGCGTTTAGCTTCGGCAACGTTACTACCTGCCTATGAAGAGGCCATTAAACAAAACATCGGGCGAGTATTTGCTGAGCCGACGGTATTGAGTGAGAACTCTCCTGAACAAATACGGGAGCTGTCGCCAGATATTGATATGGAAGGAAACCGGCTCGATGTCTGGGCTCAGCAATTTTTCAGCATCGGATTCCAGTATGGTCTGGTACATGCGCTGGTGGATTTCCCGAAAATTGACCGGGAGGCAGTAAAAACTAAAGCCGACGAAAAAGCCGCGGGATCCCGCCCGTATGCCACGATGTTAAATCCTCGCCAGGTCATTGGCTGGAAATCGAAAGTGGTTAAAGGGAAAGTGGTGCTGACCGATCTGCGTATCAGAGAGGTCATCATTATTGATGGCGATGATTACGGGCAAACAAAAGTTGAGCAAATACGCCATATCATGCCGGGCAAGGTTGAAATATATCGCCGAAATAAAGGAGATAACGGCGAAAGCCAGTGGCAGATTCACGACGAGTGGGAAACCAGTCGCGATGACATTCCCCTGGTGACGCTCTATACGAAGCGAACAGGCTTTATGCGTGGTTCACCGCCACTGCTTAATCTCGCCTTACTGAATATCAAGCACTGGCAGAGTCAGAGTGAACAGGACAACATACTTCATGTCGCTCGCGTGCCGTTGCTGGTAGCTTACGGTCTGGCTGATGGCGAAACGTTGACGATAGGTTCTTCCTCTGCGACTCGTTTCGATGACCGCCAGCGGCAGGGACTGGAATATGTCGAGCATACCGGGGCTGCGATTGAAGCCGGTAAGATTTCCCTTGAGGATCTGGAAAACCAGATGCGTCAGGCCGGCGCAAAACTGCTGCGCGCGGAAAACACATCGACTAAATCCTTAGACCAGACTCACGAAGAGCGGATGCAGGAGAATTCACCTCTCTACACCATGGCAAGCTCGCTTGAGGATGCGCTCGATAATATCCTGCAAATTATGGCGGAATGGCTGGGCGAGAAAGAAGGCGGCAATGTCGATGTACGCACCGAACTGGATGTTTCAGCCCAGACGTTTGATGCCGCAGCTGCAACAGCTGTTCAGTCGCTCCGTCAGGGTGGTGATATACGTCAGGTCGATGCTGTTCGCGTATTGCAGGCTCTGAAATTTATTGATCCGGATGCGAAGCCCGAAGAGGTAATTGACGAGTTACGGAATCAGCAGGTCACGCTGGCCGGCGGACTGAGTAACCCGGGTGGTGCAAATGGCAACGGCGAATGACAAGCTTCAGGATGAATCGATAGCGCATGCGATATGGATGGCGCGGTACAGCACAAGCGTTGCAAACAGGATGATAAAAATCCTGAATGACAGCGATGCGGAACTGACGGCCAGATTGCTTGTGGCGATGGATAGCCTGGATACTGACAGCTTTACCGTGTCGCGACTGGAAGCGCTGCTCGTTAATGTCAGAGTTCTCAATCGTGAGGCTGTGCAGTCAATGTACGCGGGCCTATCTGATGAGCTGCAGCAACTCGCCCAGCACGAAGCAGGCTTTCAGATGAGCCTGTTCCAGTTTGCGATCCCCGATGATGTTCTATCGCTTCATCCACTGGTGGGCATTTCACCGGATGCCGTTTATGCAACTGCGATGGCACGGCCGTTTCAGGGGCGCCTGCTTTCGGAGTGGGCAGATAACCTTGAAGCTGACAGGATGGCTAGAATATCCAATACAGTGCGGCAGGGTTTTCTCCTGGGCGATACCCATGAGCAAATCGCCAGAAAGGTCCGGGGTCATGCTAACCGTGGCTATCAGGATGGCGCGTTGCAGATGAGCCGCTCCAATGCTGGCAGTATTGCAAAAACGGCTGTAGGGCATCTTGCTTCGACTGCCAGGAAAAGCTTTGCAGACGCGAACGATGACATTTTGAAGGGTAAGCAGTGGTTATCCACTTTGGATAACCGTACATCAAAAGACTGTCGGATTCGCGACCGCCTCAAGTACACACTTGATAACAAGCCGATCGGCCATAAGATGCCGTATCTGCAGGGCCCCGGGAAAATCCATTTCTGCTGTCGCAGCGTCGAAACCTACATCCTGAAATCGTCTGATGAGCTCGGTATTGCTGTAGGGCAAATATCCGATAGCTCACGTGCCAGCATGGACGGGCAGGTGCCTTCGGGTACCGATTATCAGGGCTGGTTCTCGCGCCAGTCGTTCACGCGCCAGTCCCAGATCGTTGGCGTAACTCGGGCCCGGCTGATTCGTGACGGCGGCATGTCGCCCGATGACTTCTACAACGACAAGGGCGAATGGCTGACTCTGGAACAACTGCGTAACCTGGATGCTCAGGCGTTCAGCAACGCCAGACTTTAAAGCTTTTTAAGTCTTCAATCAGGCTGCCTCCGGGCGGCCTTTTTTTATTGCCGTGATCCGGATGGTGAGCGGTGAAACGGTCGGATGACCCCAAAAAGGTAACCACATGAAACTGAAAACAGTCGAAGTTAACGGCAAAAGTTATGCAGAAGTTGATGCCAGCGGTTTACCCGTCTACGTTCACGATGACGGCCAGGAAGTTGGTTTTGATGCTGTGCAGGCCGTTGGGAAAATCTCCTCTCTGAATGGCGAGGCGAAATCTCATCGTGAAGCCAAAGAAGCAGCTGAAGCCGGTCTGGCCAAGTTTGCCAAAATCGGTGATCCGGCGAAGGCGCTCGAAGCGCTGGAGATGATGACTAAAATCGACCAGAAAAAACTGATCGACGCAGGTGCTGTTGATCAGGTTAAAGCGGATATCACCAAATCCTTCCAGGCGCAGCTTGATGAAGCTACCCAGCGTGCGACGACCCTTGAAGGCCAGCTTTATCAGGAAATGATCGGCGGCCGTTTCTCTGGGTCGAAATTCATCGCAGATAAAGTAGCAATCCCGGCAGATATGCTTCAGGCGCGGTTCGGTCAGTCCTTCAAAGTCGAGGATGGCAAAGTCGTTGCCTATGACGGTTCAGGCAACAAAATTTATTCCCGCTCTAAACCGGGCGAACTGGCGGCCTTTGATGAGGCGCTGGAGTTCCTGGTGGAGCAGTACCCACAGAAAGACCACATTCTGAAGGCCAGCGGCAACCAGGGAGGCGGCTCACGGCAGTCTCAGCATTCACTCGGGCAGAAAACGATGAAACGCGATGCGTTTACCAGTTTGAGCCCGACAGATCAGCAATCAACTCTCAAAGACGGTATCACCATCGTCGATTAATTCTTTGCCAGCCGCCGGATGGCTGCTGGTGCCGGAGCTGGATAGCTCAACCAACCCTATATTTTAATCTCCAAGGAATCCATACACATGGCTAATACGCTTACCGGGTTGATCCCGACTATCTTCACGGCTCTGGATACCGTATCTCGCGAACAGGTCGGTTTTATCCCGGCTGTATCGCGCAATGCGAAAGCTGATGCGGCGGCGAAGGACCAGACTGTTACTGCGCCGGTTGCGCCACCGGCAACCACTGTTGATATTACCCCGGGGGCTACTGCGCCTAATGACGGTGACCAGACGATCGGCAGCGTTGATGTCAAAATCACCAAATCCAAAATGGCCCCGGTCAAATGGAACGGTGAGGAACAACTGGCGCTGGGGCCTGCAGGGACATACAACACCATCCTTGCTGATCAGTTTAAGCAGGCTTTTCGAGCGCTGGCTAATGAGATGGATGCAGATCTCGCGGCTTTGTATTTCGCTTCCTCCCGCGCTGTCGGTACGGCTGGTACTGCTCCATTCGGGATTGCGGGCGATCTGTCAGATGCGGCAAATGCGCGCCAGGTATTGTCCGATAACGGCTCCCCGACTACCGATTTGCAGATGGTCCTTGGTTCCTCTGCGATTGCTAACCTCCGTGGTAAACAGTCAGTTCTGTTCAAGGTGAACGAGTCTGGTACCGATGCGCTGCTGCGTGAAGGTATCGTGGGCCGTCTGGAGGGATTCAACATCCACGAATCTGCACACGTCAAAAAACGTGCAGCATCGGCTGCCGCTGATTATCTGGTAAATGGTGCAAAATCTGAGGGTGACATCCTGATCGCGATTGATACCGGCACGGGTTCTTTCACGGCAGGTGATATTGTGACGTTTGACGGTGACAGCAACAAATACCTCGTTGCTGCAGCTACTGCTACCACTATTACCCTGGCGGCACCGGGCTTGCGTCAGGCGCTGGCGGATAACTCCGCGATTACTACCGTAGGTGGATATACCGCAAACATGGCATTCGACCGTAACGCGTTCCTGCTGGCTGCGCGTACCCCGGCAATGCCGCAGGGCGGTGATACTGCGGATGACGTCATGAACGTTACTGACCCGGTGTCAGGCATCACTTATCAGGTTGCTCTGTACCGCCAGTATCGCCAGGTGCGTTACGAAGTCGGTTTGTCCTGGGGCGTAGCAGCAGTTAAGTCGGCGCACTCAGCGTTGTTGCTGGGCTGATAAATAGGGGCTTCGGCCCCTTTATTTTTGTGGAGGGCTTATGGCCGGATTAACAAAAGAGCAGCGCGCACAACGAGCTGCTGAGCAAACTGCGTTTACGCAGGCGGATAACAACGTATCTGTATCGACCACATCGCAGTTGGTGGCGATGGTTACCGATTTCCCGGCATTCCCCGGCGCTCCTAATACCGCCAACGTTCACCTTGATGAAGTGGAGAACTGGAAGGCGCACGGCTGGAAAGAAATGGAGTGATGCATGATCACTTTCATCACTGTTGAAGATGTCAATTCGATTCTCGGTGCCACCTGGGCGGTTGAAAGCAAAAAAACCAAATCTGTGCTGATGGCTAATACCTGGATGAATGGGCTTAACCTGAGAATGCCGTGCGATAAGGCAACTCACGAAACCATCATTCCTGACGATGTAAAACAGGCAGGCGCCTATGCGGCGCTGGCGGCGGCAAATGGTGGGTTGTATCAGCAGAAAACTGATTCTGGCGTGCTCCTCAGCAAGACGGTAGATGCCGACGATGTCAGCGTTTCGAAGACTTTCGCAGAACTCGCTACCAACAGCTCGGCATTGCTTGATTCTGATCTGCAGCTGGCGCTTGCAATGCTAAAGCCATATGGCGTTAGTCAGTCTCAGGTGCGGCTGGTAAGGGGGTGATGTGGGGATTCGTGACGAATTGCAGGTTGAAGTTGCCGCGGCATTTAATACCGACCTGCAGGATGCCGTTAAGGATTTCACTGGGGCATACACCGTTCGGGGTGCCTGGGACCCGGTGATGGAAACCGGCACTGAAGCGCAGGTGACTTACTCGGGGCGCGGAGTGCTGGCGCGCTATAAACTCCGCCGCATCGATGGTGTTAACATCCTTCATGGTGATGTGAAACTCACCGCCCTCGTTAATGAGGTCACCGACAAGCCAGCGGTTGAGCACATCATCACGGCACCTGACCCGATTACTGGCGTACTCCAGCGCTATGAGGTCATTACCGCTTCTGCAGACTCTGCTGGCGCTGCGTACTCCATTCAACTGCGGAGGGCGTGATATGGCTAAGGGCTGGAACATTGACCCGGCGGCATTCGCCGGGCTGGTGGAGGACGACGTCAGGTTACGGCAAAGAACCATCGCCATTCAGTTGCTGAATGAAATCGTCCAGCGATCGCCTGTAGGTAACCCGGAGTTATGGGCCATAAACGCCACCGCGGTTCAGTACAACAAAGCGGTAGGTGAATGGAACGAAGCTCTTTATGCCGATTCTGCCAACCTGACAAAGACTGGCCGTCTCAGAAAGAAAGTCCGTGTTAACGATGGCATGGATATCAGGCGTCCGGCTGAGTATCGAGCAGGAACCTTTCGGGCGTCGCATTTTGTCAGCATCGGCGAACCGGATCAGTCAATACCATCCGAGCCTGACCCGCGCGGAACAATGACATTCCTCAACGGGAAAAATATCATCAATCAGGCGCCGGCCTACTCGGTGATTTACATTCAGTCAAACCTCCCTTACTCCGTACCGCTGGAGAATGGCCACTCTACGCAAGCGCCGACAGGCGTCTATGCCGTCTCATTTAATGGTGTGATTCAGGCCTACAAATGACCCTCACAGAAATAAGAAACGTTGTCATCAGACGAATGACGACGCAGACCGCTATTGCCCAGGATGCGGTGGACTACCCAAACGGTCCTGTATTCGATCTCAGCGGTCGAAAAATCTGGGCGCGTCTTACTGACATACCCGGACAAGCAGGTGCTAACGAAATTGGAGCGGGGCCGACTGTCCACCGAACAGGGGTTCTCATCATCCAGCTTTTCGTCCCTGTTGGTTCAGGCACTCTGCAGCTGACTCAGGCCGCCGACAAATTAACGCAACTCTTCGAGTTTCAGGACGACGGAGCACTGAGTTATTTCGCCGTATCCGCCATCCCGGCAGGTGAAACCGATGGCTGGTCTCAGCTCAATCTTCAAATCCCTTATCGCGCTCTGTAGCGCACAATCAACAGGAGGCACCTGTGAGTTCAGGCGCAAAAGTAGTTACCGCGTTTATTCGCGAAACCACACCGGGAGAGACACCCTCTGCTGGTGTCTGGAACCTGTTACGCCGTTCGTCGTTCGGGCTGATGCCAACGCAGAACACCAACGATAACGATGAAATCGGCGGTGACCGTATGGCACAGGGCGTTTCCCGTGGCACGATTGATGTCGGCGGTGATGTCGGCACCAAATTTCGCTGGAATCAGCATGATGATTTTCTGGCGAGCTGTTTCGGAGCGGATTGGCTCGATAATGTGCTGACGATGGGCAACAACCGCATTACTTTTTCAGTTTCTTCATACGCTGATGATGTAGGGATCGCACAGATTGCCCGCGGTTGCCAGGTTGCCACTTTCCAGATTGAAATCCCGAATGATGGCGACATCACTTCGACCATTACATTCGCCGGGCTTGACTGGGAAACCAAAGCCGACGATACCAGCTATTTCACTAACCCGGTGGATGGTGCTGGCGCGCTGCGCTATTCGTTTAAGGAAGTGACAGGCCTGAGTCTGAACGGGGTGGCGGGTGGTGCCGGCTTCTGTGTGGATACGTTTAATATCCAGTTTGATAACAACATGCAGACTCAGCGCTGTATCGGTACCGGCTCAGCATTTGCTGGCGCAAACATTCCGACGACCTTTACACCGTCTGGTCAGATCACTCTGTCATGGTCCAAGGCGGCCTGGGAGATCTACAAAAAAACCTTCACCGGCGAAACAGTGCCGTTTACCTTCACGCTGGAGAACGCCGAAGGCGCTTATACCTTCAGTTTTCCTGAAGTGCAAATTTCTGGCGACTGGCCGGACGCCGGGAATACTGACATCGTACAGGTTCAGCTTGATATCACGGCCGCCAATACGCCGCCAACCATTACCCGCGCGCCAAAAGTACCGGCGACGGCAATCAGTGTTGCGCCAGCCACTTCAAATGGCGCAGTCGGCTCTACGGTGACATTAACCGCCACGCTTACGCCTGCTGATTCAACAGATATCGTCCAGTGGACGTCATCGGATCCTGCGATTGCCAGTGTAGTTTCTACCGGGCAAAAAACGGCGAAAGTGACCCGCAATGCTGCCGGGAACGCCACGATCACCGGGAAGGCTCGCACCTTTACGGCAACCTCTGAAATCACTGTCACCGCACCTTAATTTCCCTGACCCGTTTCGCAGAACATCGCGGTTCGGGCTTTTTATGGAGTCTGTATGCTGATTATTTCGTCTCGACTTGATCTGAGTGGCGAGCGTTGGTTCTTCCCTTTTAAAAAGCCTGATGGCCGTAAAAAGAAATTCACACCTGAAGAAGAAGCACTGTTTAAACTTCGCCTGCTGGTGGCCAGCAGCGAGAATCCACAATACCGCTCACGCAATGCGCTGGTGCGGCGCCATATCGACAAAATGGACGCGAGCTATCAGGTCGGTACCGACGCGTTCGATCTCGCCAGCGTGGGTGAAATTGACTCAATTGATGATCTGCTCATCGATAACTGCGCGCGCTTTCTTTTGAAAGACTGGGAGGGAGTAGGTGAGCTGGTGGATGGTATTGAGACGGCGGTTGCGTATACGCCTGAACTTGGCGTCGCGTTACTGAAGCAGAATCCCTCGTTGTATTGGCTGATTCTGGCAGAGGCTGCGAACATAGCTCAGGGTAAGGAGCAGCAGACTCAGGAAACCGTAAAAAAGCCCTAGAGGCGCAGACGTGGCTAAAGGAGTTCGGGGGCGAAAGGGGAGATAAGGCAAAATGGCGCCGGGAGCAATTGAACCTTCCGCCGATTCCTGAGCCAGAAATTGATCCAGTAACAGGGGAGATCCTCAATGCCTATGCCATGATATCGCGCAGCAGAAAATATGCTGGCATGGCCGGAGTACCGCTCCCTTTATCCCTGAATGATATTGAGCTATATCTGGCATCGCGAACCATCCTGATTGACCGCACCGAGTTTGACGCCGCTATCCTGGCGCTCGACGATGCGTGGCGTGACGAGTGGGCAGCGGAGCAGAAAAGACAGGCAAAAGTGAAATAGTCATATCATTGTCTGTCTGCATCCATGTGTTAGGATTTTTCCGATTGTAATCATAGGAAGCATGGAATGAATAAAATATTGGCAGTGGCATTGGGGGCTGTTTTACTGACGGGGTGTACTTCGCCTAAGTACAACTATGCACCAACAACGCAAAGTTTAAGTGAACCGCCAGTAGGTTCCGTAAACACATCGTATGTTGGAGACTCTCTGTTATCTCAAGGAATTTTAGCAAAATATGAAGGGATAAAAGTTACTGCTCCTGCCAGGGTTTCATGGGCTTATACTGTAACGCCAGGGAATCTAAAAAAAGTCGGTCAGGATGGCAAATCCGAGTTCTATATGCCTACAGGCATGGCCGATTCAGCAAATGTTCAGAAAGCTGCGTTGGCTGACATGTGGCAGGCATTAATGGTTAAAGATGGCACCAAAACACTCTGTGTGATTACCGTCTTCTCAGTATCAACATGTGAAGACAACATGCCTATTGAAAAAACTAACCTGAACATTAGTTCTTCTAATAATTTTCAGCAGACACTGCTGTATAACGGGCGTGTTGGTAACAAAATCAACATAGGCTACCGTGAGTCGTCATCTGATATGGCTAGACCAGCTTTCAACAACGATGTTGAATATGACTTATCTGAATCTAAAGTTATAGGTTATAAAGGTGCCAAAATTGAAGTTCTTGAAGCTACCAACCAGAGCATCCGATACAAAGTAATTAGTAACTTTAGATAATCTTTGTTGTGATTATTCATGCCCATTTGGGGGAGGCTTTTTAACTAATGGGGTAGGCAAGTGAAGATTATTGGTTATATAGCGATTGCAATAGGGTTGATCTTTGCTGTATCCGCGTTGTTCATGGATGTGACAGTAGCGACAAGCGGTGGTTACAGGGTTAACAATCTTGGATTAATGTCATCGCGCCAAAATTACATGATATTTGGAGGGTTCGTAGCCATCGCAGGTATCATCATCGCTCTGGTGGGAGATAAGCTAAAAGGGTCCGAAACTTCAGTTAAATGCCCTTACTGCGCAGAATTAATAAATCCTGAGGCGGTGAAGTGTAAGCATTGCGGGAGTGATGTAACCCCTTTGAAGACAATAGTTAACACTGACGATGCTGGGGACAGTGATAGGCTGGCTGACGTTAATGTAAAGTTAATCGCGGGGATTGTGCTGGCGGTCTTTGCGGCGATTATCGGCGCAATAATGTTTTACCGTCAATGAATTAAAAGCCTAACAGTTTTAAAGCTCTAACCTCGCTTCGGCGGGGTTTTTTATTGCCCGGAGATCGCTAAATGACAGAACAAACCTCACGCCTCGCAATCATTATCGACAGCTCTGGGGCAGAAAAGCAGGCCGATAATCTCGCAACTGCATTGGTTAAAATGACCCAAGCTGGAGACCGTGCATCTACGAGCGCTGGCAAGGTGACAAAGGCTACGGACGAAGAAAAGCAGGCTCTATCTGAACTTCTCGATCGTATTGACCCGGTGAATGCCGCCCTGAATAAGCTGGACAAACAACAACAGGATTTGGTGAAATTCAAATCCGAAGGGATGGTAGATACAGATACATTTGAGCTTTATTCAAAGCGAATCGAAGAGACTCGTAACAAATTAACCGGCTTTAGTGACGACTTGAAAAAAACTGGGCAGTCTGCCGCCCAGACAGCTTTTGCAATGCGCATGATCCCCGCTCAGATGACGGACATCGTAGTCGGACTCTCTACAGGCCAGTCCCCTTTTATGGTGCTTATGCAGCAGGGCGGGCAGTTAAAAGATATGTTCGGTGGAATTATTCCTGCGATTAAAGGTGTATCCACCTACGTAATGGGGTTGGTAAATCCATATACCGTAGCTGCGGGGGCAGTTGGCCTCCTTACTTATGCTGTTTACCAAAATCGGCTGGAGATTGAAGCAGCAACGAAAATTGCTACAACATCGCTTGGTGCTAACGGTGATGCTGCCGAACGCCTTGCGCTTAACATGGTTGCGATATCCGATAAGACGGGGCTGGCTATTGAAGAAGTTCGCAATATGTTTATTACGACCAATGACGGTGCCAGCGAGGCAGTAAATAAATTAATTGATGTCGGATATAGCTACGATGAAGCACGACAAAAAATTTCTCAATATAAGGATTCAGCTAATTTTACGGCTCTGAATGCTGATATTGACATGCATCGTCGAGAGATACTGAAAATTGGCGACTCCTGGACGGCAGCGGCAATAAAGGTAAAAAACTATTACACAGCTGCAGACAAAGGTAAGCAGGCTGTTGCTCTTGGTGGCGCAATAGACCCCACGATGAGATTTATTGGACAGGCCATTGACCTACAATCAACGATGAATGTCCTGACTATTGAGGGTAATAAAGCTGTTGCAGAGTCTGTTGATTGGATTAATAAGGAGTATTTGGCGGCTGACAGAGTCGCTGGCGCCGAAGCAAGGCTAAAGGAAGCGAGGGCGCAATCAAGAAAAATAGCTTTCTCAGGGAACAAAGAGGCGATTGAACAAGCTAATGCGCTCATTGCCGTTCGTGAAAAGGAATTGGATCAGGCCAAACAACAGGGAAATGAAAAACCTAAGAAAGAGATAAAAGGTAAAACATTTACAGAGGACGCAGCGACTCGGCTTCTTGAGCAGATACATCAGCAGACTGCCGCGATGCAGTCACAATTGGATGCCAGCGATAAACTTAATAGCGCTACGCAGGCACGGGTTAAGTTCGAGCAGCAGATCGCAGACCTCAAGTCTAAAACTCAGCTAACCGCCGACCAGAAGTCGATTCTTTCCCGTTCTGACGAAATATTGCAGGCTTATAAGCAGCAGGAGGCTTTGCAGAATTCAGTTAAGACGCTGGATGATTACAGGAAAATGCAGGAGCAAATTGCACCAAAGGAATTGCGCCAAAATGGGACGCTGCAAAAACGTCTAGAAATTCTTCAAAAGATGGTTGAGCTGAAGAAACTGACGCCGGAGACTGCTGGGAAGCAGGCAAGTGACCTGATTAGTAAATCGGTCCTGCCTGATTCCGTTATATCAGGTGTGAACAAGGCCGGTGGTACGCTGACCTCTGGAGCAACCAATAGCGACCTGTCAGGACAGGGAATGAACATGATAGGGCTGCAAATTGATCCGCAGCTGGAGGTTATCGAAAAGCTGAAGCAAGCCCAGACTGATTATGCTACCTGGCTGAACCAGCAGCAGCAGGCGATCACACAAAATACTTTACTGAATGAGCAGCAGAAGCAGCAGCAATTGCTGGCTCTCCAACAGCAAGGACAACAGAACCAGCAAGCACTAAGCACCGCAGTTTATGCCGCACAGATGCAATCAGCGCAAAATTCTTTCTCCAGTATCACCGATTCGATGGGGGCGATGTTCGGCGAGCAATCCGTAATGTATAAAGCGGCATTTGTTACGCAAAAAGCTTTTGCGCTTGCTCAGGCGGCTGTTCAATTGCCAATGGCAATGGCGCAGGCGCTTTCAAGCCAGCCATTCCCATACAACTTAGCAGCGATGGCTACTGTTGCAGGTCTCATGGCTACAATAACGTCCAGCATCTCCAGTGCTGCCGCCGTCGGCTTTGCTTCTGGTGGATATACTGGCTCAGGCGGAAAGTATCAGCCGGCAGGTATTGTCCATAAAGGGGAATATGTCTTCGATCAGGAGTCCACAAATCGAATCGGCGTGTCGCAGCTTGAGGCGTTACGGAACGGCAAGCCGCTTGATGCGACATTGGGGCGTTCGGGGTTTGGGACTGGCGTTCAGAACGTTAGCAGCGACAACAGCCGGCGAACCACTGTTCATGCGCCGATTACCCAAGAGTTTAACCTTCAGGGGGTCACGCCTGAGCAACTTAATTCTACGCTCAACCAGAATAACAGACAGCTTACCAGACAGTTGAAAGGGGAGCTTACGAAGGAGGTCATGATGCCACAGGGCGATTTTGGCCGCGCTTTAAAGAGTCGCTACGTGAGGGGGTATAAGGAATAACATGGCAGATATCCTCTACCCACATGACTATCTCCCAATGCCGCTGCAGGAAGGCTATGGGTTCCAGCCAGTCAGCCCTTTGAAACGAACTCAACTCAC
Organism: Klebsiella sp. CN_Kp091; assembly: GCF_040065095.1. Taxonomy (NCBI): domain Bacteria; kingdom Pseudomonadati; phylum Pseudomonadota; class Gammaproteobacteria; order Enterobacterales; family Enterobacteriaceae; genus Klebsiella; species Klebsiella sp. CN_Kp091. The sequence continues at coordinate 877,153 of NZ_JBEAIO010000049.1, read as the reverse complement.
TACTGGCCGCGCGCGACAACGCAGGGCGTATACCTCGACTCCTACGCAAGCGACTGTATCCTGGTTTATGGAGAGCAATGTTCAGGGGCTCACGTTTGAATCGTGGTACCGTGATGCGCTCTCTGATGGTGCGGCCTGGTTTATGATGAAGTTGCAAACCCCCGCAGGCATAAAATTCTACAAATGTCGTTTTACGGATATCTATCAGGGGCCAGTGCTGGTGGCTCCTATCTACTGGCGGTATTCGGCGACGCTGGAGTTATGGGAACGTCCACTATTGCCTTCGCCGTGGGGTAACTACCCCGAGTGGATCGCAGGTAGTTCACTGCTTGATATCGCATTAAACAGGGAGTGGCCAAAGCATGACGGTGCTTAACCGGCTTTATGCCAGTAGCGGATCGGAAGTCATCATTGAAACGCTACAAATCAATATCGGTTCGACGGTGCATTATTTCTGCAAGGGCTACGACGATATTACAGCGACGACCGAAAATGGCGCTGTTTTAACCTTTTCAGCCGCAGCTATCGATATCGCCATCCCGGCCAGAAACAGTGACGGTACACAGGATTTGCAGTTCGCTGTCAGCAACATAAAAGGGGAGGTGAGTACGGCGATTCGCGATGCCCTGGCAGCGAGACAAGATGGCTCTATGACCTATAGGCAATATGTCTCAACAGATCTTAATGCTCCGGCTTCAGTGCCGTATACGCTCGCTATCAAATCGGGCTCATGGACGGCGCTGCAGGCACAAATTACCGCTGGCTATATGAACGTTCTCGATACGGCCTGGCCACGCTATCGCTACACACTTAATGATTTTCCCGCTCTTCGCTACATGAATTGAGGTTTCTCCATGTTCAATCCTGATAAATACCTTTCGGTCACCTGGCTGAAGGGCGGACGCTCTTTTCCCAAACTCGACTGTTTTGGCATTGTGAATGAGATACGCCGTGACCTTGGCCTACCTGAATGGCCTGACTTTGCAGGTGTGACCAAAGACGGCGGCGGCCTTGATAAAGAAGCCCGAAAACTGATGTTAAAGCTTGAGCGTTGTGAGCCATGCGTCGGCGCTGGCGTGGCGTGTTATTCTGGAACAATGGTCACCCATGTGGGGATTGTCGTTGAGCTGAATGGGTTGCTGCAGGTGGCCGAATGCAACCCCGGATCAAACGTTTCTTTTATGCCGATCTGGAAATTTAAACGGCGATTTATCAAGGTGGAATTCTGGCGATGACGATCCGCATTTATCCCTCCCGGCTCCCCGGCGAACCGCTGGAAACCCATCAGCATGCGCGAACGACTCTGCATGAATGGATGAAAACCAACGTAGAACATTACTCTCTTGAGCAACAGCATCCAGTAACGGTTGAAATTAATGGCTCTCCAGTTCCGCCAGAGAAATGGCCTTATTACCCATTAACGCCGGATAGTGATGTCAGAATATATCCAACTCCCTACGGCACTGGCGCTGAAATAGCTGCCTGGGCGGCGATATCTGTCGCTGTGGCGTCTGCTGCCTACTCGGTATATATGATGTCCACAATGGACAAAGGCGGCGGAAATTCATCCTCAAATGGGTTAGGGCTCGATTTAAACCCGGCAAAAGCGAACACGGCAAAACTTGGCGATCCTATTCGGGAATTGTTCGGACGTGCGCGGGTTTATCCGGATTATGTTGTTCAGGCGGTAAGTCGTTTTAACCCTGATGATCCAACCAGAATGACGGTTGAAATGATGATTTGTGTGAGCCGCGGGAATGTTGCTTTTACAAACGGCGATATCAGGATTGGCTCAACGCCTGTTTCGGCTCTTGGCGGTTCATTTTCTTATACGCTTTATCCGCCAGGGGCTAATGTTGCTGGCGATCGTCGCAGCGAAAACTGGTTTAACTCCACCGAGGTGGGCGGAACGTCCAGCGGCAGTGGCCTTGATATGGCGCAGACGGCGCCGGACTCATCCGATATTACCGCCGACAGCATGACCGTTTCAGGATCGTCGGTTTCGTTCACCGGGCTGAGTGATGGTGATGATGATAATTCACTGCCCGAGTCCTGGGTGGAGGGGGCGCTGGTGACTATTATCGCGCCGACCAATTACCTGATCTCTTCTTCATCGGGTTACAGCGTTCTGTTCAGTGACACGCTGACTGAGATTAATCCCTATGCCGGCATGCCCGTTACGCTGGAAATTAACGGGGCGGAATATGATCTCTTTATCGCTACGTTCACGCCCAAACAGGATGCTGTTCCAGGTGTGGGGGGGGCGGCTGCTTCTTTGCGTGCAAGTGCAGCACCAACAACCTATGATTTTTCGACTAACAGCCAGACGTTTAATCTGACCTGGCAGGCGACAACTTATACCGTTTCGCTTATCGCCAACTACGGCAATATGTCTGGCCTGCTGGCGGCAATCAATGAAGCGATCGCCGGGTCTAACCTGGTCGCGCAGGATGATGGCGGGGTTGTTCGCATCGTTGAGAAGTCCAGTCCGTGGCTGGGTGGCAGTATTACCGCCTCATCACTCCCGGCTTCTGTATTCGGGGATAACCCGACGTTTACAGATGGAACCGCATCCAGCGGCGGCAGCCCGGCGATCACCGCCAATGTCACCCTTGCTTATGGCAGCGGAACCGGCGCGGCATTCTCCGGCGTTCCTGAAGGAACTCAGCGATTATCACTTGCGCACCGCGGTAATGAATATCGTATCGCCTCAGCAGACGGTACGACCGCAACGGTTCAGCGTATGGTGAATGGTGCCATTGATGCAACCTGGCCTGGCTTTTCACCCAGGACAATGATCGATTACCAGGCGACAGGGATTAACGACAGCAATACGTGGATGGGGCCATTCCTGGCTTGTCCTGATAATGAGGTGGTTGATGCCTTTGAGGTCAACGTTTCTTTCCCTAGTGGGTTATGTGGATTTGATAACAAAGGGAAAAAACGCGTCCGTCATACCGGGGTGGATATTCAGTACCGGACATATGGAAGTGGCGGCGGCTGGCAGACCGCATCATTCCAGTATGAAAACAAAAACGTTAATGCCCTGGGTTATACGCACAGAATCACGCTAAACACTCCTGCGCTGGTTGAAGTCCGGATGCGCCGCCAGAACGAGCAGGGCAGCAATAATGCGCGTGACTCGATGTACTGGCAGTCGTTACGTGGCCGTTTGCTTAACCGTCCTGCCTCTTACGCCGGCGTTACGCTAATGGGTGTGACGGTCGAGACCGGGGGCAAACTGGCGGCGCAGTCTGACAGGCGCGTAAACGTTGTGGCCACGCGTATTTATGATACCGGCGCACCACGGCGAATCTCCAGCGCGCTGTTTCATGTCGGTAATTCTCTTGGCCTGGCGATGGATACCGAAGCCATTAACACCCTTGAGGCAACCTACTGGACACCGAAAAATGAGTATTTCGACTTCGCGACAGGCGACAGTGTCTCCGCGCTGGAAATGCTGCAGAAGATCACCACGGCGGGGAAATCATATTTCTTGCTGAGTGACGGACTCGCATCTGTAGGCAGGGAAGGGATTAAAAACTGGTCCGGCATTATCAGCCCGCATGAAATGACCGAAGAGTTACAGACCACCTTTTCGGCGCCGTCTGCCGATGATTACGATGGTGTGGATGTCACCTATATCAATGGCACGACGTGGTCAGAAGAAACGGTGCAATGCCGGACTCCGGATAACCCCACACCGAGGAAAATTGAGAGTTATACCCTCGATGGGGTGCTTGACCCGAACCGTGCCTATCAAATCGGCATGCGCCGCCTGATGAAATACCTGTATCAGCGGCTGGGGCATAACACGACGACAGAACTGGATGCGCTGGTCTATCAGTATGGCGATCGCATTTTGCTGACTGACGATATTCCGGGGAATAAAACGGTAAGTAGCCTGGTTATGGATATGGCCACATCTGGCGGTCAGACGGTATTTACCGTCTCTGAGCCGCTGGACTGGTCCTTTGAAAACCCGCGCGCAATTCTGCGTTACCAGGATGGTTCTGCCTCCGGGCTGCTGGTGGCCACTTTTGTCGGGGATTATCAGTTGTCCGTTCCGTGGCAGGCTGCTTTTGATGAAATTCTTCTGAACGATCCGAGCATTGAGCCACCGCGGCTGGTGTTCTGCAGCTCAACGCGAAGTGTCTATGATGCCATTTTTGAGGAGATAGCCCCGCAGGCCGACGGAACCTGCCAGGTAACGACAAGACAATACAGCGACGTTTTCTACCAGTACGACGACGCCATCTATCCCGGCAACATCTCTTAAAACCAAAAATTTCCCCAATTAACTTTCTTTCGCTCAAACCCTCGTTTGAGCGAAGCCTCTTTTTGGAGCAAAAAACATGGCCTTTAATCCGCCGCTGGGGAGTACCTCTCCCGCTGTGTTGCTCGATAACGCCACGCGCCTGGATAGGCTGGTCAACGGACAGCCGACGACCGTTCCCGACCGCGCCGGTGATCCGCTTTATTCGTGGCGGGGTATCCATCAGAACCTGATCCCACTGAGCCGTCAGTACATGACAATTGAGGCTGCGCAGGCTGATATTGCAAACATTATGCAGGGAAGCACAACGTTCATACGCAGCCAGGATAACGATTATCTTGCCTATGAAATAATGAACGTTAACGGCATCCTGCAACCGACTGGACGGAAACAGGCCTCTCAGGAATTCATTGATATGGTCCATAACTTTGCGCGCGCGACAGATATGCGAACGCGCGGAATAAACACCGTGAGTCGTAAAAAAAGGCCATTGGATATTCTGACCCGGCAAGGCCGTCGGTTATTCTCAATCAATGAAAATGGTGAGAAAGAGTTACCAGGCAAATCCTTTGCTGATTACCTGAATATCTTGCGATCTCTTCTCGTCGGAACCTCATCAATTCGTCGGGCCAGAGCAGGCTATTTATTTAATCTGGTCATTGGAGGATTCAGGGTTCTGGCTGTTCGCGACGACGGCAACGCCACGCTTGAGTATCGAGGAATCCCGCTGGAAACCCACCAGGGGCTTTTGCAAAACACGTTCGGCGGGTTCGGGGATTCATTAACGGCGAATGGGCTGGATGGTAATGCTTATAACGCCAGGTCATGGCAGGTATGGGCATCATTGTTCAGCAACGGGCAGCTGCAGTATGTTGGCCAGTGGGCTACCGGCGGCTATACCACTGCCGATATGATCCGCGTCCACTTACAGCCAGCCATTGAAGCAAAGCCCAGATTCATTACCTTCCTGGGTGGTCGTAACGATGTTATTCAGAAAGATAGTGCCGGGAACTTTAAATTCACCATTGCAACAGTCACCAGCAATATTCGGTACATCCTCACCCAGTTTCGAAAGAATGGCATTATCCCGGTGGTGTGTAGCATGGCGGCACAGAACAACAGCGATCCGGCGCTGAAAGCCAGAGAAAACGCGATAAACGCTTTTACCCGCGCGTATGCAATTGAGCAGGGATTTCCGTTCGTTGATATGCGGTCAGTCACTGTTGATCCTGAAACCGACGGCTGGAAGGCGGGCTATAACGGCAAACTTCAGGATGGCTCTCCTGACCCATCACACCCTGCGCCACTCGGTGCTTTTCATATGGGTAAAGCACTGGAGGAAGCGCTGGCACCTTTCATGATGCCGGTTTATCCGCAGATGGCCATCTCCAACCCGTCACGTCAGGAGGACCAAATGCCATTATCAACCCACTCTTTCTCGATATTGTGAATGGTCTGCCGTCAGGATGGGTTGTTGAAAGCGGAACCGTGTCATTAACCACTGATCCTGATGTCGTTGGTAACGTTCTGGTGGTGACTGGCGCCGGGAATACCAGCGCGCGCGTGTCACAGACTATCCCGGTTACGCCCGGTGAGCGCCGGAAATTCAGTTTCAGAGTGAAATTTGATGTAGATGAAAACGCGGCAACCGCCTGCTTTCTCGAAGCCAACGGAGCCAATATTGCCGGAATTCGCCCCTGGAACCATTCGACGGACGGATTCAGAACGTTCAGTTATGACGTGGTGATCCCGGAGGGGATGTCCGAAATGAAATTGACCATTGTAGCGAATGGAGCCATTACCAGCGTGGGCCAGATGGGATTATTAAAACAGGAGGAAGTATGATTCTTGTATGTGATGGCGTGGTAAATGCCGACGATCTGGAACTGGCCGAGCCTGAAATGATTCTGAATGACAGCGCCAGCATCGCGACTTACGGGATGCATGACCAGTATGATTCAAGCGGCAACGGGTATGATCTGGTTACCGGCAATGAGTTTACTGAGCTGGGGATGCGTACCGTCGCAGACAGTGCGCACGGTGCAAATACGGGGATCATTGAATCCGATGAAATGACGTTTGCGCTGTGTATCAATATGAATCAGCCCACCGTGTCGGGCCGTCTGTTCTCCAACTTATTTCCTGGTATCGCCCCGTTTGGTGGTCTGCAGCTGCGAATTGAAGCCGCTGGCACGCTCATTTTACAGGTGGCTACGGGGAATAGTGTTGAGTCGACTGTTCAGGTGAGCCACGGTGGCGCAGTAGGTGGATGGACACGCTTCACCGTATCGGTATCAAATACAGAAGCGTCTATCACCCGCGCAAGTGGAGAAAAACGTTCTTCTGCTATCACAGTTAGAAAGAAATCGACACTTCCGTTGATCCTGAATGGTGGCCAGAGCCCGGAACAGAACATGGGGCTTCCCGGCATAATGGGGATATTCGCTGTCTATAATCGCGTGCTGACCGATGCAGAGCAAACAGATGTTCGTAGTAAAATGAAAACTATCATGGCTATGCGAGGCGTGGTAGTGAACTAGAACAGATCTACATACTCTCATGAGCTAAATCCACCCGGTAACTCTTGCATACGGTTACCGGGTTGGTTTCATCTTGAGTGCATCCAGAAATATAAAATGAAAGCGAATTTCTTTACATTCCAATTCTAGACGTCAGTACCCCATCAGCTTCAGAAGCCGTATGCAGTTGAAGTACATCCCTGAACGTTCCTTCACATCCGACACTTCCGCTTCCTACGATACCTATAACAAGCTGGAACTGACGTCCTCTCAGGTCCGCAAGCGATCCCGTGACGGAACTGGCAGTCATGGAAAGTTTACCTCTCTCGTAACCTTCAACTTTGCCGGCAGCAACTTTAAATAACCCGGCTGCGGGTACGTAATCCTCATAGTGATTTGAATTAACCAGTACAGCACCGCCATTTCCTGCAGGCCATCCCGAATCACGGGTACCAAAACGCCAGGATTCTGCAGTCGTTTCATTGTTGATTATCATTGTCCGCATATAAGCCATTGCCAGACCATTTACAGCATAACCAAGCGTTAAACCATTGCCATCCGTTCTGTTGGTATCGCTAATACATCCAGCGATAAGGTAGCTTGATGATTTTTGTACCGTGATTTCCCCGCGGCTCAGTAGCCTGTTCCCACCGGCAGAGGAGATACGAACGTTAACCGAGCGTGATGTCGGGTTGTATAACATCTGTTCAGGCGGTACGCCATTAGCAACCGCAAGAAGATCGCCATTTCCCCCGGTCAGGTTATAGATTGTCTGCACATTTCCACTTCCATCGGTTTTGATACCAAAAGCGGGAGTGACAGAAACGGCTGTTCGCTCATACATGCCATTCAGCAATAAAAAGCGAAAACGCTCAAGACAGCCAGCCTCGTCAGGAATATGACCACCATCAGCAGTTATGCGTGCTTTATAGTTTTGAAAAAGGACTGCGGGATCAAGGATTGAGGAAGAAAGGTCCAGAGCGGCTCGCGCGCCGGAATAGACTTTACCTGTATTAATTGCAGCAACCATTATATTTCTCCAGTGAGGGGAAGACGATCCAGACATAACCAGTTATACAGAGGGAAAGGTGCGCCATTGAGCGTCACCCAACGTGACACGGTCTGTGAAGAATCCCTGAAACAGGTAAGCGGATACAGATTTCCATTGGTATGTGGTGTGGTATTGGTAAATCCGATTAACAGGACGTCATCAGGTGCGGGAGGCTGGTTCAGTTCAACGTGAATTGTGTTCCCATTGATAACAGAAACAGCCTGTACCGTGGCTGAGTTTTTCTCCAGGCTTATCCCGTAGTTCGGACAGTTGGCAATAAAATCTGTATCGATGATCAGTGGCGGAAAGGGAACATCACAGGCAAGCTCTAAAAGGTTTCCTGATAATGTAATATCCCTGACTTTACATCCCGTCCATGTTCCTTTCTTTTCGGTATCGTACAGATGCCAGTAGATTGCCTGCGCGGTATATTCACCCTGTAACACCTTGCCTTTTGCATTGATGTGGCTGAGTGACCCGTCGCTATATAGCCAGTTAAGCGGGTATTTTGGCCCGTACATGATTGCCGTATTCGGATTCTGACGGACATAAGTCAGCTGATCCACCGCGGGGATAGAGTAAGGCTGAACGATTACCGGGTCACCCTGGGCATTACCGGCTTCATCCACTGGCTGTGACCTTGTATAAAAGCGGCTTCCCACCTGACCGATGATGACAGCGAAATCAGTCGTCTGTCCGGAAATAGCCTTGAAATCAGACTGGAGACCGGAGAAATAGGTGTTTGCTTTGGTAAGGTAATCACCAGGTAAAAGATTGTCGCCATTATCGGAGTCTGTTTCACCGTGCTCAAACGTCAGAAACCGGAATGTATACGGCTTACCAACACCATCAGCGGCATCTTTACCCATCTGCACAAATTTCTGCCCGTTCTGATATGGGATTGTCCCTTTGCTGATTTGTTTAAATGAACGACCACCTGCTGCAAAAGGCGCATGAATAAATATGGTATTTCCTACCCCCTTATTCATCAGGACATCGTACATAGGTAAAATATTACCCTGCCGGTACGATGGATAATTCATATCGTTCAATGTGGATACGTCATCCTCATTCACCGCCTGTATATTTTTACCTTCAGGCCGTCCGTTCATCCCGGCCAATAACCGCCCGCGATAAATGGGATTACGATTAACAATATTCTGTCCGACATGATCCGCTTCCATGTTCAGAGACTGTCCACTTGAACCGCCTCCCTGAATTTCAGGTGCATCAAGCGGCATTTCACGTATTGACGGTACATACATCACCCCGGAACCAGATACTGCCTCTCCGCCAGGTAGATAACTGAAAACGAAACCGGAAGGCGTCAGTTTTTGCGTAGTCAGTACGGGACATTCTGACCAGACCACCTCTCCGCGCCATGCTGCTGCTGGTACACCGCCCACGGTTTTGATGGTCGCCAGTGATTCGCCAAGATTGTCCTGTAACGGGCCATCAATACCGGGAATATGGACCCCGCCATCATCATCTATTGCAAAAATGGCGGTTTTTAAATCGGCTGCAAAAACGACATGCTGGAAGCCAATAATGGTGCGGGAAAAGTTAGTGGAACATAGCGCGTTAAGCCTGTCCTGAAGAACATCATCAGTGCCGACAATACGTATATCACCATTGTCATTAATAGTCAGAAGACCATCAACGCCGTTTTGAGCCACAATGACATGTTGTAATCCCTGATAAAGATTTGCCTGTTGTTTGGGGATTAGCTGCTCAACATAATCCTGCAATGATGATTTAAGACCTGCGAGCCATAGCCCGAAATCGTTATCCAGTGCAAGCGCTGTTGCCGATGGCCCCTGTAACCCGGTTAAAATCCATTGCCACTCATCTGAGCTGTATTGTGACAGAATTGCTGTTTTTAGCTTAAGAGAAGCGATTTGTGCAGAAAGCTCTGCGGTGAATTGATCGATACCTGCAACGAATGCCTGTGAAGGCATCCTACGCCCGGTAGGTGCTAGTGCTCCTCCGCTGTTGATAACCTCGATAGCCAGTGCGCTATCATCCGGGCTGCGGTAATACGTGGTTGAGCCTTCGGGGATATTGGCAATATCCGCCTGAGCATCAGCCAGCGTCATATACTGCTTGCTCAGCGGAATAAGGTTCTGATGGATACCCCGCCACGAATAAAGCGGATCACCGGCGCGGTCGGGAACGGTCGTCGGCTGTCCGTTGACCAGCCTATCCAGGCGCGTGGCGTTATCGAGCAACACAGCGGGAGAGGTACTCCCCAGCGGCGGATTAAAGGCCATGTTTTTTGCTCCAAAAAGAGGCTTCGCTCAAACGAGGGTTTGAGCGAAAGCCCTGAGCTTTTTACAATCAGCTATTTCAAAGGGTTATATGATGCTGATTGGTTACGCCAGGGTGTCTACCGGGGATCAGAATCTCGATTTACAGAAAAACGCACTGATTCGAGCAGAATGTGAGCTGGTTTTTGAAGATATGGCCAGCGGGAAAAATGCCCGGCGACCTGGTTTAAAGCGTGCGTTACGCAGACTCAAACCGGGTGATGTGCTGGTGGTCTGGAAACTGGATCGGCTCGGGCGCAGCGTGCGCGACCTGATCACACTGGTATCGGAGCTGCAGGCGCGCGGAGTGAATTTCCGCAGCCTGACTGACTCGATCGACACGTCGACGCCTGCCGGCCGTTTCTTCTTTCATGTCATGAGTGCGTTGGCTGAAATGGAGCGAGAATTGATCGTCGAGCGCACACGCGCAGGTTTAGCTGCGGCGAGGGAGCAGGGAAGAGTTGGCGGACGTCGCCGGATAATGACTAGCGACGCTGTGGAGCATTGTCGTCGAATGCTCGCAAACGGAGCTACCCGACAGCAGGCCGCAGATGTGATTGGGGTTGGGGTAAAGACGATTTACAAATATTTCCCTGTAGCTGGCGTAGGGAATTTTGAGAATCAGTAATCGTCAGGGATGTTGGAGATACCGCCCCACACGATAATCAGGCCAAGTATAGTCATGGCAAATAAGGTTACAGATACGCCTGAGATGATTAAAAATGTCATATAGTTCCTTGAGGTGTGTGTTGTCATTCATTAGACAGCAGGAACTGTAGAAGGTTGTGAGCTTTACAAATTTCTGGCAATCGTTTTTTGGTTAAGTAAACGGCCAATGGCTATATGTAAGAGTTAGTTGGGAACCACCAAGTACTTACTCGGGAACCTCTTGGTAAAGAATTGCAGGGATAATCGGAGATAGTTTGAAGACTACTAAGATATTTCCCCGGAAAACATTGCCTCATCCTTATAAACTTAAGGATTTCAACGTGGTAAAGCCTGCTGCTATTACAAAGTAGCCAGCAAGATAGATTCATGGTACATGACAAGTAGAATGGTTCATTTATATAAAGAGGCTTCTCCTTCAGGACGCGTTTTGAATCTGCGATGCATCCACAGGTATTGCTCAGGGGCTCGGAGAATTTCATGCTCGATGATCTTATTCATATAACCCGCTGCGGCGACCTTGTCTTCCCCTGGATAGCCTGACAACGGATTGCTGATATACATGCGATAACCTTTTTTATCGCTACGTCGAATCATGCTAAGTGTGATCAGTTGTGCACCTGCGAGTTTTGACAGAGCATATGTTCCGTTCGTTGAGGCTGCTTTTTTTACCGAGAAAAAAGGTGCAAAAACGCTTCCCTTAGGCCCATAATCCTGATCTGGTGCAAACCACACGGCTTCACCAGCTTTCAATGCATGAACAAAACCAGATAAATTACGCCTATTAATCATCGCCTTATTTGAACGCATACGACCTTTTGTCTGTACCCATTCCATTAATAGATTATTGTGTGGGCGATACGTAGCCATCATAGGATGGCATAAACCCATTACTCTTCCACACAACTCAAGGGACATAAAATGAATCCCGACAACCATTACCCCTCTGGTCGCACCGGTCAGGTTTTCAAGCCCTTCGACATCAAACCATTTTTTGACTCTCGCATCACTCCAGAACCAGGCCATTCCTGTTTCCATCAGTCCCAGTCCGAGAGAAACAAAGTTTTTCTTGACCATCTGGTTTCGGGCAAACGGTGTCATTCCTGGAAAGCAGAGTTCGATATTTCTAATCGCAATTCCTTCCCGACGTTTCAGAAAGGGTCTGGATATTTTTCCAAGACCAGAGCCCAGAATATGTAAAACCGGGTAAGGAAGCTGAACGAGAAGCCACAGCAGACCCAAACCAGTCCAGGTAAGCCAGTAGCGGGGATGGAGTAAATTATAAGTAAAAGTCTGTGACATAAATTTCCTTAATGCTAATGGAGTTATAACGCAAAAGGGAAATGCTGAGAAAATTCGTCTTTAGCGATACTCATTCTTTTAGACAGTTTGAATTCGTATAAATTCAGAAGAAACAATTTCAATTACTGGCAACAGTTTTTGAATAGTCAGGGATACATTGTAAATCAGCAAAGTTATGCTGTTATAACTTCATGGGTTTTTCATTGATATTCAAGAGATTGTCTTCTGGATTCATCATCATCAAGGTACTCAAAAGAAAGAAGGCGAATTTTGGTAAGTTTATAAAACCACTCACAATCGTTTCGTTGAATAATTTCGCCTGGTTTGAAACATATCCCGGATGCCACCCGGATAATGGCATATTTACCATTACTAAACCTGACCCGGTGAATACAGAAAGGTTGGCCAGCCTGCCCGTGACAGCTGTTCGACAGGATACGTCCTTCAATAAAAACAGATTTTTTAGATTTCATTATCATACCCTCGACAACTGCAGTACAGGAGGAACGTTGTCATTTTCCGACATCACTGACGTTAAGTGGCAGAAGCTGATCAGCCGCCGATACACCAGCATTCTGAAGGTCTGAACAACAGTCCGCAGGCAGGGCACTCAAGAACCGCATCTTTTCTTAGCTTACCTGCTTTCTGATCAGCTCTGTGTGCGCATACCGGGCAGGCAACATGAACCGGTCTTTCTTTAAAATATCTGAGCCCTTTTGTATAAGACATAAATGATTCTCTGAGGAATACAGTAATTATTATACGCTTTGATATAAAAATAACTGGCATAAGTTATGTTAAGTTGTGTCTGAATCAGGATGTAAGATATTGAAAATTGAACGTCTGATTTATGATACACTATCCTTCCGTGAGAAATTTATGATGAAATCAGAAGACACCCTTGACTGGTATCCGGCACAACTACCGCCTGTGAAAATTATTCTTGGTGAAGCCGTGCTGGCTGTGGGTAAACAGGGCAGACCGATTAATACCCGCACCTTGCTGGAATACCTTCAGGTCATGCAGGACAAACAAAAAAGGCGGGATGACAAAATCGCCATGCAGACTGCGATTGATGTTCTCAGGGATAATCAGCGCATTAACGGCAGACGTTAATGCACCTCCGGGATCAGTGTCAGTTCTGAATGATCTCAACCGTATGGTTTTGTCCATCATCCTTCAGCAGTATTCTGTCATCAGGGAGGAGAACACCATCCAGCGTCACGGAATATTCTGCATCGCCGCGTGAGACACTAATCTGATAGTGGCTTTCACCATACTGATAAGCAATAGAAAAAGACGGCCACGCATCCGGTAATAGGGCATGAACACTAAAGTCAGTGCCGGTGCGTTTTATCCCCAGTAATTCCTCGGTAAGTAAACGCCAGGCCCAGCCTGCAGAACCGGTGTACCAGCTCCAGCCTGCACGACCAGTATGGGGAGCTACGCTGTAGACATCAGCACTCATGACATAAGGTTCAGCTTTATAAATCCCGACAGAGCCCGCATTGAGAGTATGATTTACAGGGTTGAGCATTGACCAGAGTTGCCAGGCACGTTTGGCATTCCCCATCCGGGCAAATGCCATCACGGCCCAGATGGCGCCATGAGTATACTGCCCTCCGTTTTCCCGCACACCGGGCAGGTACCCCTGTATGTAGCCCGGATTTGGACCGTGTCCGTCGAAAGGAGGCGTTAACAGTTTGATCAGCCCGCCTTTGTTATCCACAAGGTGCTTATCCAGCGCCTGCAGGGCCTTTGCGCACCGTCCCGGGCTCGCGGCGCCGGACAATACAGACCAGCTCTGCGCAATCGCATCAATCCGGCAGTCCTGTGAGGTTTTCGATCCCAGGGGAGTACCATCGTCAAAATACCCGCGCCGGTACCATTCCCCATCCCAGGCGTGGGCTTCGAGATTGCTTTGCAGGCGCAGAGCCTGTGAATGGCACATCGCGGCGACGCTTTCATCCAGCCTGCGCTCCGCCAGCGCTGCAAACCGCTGCAAAATGTCGTACAGGAAGAAGCCCAGCCAGACGCTTTCACCTTTGCCTTCGATACCCACCCGGTTCATCCCGTCATTCCAGTCACCAGCCCCCATCAGCGGCAGGCCATGCTCCCCGAAGCGAAGTCCATAGTGAATAGCTTTGACGCAGTGTAACCAGAGTGTCTCTTCGGTGCCGCTGATGACCGGCGTGTCATAGACAGACTCTTCACCAGGCTGAAGCGAGCGTCCCTCCAGATAAGGAATGCGTATTTCCAGTGCATCCATATCCCCCGTCGTTTCAACATAGTGGCAAACAGCAAGCGGCAGCCAAAGATAGTCATCGGAACAGCGGGTACGCACACCGTTGCCGTGTGGCGGGTGCCACCAGTGCTGCACATCCCCCTCGATAAACTGCCGTGATGCACAGAGTATTATCTGTTCACGCATCCGGTCCGGAGCAGCGTGGCTCAGAGCCAGCGTATCCTGCAGCTGATCGCGAAAACCAAATGCACCGCCAGACTGATAGTAGCCACTCCGGGCCATAAGACGGCAGGCGACTGTCTGATACAACAGCCAGCCATTAACCAGTAAATTTACGGACGTGTCGGGGGTGTTAACTACGATTTTATCGAGAACATTGTGCCAGTGATTATGAATCCGGTTCAGCTCCTGGCGGACCGTATCCTCGTTCATGTAGCGGGCCAGCGTCTCCTGAGCACAAACATCATTCTCCTCTGCGCCGAGGATAAAAATAAACGTCCTCTGGTCCCCGTCAATTAATGTAACCGCCGATTGCACCGCTCCGCAGGGATCCAGACCGGCCCCCGTCTTACCAGAAAGCTTTTGCAGTTTCATAGCCGAAGGGGCGTGAAGGGAACCATTACGGCCAATAAACTCCCGGCGGTCCCCTGTCAGAGAACAGTCATTACCGCTGACGGCAAAAAATGTAGTTCGGCCGCCACCATTATCACCATAAAAGTTATTCGCAAGTATCCCGCAGCCGCCGGGCGTTCTGGCCACATGTGTCACAATGTGAGGGGCTGAGCGCGTTCGTGTTTCTCCGAGCGTCCACTCTACATAGCCTGTGACGGAAAGTTGACGTGTCCGTCCCGAAGAGTTACTGAGCGTCAGGAGCACCAGTTTAACCGGATCTTCTTCAGCAACCAGGACCGTCAACTCGCTGTCTATACCACTCTCACGATGGGCAAAAACGCTGTAGCCAAAACCATGGCGGGTCAGGTAATCACCGTGTCCGCGAACAGGTAAAGCCGTCGGCGACCAGCACTCCCCGCTCTCTTCATCGCGCAGGTAAAATGCCTCGCCGCTGCGATCGCTCACCGGATCGTTCTCCCACGGCGTCAACCGGTATTCATGGGCATTCTCATACCAGGTATAGGCCTGCCCTGCCTCTGAGATCACACTGCCAAAACGAGAATTTGCCAGTATGTTCGACCAGGGAGCCGGTGTAAGCGCATTTTCCCGAAGGACGATCTGATACTCCCGCCCATCCTGAGAAAATCCACCGTACCCATTGAAATGGCATAACTGACTGGTATCAGGGCTCCAGTCCGTATGTTGATTACGCTCGCGCACAGCACGCGGAATGAATGCCCTTGCCGGCGATTTCAGGGTATGAATACGCTGGTTAAGCTGCTCATTAATCCCCCCTGCGCGGTCATCAAGATAAAGACAGGCCACGCTCATCAAAAGCAACTTATCCTCAGCGGAGAGATGCTCACCGTTGCGGACAAAAAGCCCGCCCTTTTTATCCAGCAGACTGGCTTCAGACCCGGCATAAATTAACTCCATAATCTGATTTTGTAATCCCTGCTGGTAGCCGCCGGGGCTGTTATTCAGGATAACTAAATCAACATCCAGCCCTTTCTGTCTCCAGTAACGGTGTGCCTGAATCAGTGTGGTCACTGAGGTGATACCTTCCTCGCTGGTTATACTCAGCAGCACTATCGGCAGATCCCCTGAAATTCCCCAGCCCCACAGTCCGGACTGGCCACGCCGGTTGCGGCCGATCGCCTGGCCTTCGGCGCGCAGCTCCTGGACAGGGTAAAGCACAGCGCTGGCGAGACTATTGAACAACGTGGCATCATCTTCACTGGCGTTCATCTGGCGCAATACCACCAGACTGTGAGACCAGGCCAGTTCAAAGACGCGATCGGCGATAGGGTAATCGCGATATTTCTCCAGCAACGCCAGGCTCTGCTGACGGGTCTCGCTGATGCCATAAATGATATCAATCGTAACCGGCTGCCCCGGCTGCAGAATAATGGCGTTGCGAATTGCCAGTATCGGATCCAGCACCGAGCCCGACGTGTTGCCTAGCATCCCTCCCGTCTCTATTGCCTGTGCATTCGCAGGGTTTCTGCCACGTCCAATAAACCTTGCCCTGTCCGTTTCAAACGACACGTTATGTCGGTTATCGCCGTGCACCACCATCATGTGAAACAGGCAAGGGCCCGGTTCATCCGGTGAGCGCGGGCGCCGGTGGCAAAGAATAGCGTCACGCTCAGGAGCCAGCTCAGTCTGAATAAACAAATTGCTGAATGCCGGGTGTGCCAGATCGCTGGCATCAGGTGCCAGTACCACTTCAGCATAGGTCGTCAGCTCCAGAGAGCGAGGCTTGCGACCACGATGAATCAGTGTGAGCCGTCGCAATTCAACATCATCCTCCGGAGAGATCACCACCTGAGTTTTGACGCTGAGTCCCCCTAAGCTGCGTCTGAATTCTGCCCCCGCATCGGTGAACAACACTTCCTCGTCTTGTCCGCTGGTGTAGCCTGTTGGTTGCCAGGTATTGCTCCACACATCTCCCGTCTGGGTATCGCGGATGTAGCAGAAAGCTCCCCAGTTATCACGGGTGGTATCACTGCGCCAGCGCGTTAGTGCAATATCATTCCAGCGACTGTAACCGCCGCCGCCCGCGGTCAACATCAGATGATAATGGCCGTTGGACAGGAGTTGAATATCCGGGGCGGGGGTATCCACGCTATAGAAAATACGGGGTTCATAGCGAACGGGTTTGACCATGCCCTCATGAGATTCAAAATGACGGCGCGGACTGTACAGATCGACCGCATCCGGCACGCGCTCCTGTAACAGCAGACTCGCTGACCGGAATACCGTACTGGACATAAAGCGTTCAGTCATGGGGGCATCAAGCAGCACATGAGCCAGCGCCTGAAATGCCATACCCTGGTGATGCGCCATCCAGGACTGTACCACCGCATAGAGCTGACCGGTTGCAAGACGTGAGGGGGTATAGTCCAGCGCTTCATAAAAACCGTATTCTCCGCATGCACCATTTTTTTGCAGCCTGAACAGGTTCTCACAAGCTTTCTGCGGGGAAACCATCAGCGCCAGCAGCGTGGCGTAAGGAGCGACAACCATGTCATCGGCAAGTCCCCTGCGTAGACCGAGCCCCGGTACGCCAAATGCCTGATACTGATAATTATGCTGAACATCAAAAGCATGATAGCCAGACTCTGAAACACCCCATGGTACCCCGCGTTCTTTCCCCCAGTGAATCTGGCGCATAACCGCCGACTGACTCATTTCATCGAGCAGGCTGCCGGGCCAGGTGGGCATCACCAGATTCGGCATCAGATATTCAAACATGGATCCGCTCCATGACATCAGGGCCGTTTCATTATCAATCGTGGTAAACAATCGACCCAGTGCGTACCAGCTTTTAAGAGGTAGCTGATTAGTCGCAATGGCAAGAAAACTGGTCAGGCGGATTTCAGACGGCAGGAGATCGTAGTGGCTCTTGTCAGGCGTATTCGTGTCACAGTTATAACCGACGCTGAGCAGACTGGTTGCTTCACTGTACAGAAAGGCGAAATCCATCCGGGCATGCTCATCCAGCCGCTGTTCCAGCTCGGTGATAATATTGAGTCGCATTCGGGCCTGCTCCGCCACTGACGCCGGAGGCGTTTCTGTACCGGTTAATGTCGGACGGGCAAGCTCGCTCAGCGTCGGCAGCGTCTGCTCATTCCAGGATACAGGTAACCAGCCAAGCAACAGAGACCACTCATGGCAAAGCTGAACCAGTTGATGCTCCAGATGTCCTGCCCAGCGCATCTGAAGAGGTGACCCCTGATGGCATAACATGGTCAGATGGTTGCACTGGGTGCGCATGTTTTTCAGTTCGCTGATAAACGCCTGCGGAGAGAGCGACACCGCATTCAGGCAATGCTTGCGCAGCAGTCTCAGGCTGTCAGGTGGGTTCTTACCCCACTGTTTTTCCAGAATATCCAGCGTATCGTTCAGTCCTGCCAGTATCTGTTGGCTGCTTAAAACAGGCTGATGACGCATGGCGGACAGCCCTGCACGCAGCGTCAACAAATGCCCGGCCATGTTGCCGCTGTCGACGCTGGAGATATAGCGTGGACTGAGGGGGGCCAGCGTACGGGTGTCATACCAGTTGTACAGATGGCCCCGGTAGTGCTCCATTTTATCCAGCGTGTCGAGTGTGAGCGACACGCGCCGGAGCACCTCTCCGCCGGGCAGGTAGCCAAAGTCCCATGCCGTCAGGTTAGCCATTAGTGAAAGACCAATATTGGTAGGAGAAGTTCGGTGTGCCACCGTCGGTTGTGGTATTTCCTGATAATTATCAGGCGGAAGCCAGTTCTCTTTTTCTGTGGCAAAGGTTTCAAAAAATGCCCAGATTTCACGGCTTGTCTGGCGTAACAGCTGTTTTTGTTCCTGACCTGGCGAAAAAACCTTACGCACGGGCTGACGACTCAGCCAGCTCATCAGCAACGGCGCCACACACCATACCAAACCGATCGGTAACACAATCCCCAGCAGCTGGGGGGCCAATTTTCCGGTCAGAATTATCAGCGTCACGCCACCGGCAACATTCAGCCACATCGCCTGATAAAAACGTGCAACAGTGGATCTGGCCTGATTGCTGTCCTGGCTGTGGCTGACCCACTGGCTGAGGTGACGCCTGCTTATCCCCAGTCGCCATAGCGTCACGGCGATCGCTTTCAGCGAATATCCGGCTTCGTGTGGCAGTATCGCAAAATTAAGACCGATACCTGACAGACGCTTCAGCGCGCCCGCCATTACAAGTAACAGATGCGGCTTCAGGCGACGGCGCAGAGGTTTATTGAGAAGGTCATGGGTGATGCAGAGGAGGGCTGGCAACAGCCAAATCAGTGACAGTATGCACAGCCAGTAAACCGGATTGGGAACCCAAAGCAGGGTGAAGTAGAGCAATACCACTAAAGAGGGGGCGACCAGGCTGCGACGCAGATTGTCGAGTAATTTCCAGTAAGAAAGCGCGGTCAGTGGATTCCGGGTACGGGTTCCATCGGCTTTTCTGACGTGTGGTTTCAGCCAGTTAAGCAGTTGCCAGTCACCCCGGATCCAGCGTGAACGGCGTGCAACGTCCGACAGATAATTATTAGGGTACTGTTCGTAGAGTAACACCTCACTCAGCAGACCCGAGCGCGCATAGCACCCTTCGAGGAGATCATGGCTGAGAACCAGATTTTCCGGGCAGGTATTGGCAGTGGCCTGCATAAAAATGTCAACATCGTAAATCCCTTTGCCCACGAACGACCCTTCCCCAAAGAGATCCTGATAGATATCCGAAGACATCATAGAATAGGGGTTATTACCCGGTATGCTGCTGCGCAGGGCGGCGTAACGCCCCTGACCGTTACGTGGTATCTCCTCAGCAAGACCGGGTTGTAAAATACCAAATCCTTTGACCACCCTCTGGCGTACCGGATCATACTCTGGCGTATTCAACGGATGGGCCATCGCCGCGACCAGTTTGTGAGCCGTATCGCGCGGTAACACCGTATCACTGTCCAGGGTAATGACGTATTTTATGTGACCCGGTAAAAGGTGGGCAGGCATGTCTGCAACGCTGACGAATTGCGTTCCGGGATGGCGCAACCAGCTGTTCAGTAACGCCAGTTTTCCCCGCTTGCGTTCATAGCCCATCCACGCTCCTTCCGAGGGGTTCCATTCAGGCTGACGATGTAACAGATAAAAACGTGGTCGGCCGGAGGGGTAGCGGCGATTCAGCACCTGCGTATCAGCGATAGCCTGTCTGAGCAGCGCGTGACTTTCCGGCGAGGGTTCATTTTCAGAATCTGCAAAATCAGTGAGCAGCGCGAACCTGAGATTTTCGTTTTCATTCCCCAACCAACAGACTTCAAGACAGGAGAGGAGCTGGCTGAAACTTTCGTGGCTGGTCAGCATGCAGGGGATGACGATCATGGTGGCACTGTCAGCGGGAATGCCGGTTGAAAAATCCATCCCCGGCAAGGGGCGAGGAACGCGAAAACGGGTGGTTGCGTCACTGAGTAAATCACTCATTAACTGAGTTAAAGCGATAACCAGAGGTAATATCACCGCGATTAACAACCAACCTGCGCCCTGCATGGCAGTTTCGTGCAATATTGCCGCGGTCGCTGCGGTTGTCAACAACGCCAGGCTACCAAGCCATGACAGCAGGGTTATTCTGTTGAAACTGTGCCGCAAGCGTATGAGTCTTGAGGTGTCTGCCAGGAGATGTATATCCAGTGCCTGTCGACCTTCGCCGGCGAGATAATAACCAACATGATGTTCCGGTGTATTGGGGGCTTTTCCCTCTGAAAGCGCCAGCACCCTGTCAGCAACCTCAGGCTCGCTGAGCCCACTGTCTCTGGCCAGGACCTCAACTATGTGCCGGTAATGATCCCGGGTATTGAAGTGCATCCGGGGATAGATACCGGCAGGATCATTGCTTAATACCTGTTCGACGACGCTTATCGTTTCGGCGAAATCAGCCCAGTCCGTTTCACCCAGTAATCGCAGACCTGCGATGCTGTTACTGACAGACAGCTGGCTGGCGGCAAGCTGTTGATTGAAGTTATTTATGAGAATGTCAGTAGTGACTCCCTGTTCCCGAAGGCACTGATCAACCCAGGTAAGAGGTAACGACAGCGCGTTGCCGTGACCCTGCAGACGCCGCACCAGTTCTGCGACAAACGCGCTGGATAACGGAGGACGGGAGCGCGCCAAATCGGCAACCACCATAATTAAATCACCAGGCGCACTCTCTGCACATTCGAAAATCCTGGTTATCCACGTATCTGCCAGGTTTCTGTCCTGTTGCGCTTTTATCACTTCCATACTGATACGACGAAGATTTTCAATCAGCGCCAGTCGAAGCATTCCCGGTAATGCCCAGACTTCACCCAGCGTCAGCGGCGTCACCTGTTGATAGGCAGCGAGATAGCTGGTCAGACTGGTGGCATCCCAGCGGCCATCACCGTGAGCAATGGCCTCTGATGCGATATGATAAATTCTTGGGCAATTCAGCGGCGACATCAGCGACGGGAGACCTTTACCAAAACTTTTCGGCAAGTGCTGGCGGACGGTACGGATTTGTTCCTCAATCAGATAATAATTGTCCAGCAACCACTCCCCGGCGGGCATGATACTGGTCTTTTTACCTGCATTAAGCTCATAGCAGTTTTGGGTGATAACGGCCTCATTGTCGCCAAGCCGTTTCAGAAGATAATAGGGATGTTTATCCGGTGATACTTTATGGGTCCGCGCCAGCTTCTGACCATAGCGTTCCATCTGGGCAGTCGAAAAGAGTTCTGACCGCGGAGTGCTTTCGCTTGCAGGATCGTTCGCCGAAAACGTTACGTTTTCGGCAGCATTCACCGGAATACGGGAGCGGTTAAACCACGCTCTGGGGTTCATTTTCATAGCATTGCTCTGATGCGACATTAGCGCGCAGGAGCAGTTGCGAAATCAGTTCAGAAACGTTCTCTCAGGATGGGCGTAAGGCATCAGGGATTTAACAGCTGCTGGGATTTAACTTAAGTATAGAAGATGGTTCTGTCCACGGCGGATCAGTTGATACTAGCGCCGTGAGATAAACAGGGCTTTACACCGTGGGCAAAGCATGGCCTGATTGCGCCGGATTTTTGCCATCGGTTGAACTGATTTGAAACCACAAACAGTGCAGACAACAGTGGCAGTAGATGCACCGCTGAAGAATTTCATTGCGTAATTGATAATAGACATAACCATTAACCTTTCAATGAATGAACTTCACCGTATCACATATGGTTAAGTTTTGATCTGTTTATTTTGTGACCCTGAAATTCAGGAGAGGTAAATGTTCGCAGCCACAGGCCCTCTGGGACCATTGATCCGACAGAATTCTATGCGGCTTCCTGGGATGAGTAATTCTGATTCGCGGGAGTTAACGGCTGAAATGTGAAGCAGAACATCTTTTCGCCCATCTGAAGGGATGATGAGGCCTTTACCACTGAGAATGTCAAAGCTTTTGACAATGCCTGTCATTTTATGGGACAAGTCGATTCCTTATTAAAAAAACGTAAAGACTATACATTCAAAATAGTATATTGCCACACTTAATTTTCCTGCAGGACTTCTGGATGGCTAAAAAATAATTTGCGTATTAGTATCTCCCGTGTCTTAATGAATCCTGTTAGTTCAATGTACAAACGAACGTTAAACATTTTCTGGTCAGTTCTCATTACCAGGCGCTATCGCTGATATCCCCTCCTTTTGAGTCATACCTTTAATACTATACGTTTACTATTAATACTATCATGTATAACGGGAGTCAGTATGTCCACAAGAATTAAAGGTTTGGTAAAATGGTTTAACGAAGATAAAGGTTTTGGTTTCATTTCACCTCTTGACGGAAGCAAGGATGTCTTCGTCCATTTTTCCGCACTCCATGGTGAGAATTTCAATACCTTATTTGAAGGGCAGAAAGTTGAGTTCGCCATGCAGAGTGGTGAAAAAGGGCCTGCTGCTACAAACGTAATACTTTGCGATAAATGAAGATTTGTGGGCCCGCGACAACGATGAAGGATTATTCCTGAGTAGACAGGTCCATAAATTAAATCAGAGAAAGTCGGTTGTTTTTTTAATATCAGGTCAACATGTTTTTCGCAATTATGAGTGTGCTGACCGATGTGATGAAGTGCAGGACTGCTGCCTGAAAGCCTGAAAGCCTGAAAGCCTGAAAGCCTGAAAGCCTGAAAGCCTGAAAGCAGAAGCTAACTGCTTGTTAAATAATAAAGTGCGTAAGAGACGAGACTGCCTTCGAAAGCATCACGTCCCTGATTGTATTTTAATGGCATCGGCATTTAACATCACTGATAGAAGAGAGTGACGGGAAAGACTAACAGAATTATGGTGGCATATGATAAAAGTACTCGTTTTCTTTAATACCGAATCCTGTAAAGTCATGACCGTTCCGGAGGGTACATCCTCAATCAGACAGGAATACCCAAACGGTGAAGAAATACATCTACAGATTATGTCTGCAGGCTTTCCTTCATTAACCGGTGATCATGATGTTATTTACGTGGCCTCTGACAGACAGTTAATGTCACAGGAAATACTCGATGCGTTCCGGAAATATTTATAGCATTTTCGTTATCTTCTCTGCTTCAAATTGAATTGCGTATTTACCCTATTTATCAGAAGCGAACAAAAAATGAGTTAAAATCTTTGTGGCTTGCTAATAGCAGGCCTTTTTTTTACATGTTCATTTTTAATAATCGTTCTCATATAAGGAAGTCACTCTTTGTGTACTGACAAAATGCAGATATCTTTCTAACCTGATGACTTTGCTGCTGGAATGTTCATCATGCACGACTGAAGCCGCGAGTCATGGGGGGATACCTAAATATTTACCGGGAGGAACCCGGCATCATATTGATACATCCAGACAATGCAACAAGGGCTTTTTCACCGGATATTCCGTTTTCTGACCCAGTAAGTTATTATCGAAAAATTATTATTTATTTCCGCTTTTGGCATTAGGCGTACGTCTGGCTATGTGCATTTGATTGCCTCAATCAATTATTCCCCTGATTTTTCACATTTCTTACGGCGCGCGTCACTGCATGCCAGATAAATTTGTCTGCGGGCACGGTGCCATTCGCAGCTAACTCCTCTGACTCTTTCCCTCCAATGTCCTGTCTCATCCATTATCTTGCTGCTTCTGGCGACAGTACCAGAGGCTGGTGGTCGTGGATATCTATTAGACCTTTTTCTGTTGCTGCGGTGACGATCAGAAAGCCTTCTGTTTCGTCTCCACGTTCAAATGGTGTGCTTCCGATTGCAGCCATGAATATCGGCTGGCCATCGGCGCGATGGATAAAGTAGAGTGGGTTGCTTCTTGTCACCTTCTTTCTTCCATCCGAAGCCCCCATCAGTAAAGCAGATCGCCCGGCCATGTTGCCATAGCGCCTTAAACATCCTGCAGGTGGCCACAGTTTCAACACGCGCGTTAATCAGTGGAGCCTTATCCCACCACCCGGGTGCATAACCCCAGAAGACAGGATCGATATGCAGTTGTTCGTCGCGTTCGCTCAGGAGCAAAACTTTTGTACCTGGCGACACGTTGTACCGGCCGATTGGTTCGGGGTCATAAGCGATATCCCGCTCAGCTTCTTCAGCCAAATAAGCCAGGTACTCTTCACGGGTTTGTGATTGAGCAAAGCGTCCGCACATGGTTACCTCCCGTTTGCAGACTGAAAGTATAGAATGTGTGGAGGAGTAGGAAGAGAACTCCGACAGCAATCAAACTGATGACTGTCGGAGCTAACGTTAAAAACAATGTGTACAAAATTGTGTATTAAAGACAGGAATATCGAACAATTTTAAAATTTAACTCATTGTTTTTAATTGATAAAGGTTTTTGCTTTGTAGGTGCTATCGTAGGGCATACCATTCCTTATGTTTCAGTGGGTTAGCCATGGCTCCTAAAATATCCGAGATCACATTGACGATAATGACCAGCGCGCCGATCACCATCACTCCGGCGGAAATCGCTGCGTAATCCTGTTGGCGGATGGCGTTGATCAGCCAGCGCCCCAGTCCCGGCCAGCTGAAGACCATTTCGGTAATCATTGCCAGCGTTAGCATGGTGGAGAACTGCAGTCCCAGGCGCGGGATCACCGGCGGCAGGGCATTGTGCAACACGTGACGATGCAGAATCGTCCTGCGGGTAACGCCGCGGGTCGCCGCCGCTTTAACATAGTTAGTATCGTAGACTTCACTGGTGCTAATACGCATCAGGCGAATCACTTCGGTGGTCGGCGCGACGGCCAGCGTCAACACCGGCAGCACCATATGCCGCGCGGCGCTGACGATCATCTCATGGCGCCAGGGCGAATCAGAGAGCCAGGCATCAATGAGCGCGAAGCCGGTCACCGTCTTCACTTCGTACAACAGATCAAAGCGGCCGGAGACCGGGAACCATCCCAGCGTTAGCGAGAAGAACAGAGTGAACAGCAACGCCAGCCAGAACACCGGAATGGAGAACCCCACCAGCGCCAGGGCGCTAATGAGCGTGTCCGGCCATTTATTACGCATAATTCCGGCAATCATCCCCACGGGAATGCCGACCAGCAGCGCAAAACCAAACGCCAGAATGCATAGCTCCATCGTGGCCGGGAAGACCACTTTCAGCTGTTCGGAAATCAGCTGGCCGTTGATGCTGGAGACGCCAAAGTCCCAGTGCAGAACCCCTTTGAACCAGAACAGCCAGGCATTCCACAGCGATGCGCCCTGTAGCGGCGCATGCGGGGTGAAGTAGCTGAGGCTAAAGCCAATAAAGGTGAGAAAAAACAGCGTCACAAGTAACAGCAGCAGGCGGCGCAGGGTAAAAATAATCATGGTTTTTTCACCTCTTCTTTTTCGCGCGACACGCCTGCGAAGGAGGCGTTGCCAAACGGACTCAGCACCAGTCCTTTCATATCATAACGATAAGCCTGCAGCCGCAGCGAAGAGGCCAGCGGCAGCACCGGCAGCTCGCGGGCGAGAATATGCTGCGCCTCTTTATAGGCTTCGATGCGCGAGGCCAGCTGCTGCGAAATCAGCGCTTTCTGTAATACCTCATCAAACTCGCGGTTGCACCAGTGGGCGAGGTTGGTCTGCGAACCAATCGCCGCGCAGCTTAACAGCGGGCGGAAGAAACTGTCCGGATCATTACTGTCGGTGGCCCAGCCGGAAAGCGTTAAATCGTGGCTCATGTCCATCAATCGCGCCTCCTGGAAACGGCCTTCAACAGGAATAATAATCACTTTGACACCCACCTGCGCCATATCCGCCTGTATCAGCTCGGCGGTTTTCAATGGGCTGGGGTTCCACGCCTGGGAACTGGTCGGCACCCACAGTTTTAAAGTCAAATTACTCAAACCCAGGGCCTGCAGGCGACGACGCGCCTCCGCGGGGTTGTATTCGGTAATTTTAGCGTCGTTGTCGTAGGCCCACGAGGCTCGAGGCAGCATCGAGGCCGCGGTTTCCGCGGTGCCGTAGTAGATCGATTGCATCAGACGCTGGTTGTTGATCGCCAGCGCCAGCGCGTGGCGAACTTCCGGGTTATCCAGCGGCGGTTTAGCGGTGTTGAAAGCCAGCCAGGCGATATTCATACCCGGGCGCAGCGTCAGACGCAGGCGCGGATCGTCGCGCAGGATGGTGAGCTGGCTGGCGGCCGGCCAGGCGAGCACGTCGCATTCGCCGGTTAGCAGTTTTGACAGACGACCGGTGCCGCCGGAACCGAGATCCACCACCACCTGCGGCATCAAGGGTTTGCCGCGCCAGTAGGCCGCGTGACGCTGCAGGCGGATGTACTGCCCGGTGCGATACTCTTCCAGCTTAAACGGACCGGTGCCGACGGGCTCGCGGTCAAGTTGTTCTTCGCGGTCGCTTTTGGTCAATTGCGCGGCATACTCCGCCGACATGACCGAAGCATAGTGTGTTGCCAGATGCCACAGGAACGAAGCATCCGGCCGTTTCAGGCGAAACTCGACGGTATGGTTATCCAGCTTACGAACGCTTTCTACGGTATCGGCGAACTGCAGGCTATCAAAATAGGGGAAGCTACTGCCGTTAACGCTGTGCCACGGATCGTCGCGGTTAAAGATGCGCCCGAAGGTAAAGATGACATCATCAGCGTTAAAGGCGCGGGTCGGTTTAAACCAGTCGGTGGTCTGGAACTGGACCTTATCGCGCAGATGGAAGCGGTAGGTGGCGCCGTTATCAAGCACTTCCCAGCTTTCCGCCAGTTCAGGTACCAGACGATAGGTATAGGGGTCGACGTCGAGCAGGCGATCGTAGATCTGGGCGGCTAGGGTGTCGACAATCAGGCCGCTGCTGACTTTTTGCGGGTTAAAGGTATTTACCTGCCCGCTGACGCAATAGACAAATCCGCTATCGCGGATATCGGCATTAGCTGGCAGCGCCGGAGTCAAGGCCGGTGCGGCAAAAGCCTGCCCGCACAGCATCGAGGCTGCCGCTAAAAGAGAGGACAATTTCAGGCGCATATTTTCTTTTTGATCATAGAGCAGAGCTCTATCTTATTAATATTAAATGACATTTACCACCACCTTTACGACATCGAGGGGGATAATGCGGTCACCGGCAGCGCATGTTGTCCAGCCAGTTGGTCAATTTAGTGTCGGAAATAAACCAGTATTATGAAACATGGTATCTTTTTATCGCCAATTTCTCCAGTTAGCCATCTGCTGGCGTTCTGCAACCGGCGGGCGCGAGTGGCGGGGATCAGAGCGGAAGGAGCTGATTGTAGCGGGCAATATAATCTTTTGGCGTGATCTCCAGTTCTCCGCCGTCGCGATGGATGGCGACGAAAGTACGCAGTACCAGTCCGCTTTTACGTTCTGATATTTCCCAGCCTTGTTCGCTGTAGGCATCACGCGTGGAGCGCACGCAGAGATCCGAAAAAATCATCATTAAAGAGAGGGCTGGCGCATGATGATTTTTCATAGTGTGAATCAGACTGGCGTGGGCGGCATAGCGGGTTAGCGTATGAGAATTAACCGGAATCACGTGAATTTTCAGTCCATTGAATATAATTGCCGTCGATGATAATTCACATTAAGACATCTTACCAGTTACATATTATTAACTCCTCGCGTTTTCATACATGAAATGATAGTGACGTTGTCACGCTTCAATCATTCAGCGGTGTGAATTCATATAATGCCAGCGCATTGCTCTGCAATGAATCCACCCGTAGCCAGCCATAATCCAGTTGTTCCTCATGCACGCTCAGCGCCGGACGGGCGTGGTGCTGGAGCCAGCGATAATCTTCTTCGTCCGGGCCGCTGCGGCTACGGAATGCCTCGAACAGCGGAAATAGCGCGCCGTGATGTTGATCGAACAAATGCTGTTTGATGCGCCAGCGTCCCTCCAGTCCTGCAAGCCGCAGGGTATAGGGTTGGCGAAAGCGCTGAGTAAAGGCCTCTTCGCTCGACAGCCAGGGGTTGAAAATCACCGTATTGCGCAACAGCAACTGGTAATGTCCGTTATGACGTAACAACAACAGGTTTTTGTCATTGATTAAGACTTCGCCGCGCAGACGCCGCCACAGCCATAATACCCAGTAAACCGGGCGCGGCAGACCATGCAGGTAATGCAACGCCAGGCTTGAGGTGTCGAGTTTACCGTTGTCCCGCGCCTCCCCCTGCAGCCCGGAATTAAGCCAGAAGCCTGCCAGCCACACCTGTTCGGCAATGCCCAGCAGGTTATCCATCAACAGCGCGCCGCGAAAAAAACGCCCGTTGGTATCGCGGGTATCGCCGGTTAACGTATTCCACGATAGCAGCCACAGCGGCAACGAGAGCTGCCGTTGCCGCAGGGCATTATGGATTTGGCGTAATTTCTGTCGCGGATAGCTTTCACTGGCGGCTAACTTGCTGCTATCGGCCTGCGCCAGGTCAAGCAGTTCATTAGCATCCGCCTGGCAGGCGAGAAAATCGGCCTCGCTGAGCAGCGGGGAAGACAGTAGCGGATCGTCGGCAATACCGCTTTGCGGGAAACGATGCCAGATACCCATTTGCGGTTGTTGCAAGGTGGACGCAAGCACTTCGCGCTGTTGTCGCCAGGCCAGCTGTCGCGCGGCTTCACCGGCCTGCGGCGACCAGTGCCAGACAAAGCGCCAGCTCGCAAGCGTCGCGGGTGGGAAGTGATTGGCGGCGAGCCGAAGAAAACGCTGCAATAAATCGCAGCGGGTGGTTAAACCGGTATGGAGCAGCACCGTCCAGCCTTTCTGCGCCAGCCAGCTAAACAGCTGCTGAAGATTGTACCAGCAGGCATAGCCCGCGAGCGTCGGGTCGTCCCAGCCTTCGCCAAACAAGCGGCTGCTGAGAAACGGATCGTGAATATCAATGCCGTAGACGGGTAGCGTCTGCTGCAGTTGCTCCAGCTCGCGGCGGACATCTTCGCGGAGTAAATCATCGAGTTCACGGACGGTAACGATGGTACGGGTATGGCGCAATACCGGCGCGCGCGCTGGCAGCTGGCGGATATCCACCTGCCGTGTCTGACGTGGGTTGAGCAGTAGCGGAGGCGTATCATCGCTGCTTTTTTCCGCCTCGTTAAGGCGGGCGTAAAGCCGTTCGACCGCGACCGGATGCCAGACTTCACTGGCGTTGACCCGCGGACGAGCGGCGGACTGCGGCTGCTGCTGGCGAAACTGCCGCGGCGTGACGCCATGCTGGCGCTTAAACAGATCGCTCATGATGCGGGTACTGGCGAAGCCGTTGTCCTGCGCCACCTGCTGCACCGAGCGTCGGGTGGTCAGCAGTTGCTCGGCGGCCTTGCCGAGACGCAGGGCGGTAATGTACTGCACGAAGCTGACGCCGACCTCTTTATGAAACAGGCGGGAAAGCCAGGCCTCCGAGACAAACTCAGCGGCGGCCACTTCCTGCAGCGAGATCCGCCGCTGATAGTTGGCTTCGATGCGCGCTACTACGTTGATAATTCGTCGGCTCCAGTTTTCGGCGCCGCGGCGCAGGCTGGGTACGATGGGCTGCGTAAAGCGGGTCGCCAGCAGCAGGGCGATTTCGCTGAGCCAGCGGTTGGCCTCTAAGCGGTAGCGCGAATGATGATTGACCAGCCCTGCCACCAGCAGCTGGCGCATCAGCTGACGCAGGTTATCTGCCGCATCCTTATTTTCGCCGTTAACCCGATAATCACAGGCAAAAAAATCGCTATCAAGGCGGGTGAGCCAACCGGCGGCAAGGTTGAGGATCATGACCGCATTGGCCTCTTCGCCGGTAATCTGCCAGCGCTGGCGGCGGTTAACGATCGCCAGTTCATCAACCCGCATCGGTTGCGGCGCTTCGCCGAGTTGCAACCGCGCGCTGCCTTCCAGCAGCCACAGCAGCGTTAATCCGTCGCTTTCCGGCGGGCTGAGGTGGCGAATATCGCGCACCGTGAGGATGAAATCGCCGAGATGGTGTTCCATGCGCCGCTCCTTAAAAGACAAAAAATAACAGGGTTTTTTTTGTCATAACAGAATTGTATAGAAAACAGTCATTGATAATTCGTCAATATAAAACAAAAAAGCGCATTTTAAAGCCGGGTGGGGCGCATAAACTCGAAAGTGTCGTGCCAACACAACACAGGAATAATAAAAATGACACATCCATTGATTGAATCTTTGCAAGTTAATGAAGCGCAGTTTGTGGCGTTACGTCGCCGCTTCCATCAACAGCCCGAGATTGGCTTTGAAGAACATAAAACCAGCGATGAAGTCGCCAGGCTGCTTGCTGAGTGGGGATATGAAGTGCATCGCGGCCTCGCCGGTACCGGCGTGGTCGGGACGCTGAAAGTCGGCAGCGGCGAAAAACGTCTGGGTCTACGCGCGGATATGGATGCGCTGCCGATGCAGGAAATGAGCGGTAAAGCATGGGCAAGCCAGGTCGACGGGCGTTTTCACGGCTGCGGCCATGACGGTCACACCACCACGCTGCTGTATGCGGCGGAATATCTGGCGCGCACGCGTCAGTTTAACGGTACGCTGCAGTTAATTTTCCAACCGGCAGAAGAGCTGCTGTACGGCGGACGGGTGATGGTCGAAGATGGCCTGTTCACAAAATTCCCCTGCGACGCCATCTTTGGCCTGCATAACATGCCGGGCCAGAAACTGGGCAAAATCGGCCTGCGCGACGGCGCGATGATGGCCTCTTCCGATACGCTGCATATCGAGGTGAAGGGCGTTGGCGGCCATGGCGCAGTGCCGGAACATACCGTCGATGCGACGCTGGTGGCCTGCCACATTACCCTCGCGCTGCAATCAATCGTTTCACGCAACATCACGCCATTTGAACCCGCGGTAGTCACCGTCGGCAGCATTCAGGCGGGCCATGCGCCGAACATCATCAACGATAAGGTATTGATGAAGCTAACCGTACGTACCCTTAACCAGCAGGTGCGCGAGACGGTGCTGCAGCGTATTCATGATATTGCGGTCGCTCAGGCGGAAAGTTTTAACGCCAGCGCTACCTTAACCCACGTCAACGGTAGCCCGGTTTTGCGTAACGATCCGGCGGCTAATGAGCTGGTTCGTGAAGTGGCGACCTCGCTTTTTGGCAAAGAACAGGTTGGTACCGTGAATCCATTCATGGGTAGCGAAGATTTCGCCTTCATGCTGGAGAGCAATCCAAACGGTTGCTACTTCACTATCGGCGCGGGTGATGAAGCCGACCGCTGTATGGTGCATAACCCGGGATACGATTTTAACGATCAAATCCTGCTTACCGGTGCGGCGCTGTGGTGCGGCCTGACGGAACGCTATCTGCGTTAACCTATCGCGACGGGGGGACCCGATTATGAGTTCTGTATCGTTAAGCGAATCTCAGTTCGTCGGCAGCGATCGCCTGCTAGCGGGTATTGTGCTCAGCGTGCTGACGTTCTGGCTGTTTGCGCAATCGGTTATCAATGTTGTTCCGGCGATGAAAAGCAGCCTCGATATTTCACTGGAGACGTTAACCCTGGCGGTGAGTCTCAGCGCTTTATTCAGCGGCTGTTTTGTGGTGGCCAGCGGCGGGCTGGCGGATAAATTCGGCAGGGTGCGGATGACCTATCTCGGCCTGGCGCTGAGTATTATCGGTAGCGCGTTTCTGGCGGCGTCGCAGGGGCCGGGACTATTTATCACCGGCCGTATCCTGCAGGGGCTCTCGGCGGCCTGCATTATGCCGGCGACGCTGGCGCTGATCAAAACCTGGTATGAAGGTAGGGCGCGGCAGCGGGCGGTGAGTTTCTGGGTCATTGGCTCCTGGGGCGGCAGCGGGCTTTGCTCGTTTGTCGGCGGCGCGATTGCCACCGGTCTTGGCTGGCGATGGATCTTCGTGTTTTCGATTGCGGTGGCGCTGCTGGCGTTATTGCTGCTACGTGGCACCCCGGAGAGCCGCAGCGCCAGCGCCGAGCGGCATAAGCTGGATGTGGGCGGATTATTAAGCCTGATTGCTTCGCTGGTGCTGCTTAATCTGTTTATCAGCAAGGGTCATCAATGGGGCTGGAGCAGCGGTTTAACGCTGTCGATGTTGGGCGGCGCGGTGGTTATGGGAGGTTTGTTTATTCGCAGCGGTTTGCGCAAAGGTGAAGCGGCGCTGATCGACTTCGCTTTATTTCGCAACCGAGCCTACGGCGCGGCGGTGCTGTCGAACTTCATGCTTAATGGCGCTATCGGCACGATGATGATCACCAGCATCTGGCTACAGCAGGGGCATCATCTCACCCCGCTGGAAACCGGCATGATGACGCTGGGTTATCTGGTGACGGTACTGGCGATGATTCGCGTCGGAGAAAAACTGCTCCAGCGCTATGGCGCGCGGTTGCCGATGATGACCGGGCCGGTGTTTACCGCTATCGGTATTCTGCTGATCTCCTGTACCTTCCTCGATAAGTCGCTGTATATCGGGACCGTCTTCTTCAGCAATATTCTGTTTGGCCTCGGTCTTGGTTGTTATGCCACGCCTTCGACCGATACCGCCGTCGCCAATGCGCCGGAGAATAAAATTGGCGTCGCGTCAGGGGTTTATAAGATGGGAAGCTCGCTTGGCGGTGCGATGGGTATTGCCGTGACGGCGTCACTTTTTGCGCTGTTCCTGCCGTTGGGGATGGCCAGCGCCGCGCAGTACGCGCTGTGGTTTAACGCCGCGCTGTGTTTAGGCTCAATGCTGGTCAGCGCGGCGATGCTGCCGCGCGTCGCTCATAGCTGATGCTTCTTCAGTAATGCGCGTAGCTGGTGGTAGGTAAGCCCCAGCAGGTCCGCCGCCTGCTTTTGATTGTACTTCGCCTGCTGCAGGCTTGACTGCAGCAGGCTTTTTTCTTGCTCCAGCTGAAAGGCGCGCAGGTCCAGCGGCAACGCGGGAAGCGCATGTTCGGCGACCGGAGCAGGCGCAGGAGCGGCGCTGTTAAATGGGTTGATAATGATATTATCCAGCTCGCTATCACTGCTGCCGTGGCGGTAAACTGAACGTTCAACCACGTTTTTCAGCTCACGAATATTGCCCGGCCAGCGGTATGCAAGCAGCGTGTCGACGGCTCGCTCGCTAAAGCCGGGAAACAGAGGGAGCCCCAGTTCGCGGCACATCTGAATGGCAAACTGGTTGGCAAGCAGCATGATGTCGCTCTGGCGCTCGCGCAGTGGCGGTAGTTGCACGACATCAAACGCCAGCCGGTCGAGCAGGTCGGCGCGGAAATGACCTTCCTCGACCATTTTGGGCAGATCGGCGTTGGTGGCGCACACCAGCCGTACGTTAACCTGCAGCGGCTGGCTGCCGCCGACGCGTTCGAGCTCGCCGTATTCAATTACCCGCAGCAATTTTTCCTGCACCAGCATCGGAGCGGTGGCCAGCTCATCGAGAAACAGCGTGCCGCCGTCGGCACGTTCAAAGCGCCCCGGATGCCGTTTGCTGGCGCCGGTAAAGGCGCCGGCTTCATGACCAAACAATTCGGAATCGAGAAGGTTTTCATTCAGCGCCGCGCAATTCAGCGAAATAAACGGTCCCTGCCAGCGCGAAGAGAGAAAGTGCAGTCGGTTGGCAATGAGCTCTTTGCCGGTCCCGCGCTCGCCGATCACCAGCACCGGTTTATCCAGCGGTGCCAGCTGCGAGACCTGTTCGAGCACCTCCAGAAAGCTGTTTGCCTCGCCCAGCAGGTTATCCTTGTATTCCGCCATGATGAATTTCGCCATTAAGTAGTGTGATTCGCCAACTCACTGTAGCAAGCAGGCGGCCATATCTCAACCACCTTGTTTAAAATCAATAAGATAAAAGTTGGCACGCCATTTGTATTAACTACTACACAGGCCGCTGCCTGCTATCAGAACTATGAGGATTGAAATTATGGGTATTTTTTCTCGCTTTGCCGACATCGTGAACGCCAACATCAACTCTCTGCTGGAGAAAGCGGAGGATCCGCAGAAGCTGGTCCGTCTGATGATTCAGGAGATGGAAGACACGCTGGTTGAAGTGCGTTCTACCTCCGCCCGCGCGCTGGCGGAAAAGAAACAGCTGACCCGCCGTATCGAACAGGCGCAGGCGCAGCAGGTGGAATGGCAAGAAAAGGCCGAGCTGGCCCTGCGTAAAGAGAAAGAAGATCTGGCGCGTGCGGCGCTGATCGAAAAACAGAAGCTGACTGACCTTATCGGCAGCCTGGAACACGAAGCGCAACTGGTGGATGAAACCCTGGCGCGGATGAAAAAAGAGATTGGCGAGCTGGAGAATAAGCTCAGCGAAACCCGCGCTCGTCAGCAGGCGCTGATGCTGCGCCATCAGGCGGCCAGCTCTTCGCGTGATGTTCGCCGCCAGCTGGATAGCGGTAAAATGGATGAAGCGATGGCGCGTTTTGAGTCTTTCGAACGCCGAATTGACCAAATGGAAGCCGAGGCGGAGAGCCATCGTTTTGGCAAACAACAATCGCTGGATCAGCAGTTTGCCGAACTGAAAGCGGATGATGAAATCAGCGAGCAACTGGCGGCGCTGAAAGCCAAAATGAATCAGAATAACCAGTAATGCATATTGCGCGGCGCGGTGTTGCGCCGCGGCTCACCACCTGTAAGGAGTACACATGAGCATGCTTTTTCTTGCCATCCCGCTCACGCTGTTTGTGCTGTTCGTGTTGCCGGTCTGGTTATGGCTGCACTACAACAATCGCTCGGCGGACGGGGCGTTAACCCAGAACGAACAGCAGCGCCTGCTGCAGCTGACCGATGAGGCGAAACGGATGCGCGAGCGTATTCAGGCGCTGGAAGCGATCCTTGATGCGGAACATCCGAACTGGAGAGACAAATAATGGCCGGATTGGACTTTAATAAAAAACTGTGGCGCATTCCGCAGCGCGGAATGGTGAAGGGGGTCTGCGCCGGTATTGCGCAGCACCTGGATGTGCCGGTGAAGCTGGTGCGTCTGATAACCGTGCTGGCGATGATTTTTGGCCTCTTCTTTTTCGTGCTGGTGGCCTACATCATTCTGACTTTCGCGCTGGATCCGATACCGGATAGCGAACTGTACGGCGAAAAAGGGCCGAGCAATGGTGATTTACTGGCCGCCGTGGATGCCGAACTGGCTTCCGGCGAACAGCGCCTGCGTGATATGGAGCGTTATATCACCTCCGATACCTTCACGCTGCGCAGCCGTTTTCGTCAACTGTAAAACTTTTTCCATATAACCACGAGGCAACGCATGAATATGAAATGGCAACAGGCAGGGCAAAAAGTGAAACCGGGTCTTAAGATCGCCGGTAAGCTGGTGCTGCTGACCGCGCTGCGTTACGGCCCGGCGGGCGTTGCCGGTTGGGCGGTGAAATCGGTGGCGCGTCGGCCGCTGAAAATGTTGCTGGCGGTAGCGCTTGAGCCGCTGCTCAGTCGGCTGGCCAATCGTTTTGCCCGCGGAATGAAATAATTCCTCAGGGGGAGGAATACCGGCGCGCTTTATATTGACCCTGATTATCCCCATCTATTTAGCTTATCATTAAACGACATTCCTTCTGGGCATAACGGACTGGCGATGAAGCGACTCAAAACTGAATTCAATGCGCTGGTCAACCGCGGGGTTGACCGGCATTTACGTCTTGCCGTAACCGGGCTAAGCCGTAGCGGTAAAACGGCTTTTATCACCGCGATGGTTAATCAACTGCTGAATATCCACGCCGGGGCCCGGTTGCCGCTGCTGAGCGCGGCGCGCGAAGAACGTCTGTTGGGCGTGAAACGGGTTCCGCAGCGTGATTTCGGCATTCCGCGTTTTACCTATGATGAAGGCCTGGCGCAGCTTTATGGCCAGCCCCCGGCCTGGCCGACGCCAACCCGCGGGGTGAGCGAAATTCGCCTTGCGCTGCGCTATCGCTCTAACGATTCTCTGCTACGTCATTTCAAAGACACCTCAACCCTGTATCTGGAAATCGTGGATTATCCGGGCGAATGGCTGCTCGACCTGCCGATGCTGGCGCAAGATTATTTAAGCTGGTCGCGGCAGATGACCGGGCTGTTACAGGGGCAGCGCGGAGAGTGGTCTGCCCGCTGGCGGCAGCTGTGCGAGGGGCTCGATCCGCTGGCGCCCGCCGACGAAACCCGGCTGGCGGAGATCGCCGCCGCCTGGACCGATTATCTGCACGCCTGCAAGCGCGAGGGGTTGCACTTTATTCAGCCGGGGCGGTTTGTGCTTCCTGGCGACATGGCGGGCGCGCCGGCGCTGCAGTTTTTCCCCTGGCCGGATGTCGATGCGGCTGGCGAAGCCAGGCTGGCGCAGGCTGATAAACACACCAATGCGGGGATGCTGCGCGAGCGCTTCAAATACTACTGCGAGAAAGTGGTGAAAGGCTTTTATAAAGACCACTTCCTGCGCTTTGACCGCCAGATTGTACTGGTGGACTGCCTGCAGCCGTTAAACAGCGGGCCGCAGGCGTTTAACGATATGCGTCTGGCGCTGACCCAGTTGATGCAAAGTTTCCATTACGGCCAGCGAACGCTGTTCCGTCGCCTGTTTTCACCGGTTATCGACAAGCTACTGTTCGCCGCCACCAAAGCCGATCACGTGACCGTCGATCAGCACGGCAACATGGTGTCGCTACTTCAGCAACTGATTCAGGACGCCTGGCAGAATGCCGCCTTTGAGGGCATCAGCATGGATTGTCTGGGGCTGGCGTCCATTCAGGCCACCCAGGGCGGGCTTATCGAGGTTAACGGCGAGAAGATCCCGGCGCTGCGTGGCGATCGTCTGAGCGATGGGCAGCCGCTCACCATTTTCCCAGGCGAGGTGCCGGCGCGGCTGCCGGGTCAGGCCTTCTGGGAACAGCAGGGTTTCCAGTTTGAGAACTTCCGCCCGAGAGCGATGGATGTCGATAAACCGCTGCCGCATATTCGCCTCGACGCGGCGCTGGAATTTTTGATTGGAGATAAATTGCGATGAGCGAGCCGATAAAACCGCGGATCGATTTCGATGGCCCTCTGGAAACGGAAAAGAGTCAGACCTTAAAATCGGCCCGCGCCTTTGACGCGGCCGATGCGCAAACCTTCGCTCCGATGCTGCCTGAAATGGTCGCTGAAGAGGAGGGGGCCGCCGAAGCGGTGGTGGAATCGGTACTGCGCCCGAAACGCAGCCTGTGGCGACGGATGGTTAGCGCCGGGCTGGCGATTTTTGGCATTAGCGTGGTGGCGCAGGGCGTGCAGTGGACGGTGACGGCCTGGCAGACCCAGGACTGGATTGCGCTTGGCGGCTGTGCGGCCGGGGCGCTGATTGTCGGCGCGGGCGTGGGATCGGTTGCGACCGAATGGCGTCGCCTGTGGCGGCTGCGCCAGCGCGCGCACGAACGCGATGAAGCGCGGGATCTGATGCATAGTCACGCGGTGGGCAAAGGGCGCGCGTTCTGTGAGAAACTGGCGCAGCAGGCCGGGCTGGATCAATCGCATCCGGCGCTGCAGCGCTGGTATGCGGCGATCCATGAAACGCAAAACGATCGCGAAGTGGTGAGCCTGTACGCGCAACTGGTGCAGCCGGTGCTGGACGCGCAGGCGCGGCGGGAAATCAGCCGTTCGGCGGCGGAATCGACGCTGATGATCGCCGTCAGCCCGCTGGCGCTGGTCGATATGGCGTTTATCGCCTGGCGTAACCTGCGATTGATTAACCGTATCGCCACCCTCTACGGTATTGAACTTGGCTATTATAGCCGCCTGCGTTTATTCCGCCTGGTGTTGCTGAATATCGCCTTTGCCGGCGCCAGCGAACTGGTGCGCGAAGTCGGAATGGACTGGATGTCGCAGGATCTGGCGGCCCGCCTGTCGGCGCGCGCCGCCCAGGGTATCGGCGCCGGGTTGTTGACCGCCCGTTTGGGGATTAAAGCGATGGAGCTGTGCCGTCCGCTGCCGTGGATCGCGGATGATAAACCGCGGCTTGGCGATTTCCGCCGAGAGCTGATCGGCCAGTTGAAAGAGACGCTGCAGAAAAGCAAAACCGGCGCGGAGAAATAACGTCGGCAAGCGTAAATGCCGGGTGGCGGCTGCGCCTTACCCGGCCTACGGTTCGTGCGACCTGCCTTTAATTTATTCACCACGCTGGATCCCCCGGTGGCGCTGCCGCTTACCGGGGATACAGCGCTGCGCGATTTGGTAGCCCGGAGAAGGCGCAACGCGCCGCCTCCGGGAAAACCCTTTAAAAAAGTTGCAAACCGATAACAGTATCTACGGTTCGTGCGACCTGCCTTTAATGTCTTCACCACGCTGGATCCCCCGGTGGCGCTGCCGCTTACCGGGGCTACAGCGCTTTGCGATTTGGTAGCCCGGAGAAGGCGCAACGCGCCGCCTCCGGGAAAACCCCTGGCGACCAGAGCCTTCTGTGCGCTCTCTGTGCCATGCGAGCCATAACGCAAAAGAAATGCCCGCATAACTTTACGGCATAAAGCCCATTTTTCCGCCATACTGTCAATAATTGTTGACAGCTATCTTCCCGTAAGCACATATCTGTCCTATCATTCATCCGTCATTGGCCTTTTTAGGGTGAAAACTCCTATGCGTCTGGAAGTCTTTTGTCAGGACCGTCTTGGTCTGACCCGTGAATTACTCGATTTGCTGGTGCTGCGCGGTATTGATCTGCGCGGTATCGATATCGACCCGATTGGCCGAATCTACCTTAATTTCGCCGAGCTGGAGTTCGCCAGTTTCAGCAGTTTAATGGCGGAAATCCGCCGTATCTCCGGCGTAACCGATGTTCGAACCGTGGCGTGGATGCCGTCAGAGCGGGAACATCTGGCGCTGAGCGCGCTGCTGGTGGCAATGCCGGAACCGGTGCTGTCGCTGGATGCCAAAGGCAAAGTAGAACTTGCCAACCCGGCCAGCTGCCAGCTGTTTGGTCAAACTCAGGCTCGTTTACGCAGCCATCCGGTGGCGCAGCTCATTACTGATTTCAACCTGCAGCGCTGGCTGGAAGGTAACCCGCTGGAGTCGCATACCGAGCATGTGGTCGTGAATGGCCAAAACTTTATGCTGGAAGTAACGCCGGTGTATCTGGAAGGCGAACACGCCGAACGCGTGCTGACCGGCGCCGTGGTGATGTTGCGCTCCACCGTACGTATGGGGCGTCAACTGCAAACGCTAACGACCCAGGATACCAGCGCCTTTAGCCAGATCCTCGCCGTTGGGCCGAAAATGCGCCACGTCGTTGAACAGGCCCGCAAGCTGGCGATGCTTAGCGCCCCGTTGCTGATTGTCGGCGATACCGGTACCGGTAAAGATCTGCTGGCCCATGCCTGCCATCTGGCCAGCCCGCGCGCCAGCAAACCGTATCTGGCGCTGAACTGCGGTTCGATTCCGGAAAATGCGGTGGAGAGCGAGCTATTCGGCGATGCGTCGCAGGGGAAAAAAGGTTTCTTTGAGCAGGCCAACGGCGGCTCTGTGCTGCTGGATGAGATAGGCGAAATGTCGCCTGGCATGCAAACGAAGCTGTTGCGCTTTCTCAACGATGGTACTTTCCGTCGCGTCGGTGAAGATCACGAAGTGCATGTCGATGTTCGGGTTATCTGCGCGACGCAAAAAAATCTCGTCGAACTGGTGCAGAAAGGGCTGTTCCGCGAAGATCTTTATTATCGTCTGAATGTGCTGACGCTGAACCTGCCGCCGCTGCGTGATTGTCCGCAGGACATCATGCCGCTCACCGAACTGTTCGTCGCGCGCTTTGCCGACGAGCAGGGTATCCCGCGGCCAAAACTTTCTGCCGACCTTAATACCGTGTTGACCCGCTATAGCTGGCCGGGCAACGTGCGTCAGTTGAAAAACGCAGTGTACCGGGCGTTAACCCAGCTTGATGGCTTCGAACTGCGTCCGCAGGACATCCTGCTGCCAGATCACGATGTGTCGTCGTTGCCGGTTGGCGAAGAGGCGATGGAAGGATCGCTCGACGATATTACCCGCCGCTTTGAGCGTTCGGTATTGACCCAGTTGTATCGCAGCTTCCCCAGCACGCGTAAATTAGCCAAACGTCTCGGCGTTTCGCATACCGCGATTGCTAACAAGCTGCGCGAGTATGGTCTGAGTCAGAAGAAAGGCGAAGAGTAAATCACTGCTTGCGGCCGGCTCGGCGCGGCCGCAATTATCGGCGTTTTTTCAGCGATAATTCTGTATATACTTATTTTATTATTCTTTTTCCGGGAAGGTGACGGTTGGTGCTGCAACGGGATTGGCCTCAGTGGATGATATTACTGGCACTCTCCGCCGTGCTCTCCTTTGTGCTGTTCTGGCTCCACCTTCCTGCCGCGCCGCTGCTTGGCCCGCTTATCGCCGGAATTACCCTTAGTCTGCGCGGCGCCACGATTCGTCTCCCTCGTCCATTCTTCATCTCCGCTCAGGCTATCATCGGCTGTATGATCGCCCGCGCGCTAACCCCGTCTATTTTCGGCGTTCTGGCCGATAACTGGGCGTTGGTGTTGATTATCCTCCTTTCCACGCTGGCTATCAGCGCGCTGACCGGCTGGCTGCTGGTGCGTTACAGTTCGCTACCCGGGGCAACCGGCGCGTGGGGAAGCTCGCCGGGCGGCGCATCGGCGATGGTGGTAATGGCGCAAGAGTATGGCGCCGACGTTCGTCTGGTGGCCCTGATGCAGTATCTGCGGGTACTGTTCGTGGTCGGCGCGGCGGTAATGGTGGTGCGTTTGGCGCTCGGCGGCGAGGCGCAGGAAATGACTCAGCATATCGTCTGGTTCCCGCCGTTGACTTTTAATCTACCGTTAACGCTGCTATTGACCGCGGTCGCCGGTTGGTTGGGGTTACGTTTACGCATCCCTTCCGGGGCAATGTTGTTACCGATGCTGGCCGGCGCGCTGGCCCAGGGCGAAGGCGTGCTGTTGCTGGAGCTACCGGAATGGTTACTGGTGCTGGCCTATACTGCGCTCGGCTGGACGGTTGGCCTGCAGTTTAATCGCGATATTTTTATGCTGGCGCTGAAGACGCTACCGCAAATCATCGTCGCCATCGTCGGCTTGATCGCATTATGCGCGCTGATGGCTTTAGCGTTGACGCACCTGCTGCCGCTGGATTTTCTCACCGCCTATCTGGCGACCAGCCCCGGCGGTCTGGATACGGTGGCGATAATTGCCGTCGGTACCCGGGCGGATATGTCCTTTATCATGGCGATGCAAACGCTGCGCCTGTTTACTATATTGCTCACCGGCCCGGCCACCGCGCGGTTGATTTCGCGCTATGCGCCGCGCAAAGAAAAAAGCCTCCGTTGAAGGAGGCTTGATAACAGAAAGAGGGCGATTACGCTTTCAGCGCAGCCAGCGCCGCATCGTAATCCGGCTCTTCGGTGATTTCGTTAACCAGTTGGCTGTAAACCACCTGGTCGTTTTCATCGAGAACAACGACTGCACGTGCTGCCAGACCGGCCAGCGGGCCTGCGGAGATAGCAACGCCATAATCTGCCAGGAACTGCGGCGCGCGCAGGGTAGACAGGGTGATCACATTGCTCAGGCCTTCTGCGCCGCAGAAACGGGACTGCGCGAACGGCAGGTCAGCGGAGATGCACAGCACGACGGTGTTGTTCAGCTCAGAAGCCAGTTGGTTGAATTTGCGAACCGATGCCGCGCAGACGCCGGTATCGATGCTTGGGAAAATATTCAGTACTTTACGTTTACCAGCGTATTGGCTCAGCGTGACGTCAGAGAGATCTTTGGCGACCAGCGTAAACGGCTGCGCCTTCGCGCCAGCCTGCGGAATGGAGCCCTGAACAGACACTGGGTTACCCTGGAAATGTACGGTTTGCGACATGGTTATCTTCCTGTTTACATATAGTTAACGTCGTAGTTAGTGTATGACATCAGCCAGCAACACGGCAAACTCTATTTAACATTTACCTAAGAGGCCCAGGGAATGCGCAACCTTCGAGTTTTTGAAGAATCATGGCCGCTACACACGCCGTTTGTTATCTCTCGCGGCAGACGCAGCGAGGCCAAAGTGGTGGTGGTGGAAATAGAAGAGGATGGCGTAAAAGGGGCCGGAGAATGTACGCCTTATCCGCGCTACGGGGAAAGCATCGCCTCGGTGATGGCGCAGATTATGGCGATCGGCGAGCAGCTTGAG
Organism: Klebsiella sp. CN_Kp091; assembly: GCF_040065095.1. Classification (NCBI taxonomy): domain Bacteria; kingdom Pseudomonadati; phylum Pseudomonadota; class Gammaproteobacteria; order Enterobacterales; family Enterobacteriaceae; genus Klebsiella; species Klebsiella sp. CN_Kp091. The sequence goes on along the minus strand of NZ_JBEAIO010000049.1, from coordinate 834,656 downwards.
CGCGGCGCCACCCGCGAGCAGGTACAACAGCTACTGCCGGCAGGAGCCGCGCGCAATGCCGTTGACTGCGCGCTGTGGGATCTGGAGGCGCGCCGCGCGGGGAAAACGTTGCCGCAGCTGCTTGGCGTCAATCTGCCGCGCGAAGTGGTGACGGCGCAAACCGTGGTTATCGGCACGCCGGAGCAGATGGCGGCCAGCGCCGCCGCGCTGTGGGAGAAAGGCGCGCGGCTGCTGAAGGTCAAGCTCGACGATCATTTGATTAGCGAGCGGCTGGTTGCTATTCGCGACGCGGTGCCGCAGGCGACGTTGATCGTTGATGCTAACGAAGCGTGGCGTGGAGAAGGTCTGGCGGCGCGCTGTCAGCTTTTGGCCGATCTTGGCGTGGCGATGCTGGAGCAGCCGTTACCGGCCGGCGCCGATGAGGCGTTGGAAAACTTTATTCATCCGCTGCCGATCTGCGCCGATGAGAGCTGCCATACGCGGGAAAGCCTACCGGCGCTGCAGGGCCGCTACGAAATGGTCAACATTAAGTTGGATAAAACCGGTGGTCTGACCGAGGCATTGCTGTTGGCGCAGGAGGCTGAACGGCTGGGGTATAAGAGGATGCTGGGCTGTATGCTTTGTACTTCACGGGCCATTTCCGCCGCGCTGCCGCTGGCGCCGTTGGCCCGTTTCGCGGATCTCGATGGTCCGACGTGGCTGGCGGTGGATGTGGAGCCGGCGCTGCAGTTCAGCACCGGCGTGCTTCATCTGTGAGTGTGCCAGTGCAGTAAATCGGTCATCGCCGCGAGGTACTTTTCTGTCGCTTCGTCGGCGGAGACCGGCGGAAATTCGGCGGTAATGCACGGCAGGCCGATATCGGCGCACCAGCTGCCAAAAGAGCCCGGCGTTTCGTAACCAACGCTGCCTACCAGCGGTAAATTAAAGGCCCCGGCGAGCCATTGTCCCAGCTCGCTGTGCCCGGGGTCCTCAATGCAGGCCAGCGGATCGTGGAAGGAGACTACCCACGCCGGATGGATCTGGTGGATCAGCTGGCACAGCGCCTGGGTTTCGGGCTCCGAACCCGGTTTTTCCCCGGTCAGCAGTACCACATCCCGCTCTTCTGCTGCGCTATTCCAGCGATACACCGTTTCACCCGCCTTCCAGTTAGCGGCCGGGAAGTTTCGATTGAGATCGATACCGCGGGCGTTGGCGCGTAACCCTAGCTGACAGCCGTCAGGGTTGACCGTTAATACCACGTGATGGCGACGCAGCTCCGGTTTTAGCGTGCGCAACGCGCAGGAGAGGGTGACAATCGACGAGTTTTCGTCGCCGTGCGTGCCGGCGATAATCAGACCGCTGCGGCTATCAGCCAGCGGAGCGGGGAACCACAGCAACGGCGCGCCGAGATGCGACTGGCCGTAACGTTGCGTACCTGGCGGGAAAGCGCCGCGCAGGGGGCGAGGACGTGAAACGGGCATAGGGTATCCTGTCATCAGGTTATTGTTAGCAGTGTTGTAGAAAAGCGTCCCGGAATCAAACGCTTTCCTTCTCTAGCGAAAAAACTCGTCATGTCAATTTTCTATCATAAGCCGTTTGCAATTTCAGGTGGGGAAACAAATAATTATCGCTCTGCCAGCACTGGTTTGTTCATTTAAAAGGGGATCTCATGAAGTATCCTGTCACATTGACATGCGGCGCGCTGTGGTTAGCCAGCGTTTCTTCTCTTGCCTGGGCGGCGGATGTGCCTCCAGGAACCGTATTAGCTGAAAAACAGCAGCTGGTACGCCATATAAAAGACGAGCCCGCTTCATTAGATCCCGCTAAAGCCGTCGGCCTGCCGGAAATTCAGGTTATCCGCGATTTGTTCGAAGGGCTGGTAAACCAGGACGCGAAGGGCAATATCATCCCTGGCGTGGCGACCCGCTGGCAGAGCAACGACAACCGCGTCTGGACCTTTACCCTGCGCGATAACGCGCGCTGGTCCGACGGTACTCCGGTGACGGCGCAGGATTTCGTCTATAGCTGGCAGCGTCTGGTGGATCCGAAAACCACTTCGCCATTCGCCTGGTTTGCCGCCTTAGCGGGTATCAGTAATGCGCAAAATATTATTGATGGTAAAGCGGCGCCGGACACTCTCGGTGTGACGGCGGTCGATGCCCACACGCTCCGCGTGCAGCTAGATAAACCGCTGCCGTGGTTCAGCAACCTGACCGCCAGCTTTGCGTTCTACCCGGTGCAAAAAGCGAATGTCGAAAGCGGCGCTAACTGGACGCGCCCGGGCAGCCTTATCGGCAACGGCGCCTATGTGCTGAAAGACCGGGTGGTGAATGAGAAACTGGTCGTCGTGCCGAATACACAGTACTGGGATAACGCCAAAACGGTGATTAAGCAGGTGACTTTCGTGCCGATTAACCAGGAATCGTCGGCGACCAAACGTTATCTGGCGGGTGATATTGATATCACCGAATCCTTCCCGAAAAATATGTATCAGAAACTGCTGAAGGATATTCCCGGACAGGTCTACACGCCGCCGCAGTTAGGTACCTATTATTACGCCTTCAATACCCAGAAAGGGCCAACCGCCGATGAACGCGTGCGTCTGGCGTTAAGTATGACCATCGACCGGCGGATTATGGCGGAGAAGATCCTCGGCACCGGTGAGAAACCGGCCTGGCGATTCACCCCTGACGTTACCGCAGGCTTTACCCCGCAGCCTTCGCAGTTTGAGAGCATGAGCCAGGCCGAGCTGAATGCCCAGGCTAAAGCGCTGCTATCGGCGGCAGGATATGGCCCGGACCGTCCGCTGAAGCTGACGCTGCTGTACAACACGTCGGAAAATCACCAGAAAATCGCCATCGCCGTGGCGTCGATGTGGAAGAAAAATCTCGGTGTGGATGTGAAGCTACAAAACCAGGAGTGGAAGACCTATATCGATAGTCGAAATACCGGTAATTTTGACGTTATTCGCGCATCGTGGGTAGGGGATTACAACGAGCCGTCGACCTTCCTGTCGCTGCTCACATCAACCCATACGGGCAATATTTCGCGCTTTAACGATCCGGCTTACGATAAGATCCTCGCCCAGGCGGCGCAGGAAACCTCGGAAAAAGCGCGTAACGATGATTACAACGCGGCAGAGAAAATCATCATGGCCAAAGCGCCCATTGCGCCAATCTATCAGTATACCAACGGCCGCCTGATCAAGCCGTGGTTAAAAGGATACCCGATCACCAATCCGGAAGACGTGGCCTACAGCCGCACGATGTATATTGTGAAGCACTAATCGGTACTCCGGTATTGCTGGCGCTTTTTGCGGGAGCGGTTCGCAATCAGCGTCAGCATTTCCATTCGTATTGCCGGACACCATTTCCGGGATGACTTCCCCCTGAAAGACGTGAGGTCGCAGCGAGACGTCCGGCCAGAGGGTGGCGGGAGACAGTTTCAGTAGCGTCAGCGGCGTGCCTGGCGTCCAGCCAGTGGCATCACGTATATCACAGCGCCAGATGGCCCGATCGCCGTTTGGCAGCAGCAACCGTTGCGCCAGTAGTTCGTCAAACAGTCGGCTGTTGTTATCCGGTACGCCATTCACCCCATGTTGCAGTAGCCAGGCTCTTAGCTTATCGGCGCAGGTCTTGCTCACCAGCCATAAGGCGTCATCGGTAAGCCAGCCATCGGAACCGCACGCCTGACGATTGAGCGCCAGCTCATGCTGCAACAACCAGCGGATCCCAATAAGGCACTGCTGCGGCAGAGCAGGGCGAGGCTGGTTCAGCGCGGTGTTGATATCGCCGCCCAGGCTGGCGGAGACCGAGGCGCAGTCAGCCTGTTGTACCAGTTCGCCAATGGCCCCTGATTTATCGGGATGCCCGGTGAGTGCATAAAGAAAAGCGGCGAACAGATCTGGCGATTCCGCCAGCCAGCGTAAAACCGCCTCCGGCAGGAGAGAAGGGAGCTGGCATCCGGCGGCGACGGGATGCAGATGATAATCCCGCCCCGGCAAATATCTCAGCCGGTAAGGTAATTCTGGTGCGCCTGACCACGGAAACCAGCGTTCACCGTTGCTGAGCTCTGTTTGTACATCCGCGATGAGCTTACCACTGTCGTGCAACAGCGCAGCCAGCGCGACCGCCGCTGTCCATCTGTCGGCTATCCGGGCCTGTTCTTCTGGCGGCGCACCGGGGGGAAGCAGCCGACTCTGGCGCAACCGGACGGCGTAAACGGCCACTTCCAGACTGTGATCCAGCAGGCCGCCGGGGTAAGCGTGATGGTGATGTTCCGATGCCGGGAATTGCTGTGTCAGTGCGGCGTAGCGTGCTACTGGCGTCAGATACAGCGAGCGAAACAAGGGGCCAGGCAGCGCGACAAGCTGACGCAACTGGTGGATGAGCGACTGTCGCAGCGGAGAGGCCAGTAACTGTTGCGCGGGGAGTGGTGTGAACCAGCCTTCGGGTAACGTGGCTTCTGGCGCAGGGTGTGGTGTTTCCTCGTGTCTGAACAGCCATTTCATCATGATAATCCCCCTTTTCGGGAAGGCCCGTTCCCCTTGTCCTCCCTTCCTTTGTCTTTCGCCCTTATCCTTAAAAAATGACCGGCATCGCGCTGCCGGTCAGTCAAAAAACAACATAATTTTCAATTCAGGCAGAGAGCCGTTGCGGTTGTTCCGTCTGTTTCAGCAACCAGTCACAGGCGTTACGGGCCTGCCCGCTGGCGCGGAAGATGGCCCGATTATCCTCCTGCAATATCTGCAACCAGCTTGCGATATAGCTGGCATGTTGCAGCCTGCCGGGGATCCCCGCGTGGGCGCAGAGAAACGCAGAACCCAGCTCCGCCGTCAGCTCTTCGGCGGCATACATCGCATTACCAAACTGCGCCGCGCCAGAGGTTATCGCTTCCCGGTTGAGCCGCGAGGCATGTCCGGTCGCGTGGGTCAGTTCATGCAGCAGGGTACTGTAATAGTGCGCCTGACTCTCGAACTGTTCCGGATGCGGCAGTACGACAATATCCCGCGAAGGATAGTAATATGCCCGCTGCTGGCGGCGATGGATTACCGGCACCCCGGAGTATCGCCTGATCGCTTCTGCTGTCTCCTGTGGCGCATCAACCTGGGCTATCGGCTCAAAAAAGGCGGCAGGCAGTCCTTCACACTGTGCCACATTAAACAACCGGAACTCCCGTACGAGCGCAAAATGGCGAACCTGCGGGTTGCCATCTTTATCCGCTACCGGCGCACCGTTGCTGCCCAGCACCTCTTTCTCCTGCGGCAGATACAGCACCGCCAGCGAGGATTTCTCACCCTTGCGGACATTTCCGCCTGCTTCAATGGCCTGGTGGAAGGTCAGCCAGCGGTCATTTTCATAACCGTTTTTGTCGGCGCTGCGCCATAAAAGCGGCACGTTGATGCTGTGATAGGCCCGACCGGAAGCTGCATTAATCGGGAACACCGGTTCACCATCCCGCCAGGGACGTACCCAGGGCGGACATCCCTGTTGTAGTGCCTCGATAATTTCATCCGTCACTTTCTGGTAAATATTGTTGCTTCTGTCCATATCGTTATCCTCATGGAAAGAAGCCGGTGTTCTTCCCCAACCGGAGAGAACCCCGGCAAAGGGAAGATTCCGCGCTCTGATGAACGCAGGTTATGAACCGCACCGTAATGGTGTGCAGCCTGTCGGTTCTGGCTGCGGGCGCTGATCGGATCAGCCTGAAACAGGGAAAGTGTCTGGCGGAGTGGCGGGCAGGGGAACAAAGAATTGAAACAGCGATGAAAAGATTTCTACTAAGAATAAGTGGACGGTCGCGACAGTTGATGGCCGAACGAAACATCCCGCGATGCCCCGTTCGGCCACTTAGAATGAAGTTTTTTATGTAAACAAAAACGATTCAGGGGCGGAGTTCTCCGTACTTATAAGAGGCCGTCACGCCGCCATCAATCAGAATATCGCTGCCGCTGATGTACGTTCCCGCTGGCCCGAACAGAAATTCGGCTAACGCGCCAATCTCATCCGGCGTTCCGCCGCGCCCGGCAGGTGACTTTTCAAGCATGTTTCGGTAAAAATCGCCACGTTCAGCGCTTGTCAGTTCATCGTAGGCCAGAGGGGTGAAAACAATTCCCGCGCTGATACAGTTGATGCGAGCCCCGCGTTTCCCCCATTTTACGGCCTCGGCCATCACCCGCAGCGCATTCCCGCGTTTAGAGATTTGATAGGCATACAGGCTGTCATCAATTTCTTTAACCAGCGGCAGTTCCAGCAATGCCTCCGGTGACAGGGTTGCCAGCGCATCAGCCTGTGCCTGTGAAAGCGCATCAATATTCAGGCGGTGGCTGGACTGAGAGCCAATCACCACGGCGGAGCCACCCGGTGCAATGACTTTTCCGAACTCTTCAAATACCACCGCAGTGCCATACAGATCCACACGCAGAATATCCTGAGCTTTGGCCTGCGAAGGTGATAAGCCTGCCGTGTTGATTACCCCTTTAATTTCGCCATGCCGGGTCGCTATCTCGACTAGATCCTGTACGGATTTTCGGCAAGCAATATCGACAATTGCGGTACTGACCGTGAAACCTGCGCGGGTCAGGGTGTTTTCAGCTTGCTGGGTATTTTCGGATTTGATATCTGCCAGCAAAATATGCTTACCCACGCCGACTCTTCGCGCAATCGCCTGGGCAATGGCCCCACTGCCAATAACAACAATGACTTCTTTCATGCAAAATACCTCAATCTCATGGGCGAATGTGCGCCGTGCTTTTTCGCCAGCGCACACCTTTGCGGTTTAGTGTTATAACGCCAGTTTAAGAATGGTGGTCAGCGTTTCCTGAGTATAGGTCTCCGCCAGGCCAAACCAGCGGGTATTTCCTTTCAGGTTTTCCAGTATGGCTGGCATATCGGCCTCTGTAATGCCTAACTGTGACAGACGGGTCGGTGTGCCAATTTTATCGAACCACGCTTCGAGCGCGGCAATGCCTTCTTCTGCGGTTCCTTTACCAAATAGCGTCCGGGCAAAGCGCGCAAACTGTGTCGGGTTTTGGCTGTGATACCACTTCATCCACGCAGGCATGACCACCGACAATCCCGCCCCGTGCGGGACGTTAAACAGCGCGGAAAGTGAGTGTTCAATCATGTGGTTAGGGTAGCTGAAGCCCGAGGTCCCGGCATAAGTCAGCCCATTTAGCGCCAGCGTGGACGCCCAGGCAAATTCGGCGCGGGCGTTGTAATCTCCCGGATCTTTTAACAACATTTCTGTTGTCTCCAGTACCGTGGCAATCACTGACTCAACCAGACGCGACTGGATTTTGGGTTGTACCGCTGCGGCGAAATAGCCTTCAATCGAATGGGCGATAATGTCGGCGGCGGAATAGACCAGATAATCACGGGAAACGGTCTGCATCAGCGTCGGATTGACGACAGAGACCTTCGGAAATGTATGTACAGATTGAAGAGCAAACTTCTCCCGGGTGACGTCATTGGTGATGACGGCGCCGCTGTTCATTTCGCTGCCGGTTGCCGCAAGCGTCATAATCGAAAATACCGGTAACGCCGCATTGATCTGCCCTTTACCAATAAACAGATCCCAGACATCCCCCTCATACAGGGTACCTGCTGCAATGGATTTGGCGCTATCAAGCACCGAGCCGCCGCCCACGCTCAACACCGCATCAACCTGATGTTCCCACGCCGCCTGAATACCTTCCCGAACCTTAGAGAGTAACGGGTTACTGACAATGCCGCCAAACTCAACATAGCGGATCCCATGCTGCGTCAGGCTCTGGCTAATCGTCGCAAACAAGCCATCGTGTTTGATGCGCTCGCTGCCGTAAGCCAGCAGGACATTTTTGACGTTATGTTCAGCCAGAATCTGGCCAATAAGCTTTTCTTTGTCTGAGCCGAACTCAATACGGGTCGGATTATAAAAACTGAAGTTATCCATCTCACTGCCTCTCTGAAATTAAGTCCTGATATTTGCGAAGTGCCACTACTATAAGAAAATGATTTACAACCAACTAGACGGTAACTGGATGAATCAGTTACAACTAAATGATGTAAATAAGCGGAAGCGACCATGATTAATGAATTGCGCTCTATGACGACGTTTGTCCGTACGGTTGAGCTGGGAAGCCTGAGTAAAGCCGCAGATGCTCAGCAGATATCACCCCAGGCGGCGAGCAAGGCCTTAAAACAACTGGAAACGCATCTGGGGGTGAGGTTGTTCCACCGTACCACGCGAAATATGTCATTAACGGAGGAGGGTCAACGTTTCTTTGAAGCGGCAAAACCTGCATTAATGGGGCTGCAACAGGCGCTGGCGACGGTGCAACAGACGCGCGAGGAGTTTGCCGGACCGTTACGTATCGTCGGTCCGCGTTCAGTTGTTCAGCAGGTTATTAAGCCCGTGCTGATTGAATACAGCCGACTCTACCCGGAAGTTCAGCCCGATGTGCAACTTGATGACGGGATAACTAACTGGGTTGAGAAGCGAGTGGATGTCGGTTTTCGTATCAGCGTTTCGCCGCAGGAAGGGCTGATTGCCCGTCGCTTGTTCCCCCTACAGTTGATCATTTGTGCTTCGCCAGCCTATTTGCGTAAATATGGCGTACCGAAAACGCTGCACGATCTCAGCGCCCACCGGTGTAGCGTGTTTCGCCATGCCGCAACCGGGCGCCTGATCCCCTGGACAGTGAAGTCCGGGGACAATGTGCAGGATCATCATGTTAACCCTGCCATGTCGACCAATGATGAGATGCTGGAGTTACATGCTGTATTGATGGGAGAGGTCATTGCGCAACTGGCCGGGCCGACGGCAGCGCAATACATTCGAACAGGTCAGCTTGTTCCGCTGTTACCTGAGACTATTACCGATATACACAGCTTATTTTTGTATTACGGAAGTCGTGTCGCACAACCGCTCAGGGTTCGCCGCTTCATCGACCTTGCGATTGAACGCTTAGCCAACAGGCAGGACGTGGTGTTATCAGCAGAGGAAATCAGCCTTGCGCATATTCAGGGGACAACCAGTTACTCATAGTTATCCTGCCGTATTCGGCGGGATAACAAATCAATAAATATGTCGCCAACGCTACTGCTTTCTGGTGCTGGCGCGAACTTGTAACGCTGAGGGTAATTCAATGAATTTATCCGTCGAATTACCCGCCAGTAGCTCAAGCAATGTTTGTCCTGCGAGGGTTCCCGTTTCACTCCAGGGGAATTCGACGGCAGTCAGCGCCGGTGAGCAAACGGCGGCAAGAGTCCCCCCGCTCAGGCTTGCCAGTGCCAGAGAGTCGGGCACTTTTTGCCCCGCGCCATGGCAGGCCATAATGCAACCGCAGGCGATTTCATCGGATGTGCAAATCAGCGCATCAAGCTCAGGCCAGGTGATACGAATATCGCCGAGCAGGTTCAGGCCGGTCGTAATGCCTGCCGGCAGGTGAGAGGTCACCACGCGATGCGGGGAGTGGTTAACGGAGAGCATCGCGCTGTTCCAACCGCTTAGTACCTGGCGAAACATAATGTTATTGGAAGCCGTGCAAAGCAGGCCGATATTTTTATATCCGGTCTGTACAAGCGATGTGACCAACTTTTTGATGGCTGCGGCATAGTCAACGCCAATGCTGACCCAGCTCGCATCGCGATTGATGGCACCAATCTCAACCACCGGCACGCCGGTGTTACTTATCATTTGCGAACAACTGCTGATGTTATCAATATTGAATTGAACAATCGCAGCCGGGTTGTAAGCGAGCATTTGCGCAAAAGCTTTTTCTTCACTCTGTCCACCCTGGCCGGACTCGATAAACATCATGCTATAGCCCTGGGTCGTGAGCACGGTCTGCAGTGTTTCGGAGACGGCAAGAAAGCCCGGGGAGGAAAAAGAGGGAACCACGCCCATCACCAGACTGGAGTCAGCAGAGGCAAGGTTGCGGGCCTGCAGATTTGGCACATAGCCCAGCTCGTTTACCGCTGCTTCAATACGTGTACGCAGTTCAGGATTCACTTTTTCAGGCATGCGTAACGCGCGTGACACGGTCATCGTGCTCACGCCGACCAGTTTTGCCACTTCAGCAAGCGTAATTTTACCGGTGTTTTTCCTGCGTTTTTCTCTCGCGCTATCGTCCGCTTCTAACGTCTGCACTGGTGTCCTCCTTTCGCCTGACTGGGCAGCCATTGTAAATGATGTTTGGCATTTTGCGCATTGCCCAACTGCAAAGTAATGATAAGTATGGATAACAAAGTTAGCGGTAACAAGAATTTTAACATTATTGCCGTGTTAGCGCTAACTTTGAGATGAAGATCACGGTAAGCCGCGAAGAGATTCCACTATAGTAGGCTCACTTTCAATGCTATCGGGGAATTTATGATCACGACCTGGTTACCAACGGAAAATATCCAGATTGTGGATTCAGTCAGTGACTGGAAACAGGCAATTACGTTATCGGCTCAACCCTTATTGGCGAAAGAGGCGATTACTGAAGATTATATTCAGGCCATTTTTAACAGCCATGAAAAACTTGGTCCTTATTATGTTTTAGCGCCTGGTCTGGCGATGCCTCATGCTCGCCCGGAGCAAGGTGCAATTAAAAATGGTTTATCGCTTTTGCATATTAAAAAAGGCGTTTCTTTTGGCTCGGAAGAGAATGACCCTATTTACGTCGTGATTATGCTGTGTGCGCTTTCGGGAGATGAACACATCAATATGATTACAGCCCTGGCGGACATTTTTAGCGATGATGAACGACTCTCAGCACTGCTGAAAGCCTCATCAATGACGAAAATTCAAGCCGTTATCAATGGATAGTGAGGTAGAGATGAAAAAGGTTCTGATTGTTTGCGGTAACGGGTTAGGTAGTAGCTTTATCGTTGAAATGAATGTAAAAAAAATTATTAAAGAGCTGAATAAAGAAGCAGAGGTTTCCCATACCGATCTGACTTCGGCAAAAAGCGAAACTGCCGATATTATTCTTAGCGCCAGGGATATAGCTGAACATCTGTCCAGCCATTCTGCGCAGGTTTTTGGTTTATCTAACCTGCTGGATAACAATAAAATAAAAGAAATTCTTTCCGAGAATCTCTGATTAATTATTTGCGGCCTTACGGAGTCATTCTATGCTGCAGTTTATTATTCATGATGTGTTGGGCACACCAGCAATACTGGTCGGTCTGTTTTCCCTGATCGGCTTATTATTGCAGAAAAAAGCAGTTTCCGACGTTATTTCCGGAACCCTCAAAACCATTATGGGGTTTGTAATATTAACATCCGGGGCGGCGATTGTCGCCACGACGTTAACGACGTTTAGCCAGCTGTTTGAGCACTCCTTCCATATTCAGGGTGTTGTCCCCAATACTGACGCCATGGCGGCGCTGGCGCAGAAAAACTATGGTACCGCGACAGCCATGATCATGGTGCTGGGGATGTTGTTTAACATTGTCCTTGCCCGAATTACGCCGCTGAAATACATCTTCCTGACGGGCCACCACACGCTGTATATGTCGGCGATGCTGGCCGTCATCCTCTCAGTCGGTGGTCTGTCGCCGTTCTGGGTGGTACTGGTGGGGGCGGTGATCCTCGGCATCATGATGGTGGTCTCTCCGGCTATTCTGCAGCCATTTACCCGCAAAATTACCGGCACTGATGACCTGGCGCTGGGCCACTTTGGTTCAACCGGGTATCTGCTTTCGGCGCTGGTGGGAAAAGCGATCGGTAAAGGCAGCCCGTCGATTGAAGAGCTGAAGGTGCCGAAAACGCTGAACTTCCTGCGTGACTCCTCGGTGGCCATCTCACTGACGATGATGATCCTGTTCCTGATTCTGGTACTGGTCGCAGGTAAAGCGTTTGTTGAGACCAGCATCAGCGGTGGTCAGAACTTTATCATCTTCGCCATTATCCAGTCGCTGACCTTCGCGGCAGGCGTGTGGATCATCCTTGCGGGTGTTCGCATGATTATTGCCGAAATTGTTCCGGCCTTTAAAGGCATCGCCGACAAGCTGGTGAAAGACGCTAAACCGGCGCTCGACTGTCCAACCGTCTTTCCGTTCGCCCCGAACGCGGTGATAGTCGGCTTCCTGTCAAGTTTTGCCGCTGGTCTGGTGAGTATGTTCATCTGCCCACTGCTTGGTTTAAGCGTCATTGTTCCCGGCCTGGTGCCGCACTTCTTCTGCGGCGCGACGGCGGGCGTTTACGGCAACATCTGCGGCGGTCGTCGCGGCGCGGTGGTGGGGGCATTCGCTCACGGTCTGTTGATTTCTTTTTTGCCCGCGATTTTGCTGCCTCTGATGGGCGACCTTGGCTTTGCATCCACCACCTTTGGCGATGCGGACTTTGGCGTTGTTGGCATCATTCTTGGGCATGTCGTGTCACTGTTTAACTAACTAATTTTATAGAGGTGAGGTATGGCAGCTAAATTTTCGCCCTCGTTAATGTGTATGGATTTAACGCAGTTCAGAGAGCAAATTACGGCAATGAACGGTCGGGCTGATTTTTATCACGTCGATATTATGGATGGCAGCTATGTAAAGAACATTACGCTATCACCGTTCTTTATCGAAAACCTGAAAAAAATTACCGATGTGCCGATCGACGTACATCTGATGGTGAATCATCCGGAAGATATTATTCCAATGTGCATTGATGCAGGGGCCGATATTATCAGTTTCCATCCTGAGACGGCGAATAACAAAATATTCCGGCTGTTGAACCAGATTAAAGATGCGGGCCGTCGCTGCGGTGTGGTGCTGAACCCTGCGACTCCGGCTGATGCGATTAAAGAGTACGCCCACCTGCTGGATAAAGTGACCGTCATGTCGGTTGACCCAGGCTACGCAGGCCAGAAGTTTATCCCGGAATCACTCAATAAAATTAAACAACTGATTGCGATGCGCGAAGCGCATGGTTACCACTATCTGACCGAAATTGACGGCTCCTGTAACGAGAAAACCTTCAATGTTATCTCCCGGTCGGGCGTTGACGTCTTTATTGTGGGAACCTCGGGCCTGTTCTCCCTGGCGGATAACGTCAGCGATGCATGGGATAAAATGGTCGATATCTATCAACGCGAAATCGCTGCCTGAAAATTGCAGCGCGCTCAGCCGTATTGAGCCATTGTGCAGTGCAAAGAGTCTATTTAACCGGTCTGTCTCTTTGCCTTCGCGTTAGATTTATATGGTTGAGAGCGCTGTAACCCTTTTATATCTGGAGTTCGTGACGACTCATCGCACGCTTGCGAATGCTTTCTATTGATGCTGTGGGCCCCGGCGGGTTTGGCAGACTGCGTGGTGGTAGAAGCCGGTATTGCTGATTACTGATGATCATTTATTTACATTAACGAAGGTGACTTATGGACATTTCGAGTGTGCTGAATGTAAGAAATATCAAATTGAACATGATGGCTAAAAGTAAAGAAGAAGCAATTGAAGAATTAACTGACTTATTAGTGCATGATGGCGCAGTTATTAATAAAGATGTTTTTCTGAAAGATGTCTGGTTACGTGAGGAGCAGGGCTCTACTGGATTCGAAAATCATATTGCGATCCCGCATGGTAAATCCTCAGGAGTAACCCGTACGGCATTGGCCATTGGACGAACCCAACATCAAATCCCATGGGAAACGATGGATGGTAGCGACGTTCGCTGTATTATTTTATTTGCTGTATGCCTGGTGGACCAAAATGCCACCCACATCCGATTATTATCACAAGTTTCAGGTTCACTTGCCGATGAAGAGATAGTGGAGAAATTACTGAAGGAAGATTCCCCTCAGAAAATTATTGATCTATTGAACGCTGAAGGTGCCAGCGCTTAATTTAATTATCATATCTACCATAGCATCAAAACAACCAACTCTGGAGAATAGTTATGAATATTGTTGGAATTACAGCTTGCACCGTAGGCATTGCACACACCTATATTGCGCAAAAGAAAATTGAAATAGCAGCAAAAAAAGCCGGGCACAATGTAAAAATTGAAACGCAAGGCACTATAGGTATCGAGAATGCCTTGACCGCTGAAGAAATTGCCCAAGCCGACATCGTCCTGTTAGCCGCCGATGTTAAAGTTTCCGGTGAAGAAAGGTTTGCCGGCAAGAAAGTCGTCAAAGTACCTACGGAAATGGCCGTTAAATCACCAAATAAGCTTATTGAAAAGCTTGGTGAATTAGTCAATTCATAACACCTACCTATGCGTATCCTATATAAAATAAAGGGCGTAATTTATGAATATAAAAGAAATATGGAAAGCAGCAAACCCTAAAGGTCATCTGCTGACTGCCATCTCATTCTTGATTCCGATTGTCTGTGGTGCTGGGTTTATTATTGCCATCGGTATGGGTTTTGGAGGGACGGTTCAGGACTCTTTAGTATCGGGTCAATTTGACCTGTGGCAGACTTTCGCTACCATGGGGGCTAAGGCGCTCGGACTATTGCCCGTCGTTATTGCTATCGGAATTTCCGGTTCAATCGCGGGTAAGCCGGGTATTGCCCCTGGTTTTGTTGTCGGTCTGGCAGCTAATGCTATTGGTGCGGGTTTTATCGGTGGCATGATCGGTGGCTACATTTCCGGGTATATTGCTCTTGCTATCATTAAAAATGTAAAGGTTCCTGGCTGGGCCCGGGGTTTAATGCCTACATTGATTGTGCCTTTTTTTGCGTCCATTTTCAGTGCTCTGCTCATGGTCTATATCATCGGCACGCCTGTTGGTATTTTTACCGATGCCCTCACATCGTTCCTGAGAAGTATGGGTACTTCATCTAATTTACTATTAGGTGCTGTTATTGGGGCGTTGTGTATCGTTGACTTTGGTGGGCCGATCAATAAGACGTGCTTCGCATTCGTCTTAACTCTCCAGGCACAGGGTATAAATGAGCCAGTTACGGCCCTGCAGTTAGTTAACACAGCAACACCCATCGGTTTTGGACTGGCATTTTTTATCGCCAAACTGTTTCGCAAAAACATTTATAATAACGAAGAAATCGAAATGCTGAAATCGGCGGTTCCTATGGGGGTAGTGAATATTGTTGAAGGATCTATACCTATAGTTATGAATGATATCGTTCGCGGTATTGCAGCAGCGGCAATCGGCGGTGCTTGTGGCGGTGCAATCACCATGGTATATGGCGCTGATGCAACTGTACCTTTTGGTGGTGTATTGATGCTGCCAACAATGTCAAACCCCATGGCGGGTATTATGGCGTTGATAGTTAATATATTAGTCACAGCAACCGTCTATGCTGTCATCAAAAAAGATGTACCTCGCGATGTTGTTATAAACAATGATCAAGAAGAGGAAGATATCAACTTCGATGACATTAAAATTAGTTAAGTATATACATAATGGTATGCAGTAACATGCTGTCGCGCTCACAATGAATTGTGATAATAGAATATTATTATCGCGCTATATACTATTTGCTGCATTCTCTTTTAATCGTCACGAGTAAGAAATGGGTCGCCAGGGTGACCCATTTCTTACAGGCATATCATCACAATTACTTAGAAAGAGTATCGCTTAGCTGCCAGTATAGCGGCGAACCGAAAGCTTCTACATAATAATCAATTACGGCCCTGACATTTAACGTTGGGTGACGAGCATGAGGATAAATAGCAGCAATATTTTGTGGCTCGGTCTTAATCGCTGTTTCCATATCTGGTATTAATTCAATAAGTTCGCCGCTTTGTAGCGTTTCGCCAATCAACCAGTCCGGAAAAAGGACTATCCCCATACCGCCCAATGCTGCAATAAGTAAAGTCTCGGCATTATTGGAAGACATCAACGGAGAGACTGGATAGTGCATCCACTCCCCACCTTTTCGACGCAACAGCCAGCGATTCGGTCCGGATGAACCGCGGTAAACGAGACACTTATGTCGGCTTAAATCCGCCGGGTTATCAGGTACGCCATACTTTTGAAGATAAGCCGGTGATGCTGCCAGGCGATAGCACTGCTGTCCAAAAATGCGTGCATGAAAAGATGAGTCAGTAAGCTCACCGATACGAAAAATGACATCAGCGGCATCTTTATGTGGGTCAATGTAATCATCAGTTAACGTCAGTTCAATACTGAGGCGTGGGTAACGTTCCGTCAGCCCCGCCAATTTGGGTGCGACATGCTTTTGCCCAAAAAAAACGGGAGCATTTATGCGTATTAGCCCGGAAGGCTCAAGCGTCCTTTCATTGAGTTCCCGTCGGGCAGCGTCCAGGCTACTGGTAACCGCCCGAACATAACGGATAAAAATATGACCGTTCTCTGTCGGAATAATGGCGCGCGTATTGCGATAGAAAAGTTGCTGACCGACCGCATCTTCTAGCTGATGAATGACGCGTGAAACCTGAGAGGCAGAAATGCCTTCGCGACGAGCCACAGTGGAAAAGTTCTGCACTTCATACACTGCAATGAAAATGAAGAGCGATCGAATATTGATATGGCTTAAATCATACATTAATGCAATTCCTGCACAGGTGTTTATTGCATTATGGCATTTTTCTCATTCATGTTCAGGCGTAGTCTTCATCGCCTGCACATCTGGAGATTGTTTGCTATGCAATTGGTACTGATTTTGTTAGTTATCGCTGGCGGTATGGGGCTGTCAGTCGAGGCAGGCTTACTGGGGCCGCTAGGGGGGGAGGTTGGTGATTTATGGGCAACGTTCAGCATATTTGGCGTAGGCGCTGCACTGACTTTCCTGCTGATGCTTTTTTTCAGCCCACGCAATAGCCCGTCATTTTTCTCTTTGCCTGGGTGGAAGCTACTTGGTGGCGTACTCGGGCCAGTTTATGTCGTTATTCTCACCGTGGCCACGCCAGTCATTGGGATAGCGATGACGATGATCGGTATCTTAGCAGGTCAGGTATTTAAGAGCTTGATAATAGACCATTTTGGTTTACTCGGTACACCCCCCAGAAAAATAGACAGTAAGCGAATTATTGCCCTTATTTTTATCATCGCTGCATTAATTCTGGTTGCCAGAGGATAAGTGAGACTATGACATTTATTATGATCGTTTTAGCCGTTATAGGCGGCTCCATGTTGAGTATTCAGGCGGCCATTAATGGACAATTGGGTAGTCAGGTAGGGGTATTTAAAAGCGCGTTCCTGACCTTTTCCGTAGGCGCAATTATCACCGCTTTGCTTATTTTCTTTTTTGAACCAAAACAGTTGGTTACACTGATGGATGTACCTAAATGGCAACTGCTGGGTGCCATGTTTGGCGTACCCTATATCGTTATCATGGTTTTAGCCGTACAACGAATAGGGACCGCGATTGCCACAGTCGCCGTTATCTTCGGACAGTTAACCATGAGCATGTTAATCGATAACTTTGGCTGGTTGGGAAATCAATCCATTTCGTTTTCGATGAGTCGTCTGGGGGCCATCCTCTGCTTAGGTATCGCGCTTTTCTTCATTTACTCAAGTAATAAAGTAAAGGCGACCGCCTTAAAACAAGACGTTCTGTCATCGAGCTAAATAGAATCCGTCTCATTCATCTATAAGGGATACGGACTAAAAATATCTGCATCCCTTATGAAAAGTAAATGCTCCGTTGATGATATCCAGAGCTAATATCGCCAAATTGATGAATATACCTAATAAACCCTAGCTAATTACACCATCTAATCGAATAAATCACTTCGCGTTATGCTTTTTCTGAACAACAGCCAAAGGATAACGTGATGCAAACTGTAAAACTGAACAACGGTATTGAAATGCCCCTGCTGGGCTTTGGTGTGTTTCAGATGTCTGATGCCGCTGAATGCGAAAGAGCCGTTATCGATGCCATCGATACGGGATACCGCCTGATCGATACCGCCGCGTCTTACCAGAATGAAACCCAAGTCGGGAATGCACTGAAACAGACCGGCATCGCCCGTGACGAGCTCTTTGTAACGACCAAGCTATGGCTTCAGGATACTCATTACGAAGGCGCTAAAGCCCAGTTCGAACGCTCCCTGAATCGACTGCAACTTGATTATGTTGACCTGTACCTGATTCACCAGCCTTACGGTGATGTCCATGGGGCATGGCGTGCCATGGAAGAATTGCAACAGGCTGGCAAAATTCGCGCCATTGGCGTCAGTAACTTCCATCCTGACCGACTGGCCGATCTCATTGCCTTCAACCACGTTGCCCCGGCGGTAAACCAGATTGAAGTAAACCCCTTCAACCAGCAGTTGCATCCCGTGCCGTGGATGCAAAGCCGGGGTATTCAGCCGGAAGCCTGGGCGCCGTTTGCAGAAGGTAAAAATGGTCTGTTTGAGCATCCCGTATTAACGGCGATTGGCCAGAAGTACGGTAAAAGCGTGGGACAGGTTGTGCTGCGGTGGATTTTCCAGCGAGGCATCGTTTCGCTGGCAAAAACAGTGCGAAAAGAACGCATGGAAGAGAACATCAACATTCTCGATTTCGAACTGAGTGATGAAGATATGTTGCAGATTACTGCTATCGACACCGCAACAAGTGCTTTCTTCTCACACCGCGATCCTGCCAGAGTTGAATGGTTGGCCGGTCGCAAACTGGATGTTTAAGTCGCGATAAAAGAGGCAATTAATCAATGCAAAAACGTTATCTGGGTCAATCAGGACTCGAAGTGTCCGCGCTTGGGCTCGGCTGCATGGGCTTAAGCCACGGCTACGGCCCGGCGACAGATACGCGTCAGGCTATCGAACTTATTCGCGCTGCGGTTGAACGTGGCGTCACCTTCTTTGATACCGCCGAAGTGTATGGCCCCTTCCTTAATGAAGAAGTTGTAGGCCTTGCCTTAAAACCGTTTCGTGACCGCGTGGTCATTGCCACCAAGTTTGGTTTTACTTTTGGCGAAGACAACAAGCAGCAGATTTTAAACAGCCGTCCGGAGCATATCCGTGAAGCGGTGGAAGGATCATTACGCCGCCTGAAGACGGATGTCATTGATCTGCTGTATCAACACCGTGTCGACCCGGATGTCCCGATTGAAGAGGTTGCGGGAACAGTGAAAGACCTGATAGCGGAAGGCAAAGTCAAACATTTCGGTCTGTCCGAAGCGGGTGCGCAAACCATTCGTCGTGCGCATGCGGTACAACCCGTCACAGCCCTGCAAAGCGAGTACTCCATGTGGTGGCGTGAACCTGAGCAGGAGGTCCTGCCATTGCTGGAGGAACTGGGTATCGGTTTTGTGCCATTCAGTCCGTTAGGCAAAGGCTTCCTGACGGGAGCGATTAAGTCAGGAACGACGTTTGGTCAGGATGATTTCCGCAGTCGTGTGCCACGCTTCGCCGAACAGGCGATTGCAGCCAATGAAAAGCTGGTCTCGTTGTTGGGTGAACTGGCTGCAGAGAAAGGTGTGACATCTGCGCAAATCGCGCTGGCATGGCTGCTGGCGCAAAAGCCGTGGATTGTTCCCATCCCTGGTACCACGAAATTGCACCGGCTGGAGGAAAACCTGGGGGCTGCTGACATCATTCTTTCGTCGGATGCGTTGCGACAGATAACCCGGGCGCTTGAATCAATTAAAATTGTCGGCGAACGTTACTCGCCTGAGCATCAGGCTCGCGTGGGTCGTTAATAGCAGGGCGGGTTCGCGCGAATGGCGGACCCGTTATTCCTGGTAGCGAAGCGCATCGATCATCAGCGCAAAGGCCGGTGGATGCTGTTTGCGGCTGGGGTAATAAAGGTAATATCCAGGGAAGGAAGGGCACCATTCCTGCAGAATCTGAATGAGCTCTCCTGACTTTATATAGTCCTGCACCCTGTCCTCAGGTATACAGGTGATGCCAAAACCGGATAAGGCAGCATCAAGCCTTTCCGCCTGCAGATTAAACGTTACCTGTCCTTCAACTCTGACCCGTAAAGGTTTTCCTTCCTTCTCAAATTCCCAGTGATAAAGACCACCGGCAGTCGGTAACCGCATATTGATGCAGCGATGATGTTGTAGCTCGTGCGGCGTGTGAGGTGCAGGGTTCGTGGCGAAATAGGATGGGGCACCGACAATAGCCATGCGCATGTCCGGGCCAATTCGCACCGCAATCATGTCTTTATCAACGCTTTCACCCAGTCGTATCCCGGCATCAAAGCGCCCCTCGACAATATCGACAAAACCGTTATCGACCACCAGCTCCAGGTTAATTTCCGGATATTCTCTGAGGAAAGGTTTCAGTTTTGGCCATACCACGCTCCGCGCGGCATGTTCCCCGGCAGATAGACGGATATTACCGGAGGCGGTGCCGTTGAGTTGTACCAGCGCTTCCAGTTCTTGCTCAAGGGAGGCAATGCGGGGTTCAAGGCAGGCAATAATTCTCTCACCGGCTTCTGTCGGGGCAACGCTTCGTGTCGTGCGGGTCAGAAGGCGGATATTTAGCCTTTCCTCCAGTGCCTTCATCGCATGGCTGAGAGCTGACTGAGACACACCGAGCTTACCCGCTGCTTTGGTAAAACTTCGCTCTCTTGCCACCACAAGAAAGATCTGGAGTTCATTGAAGTTTTCTTTGAGCATCGGTGATTTCCTAGGGGAGCATACCCTTCAATATGCATTCATGAAGGGGGTTCATAGACACAATCATTTTAGCCCTATTACTGACAATAATGATAATTGATATTCTGACTGTATCGAAAATAAGTCTGAACTTTCAGAAGGTTTATCATGAAAATACTCGTGGCGGGGGCAACAGGAAGCATTGGCCTTCATGTCGTCAATATCGCTATCGAAATGGGCCATCAGCCCGTTGCGCTGGTCAGAAATAGGCACAAAGTAAAATTGCTTCCTCGTGGAACGGAGGTATTTTACGGCGATGTTTCAATGCCTGAAACTCTCATCGATCTGCCAAAAGATATTGATGCCATCGTCTTTACGCTCGGCTCAGATGGACAGGGGCGTATTGGCGCCAGAGCGATAGATTACGGCGGTGTGCGTAACATTGTCCGAATGTTCAGGGAGACGGCTGTTCACATCGCCTTAATGACCACGATAGGCGTAACTGAACGGCTCAGCACCTGGAATCAACGCACTGAAGTTCATGACTGGAAAAGACGTGCCGAACGTCTGGTCAGGGCCAGTGGTCACCCCTATACCATCGTCAGGCCCGGCTGGTTTGATTACAACAATGATGATGAGCACAAAATCGTTATGCTCCAGGGGGATCGACGCCATACAGGAACACCAGAAGATGGTGTGATATCCCGGGAGCAAATCGCCCGGGTTCTGGTCAGTGCCCTGGGCAACCACGCGGCAAAAAATAAAACGTTTGAGCTGGTCGCTGAACGAGGCGAAGCGCAGCAGGATCTTACGCCTCTATTTGCAGACCTGCAGGCGGATAATCCGCAAAAAAATGATGGGGTTTTAGATATGGACAATATGCCACTCGTGGAAGAACCTGAGTGCATTATTAACGAGCTGAATTTCTATTTAAAAAATTTAACCAATCAAAAAGCCTGACAATTTTGTCAAATAGTGGGCAGTCTTATGATAGCTGAGGTTTGTATATTTAAATATACATACGGAGAACGCTCCTCCTGATATGAGTCCAGTTTCAAATATATTCTTTTAAACAGGCATTAGAGATGAAAGCACTGCTTATTACTACATTGGTCATAGGATTTATTTCTGCGAATACCGTATCTGCAGCTCAGCAATTAAATTATGCAGATGGAAAGAAGAGATGATCATAGTCTCAGCGAGAACGTCTGCGGTGCCCGTCCCGGTTGGGTCGCGGCTTCACAAAACTTCAGCGTCTGCCGCATTGATCTATTCCCTGCGATGAATGCTGGCAACGCGTTTACGATTTTCCCCATCAAAACAGTATCAGGGCATTATGAACAAGCAAAAAAACATTTCTCCGGCCGGGCGCGCTGCGACATCCGGCGTCTTTTTTATCGTTATTCTCGGCGCATTAATGGCCTTTACCTCTCTTTCCACCGATATTTATCTGCCTTCTATGCCGATGATGGCCTCTGAATTGCAGGGGAATGTGGAGCTGACCATTACCGGTTTTCTGATAGGGTTCTCGCTGGCCCAGTTGATTTGGGGACCAATTAGTGACCGAATCGGACGCCGCGTGCCATTGTTTATCGGCATGGTATTGTTTGTGATCGGTTCAGCCGGATGCGCGATGTCTTCCAGTATGCCGCAGATTGTTTTCTGGCGCGTGTATCAGGCCTTTGGTGCCTGTACCGGACCAATGCTGGCAAGGGCGATGATCCGCGATCTCTATGTCCGCACGCGCGCGGCGCAAATGCTTTCGACGCTGGTCATCATCAGTGCTATCGCGCCGGTGATTGGCCCTCTACTGGGCGGACAGATTGTCACCGTTGCCTCCTGGCGCGCCGTGTTCTGGCTGTTGGTGGTACTGGGTGGGGCGATGTTTATTGCGCTCTGGTGGTTACCGGAAACGCTGCCGGGTGAAAAGCGCCTGACAACGCCGCTGAGCAGCGCCTTCGGAAACTATGCTTCGTTACTGCAAAATCGCGAATTTTTGCGTTATACCCTCTGCGTCAGCTTTTTCTACGTGGCCGCTTACGCCTTTATTGCCGGTTCGCCGTTTGTCTACATCAGCTATTTCCATGTTGACCCACAGCATTACGGCTGGCTGTTTAGCATCAATATCATTGGTGTGATGGGACTGAGCTCCATTAATCGCCGTCTGGTGCAGCGTCATCCGTTGCATACGTTGTTGCGGGTTGCGGCGCTTGTTGCCGCTCTGGCAACTGTTGTGCTGGCCGCTGGCGCGAAAATGCAGACTGGCGGCATGGCGATGATGGTCGTGACGATTTTTATCTTTTTCTCCATGAACGGCATTATTGCCGCAGCATCGACGGCGGCGGCGCTGGATACCGTGCCATCCAATATGGCGGGGTCGGCTTCGGCGTTGATCGGCTCGTTGCAGTACGGCAGCGGGATTGTGTCATCGCTTTTACTCTCGGCGATGAGCGACGGCACGCCGTGGACAATGTCGTGGATCATGATGGTATTTACACTGTTGAGCCTGGTGATGGTAATCAAACGAAAAGTGCATTGATGGCGGATCGGTCCGTTGCGTTTTCAGGGGATCCGCGTTTTATTTGCCATCATTTTTCTGTGGTGTTCTCCGGCGCTTCTGACATCGCCAACTTAATTTCCTGGTACCCCTGAAATGGGGTCACCTGGCCGGATCATACAGAACGTAGAGGTTGGTCCTTGAGTGAGTATCTCTGTCATTTACTTTATAGTCAGGGTAATAAACCTGATCGCTGAGTCCTGATTCTTTCCTGGGGTTCTGGCGCCTTTTACCAAAATAACCTGTCTGTATTTATGAATTCGCTGCATAGGTCAAATCATAAATGACGGGCTAATCATGGTGGCGTTCCTCGCCTAAAATGGTGTTTTAACATAACGGGAGCTTTGCCGTGGAATACTCAGTATTAAGTAACAACCTCAAAATGCCGATGGTCGGTTTTGGCGTGTTTAAGGTCACCGATAAGGAAGAGTGTAAGCAGTCGGTGTTAAGCGCTATTCGTACCGGTTATCGCCTTATTGACACCGCAGCCGTCTACGGTAATGAAGATGCCGTGGGTGACGCGGTTCGTGAGGCCATCGCCGAAGGGCTGTGTACCCGTGAGGAATTATTTATTACCTCAAAACTGTGGGTTCAGGACATGGTCAACGGCGATATGGCCAAAGCCGGTATCGAGGCGTCGCTGAAAAAATCGGGTCTGGAATACTTTGATCTCTATTTGTTGCATCAGGCCATGGGCGATTATTTCAGCGCCTGGCACGCGTTGGAACAGGCTTATGAAGCCGGTAAATTGAGAGCCATTGGCGTATCCAACTTCTATGCGCATGTCTTAGCCAATTTCTGTGAAACCGTCAGAATTAAGCCTATGGTGAACCAGGTCGAATTACATCCTTACTTCGCGCAACCCGCCGCGCTGGAAACCATGAAGCGCTATAACGTTCAGCCTGAAGCCTGGGCGCCGTTAGGCGGCGGAAGACATAAACCGTATGAAGATGAAATGCTTCAGGGGATTGCCGCTGCCCATCAAAAAACCATTGCTCAGATTGTTCTGCGCTGGAACGTGCAGCGCGGTGTCACGGTAATTCCTAAATCTACCCGGCAGGTACGTATTGCAGAAAACTTTTCCCTCTGGGATTTCTCATTGACTGATAGCGAAATGGCGCAAATAAGCGCACTGGATTTAGGCTATGTGGGTGAAGCGGTGAAACATTTTAATCCTGAATTTGTTCGCGGTTGTCTGGGGGTTAAAATCCATGACTGAGCGGGTAGAAAAGGGCGCGAGATCGGATAGCGGAGTACTATTTATCCCACTGTACAAAAGTGGCTGCCTGCAATAATGCGACAACCGCAGCCAAAAACGCGGAGAAAAAGTAAGCCGAACGTTGTAAACCAACCCACCACTTCTTCAGGGCATCTGTATCGTTGGATGACCGTAGACCTGTTTCTTATGATATTGTAATAACGATTACAATATGCTTCGAAAGATCATGTCTTCAAGGAGTACTGTCGTGAGCACGACGAAAGCGAATCGAACCCCAGGGCGCCCACGTAAGTTCGATCCAATGCAGGCGGTGGAAACGGCGCAACACCTTTTCCACTCGCGAGGTTATGACGCGGTGAGCGTTGCCGACCTGACAAAAGCGTTCGGGATTAACCCGCCCAGCTTCTATGCCGCTTTTGGCAGTAAACTTGGGTTATATACCTGCGTACTGGATCGCTATAGCCGCACCGGCGCAATCCCTTTTGCGACGCTTTTACGTGACGATCGTCCGGTGGTTGAATGTTTGATTGATGTTCTGCATGAGGCGGCAAGGCGCTACGTTGCCGACCGGAGCGCTGCTGGTTGCCTGGTGCTGGAAGGAACCCATTGCAACGATCCTGAGGCACGTGAAGCGGCTTGTGAATTGCATGTTGCTGCCGAAGAGAGTATTCGGAACTATATTGCGGAGCAATATCCGCAGGATGCCGTTCGCTTAACTGACTTTATGAGTACGCTGATGTCCGGCCTTTCTGCGAAAGCGCGGGCAGGGGATAGCCTGGAGCGGTTACTGGAAACCGTGCGCCTGGCGGGGCTGGCGCTGCGGCAAATACTTTCACGGTGATACAGGCCTTGCTTCTGCGGGTGAGAAGGTTTGTCCGCGCGACACCTCGCTGCGGGGCGCAAAACTGCGCGTGAGCATCGGTGTTGTCGCGGACCAGGCTACAGCTACAGTATTGTGTGAGTTAAATAACGGTTTTAAGCCAGGCTTCAATATCCTGGGTCGCTATATGATGCTGTACATTCCAGGTGTCGCTCATCGACCACCACATGCCATCTCCTCGCGCGAAAGCCGCGCGATAACGAAGCATCGGATCGTCAGGATTTAAACGCAGGGCGTCCAGTAAGCCTGAGAGTGTTAATACGCTCTTGTCAAAGGTGTGTTTGGTCACGCGTTCAACCGTTTCAGCCAGCTTTCCATAAGAAGTCGTCTCTCCTGCGATAAAGAGCACTTCGTTAGCGATCCGCGGCTGATGCAAATAAATTTCGCTGGTTAGCCGACCAATATCTTCCGGTGATGTCACAGTGATTTGAGTTTCCCATCCTCCTAATGCCTTGATGGTTTTTTCAGATAGGTTCACCACATCAAATGCGGGATCGAAGAGAAAACTGGTGAACATGCCAGTTGAAACAATGACCCATTCCGTTGTCTTCTGTGCCCGCAGCAGTATTCTGACGTCATACTGTTCATCCCAGACGGGCTGACCGCTGCCTTTACCTACCACATCGTAATTTACGCCAAACTGCCAGGGGAAATAGCGGTTAACGCCAGCATCCACGACGGCGTGTGCGATCTTTATCTGTGTTCCGGGACCGGCGACAAAGCCCATGCAGTTGATAATGGTCTCAAAATTCATAAAGCAGGTTGTTAACGTTTCAGTCGTGCTGGCGGCGACATCAAGAGAGATAAACTCAGCTCCCGCGTCAGCCAGTTTTTGATGAACATCAGAAAACAATTTGCCCTGTTCATCCATGGCGCCTGGCGACACAATAACGCAGATGCTGCCATTACGCGCTATGACCTCTGGAAGCAGATAGTGCAGCACAGCAGCGCCCAGTTGTCCCGCGCCAAGCACTAATACTTTTTCACCCGTTGTAATATCACGCTCTTTCATATTGAACCTCTTTTGGTAAATCGCCGGTTACTAGCGAGTAGAGAGAGGTTATGTCAGTGTTCTGTATTCGATAAGACAATGAATGCAGGTTAGACTGTTCGTATAAATGGGATAATCAATGCGTTCAGGCGCGGTGGGTATATGGATAAGCTGGAATCAATGCAGGTCTATGTTTGCGTGGTAGATGTCCATAGCTTCGCAAGGGCGGCAGAAGTGCTGGGACTACCGCGTTCAACGGTATCGCGGGTCGTTAAGGAACTTGAGACGTACCTGGGTATTCAACTATTACAACGCACCACCCGCAAACTCAGCGTGACCGCCGACGGCCGACGTTACTATCATGAATGTAAAAAGGTGCTGGCTGATATTGCGACGATGGAGTCTTCGTTTCCCGGCAGGTCTGCACAACCCAGAGGCCGTTTCAAAGTAGGAATGCCGCAGTCGCTCGCCCGCCATTGCATACTTCCCCGGCTGCCTGCATTTCTGCATCAGTATCCTGAGCTGGAATTGATACTTTGTTCCAGTGATAACGTCGAAGACATCATTCAGGAGGGATATGACTGCGTGATCCGCGCCGGCAGGATCGAAGATTCAACGACGCTGGTCGCCCGCCCGCTCGCGAACTTCAGATGGATGGTTCTGGCTTCGCCAGACTATATTGCCGCCCATGGTAAACCGGATAACGTAGACAGCCTGCAAAGACATCATGCCGTTGGCTACCTGAATCATCGCACCGGGCGTACCACCGACTGGTTTTTTACGTTGGATGATGGTGACTGCGCGCTCCGTATGAAAGAGACGCTGATCGTTGATGATACTGACGCTTACATCCAGGCAGGAATACAAGGCTTTGGTTTGATTCGTGTCGCCAGCTATCTGGTTGCGCCCTATGTGCAAAGCGGAGCGCTCGTTCTCTGTATGGAGCACCTCTCTTTTGATTTACCGCTTTCGCTGGTTTATCCGCAAAACCGCTATCTTCCTCCTTCGGTACGCGCTTTTTATGAGTGGAGCAGCGCGGTTTTGCATCAAACCATTAACGGATGATTAAAACCGTGGCATGGCTGATTCAAACTAACGTTGCTGAAGTGAGAAAAAGCAGCCGGAAGCCAAAAAATGCATCGCTACGGATATCCGTGTGGGGATTAAAAAAACAGCAAAAAATGCAGGGGATAAGAAGAGTACCAGGCTTCCGAAAATATATAAAACGTCATTGTTTATGGTTTTTATATAGTCAGATCCGTCTAAACGAAATCCTAATTTTTATTATTTTCGAGAAAAGATATAGAATTGTTTGTGGTTTTATTTCAGTATGCATAGCGCAAATAGTAAGCCTGAGTACTGCGTAATGTATTTGCTGATATTATAATTAAGGATTAATGTTAAGGGACTATACATATGAATAAAATCTGTGTGGCGGTATTACTGACAACGGCGATGGCAAGCGGCATGGCGTTGGCTGATAATCATACGGTATCAATCGGTTATGCGCAAAGTAACGTGCAGGACTTTGATGATATCAATGGTGTAAATCTGCAATATCGTTATGAGTTTAACTCCACGTTAAGTGTCGTTGCCTCTTTTTCTTATATGCAGGGCGACGGTGAGCAGAATTATTTATACTATGGCGACTCAATAAAAAATAGTGTCGATGTGAAATACTACTCCTTACTCGTGGGGCCAGCGTACCGCATTAACAATTATGTCTCGTTATATGCGCTGGGCGGTGCGGCCTATGTTAAAGCTACAGGCTCGACGAAATGGATAAATGCAGGAGATGTTACCGCTAATTATGAAGATATCTCTGAAAAATCGACCTCTTTGGCTTACGGCGCCGGTGTGATTATTAATCCTGTGGAGAACCTTTCCGTTAATATCGGATATGAAGGAACTCAGGCCGACCTGGCAGGTAATTACTCAATTAATGGCTTTAACGTTGGCATTGGCTATCGTTTCTGATAATAAAAACAGCCTCCCTCCCGGTCGGATCTTCCGCTCGGGAGAATTTTAATGCCCGCCTACAAAACGGGCAACAGAGGTGACAGGTTTACGCCGGAGGAGTCAGGCGGTGTCACAGTCGGTCAGGAACCGGCTTGCCAGGCCAGTTCCTGCCTGTAGTGATTTTAAACCGCCGCAGTGCTGGTTAATTAGCTCGTCGTTCCCCGGCCTCCCAACTATAAACATCTGTGCCAATTAACGAGTCGCCAAGCTCCTGATAATTGAAATCATAAAAATCAGCACAGGCGCCGTAGCCGGAGTAGTCTACTGCCGCAAGCCCTACAAATGCCCCGGTAAAGAAACCGCCATAGCTCTGTAGGACATAGTCATCAGAAAGAACGGCGGCATCTAAAACTACCGGAATTTCAATAAACCCGACGCCGTCAAAACTATACTCATAGCTATAGGTCTGCTTTCTGACTTTCGTCCGTAACCATACGTATTCGACGTCGTCAGGGACCTTAATCGCATTATCTTTCAGGTACGAAGTATATTTTCCGCGATTGTTCTCGGCAACCTCGATGACTCTTCCGTTAATTTCATTCCAGGTAACAAAAGCAAAGCTCCAGTGGCGATCGTTGTAGTAATTGGTTAATCCGGCCATCTGTTGGTAACTGAAAGGATTAAAGGCGATTTTAACCTGGGCATTAAAATAAAAGGCTTGCCAGCGGCGGGCAATCAACGACAGATCATGGGTATTCGCTAATGATCCCTGGCCGATTAAGGTGAGCTTTCCGTCGCCTGTAGTACCCATTTTTTTGCTAAAAGGGACCCGCAGGGTATTCCAGTTAAGATTAAGCGTTGGCGTTGTAAATTCATCGTGCAGGCTATTATCTTTCGCGCTTTCGGTATAAATGGCGTCTTTTGGCCCCTCGACAAACGTTTTACCGCCGTGACCGCCTACAATGCGCGGCCAGCCATCTTCATCCCAGTACACTTTTTGGATAGCCGTTTCCCGGCCAAGCGTGGACCAGCCGCGAGGATCATAGATTGAATCCCCAGGACGATTCCACGGACGCGCGCACAGCGAAGCATAATACCACTCGCCTTCGGGCGTCGAAACCAAAGCGCCGTGTCCTTGCTTCTGGATATAGCTGTCCGGGGTATCAACGTTAGTTAAAAATACTTCTCCTGGTTCAGTTTCGAAGCTGTCCGCGTTTAACGTCGTGGAACGGGCAACCACCTCCTGATGAGTAAATACCGTCCCCCCTTGAGCGGCAAAGAGATAGTAATAACCGTTCAGTTTGTAGAGATGCGGTCCCTCAACAAGCGCCACCGCGGTACCGCGATAGATGGTACGCGCAGTTTCCGGCATTAATTTTAAAGTTGTTGTGTCAAGTTCTGTTAAGGTAATCCCATCAAAAGGATGGTGGTACTCCCGATGGTCCCACGTCTGTTGCACGATATATTTACGGCCATCATCGTCATGGAAAAGTGAAGCGTCAAAACCGACGCCATTCAGTTTTATCGGCGAGCTCCACGGGCCGCGAATATCTGTTGCGGTAGTCAGGTAGTTTGTCATGTCTTTAAAGGCACCTTCGGTGACTTTCACATCGGTATACACTAACCAGAATTTGCCATCCGCGTAAGAGAGCGCCGGAGCCCAGATACCGCCTGAAGACGGATTGCCTTTCATATCTAAAAGAGTAGTGGTCGACAATGGTGACGGCAGCAGATTCCAGTGCTGTAGATCCTTTGACTCATGCAAACGGACGCCGGGAAACCACTCAAACGTTGAGTTGGCGATATAGTAGGTGTCCTCAACACGGATAATGCTGGGGTCGGCATTAAAACCACGCAAAATAGGGTTTTGGATAAGAGACATATCATTACACCTTTATAAATTTAAAATTTAATTCGTATTGGTTTTACACTCGAATCTCATCAAGCTGGCGGTTAATGTCGCCGACGTGTTTGTCTGAGATAGGATAAATTTGCATGACGATCATCGAGACAACCGCTAAGGCGATGGGGATCCAAACCGCTGTCATCATGATCCCGTCGATAGCGCTCGCGCTTTGTTGTGCGCCGGTTTCATTAAAACCATAGACGGCCAGCAGCCACAGAGGAATGGCCCCGCCGATGGTAAAGCCAATCTTGAAAAAGAGTCCCATAATGGCGTTGATGATTGCCGCATTTCGCTTACCAGACTTTAATTCGCCATAGGCAATAACTTCAGGTACCAGTGCCCACATAAATCCGGTGGCTGAGGTTAAGCCCCACTGTTTAATAAATGTGGCGATATAAGCAAGCCACAGCGCATCGTGCATACCTTCCCGTGACCAGACATACGTTAATAACTCACCGACAATAAACATCCCCAGGAAAATGTGGAAGAAGCCTTTCTTTCCAAAAATTTTCTTGAGTTTTGGCCAAAAAATGGGGAACGCAATACCCGGTATTGAGGCGACCAGGCCAACGGCACCCATCCACTCAGAGTGACCAACCACATATTGATTGAAAAAGCCATTAACCGTGTTCATAAAGAACATGAAGGTAAAGGCCAGCATAAAAAATAATCCAAGAATAACAAGGGGACGGTTATTTTTGAGCTCAAGAAACAAATCGGTTGTTTTGACGTTTGCCGTCTGCTCTGCGGTTGCAACGACACGTTCTTTAGTGAATTTATAGCAAATAAAAAGTGCCACCGCGCCTAATAACATATAAACGGAGTAGACGCCGAACCATGCGTAATTCGCGGATGGGTCGGTATAGTTTCCCAGATTGAGTTCTATGCCAAAAAAACCAGTATCCTTTAGGCTACGATCTTTTGGTGACGCCATTTGCACGAACATTGGGAACAGGGTATACACCAGAAGATTGGCGCTATTAGCAAGCATCATTCGCGTACTGGTTAATTTATCAATCGACTCCGGGTCTCTTGTTAGCGAGGCATTAAGAGAACCGTAAGGAATATTGACCAGGGAATAAACTAAATCCAGCGCTAAATAGATGATAAAAGCAAACGGTACGGAGCCTCTGACGCCCGGAATAGGGGCAAAAAGCAAAGCGGAAAGGATCACTAGCGGCACGCCGGCTCTTAATAGCCAGGGACGATATTTCCCTGCCGCGGATGTCCTTTTGTCCACATAGGTTCCAACCATCGGATCCCAAAAAACATTGATGATTCTGACAAAAAGAAAAATGAACCCCGCAGTGGCTGTACTGATCGTATTTACCGTCAACATATGTAGAGCAAGAAAGCCGCCGATCGTGCCAAAAACCAGGTTTTGCGCAAAATCGCCCATACCGTAGCCAATACGTTCCCCGCGAGTTAATTTATGATATTCATCATTGCGATTTTGCATTATGTTTTTACTCATTCTGAGCAGACTCCGGTTTGTTGTGTGAATGTGAAACACTTTCTGACACAAATGATCTCGAAGAATCTATTACGTTTTTAAATTAATTAATTATGTTTTTTTACTTCTGTGATCCTCAAAGCAAAGGTCGTTTGGCATTATCTCTGTACTCTATATGGATTTTATGATGTTGATTATATGAAAGTGATATTTGCGAGATGGCTCACATTTGAGTGTTTTCTCAATCGCTGAGTGAAATAACGTAATTGAGCAACCGGTTTATAGAATACAGGATGTGTCATAGTTGTTACATTTCTTACATCCACCAATATTGGAGCGTTCATGCAATCTTAGGTCAAGTGCAGCACGATTAATGGTTTTGTTCACCATACAATGAAATCCATGCGGCAAGTCTCTGCGGCGTTGCTTGTTTTAGCGCTAATCATTAATTTAATTGTGGGAAAGGAGAACGTTATTCGTATAAAACCTCTGTAGCCGTACAAAATAAAAATTAAATTGTTCTCACAGTAGCAACATATTCTGCGTGGCCAGAGTGAGGTTGTTATTGCCTGAATAAAATTAACCTCTATTGAGATAATGATGACAATGATAAGAAAGCTTCCATTAACTATGGCGGTCATCGCCGCGTTTTCTCCGTTTACCTCTGTAACAGCCCAAGAGTTTACCCAGGAGCAGATCGACGCCATCGTCGCGAAAGCGGTTGATAAAGCGCTGGCCGACCGCCAGGCGAAAATCGACGCCGCGGCCAATAAAAAGGTCGATGTTATTACCAACCCGCAAACCACCGCCGCTTCGCCGGACCTGGCGATCCCCTTCGGCCTGAAATTTAGCGGTTACGCCCGCTATGGCGCCCACTTCCAGACCGGCGACCAGAAATATGTCGGCGTCGACGGCTCCTATAACGGCGCCTCGGCTATTGGCCGTCTCGGCAACGAAAGCAACGGCGGCGAATTCCAGATCAGCAAAGCGTTCAAAAGCGCGCAGGGGGCCATCTGGGATCTCAACGTCATGTTTGACCACTGGAGCGACGAGGTTAACCTGAAAAAAGCCTACGTTGGCGTCACCAACGTCCTTGAATCCAACCCCAACGCCTATATCTGGGCCGGCCGCGACTTCCACCAGCGCCCGCAACAGGGGATCAACGACTACTTCTGGATGAACCACGACGGCCAGGGCGCCGGGGTGAAGAATTTCGATATCGGCGGCGTGCAGTTCGACGTGGCGACGGTGTCGCAGGTGAAATCCTGTAGCCCGGAAGTGATGGCCGATGAGACCAACCCGTCGCGCATCACCTGTACCGGCAGCTCAGATACCGGCGATAACGGCCACTACGCGTTGACCACCAAAACCCACAACATCAAGGCCGGGCCGATCGACGTAGAGGTATATGCCAACTATGGCTTTGACTCAAAAGCGGTGGACAGCGACGCGCGCCTCGATGCCTGGCAGGGCGGGCTGGTGCTGAGCCACACCAACGACAGCGGGGTGAATAAGGTGATCCTGCGCTACTCCGACAACTCGGATAACAGCGTCTACAACAAAACCGACGACCTGACCACGGTCTACGCCAGCTTCGAGGGCAGCCATAAGTTCACTCAGCAGGCGCAGATCGAGTATCTGCTGGCCTTCCACGACTACGACAACGGCAAGGATAATACCGATAACCGTAAAAACTACGGCGCGATCGTCCGGCCAATGTACTTCTGGAACGATGTGCACTCGACCTGGCTGGAAGCGGGCTACCAGCGCGTGGACTACGACCAGGGCGGGGATAACCACGGCTGGAAGCTGACGCTGTCGCAGAACATCGCCATCGGTATGGGGCCGGAGTTCCGCCCGATGCTGCGCTTCTATGTGACCGGCGGTCAGGTGAATAACGAGCACACCGCGAAAGTAGACGGCACCAGCGACGAGCGACTGGATTCGCTGAACATCGGCGGTATGTTTGAGGCATGGTTCTAAAAATTGATGGATTTAACAAAAAATCAGGCTGGCCTATGCCAGCCTGTTCATTAATTCTTTTATCTTATACGGACTAGATGGCCGTTCTTTTTCTGACTCCAATTCAACCAATCCGTTTCCATCGAATAATTTTATAACTCTGCGTTTTAATAATTTCCTTAATTATATATTTTCTGCGATGTTTATTGATTTAAAGATTGTGATGACTTAATGCATTGATCATGATTATTTCTCAATGGGAATATTGATCTGTGCCAATAAAAACAATGAGTTTATATAAAAAACTGCCTTTCACTATTGTTTTGGGTTTTTATGTTGTCTTTATTTTATTCGTCAACATTCTTTTGTGAAGTGTCGCTACTTTATAGCGTCTGGTGCTGTGAGTGTTTGTGTTAAATTACTGGTAATCTTATTTGCGCTGGATTTTAGAATGACGCGCTTGTTATATTGTGCGGGTTTTTTCAAACATGACTTTTGACCAAATGAGATTTCCTCCACATTCATTCCTTAAGGAAAAGGGAGCGTTATGGCTGATTCATTCCAGAATGAGGTGCCAAAGGCACGTATCAATTTAAAATTGGCGTTACATACCGGAGGGGCGCAGAAGAAAGTTGAGCTGCCGCTTAAACTCCTGACCGTTGGCGATTTCAGCAATGGCAAAGAACATCGGCCACTAGCTGAGCGCCAGAAGCTAGATATCAACAAAAATAATTTTAACAACGTACTTTCGGAATTAAACCCGGAGGTCAACCTCACTGTTGCAAATACGCTATCGGGAGACGGTTCAGAGGAAGGCATTAAACTGAGCTTTTCCAATATAAAAGATTTTGAACCAGAGCAGGTGGCCCGGCAAATACCTCAACTCCGTGCCATGCTGGCGATGCGTAATTTATTGCGTGATCTCAAATCAAACCTACTTGATAACGTAACTTTCAGAAAAGAGCTTGAGCGAATTCTTAAAGATCCGGCACTGTCCGACGAATTACGCGCTGAAATGAATGCGCTTGCCGAGAAATAATCTGGATCGTCTCTTTTAATGGATTAACCGGGAATATGCTGATGTCTGTAAATACTGAAACAAGCCTCGTTCAGGGGCAGACGACCGTACTGAACAAAGAGGGGGTATATGCTTCCCTGTTTGAAAAAATTAATCTTAGCCCAGCATCAAGCCTGGGAGATATTAATGCCTTTTTAGATGATACCGTGCTGTCAGATGCGACGGCAGGCGAACGCCTGACGGCTGCGATGCAGGTTTTTATGGACTGCATCCGCCAATCTGGCAAACAGGTGGAAAAGCTCGACAAGACGCTGATAGACCACCATATCGCCGAACTGGATTATCAAATTAGCCGTCAGCTTGATGTCGTCATGCATCATCAGGAATTCCAGAAAGTGGAATCTCTGTGGCGGGGATTAAAACAGCTGGTGGACAACACTGATTATCGTCAGAACGTAAAAACCGAAATTCTGGATGTTTCAAAGGATGATCTCCGCCAGGACTTCGAAGACGCGCCTGAGCTGATTCAGAGTGGTCTGTACTGGCATACCTACACGGCGGAATATGACACCCCGGGCGGCGAGCCAATCGGTTCGGTCATCTCGGCATATGAGTTTGATGCCAGCCCGCAGGATATGACGCTGCTGCGCAATATTTCTAAAGTCTCCGCGGCTGCCCATATGCCGTTTATCGGCGCAGTTGGGCCTGCGTTCTTTATGAAAGATACCATGGAAGAAGTGGCGGCGATTAAAGATATCGGCAACTACTTCGATCGTGCCGAATATATAAAGTGGAAATCGTTCCGCGAAACTGATGATGCCCGCTATATCGGGCTGGTGATGCCGCGCGTATTGGGTCGACTACCATATGGTCCGGATACCGTACCGGTACGCAGTTTTAACTACGTAGAACAGGTTAAAGGTCCGGATCACGAAAAATACCTTTGGACCAGCGCATCATTCGCCTTTGCCTCCAATATGGTCCGCAGCTTCATCCAGAACGGATGGTGCGTACAAATCCGTGGCCCGCAGGCGGGCGGCGCGGTGAAAGATCTGCCTATTCACCTCTACGACCTCGGCACGGGCAACCAGGTGAAAATCCCCTCTGAGGTGATGATCCCGGAAACTCGCGAGTTCGAATTCGCTAATTTGGGCTTCATTCCGCTGTCTTATTACAAGAACCATGACTACGCCTGTTTCTTCTCGGCTAACTCTACTCAAAAACCAGCGCTGTATGACACCGCTGATGCGACCGCCAACAGCCGTATCAACGCGCGCCTGCCGTATATTTTCTTGCTGTCTCGCATCGCGCATTACCTGAAGCTGATTCAACGTGAAAACATCGGTACCACTAAGGACCGACGCCTGCTTGAGCTCGAGCTCAACACCTGGATTCGTGGCCTGGTGACTGAGATGACCGATCCGGGCGATGAACTGCAGGCTTCTCACCCGCTGCGAGACGCGAAAGTGGTAGTGGAAGATATTGAGGATAATCCAGGTTTCTTCCGCGTGAAGCTGTATGCGGTACCGCACTTCCAGGTTGAAGGTATGGACGTCAATTTGTCGCTGGTTAGCCAGATGCCGAAGGCAAAAGCGTAACGTACAGGAGGTGTGATGAAGATTTACCGTCCGTTATGGAGTGATGGCGCCTTTCTGACGCCGCAACAGTTCCAGCAGCAGTCTCGTTGGGAAGCTCATGTTGCGGATACGGTCTCAAAGATGGCGCTAGGTTTTCCCTGGGGGGTACTGGCGGCTGAGTTTGATGAAGGTGCGCTGGCGTTATCCCGACTCAATGCCACTCGTCTGGTGGTTCGTTTTACGGACGGTACGCTGATTGACACCGATCTGGCCGATACCTTGCCGCCGGTCTGCGATCTCTCGGGTCTGCAACAGGAAAGCGTTGATGTTTTACTGTGCTTACCGCTGCTCAGTGCCAGCGGCGGTAATCTCGACGACGGACAAGAGAGCGTTCGTCCGTATCGTTGGCGATCCGAGAGGGTAATCGTACAGGAACTTGCGGGCCACGAACGTAGCGAACTGGCGGTATTACGGCATGGGCTAACGCTACGTGTTTCCACTCAGGAAAACGACACATGGTTGACATGCCCGGTCGCGAGGCTCATCCGCAATGCGCAGGGAGTATGGACTCTCGATCGGCGATTTATTCCGCCGATGCTGGCGCTATCCGCTTGCCCAACCTTGGTCGGCGAACTTGGCGATTTACTGCATCGCCTGCAGATACGGCGTGGGCGCCTGATGGCTATGCGCCGGGAAAGTAACGAACGGATGGCTGATTTTGCGGTAGCGGACGTCGCTTTGTTCTGGTTGCTTAACGCGCTGAATAGCATGGCGCCGGTGCTGACCGAATTACACCAAACGCCCTCGCGTCATCCGGAGTTGTTATACCGTGAACTAGTAAGACTTGCGGGGAGTTTGCTGACATTTTCCCTCGAACACCACGTGGAGGATATTCCCCTTTACCAGCACCAATCTCCGGAGCTAGTTTTCCCGCCTTTGTTTGCGCTACTGGATAGCTTACTTGAGGCCAGCCTGCCGTCCCGTGTCATCGCCATCGCGCTGGAGCAGGGCGCGGACAGGGAGATTTGGCGTGGGAAATTACACGATCCGCGGCTGCGCGAAGGCGCGGACTTCTATCTGTCCGTACGCTCTTCGATGCCAAATTACCAGTTGCAGAATCGTTTTCCGCAGCTGTGTAAGGCTGGTAGCCATGATGATGTGTCAGAAGTCGTGAATGTTGCTCTCAGCGGCATAGTCATAAAACCGTTGAGTCATGTGCCTGCTGCAATTCCCTTACGGCTGGAAAACCAATACTTTGCGTTGGATCTGTCGACAGATGCGGCTCGCACCATGCTGGAAGCTGGAAACTGTACGTTTTATACCCCGGAGTCTCTCGGTGAAGTGAAACTTGAACTGTTTGCGGTGCTGCGCTCATGAAAACGCCTGATATCGATATGATCAATAGAGTCTTTTATCCTGGCTGGTTGATGGTTAGCCAGTTACGTAACGGTCAGCAGATTAAAGACGGGGATGCGCTGTATCGCCGCGCCTGTCGGTGGATATCTGAGGCTCGCGAGTCTCTGACGAAGGCCGGGGTTAGCACGACAAACAGCGAACGGATGCTCTATGCCTACTGCGCACTGCTTGATGAAAGCGTGTTGAACCGCGACCTACAGGATGACGGCTATCGCCGTTGGCGCAAGGACCCTCTGCAGGCGCAATTCTTCGGGACTCTGAATGCCGGAGAAGAATTGTGGGATCGCATTCGTGCGATTTTGCGTGAGCCTGCCGCTGATGTCATGGTGCTAACCTGCTTGTTCAGAACGCTACAACTCGGTTTTGTCGGAGCATATCGCGCAGTTGACGACGAACGGCGGGAGGATGTGGTACGGATGCTCAGCCAGCGGGTACCGCCATTCTCACTGACGCAGGAGGCGCCGGTAGTGGTTCGGGCCGCGGGGCTACGCAGCGGTCGCCGCCGCTATTGGCTGGGCTGGGTAGCGGGCATCGTTGTACTGGCTGGGTTATGGTTCACCTTCTCGTCTGTGTTATCGCAAATGGTATTACAGATAGCAGGGCGAGGTTAAGGCATGCGCATTGGATTCCGTGGTCTACTCACGGTCGTTGCCGCCATACTGGCGCTGTGGCTGGTGCTGGGTTTCTGCTCATTTTCCGCCGGTAATCGAGCGGTGCTCTGCGCCGGTATTTTATTGATATGCGGCGCCGAGCTCTGGCGCCAGCATCGTCGACGTCATTTGCTAGCGGGACAGATCTGCGTAGTTGACCTGCCGCCGGAGAATTTCCTGGGGGCGGTGGTGCTGGTTTGCGGCGATAACCTCACTTTATTTCCAGCTAACACGGCTTACCGCGAAACTCAAAAAGCCTGGTATTTACGGGCGGCAAATACGGAACAGCTCCCCCTGCTGGCGCAGCGTCTGTCAGCGGCGCGTCCTGCGTTGGTATCGCAGGTTTCCGTACTATTGGCAATCACCCCGGAATCTCACGACTGCGCTGAGCGCTTTACGCAGTTCTTGCAGGGATGGCGTCGTAGTATTGGGCTGTGTCGGACATGGTTGAATGGCAAACCGCCGGTCTGGTGCGTGTCCTGGGTTTCGCCGCCAAGCCTCGAGAACGCAGACGAGCACCGCTGGTTCACGGTAACGCCTGAACTAGCGGGAATGCAGGTGCGACAGAATGACGATGTGGCGGTACCGATTGCCGAATGGCAGCGGGCAAACGGACATGACGCGTCAGCTCTTGGGCACGTACTCTGGTTAGACAGTATCCTGGCGCTAATGGCGAAGCATATATTTCAACCTTTGTCCGTCCGGCAGGGAGAGCTTCCTCCCCTGGGCTTCTCCGCCGTTGGTATCTGCCTTACGCCGGTAGCGGCATGCGCCGGGAATATGTGGCAACAGCAGCTTGCTGAGGTGACCTCGCTCTCCCCGGCATGCGCTAAAACAAGCGGAATATTACCGCTTCCGGATCTCCTTCTTTCTTATTTACCCCGCAATCACGGGATCGGTCGCCGCATGCAGGACGCGCGCCTGTTTGGGGGGGCATGTTTCCTCTTTCTGGCGCTGGCAATGCTGGCATCTTTTATTAATAACCAGCGGCTGCTGGATAGCATTGGCGACCATCTGGCTGCGTATCAGCAGCTTAGTGGAACACCACCTGCGCCCAAGCTGTTGGCGCAACGGCGTCTGCAGGCCGACAGCCGTTTACTGGACGATTGGCAGCGGCGCGGCGAGCCGCTGCGTTACGGGCTCGGACTCTATCCTGGGGCACGGCTGATACCGCTGCTTGAAACCGCGATTAATAACTGGACGCCGCCGCCGCCGCCCCGGCCAGTAATCAAAAAGATTATACAAGGGCCACAAACTATCCGTCTCAATAGCATGTCGTTGTTTGACATTGGCAAATGGACGCTGAAACCCGGCTCCACCAGGCTGCTGGTGAATTCACTGGTGAATATTAAGGCAAAACCTGGCTGGCTTATCGTAGTTGCCGGACATACCGATAGCGTCGGACATGATGCTGCAAACCGGGCGTTGTCCTTGAAACGTGCGGAATCTGTGCGCAACTGGATGCGTGACACCGGCGATGTGCCGGAGAGCTGTTTTGCGGTGCAGGGTTATGGCGAAAGCCGTCCTGTCGCCAGCAACGACACGCCGCAAGGCCGGGCGCTGAACCGTCG
Organism: Klebsiella sp. CN_Kp091; assembly: GCF_040065095.1. NCBI lineage: Bacteria > Pseudomonadati > Pseudomonadota > Gammaproteobacteria > Enterobacterales > Enterobacteriaceae > Klebsiella > Klebsiella sp. CN_Kp091. Next base: position 795,086 of record NZ_JBEAIO010000049.1, on the reverse strand, counting down.
TGTCGAAATCAGTCTGGTACCACAGGCGACCGCCTGTCTGGCGTCAGACAACACACCTGCGCCATCTCAGGATGATGGCGCGTCAAAAAATGAAATGGAGTAATTAACATGGCAATACCAGTCTATCTCTGGCTCAAGGATGATGGCGGCGCGGACATCAAAGGTTCCGTGGATGTGAAAGATCGTGAAGGCAGCATTGAAGTTGTCGCACAGGAACATAACCTGTACATCCCGACCGATAACAACACCGGCAAACTGACCGGCACGCGTATCCATACGCCGTTCCTGTTTACCAAGGAAATCGACTCCTCCAGCCCGTACCTGTACAAGGCGGTCACCACCGGCCAGACCCTGAAATCTGCCGAGTTCAAGTGGTACAAAATCAACGATGCCGGTCAGGAAGTCGAGTACTTCAACACCAAACTGGAAAACGTGAAGGTGGTGAAAGTTAATCCAATGATGCACGACATTAAGAATCCAGCCTACGAGAAGCACAATCATCTGGAGCAGATTGAACTGCGCTACGAAAAAATCACCTGGACCTATAAAGACGGCAACATCATTCATTCCGATTCATGGAATGAACGTACGACTGCCTAATCCCGTAAGCAGACGGTTTCCGTCTGCTTTTCTTTGCTAAGCCTCTGTTATCGCAGGTGCTTAGCAAAGAAAACACAATTTGCCTGCTCGACCTCGTGCGCTTTGGTCTCCTGTATAACGGGAAACAGCGATGGGCGGTAGCGTGTCCGGAATCGATAAAGAGAGAGTCTCATGGAAAATCCAGCCATCCTGTTACGCCGTTTAAATCCTTACTGCGCCCGTGCGTTGGAAGGCGCAGCCTCGCTGTGTCAGGCCCGCGCGCATGCACAAATTCTTCCCGAACACTGGCTGTTGAAACTGTTAGAGCAGGGCGAGGGCGACCTGACGGTGCTGGCGCGGCGTTATGAGTGGGATATGGATGCTATCTGGCAAGACCTGCTCTCTTTTTTGGAAAAACTACCGCGTTCGGTGCATAGTCGGCCGCAACTATCCGGCAGCATTCAGAGTTTGATGCAGGAGGCGTGGCTGAGAGCTTCGCTGGCGGGAGAAACGTCTATTCGCAGCGTTCATCTGCTGATGGCGCTGGTCAATAATCCTGCCCGGGTGCGTTGCGATAGTCTATGGCCGCTATTAACTCTGGGACAAAAGCAGCTTGAGCATCTGCGCCCGCTACTGGATACGCAATCAGATGAACGTCCGGAATTACAATCAGAAGAACTGAATCATGCTGGCGACGTCGAGTTTGTCGGCCGCCCGGCAGAAACCGTTGAAAAAGCCGGCGAGCTGAATCCTGCGCTACAGAACGCGCTGGATAAATTCACTCTTGATGTCACCACCCGTGCTCGTGAGGGCAAGATCGACCCGGTATTTGGCCGCGACAGTGAAATTCGCCAAATGGTAGACATCCTGTCACGCAGGAGAAAAAACAATCCAATACTGGTAGGCGAGCCGGGCGTCGGCAAGACCGCGCTGGTGGAAGGGCTGGCGTTACGTATCGCGGAGGGTAACGTTCCGGACAGCCTGAAGCCAGTTACGGTACGCACGCTGGATCTTGGCTTGTTGCAGGCCGGGGCGGGCGTTAAAGGCGAGTTCGAACAGCGGCTGAAGAATATTATCGCAGCGGTACAGCAGTCGCCCGTACCGGTGCTGCTGTTCATCGATGAAGCCCATACCATTATCGGCGCAGGTAACCAGGCTGGAGGCGCGGATGCCGCCAATCTGCTGAAGCCCGCGCTGGCCCGTGGCGAACTGCGCACTATCGCTGCGACAACCTGGAGTGAATATAAGCAGTACTTCGAGCGCGACGCTGCGCTGGAGCGTCGTTTCCAAATGGTCAAAGTCGATGAACCGGACGACGATACCGCCTGCCTGATGTTGCGCGGGCTGAAATCCCGCTACGCCGAACACCATGGTGTGCATATCACTGATGAAGCGATATGCGCGGCCGTTACGCTCTCCCGCCGTTACCTTACCGGCCGACAGTTACCAGATAAGGCGGTGGATCTGCTGGATACCGCATCCGCCCGTATTCGCATGGGTATCGATACCGTACCGGAACCGCTGACGCGGATGAAGGGGCAAATCACGGCGCTGGAACTGGAAAAACAGGCGCTGTTGGAAGATGCCATACTCGGTAACGATAGCGACAATGGACGGCTGGCGACAATTGAGCAGGAAGAAGTGCGCATCATTTTGCAGCTCGACGAACTGGAAACACAGTACGGCCAGGAATTGAAGCTGACAGAGCAATTGCTGGTTTGCCGGGCCGACCCCTCACGCCGGGGAGAGATCGGCGAATTACAGCGCCAGCTCGCCGATGTACAACGTAATAGCCCGCTGCTGGGACTGGATGTGGATGTACGCACCGTGGCGACGGTAATTGCCGACTGGACGGGGGTTCCGCTCTCTTCATTACTGAAGGACGAACAGAGCGAACTTTTAAGCCTCGAGTTGAATCTTGGTAAACGGGTTGTGGGGCAGGATAATGCGCTGAGCGCCATCGCCCAGAGACTGCGGGCCGCCAAAACCGGGCTCGCGTCTGAACACGGTCCGCAGGGCGTATTTCTGCTGGTGGGGCCGAGCGGCACCGGCAAAACGGAAACCGCGCTGGCCCTGGCTGATGAGCTTTTCGGCGGTGAGAAATCGCTTATTACCATCAATCTTTCCGAGTACCAGGAACCGCACACCGTTTCTCAGTTGAAGGGCTCCCCTCCGGGATATGTCGGTTACGGGCAGGGCGGTATTCTCACCGAGGCGGTACGTAAGCGGCCGTACAGCGTGGTGCTGCTTGATGAAGTCGAAAAAGCCCACCGAGATGTGATGAATCTATTCTATCAGGTGTTTGACCGCGGCTTTATGCGCGACGGCGAAGGCCGGGAAATCGACTTTCGCAATACGGTGATCCTGATGACTTCAAACCTCGGTAGCGATCTGCTAATGCAAATGCTGGAGGAGGCGCCGCAAGCGACGGGTCCCGAATTGCATGAGCTGTTGCGACCCGTGTTGCGCGATCATTTTCAGCCCGCCTTACTCGCTCGTTTTCAGACGGTGATATATCAGCCGCTCAGCCAGCCAGCAATGCGCAGGATTGTCGGCATGAAGCTCGAGCAGGTCTGTCAGCGTTTGCATCGTCATTACGGTATGACAACTGAGGTAGCTGAAGGCCTCTATGACGCATTGACGGATGCCTGCCTGCTGCCTGATACCGGCGCACGGAACGTAGATAGTCTGCTTAATCAGCAAATCCTTCCGATCCTGAGTCAGCAACTGTTAAGCCATATAGCGGCAGGTCAAAAACCTCAGCATCTGTTCCTGGGGGTCGATGAAGACAGCGGAGTGGTTATAGAGTTCCGCGAGGCCTGATGGTTATTTTGCCGCGCCAGTGACGGTAATAAACGTTATGGCGCGGGAAATGAGAAAGCAAAACTAAACTTGCAGGGCGTTGAGGCCTTCATGGAGAGAAGAGAATGAGTTTGATGGATGCGCTGATCGGTGAACGTACAATTGCCCTGAATCGCTATCAGTTGGATATACCCTCATGCCCATCGCCGCTTGATGTGGAATCGTTTAGCGGCACAGAAATGTTAAGCCAGCTTTATCATTACAGCATCAGCTTTACCAGCGCGGATAAAGATATTGATGTCGCGCATATGCTGAGCAAACCCGCCTCGCTGACTATGGGGGGAGGTATTCTACGAAGCCTGGCGCAAAGTCGGCGGGTTCACGGCGTTATCACCGCTTTCAGCCGCATCAGCAGCTCTGCCGATCAGGCTGCCTATCAGATCACCCTGGAACCGTATTTATCCCTGCTCGATAAACAATTTCGCAGCCACCGGTTTTTCGTTAACCAGTCGGTGCCGGAAGTGGTCGTGCAGATCCTGCAGGAACATAACCTACACGGCTGGGAGTATGAGTTTAATCTCAAACATAATTATCCAAAACGTGAGCAGATAAACCAATATCAGGAAAGCGATCTGGCATTCATTCAGCGCTTGCTGGCCGAAGTAGGCATATTTTATTACTTCACTTTGCAGCAGGAGGCGCAGAGCGAAGTTGTGCATTTTGCTGATGCGCAGCGCGCGTTGATCTTTGGTAAAACACTTCCGGTTAATAGCCCATCAGGGATGAGCGACAGCGGAGAAGAATCGATTTGGGGACTGAGTTCGACGCATAACGTGGTTGAAGCGAGTGTTATCACCCGAGATTATAACCACCGAGACGCGCAGAGCATCCTTCAGTCAGCGCCTGCGGACATGACTCGCGGGGATGGCGAAGGCAACACGTATGGCGAAGTGTATCACTACCAGCCGCGTCATCTGGCGCGCGGAGACAAAATCGAGCCGCAGGTGGAAACCGCCAACTTTTACGCGCGTCTCGACCATGAGCGTTTTCTGGCCAGTCAAACGTTAGTCACTGGCGTTAGCACGGCGCCATGGCTAGCGCCGGCACAAGTCCTGACTCTCATTGATAATCTGCCGCCGGCTTTACCTGCATTATTGCAAGATCCTCTGTTGATCACCGGCGTTGCGCTAAGCGCCAGCCGCAAAGACGCGCTGCAGGTCAGCCTGCAGGCGGTACCATACCGTGAGACAATCTGTTGGCGTCCGCCGCTGCTACCGCGTCCATTGGTGACCGGCACGATGACGGCACGAGTGACCAGCGCTAAAACCGGTGATATCTATGCCTGGCAGGACGCCTGCGGATTGTATCGGGTGAAATTTGACGCCGATCGGGACGGAAAGTCGCCGGGACGGGAAAGTATGCTGGTGCGGCTCGCCAAACCTTACGGTGGTGACGAGTATGGTTTTCATTTTCCGCTGATCCAGGGAACGGAAGTGGCAATCGCCTTCCATGAAGGCGACCCGGACCGCCCATATATCGCTCATGCCTTACACGATTCCCGCCATGTTGATCTGGTGACGGAAAAGAACAGTACGCGCAACGTGATCCGCACGCCGACCAACAACAAGCTGCGGATGGAGGATAAGCGCGGTGAAGAGCATATCAAACTCAGTACCGAATATGGCGGTAAAACACAGCTGAATCTGGGGCATCAGGTGAATGCCGAGCGCGCGCTACGCGGGGAAGGCTTTGAACTACGTACCGATTCGTGGGGGGCGATACGTGCGGGGAAAGGCCTGTTTATTAGCGCCGATCTGCAACCAAAAGCCGGAGGGTTACAGCTGGATATGCAGGCTGCGAAGGATGCGTTGCAGGCTGCGCTTCAGGACGTGGAAGGTATTCGTGCTGCCGCCGAGAAAGCAAAAGCTGAACTGGCGGATATTGAAAAGCAAAAACAACTACTGACCGAAACATTAGCGGAATTAAAACAACAGGCGCTGTTACTGTCAGCCCCTGCCGGGATTGCGCAGGTTACTCCCGCCACTATGCAGCTGTCATCAGGCGATAATTTAATTGTTACTTCCGGCTCGAATGCGGATATCAGCATTGGCAAGAAATTCCGTCTCGGGGTGAAAGAAACGATTAGTTTATTTGCGCAATTGATGGGAATAAAAATTTATGCCGGTAAAGGTAAAGTCGACATTCAGGCTCAAAATGATGCACTGGATCTTCTGGCCCAAAAAACGCTCACTATTGCCAGCAAAGACGAACAAGTGATTATTTCGGCGGCGACAGAACTGTTGCTGAACTGCGGCGGCGCCTATATTCGCTTGAAAAATGGCGATGTTGAAATCGGCGCTCCAGGTAGTCTTCGCCTGAAATGTACAAACCTGCAAAAAATGGCGGCTGCGTCCTTGCATTCCAGTATAGATCTCCCTGCACCCTGTGCTTCAGCCATGGATACCGCTGGCGGAACTCAAAGTCCAACGGTAACCTTTAATTAAAGAACAATAAATGATGAAAGCGTCAGTAAATTATAATTATGCTGAAGACGTCTTGCGCTTGAAGATTAAAAATACCAAGCAGCAACTTCATAATAGCTTTGTCACCAAAAATCAGTTGTGTGTTTTAATGATCGACGCCGCGATCGCCAGATTTCGTCAGCAAGAACATTCGCTATATACGCCTCTACTGGCAAGAGAATATATCAGAGTTCCTGTTGCGCCTCGTTATCTGTCAGCGGAGTTCGAACCACGTTTAATTCCCCTCGATTTATCCATTGCTGATGATGTGCTGTTGCTGGAGATGAGCGCAGAGCTGGCTTGTAATGAAATTCATCCGCAACGTATCACTCAAGGATATGGCCGGTTAATATGTGGCTGGCTTTCTTGTTCGACTTCGCCGGAGGCATTAGCACTTCATTTAGCGAAAAGCGCGCTTCAGGAGCGTGAAGGGCAGGATACGCTGCTACGCTTTTATGATCCTGCCGTCGCGCTGCCGTTATGGTCATTATTAGATAACTGGCAGCAGCAACGTTTATTTGGACCATTAGCAGCCTGGTTTTCTATTGATGGAGATGGTCAATGGGTTCAAAGGAAGGGGGCGGAACAACAGAATATTAGATTATCTTATTCTCTGTCATTGAGTGAAGATAATTGGCGCGATATTCAGTTTATCGGCATTGTAAATCGCATTATGTGCCAATATCGCTGTTCATATATTAATGAGTTGAGATTTTCCGAGCAGCAGGTATTTACCCGGATTATTCCGGCGCTCCGCCGTGCATGGGAATTTCCATTTCATCACCCACAAGATTTGACCCTTTATGGCACGCATGCTTTAACCATATCTCCCGATTTTGATCGCCATATAGATTTATTGCAGGCGCTTCAGAAAGGCCCAATAGAAAGCAATCAAACATATCGTGCAAGGGTGGCAAATTTCAGTGAGCGCCAATGGCAGCGAATAAAGGAAGAGTGCACGCAATATCAATACCAGGGCGAACAATAAGAGGAGTACAGGGATGTCTAATCATCAATGCGATTGTAAGGCGCAGGGGCCGGCATTATTACCGGTACGTTATGCTGTGGTGCCAGACAGTATCGAAGGGGAATTACCACAGTGGGCGCGGCCGGCGACGAGTGATTATCCGCATCACGACGGCTATCATTATGCGTTACGTGCTATGCGCCGGGGATTTATTTATATCTACTACCCGCATATACCTTCATGGGAGGCCTGGTCGGTAAGCGATGATGGCAGCTTATGGAAACAACTTTCCGCTGAAAACGTGCAGCCGAAATCGCAACCTGATTGTATTAAAGGGTCCTACAATCAGGGCGGCAAAGATTTCATAACCCTGCCTGCGCATGTGCTGGAAAATGATATCTGGATAGCGTTCAGCCAGCGTCAATGGAGCAAGACAACGCTGGATAGTTATCAAAACAACAGCGATCGCCGCGAGGCCAGAATGCAATGCCTGAGCCAATCGCACTGGGATAGGCCAACATCAACAGCACCAGTAACGGAAGCGACGGAAGACAGTTTATCGGCGGTGCTTGATTATATCCCTATGCGGGGAAATCAATTAAGTCCGGCCCAACTACTTCCTTATGAAGGGGTTGTTGATCAAGTGAGTTATTTTTCCAAATATGAATATCATCTGTGCGATGAAACGCTGCCGCAATGGCGGCGCTGGCGAGCCTCGTTATGGGGAGAGGAGATAAAAGCGGGCTCTGCGATAAAGCCGCAGTGGACCTTATACCCCTGGCGGCCTAATCGCGGGGTAGGAAGTACGCTGCAGCAAATGCAGCAACGAGGGGTCAGCGCTGAGGGTACGCCGATTAAGCCTTTGATGATGGCATTACATGATGCCACGGGGATAATCCATGAACTCACCGGCTGGTCTAACGGTATTTTAGCGTTACAGCAGAAATTTTCCGACGAGCGGCAAGTTGAATTATCTACCCTGAATCTTATTAATGGTGTAAGACAGCTTATTATCAATAGTAATTATCCACGGTTAACCGAACGCCTTGAAAAAACGCAGCTGGGTCAAGCCGCAATGGATGAGACATATCGACGGTATCTTGAGGATAAAAAAAAGGATGGTACTGATGTACGCGATATTCGTAGTCGTGAGGATTTTGAAACCTGGAATACGCGTGGTTATATAGACTCCATGGCATTCAGTATCGCCGCTGACGAACTTGAGAAATACGACTGGATGTTGAATCCAACGCGGTTGGGTTCGTTTAATGAAACCGTCGATTTACTGACTACGCGAGTGAGTAACCTGCTGACCTGGTTAATTGAGTTCCGTATTGAGTGGTTACAAACCCCCTTATTTATTGCCGAGACGCAGGATTTCAATTCAAACGATCCGGTCGATAATCTTAGCTACCGTGAAATAGTCGCCTTCGCGATTTCGGGTATTGATATCCATCCCCACGGCCAACTACTGTTGGATCGCTGGATTGCTGAATATAGTACCGCTAATGCGGAGAATTTGGTCTGGCGAACGCACTTTTATAATAACCCGGAAATCATGGCAGAAGCAGAGGCATTACTTACCCTTGCCCGGCAGGCGGAAACTGACGTGGTACTGCCGGAGCAGGTTCTTGAATTCTTTGACGCCAATAGTGTTAGATTGATTAAGATTTTTAAAGGCTTTGAAAAAGCCACGGATGCCCTGAAAAGTAATTTAGCTAAGAATTCCGTACTATCGCAAAAAGTGCTTTACAGTATGGACCAATATATGGCGACCGTCGGCGCACGAATTTTTTCGGCCACGGGAATCGGCCGCATACTGGATAATATTCGCGGCGTTATTATCCATGCGATATTTTCTCTTTCTGCAGGAAAATCCGTAGCGCAAACCAAAGCCTTTGCCAGCCGGTATTTCGGCTGGATGTATGAGCGCCATACCTATATTTCCGGCAACGTTTTTTATAATCCGGATAAACCACTCGCGAAGGCTAATGTTAATTTGGCCAAAGGTCGTTTTGACAAACTGAATGAAACTTTTGCCGAATATGGCCAGGAACAGGAAGGCGCAGCGGTATTCAAGACGACCAGTATCAGAATCCTGGTAACTTTCTTGAATATTTATGAACTTGGCAATCTGTATCGTCACAGCAAGGGCGATGCCGCCAGCCAGGCGAAAATCGCCAGCTCCGCCCTTGTGACGACCAGCGGAATCATCGATGTAGCTATGCCTGCAATGGAAAAGGCCTGGCAGGGGAAAAATGGTTTGCAGTATCTGAAAATGTCGGGCGCCGGTTGCACGATGATTGCGTCGGCCATTTTGCTTGGCCTGGATGTAGCTAAGGTGTATCAAGAATATAATACAGAACAACGAGAATTATTCCTTGGTCTTTATAGTGTAAAAGTCCTGAGCGATCTCGCAGCGATATTTAAAGCGAATGGTAAGCTGCTGGAAGCGCTGATTGCCCGCTTTGGCTGGGAAACCGCCGTTGCTTCGCGCGGAACATGGCTGGGAAGACTGGTAAAGCCGGCACTCAGTCCACTAATAGCTATCGAATGGGTAGGATTACTTTCCTCCTGGCAAGTGTCGCTGCTGATCATGCTCGTTGATTATGTCGCGACGCAATACTATTCTCGCGATGAGCTGCAAAAGTGGTTTGAACAAGGCATCTTTGGCAATGAGTGTGAAAAAAACACCGATGATTTTACTGCAGAGGACATCAGTACTGAAATAGCTCGCTGCCAGCAGTCATTAGAATATGCGCTAAGTAAAATGGCGGAACCGCAAGAAGAGATTAAACAAGATGTAATAATTCAGGAGTCATCTTATCCACTTTATAAAGATCCGCTAGTTTCTAAACTAGAGGAAAAAACCAAACAGGATGAATGGAAAAAGAGATCACCATACCCTATTTATAAGGGTTAAGTTGTTTCTGTACTGGCAACAGGTATTGATTGATGGATTGATGAAGTAACAGAGCGTATAAACCTGAACTATTCAACCATCTATCTCTCTTCAGCTTATTGTGGCGACCTTACGCAGTAATTGAGTAATATTAACGGAAACTGTTTGTAAAGGATTATTGAAAGCTTATGTTAACAGGTGTTGTGAGGTTAAATGATCGGCTAAATAGTGGTGGCCGTGTCATTTCGGCATCGTCAACAACGATCGTTGACGGACAACCAGTTGCTTTGTTGGGTGATAAAGTAATATGTCCGCTAGATGGCCATGGTGAGAATTATATTATTGAGGGTTGTCTTCAGTGGATATCCGATAACAAACCCGTTGCCGTTGATCGCTGTGCATGCCTGTGCGGTTGTTATGTTATCTCTAGTCTTTCTGATACGGGAATAGGATAATATAATGGCCTGGAATATACCGGAGAAACAAAAATTAATTGATGTGTCACCAGTCGCATGGGGAAAAATGACACTATTCTTCATTGTCTCTCTAATTTCGATCGCGGTTGCATGTGTCTCATGGTATTATTTTACGCATGATGCGAATTCTGTCCTGTATGCGCTTATATTATGTGCAAGCAGTCTGGCGATACTTTTGCTGTTCGCCGGATGGCGTTCATTTCAGCTTGGTATTTGTCTTGAAAAAAATGCAGTAATTAAGGCAGAGAATGCTGCATTGGACAAGATTTACTCTGCGTGGGCGTCGGAATATATCAGTATTGTAGATTATCACTTCATGTTCCCGGAGCAGGCGCAAGTTGAGAACCTGAAACAAGGCGGTGAGATACACATTATCGGGCAACAACCGGTGATGTTTCCTGTTAACGTTGATTATAATACATTATTTTACGAACTGCTTTCACCACTACGTTCTGTTTTAATTACATTAGCAAAAAAGAATAAATTGAAAATTGTCTTTCCTATGGGTATGCCTCTTGATACTGCAGCATGGCAATCCTTCACGCTGGCATGGCGAAAATTAGGGATGCAGGAGCAGAGCATTCAAACACCTGCGTGGATGATGACTCACTATGCTGAGCAAATTGATGAATGGCTTAATTATACCGATAATAACTTTCGCTTAATTATCACTTTTGCCCCCCTGGTTTCGCTTGTCGGTAATGGGGCAAATAGTGCCAGCGATGGTGTTTGCGCGTGGCTTTGCGCGCCTCCTGCAACAGATAAGAATGAACAGCTAAAGGAAAAAATCAGAATTTATCGTGCGATGGCGACAAATTCCGCTGAGTTAACTCAAGACCTGGCAGATGTTCTCAACTTTCAATCGTCTACGGGTATTATCGAAAAAATATGGATTGGTAAACTTAAGAATCAAGCAGCATTAGGTCAAGCTATTAAAATTCTCAATGCTAATAATGGTGAAGAAAAAGTCAGACATCATTTCACGGAATTTATACTGGGTAGGCAGGGAAGAAATAATATGTGGGCAGCGTTATCTCTATCACTGGCATCATCAGGTGATAACGGTTCTGTAAATCTTATTGTGTCAGAGGATGAGGCTGGGATCGTGCTATCTAAAATAAAGATCCTGGGGAAGCGCGATGCAAAAATATAGTTTACTAAGATTACTGGGTGTTGCCATATTGGTCGGCGTGATTGGCATTTTGGCTGCAATAGCAATACATTTATGGGGAGATGATTTTGGACTGACAGGTAAGGCGGGGAAAGTATCTTGCTGGTTTGCTTTTATGTTTGTTTTTTTATGCGCATTTAAACTCCTTAGATTAAATTCCTATTTTTCAGTATTCAAACGCTACGCTTATGCAACCAAAGCAAATCCATCGACATCATACCTGGCGAAACGCTTTTCAGCGCTACATACCTACCGCACGCCTGAAAATGATGAAACCAATGGCGAAGAAAATAGGTATTACGCGGAATTAAACGACTACCTGAAACAGCAGTATGGTTATTTCTGGCCGTCGAAAGTTCGTATCCTGATGGTGACGGGTAAAAGCGCTGATGTGGAGCAAGCTATTCCTGGCCTGATCGATCAATACTGGCTTGAGGCGAATGGAACCGTTTTGCTGTGGGACGCTGAGTTGACAAAACAGGGCGATCGCACCAAGCGTAATGCGGTTTGTAAGCTTCGCCGCCAACCCGATGGCGTCATATGGATAACATCGGCCTTCGACCAGCTGACCGTGCTGAGTGGGGATGCAATAACTCCGGCTTTATCCACTATGGATATAGACAGCATCGCCCATACCCTGAATGCCCGTTATGTTCAGCAGCGCAGGCGTCTACCGCTATACGTCTGGTCCTTACACCCGCGAGCTGGGGAACGACGAGGACAAATAACACAATCAATAGGTTGCCTGTTGCCTGCCAATTGCACGCCAGAGCAATTCCGTCAGTTGGTGGATAATCTGGCCGGGCAGCTGATCGCTCGTGGAATACACTCAGTAAGTGACAGCCATGAAGACGCATTTTTATTGCGCCTTGCCGATCAATTGACCCGGTTTCCTGAATCTATTGTTGGTCCCTTATCCGCATTCTTGTCACCCGCGCGGCCTTTGCCGTTGGCCGGTATCATGTTCGGATCTCAGGTCCAGGAGCTCTCCCATGGCGCGGATCATTACTGGCGGAAGGATAACCGCTGGGATGTTCTGCTAGAGTCGCTTGCGACGTTACCCGCGGGACTGAAAGCCCATAAAACGGGTTATTCTCTAGCAAAAATCATGACCGTTATCAGCGCGGTGCTGATGTTGTTGTGGGGAGGCGCTATGTTCGTCTCTTTTGCGGCCAACCGCCATTTGCTGGTCACAGCGCAGGAGCAGGTGCAACGAGCCGCAGCGCAAAAACAGCCACTTGCCGAACGCCTGCATGCGCTGGCCGCCGTGCAAAAAACGCTGGCTCAACTGACATACCGCAAAGCGCACGGGGCGCCTTGGTACGCGCGCGCCGGATTAAGCCAGAATGATGATTTGCTGGCGGCGCTCTACCCACGCTACGGCGTCATGGCGCTACCGCTGGTTCGTGATGCGGCGGCGGAACATCTTCAGCAGCTGTTACAGGCTTTCGTGCAATTGCCGCCGGAAAGTCCGCTACGTGAACGGCTGGCTAAAACCGCCTATAACCAATTGAAGCTCTATCTCATGCTCGCCCGCCCGGAAAAAATGGATGCAGGCTGGTTTGCTCGCGAGTTGATGCGCAACTGGCCGCAGCGGGATGGCGTGACGGACGGCTTCTGGCAGGGCCGCGGAACGTCTCTACTGAGATTTTACGCAGCCAGCCTGGCGTTACATCCGCAGTGGCGGTTGCCGGCCGATCCCACGCTGGTCAGCCAGGCCCGTACGCTGTTAATTCGCCAGTTAGGTAAACGTAATAGCGAATCCACCCTCTATCAGCAAATGTTGGCGCAGGTGGCGAACCAGTATGCTGATATGCATCTGGCGGATATGACCGGTGACACCGACGCCTCACGCCTGTATACCACCGATGCGGTAGTCCCGGGTATGTTCACCCGCAACGCCTGGGAGCATGCCGTGCAGCCGGCTATTGAAAAAGTGGTTAACGCGCGCCGCGATGAAATCGACTGGGTGCTCAGCGATAACCAGCTTCCGGTAGCGCAGGCGGCGACGCCGGAAGCGCTTCGCGAACGCCTGGCGGAACGCTATTTTGCCGATTTCAGCGGCGCCTGGCTGAACTTTCTCAATAGTCTACGTTGGCAGCGCGCCGCCACGCTGTCGGATGCCATCGATCAGCTGACTCTGATGGCGGATGTGCGTCAGTCGCCGCTGATTGCGTTGATGAATACCTTGAATGTACAGGGACGAACCGGACAGCGCGGCGAGGCGATAACCGATTCGCTGGTCAAATCAGCGAAAAATTTGTTTAACCGTGAAGATCAGCCTCTTATCGATCAGCAAGGCGGCCTGCGGGGGCCACTGGATGCGACTTTCGGCCCGGTGCTCGCCCTGATGGATAATCGCGATGGCAGCATGTCTGGTAGTCGTTTGAATCTACAAACGTTTCTGACCCGCGTGACACAGGTTCGTTTGCGTCTGCAGCAGGTGACTAATGCGGCCGATCCGCAGGCGATGACGCTGGCGCTGGCGCAGACGGTTTTTGAAGGTCGGGCGGTGGATCTTACCGACACCCGAGACTACGGTAGCCTGGTGGCGGCAGGGCTAGGGCAGGAGTGGCGTGGCTTCGGCCAAACGGTGTTTGTCCGCCCGATGGAGCAAGCCTGGCAGCAGGTACTGACTCCGGCGGCAGAAAGCCTCAATGCCCGCTGGCGTAGCGCGGTGTTTGATGACTGGAACCGGGCATTCGGCGGGCGCTATCCCTTCAAAAATGTGAGCAGCGAGGTCTCTTTACCTCTGCTGGCGAAGTATCTCAACGCAGAGAGTGGCCGCATCAGTCATTTCCTGCAGACCCGGCTTAATGGGGTGCTGCATAAAGAGGGAAGCCGTTGGGTGGCGGACAGCATCAATGCCCAGGGGCTGACATTTAACCCAGCCTTCCTGCGCGCGATGAATACCCTGAGCCATATTGCGGATGTGGCATTTACCAACGGCGAGGCTGGAATGCACTTCGAACTGCGTCCGGGAACCGCGGAAGGCGTGATGCAAACAATGCTGGAGGTCGATCGTCAAAAACTGAATTACATGAACCAGATGCCGACCTGGCGTCGCTTTAGCTGGCCGGCGGACACCGAAGCGCCGGGGGCCAGTTTAAGTTGGATCAGCACCCGGGCGGGAACCCGCCAGTACGCTGACCTGACCGGGGCGTGGGGCTGGATCCGGTTACTGGATAAAGCCGCGGTGAGAGCTTATCCGGGCACAGGCAGTAGCTGGAGCCTGAGCTGGAAAGCGCCGGATGGACTGATGCTGAACTATACGCTCCGTACCGAAGCCGGCGAGGGGCCGATGGCGCTGTTGGCTCTGCGCAACTTTACCCTGCCAGAGACCATTTTTATGGTCAGCGCAGAAACGACAGACAGTGACCTGGAGAGTGAAAGCCGAGGGGAGGATATTTATTAATGGCATCGGTTCTTACATTGATTAATGCTTGCCAGGCCGTGCCTGAAACGCTGGTTGCCCAAACGCAGCAACGTCTGCTGCTATGGGAAAGCTGGCTGCAGCCAGTCGCAGCCGATTCGCCGACCGGTAACGACCCTGGCTATAACGATGATTTCCAGCTGATGCGCGAAGAGGTGAATAAGCTTTCGGGAGCGGATACCGATCTCATTTGCCAGCTTGCGGAAAAACTGTTAACGACCGTGACTCGTGATATCCGCGTCGCTTCCTACTACGCCTGGGCTCGCCTGCATCGCGATGGCGAAGCCGGCCTGGCCGATGGGCTGGAATTGCTGGCGGGGTTAATGCAGCGTTTTGGCCTTCATCTGCACCCGCAGCGTGAGCGCAGCAGAAAAGCGGCTCTTGACTGGCTGGCCAGCCAGCGAATGCTCGACAGCCTCTCGCTATTCCCCGAAGTGAATAATAGCGTCGCGATGCGCATTACCGGAGCCTTGTTGCTTATCGAGCAGGCAGAGGAGGGGGCCGTCCCCGGCGCGCTGTGCGGCGTCCTCGAAACCCGGTTGATGAAATCCGGCGGCCCGGAGGCCGTAGTACCGCAGAATATCAGCGATACACCGCTAACGGCAGCAGTCAGTAGTGCGCCGCAGACAGGTACGATTACGTCTGGTCAGGAACTTCTGACACAGGCGCGGGTGCTGGCAAAATATCTCAGCGATCGACCGGACGGTTGGCTCTCTGCCTATCACCTGATACGAAGTATCCGCCATGACACGCTGCACCAATTACCCCCTCTGTTGGCGGACGGCAGGACCCGTATCGATCCGCCAAAACCGGATCAGCGGGCGTTGCTGAAGCGCTTGTATCTGCAGCAGAGCTGGCTGGAGCTGCTGGAGCAGGCCAGCGAGATGTTTTCCCGCGCAGCGAATCATCTGTGGCTGGATTTGCAGTGGTATGTTCACCAGGCGTTGCTGAAATCCGGGCGCGAGGCGGAAGCCAATATTATTCAACATGACCTACAAGGACTTCTGGCTCGCTTAATTGGCCTGGAGGAGCTGGCGTTCAACGACGGCACGCCGTTTGCCGATGAGGTGACCCAAAACTGGATTCAGCAACTGGTGCTGGATAATGCCGCCTTCCGGGACGATGCCGTGTCTGGCGCTGTAACGGCTTCCGGCGATGACCCTATCCTTCAACTGGAGCCCGAAGCGCTGGCGCTAGCCGACAGCGAGGGAGCCGATGCGGCGCTGTCCTGGTTACAGCATCGTCCAGGAATAACGACTCCGCGAAGCCGTTGGCTGCTGCGATTATTGATGGCGAGGGTTGCCGAACAGACTGGAAAAAATGAACTGGCGCAGCATTTGTTGGCGGATCTGGACGCGCAGGCCGCCACACTTTCTCTGGCGCAATGGGAACCAGAGCTGCTGTTTGAGGTCTGGGCCCGCCATCTTCGACTTTTGCGGGGTAAGGCCGGGCGCAGTGAAACGGACAAAAATCGTTTGCAGCCGCTGATGGACCGCTTACTGGCGGATTTGATCGCCACTAATCCCGCCCGAGCGGCGGTACTCTGTGTTTAAAAGCCCGATCGTCATGGATGAATAACGGAAAACCTACGATGGAAGATTTAACCCTACGCTATTTTGACGCTGAAATGCGTTATCTACGCGAAGCGGCAAAAGAGTTCGCCCAAACGCACCCCGATCGGGCGGCAATGTTGGATCTCGACAAAGCCGGTACGCCGGATCCCTACGTGGAGCGGCTGCTTGAAGGCTTTGCGTTTTCGATGGGCCGCCTGCGTGAAAAGATCGACGATGATCTACCGGAGCTCACCGAAGGGTTGGTCAGTATGCTGTGGCCACATTACCTGCGCACTATTCCGTCATTATCGATAGTGGCTCTCATGCCGGAACTTACGGCGATGAAAATGGCGGAAACGGTACCTGCTGGTCTGGAGATAACGTCCCGCCCGGTGGGGCCGAAAAATACCCTTTGCCGCTACCGTACCACTCGCGATGTGACGCTGAATCCGATAACGGTGGCGAAAATTGCCATGGTCAGCGAGTCGGACGGGCGTTCGCTCCTGAGAATTCGTTTTGCCTGCAGTGGCCAGGCTGACTGGTCCCACGCCGATCTGCGCCGCCTGCCGCTTTATCTCGGAGAAGACGCTGTAACCGGCAGCGCCCTGCATTTGTGGCTTACTAAACGCCAGGCCGCGATGTATCTGCGCCTGCCAACGCAAGCTGAGCGGATAAAGATTAACGGCTATTTCTCACCGGGTGGATTCGGCGAGGAGGACGGCCTGTGGCCGAAGGGAGAGAGTGCTTTTAGCGGTTATCAGCTATTGCTGGAATATTTTTCCTTCCGCGAAAAATTTATGTTTGTCCATCTGCAGGGTCTGGACAATTACACCTTTCCTGCTGGGATAACTCATTTTGATATCGAGGTGGTGTTCAACCAACTTTGGCAAAGCGATTTACCCATAACCGAAGACTGCCTACGCCTGCACTGCGTACCGGTGATTAACCTGTTCACTCTGGAAGCGGATCCTTTAACTATCAGCGGCCTGGAGAGCGAATACCTGCTGCGGCCGAAACGTTTGCAGGACGGACATACTGAGATTTATTCCGTTGATAGCGTCACCGGCTCAGGGCGATCGGGCGAGGCGCGATATGTCCCTTTTACCAGTTTCCGACATCGGGGAGGAATGATGCGCCGCCATGCGCCGGAGCGGTATTACCATACACGCGTGAAGCGCGGCGTCAGCGGAATGCACGACACCTGGTTAATCCTGGGCGGCCAGCGCTGGGAAGCCGATCGGGGTTTTGAAAGAGAAACCGTATCGCTACGTATCACTGGCACCAACGGGCAATTACCGCGCCGGGCGTTGCAAAGCACCGTGCTTGACCGCTGTGACCAGGTTTCAGAAACGCAGCTGAGCGTGCGGAATCTGTGTAAGCCGACGTTGCCTGCTTATCCGCCCGCAGAGGATCGCTTTCACTGGCGGGTTATGAGCCATCTGGGTACTCGTTTTTTAAACATGATGAGTAACGCCGAGGTACTTCGCGGCACACTGTCACTCTATAACTGGCGTGACGATGAGCTGAATTACCGCCGTCTTGAGGCGATCCAGTCGGTCAAGCATCATCGTCTTCAGCGTTTTGAAGATGGGTTTCTGTTACGAGGGTTGGAAATTGAAGTGACCCTCGACAGCCGAGGGTTCACCGGCGAAGGGGATATTCATCTGTTCGGCGAAATGCTGAATCGCTTTTTTGCCCTCTATGCCGATATGAATCAATTCAACCAGCTTACGCTTATTGTTCAGCCAGAAGGGAAATATATTCGGTGGAAAGAGAATCACAATCCGCGCCTGCCCGGTTGATAGCGAAGGCTCGGGAGCGGTTGCCGTACATGAATTTTTATCGCTTCAGTCAGTTGCTTGAACAGAGCCAGCCAGAGGCGCCGTTGACCGGTGGAGGCTGGCAAATACGGCATGAACCGATACGCTTTCGACCACATCCGGGAATGGGATTCCCGGCCAGTGAAATTCGGCAACTTGAAATGCCTGAAGCGGATGTTTCGCACTTACCGCCCTCGCTTCGCGTCACGTTTATGGGATTGTACGGAGTCGAGTCGCCGCTGCCGACGCACTATATTGATGATATCGCGCAGCGCCGCGAGGGGTATGCCGCCGCAGCGGATTTTCTGGATATTTTCAACCATCGGTTGATTAGCCAGTATTACCGCATCTGGCGTAAATATTCATACCCGGCGACATTTCAGGCTGGCGGCACAGACAATACCTCGCAGTACCTATTGGGATTAGCCGGGTTGGGGATTACGGGGTGCGCGGCCGCGGTGGATATACCGTTATCACGCTTTTTGGCGCTGCTGCCATTGATGCTTCTTCCGGGACGAACGGAGGAAGGAATGAGGGCGTTGGTTGAACTGCTGGCGCCGGAAACTCGTGCCGAGATCTTTCATCACGACCGCTGTCGTATTCCGCTGAAAAAGGCGCTGACCATGAGCGTGCGGCATCCCGTTAGCCTGGCGGCCAGGCCGGTCATGGGAACCCACGGCACGGATGTTAATGGTCAGGTGTTGTTACGTTTAACGACCAGCAACCATGAGGAAGCGCAGGGATGGTTGCCCGGGGGGGAACGACTCCAGGACCTCATGGCGTTGCTGCATGTTTGGCTCGGCACACACCTGGATGTGCGCATTCAACTATGCGTCGCCCGTCATTTATTGCCGGAAGCGCAGCTTACCTGCCAGTTAACAAAAGCGGTGCGGTTAGGGCGTACTGCAGTGCTGCGCCCGCTAAATCCACATCGCAGTTCGAATGACATTATCACCATTCATCCAGGGCGTTATCAGCGCGTCCAGGAAAATATTCACCGAAGGGAGCACGATGAAGATGGCGACTATCGCTGGTAAATATTCCGCTGCGTTATTGGCGATGATTTTCTCGACGGCCTTGGCCGGTTGCGGCTTGACGCAGAGTGTGAAGGACGGGGCGGTCTCAGTGACCAGGTCTATTTTTTATAAGCAGGTGAAAACACTGCATCTGGATATTCGCGCCCGGGAAGGGGTGAATAATAACGCGCAAGGGGCATCGCTGGCGACCGTAGTACGTATATACCAGCTCAAAGATCGTAAGGTGTTTGATGATACAGATTATCCTTCGCTGTTTGCTGAGGATAGCCAGGCGATCCAAGGCGATTGGCTTGCCGAGAAAGATATTCGTCTGCGCCCCGGAGAATCCGTGGCTGTTGATATGCCGCTGGAGGCGGCAACGCAATACGTCGCGATCGCGGGGATGTTTATGGCGCCTGACCTGGCTGGGAACAGCTGGCGGCTGGTGTTGACTCGCGACGATCTTGACGCGGACAAACCGCGGGTTATTGAGGCCGGCCATAACCGTTTAACCTTGCAACCGTTGAAGGATAACTAAGATGCCGCGCCCCTCGCTTTACGACACGTTGTTCGGTAATTTTTCCGGCGGTCTCGACCTGCATCAGGTCAGCGAAGAAAATCAGGTCATTCTTTCGGTGCTCGATAACATGCAGCGTATTCTTAATTGCCGGGCGGGAGCATTGGCGCATCTCCCGGACTACGGGCTGCCGGATATGACAAAAATCCTCCAGGGGATGCCGGGCACCGCGCACCAGCTTATGACCACGCTGTCTGCAGTACTACTCAAATACGAGCCGCGTCTAAGCAGCATCCGTGTTGAGATGTTGGAACAGACACAGCCTGGCGAACTGCGTTATGCCATTGACGCGGAACTGAAGGACATTGGTCTGGTACGTTACGGCACGGAGTTTATGCCTGAGGGCAGGGTGCTAATTCGCCATCTCAAACAGCAACAGTACCTGGACGCCCGTACCGCCATTTAGTACTCACTTTGGTTAATCCTTATGACGACATATTCTGAACGCCGCCTAACTACCGGGGGGGACCCGCGCACGCAGGCGGACTACGCAAAGCTGCGTGAAGAAATGCAAAAGCTCAGCCACCCGGCGCGCCCGGACGTTAACTGGCGATATGCGGAACAGTTATGCCTGTCGCTGTTTGATCGCAACGGTGTGGATCTTCAGACAGCAGCCTGGTACACGCTGGCCCGCACGCAGTTGGCTGGATTATTTGGCCTCAATGAAGGTCTCGCTATTCTTGAAACATTGATTACACGTCAATGGGGCGCTTTGTGGCCGCAGCCGGTGCATGCGCGGATGGAAATCGTCTGCGGGTTGAGCAAGCGGTTACAGCAGGCGCTGCGCACGTTAACCCTGGCATATGCCGACCTCAGCGAATTATATCAAGCGGAAACACATCTAAAAGCGCTCGATGCAGCCCTGCAACGGCTCGAGCTAAAGCATGCCGGTCAGTTGGATGTCCTGGTCGCTCTGATACATAACGCCGCCGTGCGGCTGGAAAACAGCGATGGCATAGCCCGCGCCGATAATTCGCAGCACGCCGGCGTGACCGTGCCGGGGAACGCAATTATTGAGGTTGATGAGTCGGTTGAACGGATAAAACGGGTGTACATTGCCCCCGCGGATACCACTGCGGAGATGGCGACAGGTTGTGACCTTCCGTCGGCGGTACAGCGCTGGCGCCCCTTTGCTGCCGGTATGATCACCATGCTGTTGTTAACGGTGGCGACGATATGGGGATGGCGGGTTCTCTATTCATCAGACCAGGAGCAAGTGCAATTCGCCGCCAGCCTGGCGCCATTGCCCGTGGCGCTTTCGGCTGAGCAGCTGCGTTCCTTTCAGCCGCGCTCGCCGTCAGCTGATAAGGGGATACTACAGACCCAGCAGCAGCTGGCGCGGCTGGCTGAGCTCAATCCGGATTGGGCTATCGATGATGGAGAGCGATTGGTGCAGCAGGCGTTAACGCTGTGGCCTGAGCAGGCTCAAACGCTCTCCCGGCAGTGGCGGCAACAGCTCGCCGCCGCCGCGCTGCCGGTTGAAAACCTCAATGGATGGCATCAAGGAATGAAGCAGTTGCAGCAATTGGCCCAGCGCCTTGATGCGCTGGATGAACAAAAGGGAAAATATCTAACCGTAAGCGAGCTGAAATCAGCGGTGTTCGCAATGACCCAGTCGTTTAATCGTACTGTTCCGGTCGAAGAACAACTGCGTCAGCTGGCGGAGATGCCGCAAGAGCAGGCCCAAAGTTCAGCGCAGCAACATCAGGCAGAACAGCATTTGCAGCAGTTGATTACTCGTTATGCCTTGCTGAAATTAGACATGAAGGAATAGTCGTTATGGTTGCTGCGATAAAGGGCTAGCTAATCTAGCCCTCCTGTATATCAGGCGCCAAATGCGCCATCTATGGTGTGCATTGCCCCCGTCACAAACGATGATTCCGGGCCTGCCAGCCAGGCAACCATTGCCGCAACTTCTTCCGGGCGGCCATGCCGCTTAATCGCCATAAAACTGTGCATCAGTTCTTTCATAGGGCCGTTCTCCGGGTTGGCATCGGTATCAATAGGGCCCGGCTGCACGATATTCACCGTAATACCGCGGGGGCCAAAATCTCGCGCCAGCCCGCGCGCCAGTCCCTGCAACGCGGACTTGCTTAACGCGTAAGCCGCCATGCCAGGCATCGGCATGCGATCCCCATTCACCGAACCAATTATGATAATTCTACCGCCTTCCGGCATCGTGCGCGCCGCCTCGACGGCCGCATGGTAGGGGGCATGAATGTTGATGCGGAACAGACGGTCGATCGCATCGCTATCTTGCTCCAGCGCATCGCCAAAGAGGGCTATACCAGCATTAACGACCAGTACATCCAACGGCCCGCTATCGCGAACTAGCTTGATCACTTCATCGCGATCGGCGCTATCGGTAAATACCGCGGTACTGCCGGTTTCGCCAGCCAGCTGCTGTGCCGCTTGCTCTGAACCCGCGTAGCTGAAAGCCACCGACGCGCCGTCGGCACGAAAGCGCCGTACAATCGCCGCGCCAATGCCGCGACTCCCGCCCAATACCAGTACCGATTTGTTATCAAATACAGCCATGACCTTTGCCTCACTATATTGTAGTGATCGATACAATATTGTTCAGCGGTGAAAGCTGTCAAGAAATAATATAGTGAGTGATACAAAATGTCCGTGATTAGCAGGACTGGCACTACAGCAGATACGCGATAATGAATGCCAGTCCCTGATAAGACCAGAACCTTACTGCGGGAGTAATTCGATGAATTTAGCCAGCCACTGTGGGTGCGCGGGCCAGGCGGGGGCGGTGACCAGATTACCGTCAACGTGCGCCTGGTCGATGCCGATATCCGCATACTGGCCTCCGCTCAGCCGCACTTCCGGGGCACAAGCCGGATAAGCGCTACAGGTACGGCCTTTGAGAATCCCCGCCGCGGCGAGAATTTGCGGGCCGTGGCAGACGGCGGCAATCGGCTTTTGCGCAGCGTCAAAAGCCTGTACCAGCTTAATTACCTGCTCATTCAGGCGTAAATATTCGGGCGCACGGCCGCCGGGGATGAGCAGCGCGTCGTAGTCTTGCTCTTCTGCGCTTTCGAAGTCGGCGTTCAGCACGAAGCGATGCCCAGGTTTTTCGCTGTAGGTTTGCGCACCGTCAAAATCATGAATCGCCGTCAAAATATAGTCGCCTTTGCTTTTATCAGGACAAACGGCATCAACCTGATAGCCGATCATCTGTAGCGCCTGAAACGGTACCATGGTTTCGTAATCTTCGGCGTAATCGCCCACCAGCATCAATATTTTCTTGCCCATTGCGACAGCTCCTTGATGAATAATGATGCCTAAGGTATAGCCTGGTAAAATGAACAATGCCAACAGTTAACGTATGAATAAGACAGGATAGCGACAATAGCGATAAAATATAGTTTGGGTGTATTGGATAATGGCTAATAAATTTAAAATATGAATTAAATGGAGTGGCAAAAAATTTATCGATAAATAAATAACTTCTATTTTCTAAGTTTTTCCTTTTTTGTTGACGGATACAATGTATTTGTTAATATCGGCTTGCTCTCTATTTAATTGGGGGGTAGTCCGTTGGGATATACTGTCTGCCGTATATATGCTTTCCATTTTTCACACCTGTGAATATATTCGGTATCTCGAGTGGTTGAGCGTTGGTGGGCGTTGATAATGGCTTTTAATATTGCCGGTATAGTGTAAATTTATTATCTAAAGTAATATTTTACGATGAGTAAGCATAATGGAGTATGAATGAATAAAATTCACCGTCTGACATTGATTGGTATTATTATTAACTTAGCCATGTTTCTTTTGGTGCTCAATGAGGTCAACTCGCTTTCAGATTATTATGGCTACGATCGAACGCTGCGTTTGATTAAAGATTTGGTCACAACACTAATTCCTCTTGCTATAGTTGCTCAGGTTGTAAGCGTTCTGTTATTACCGAAAGCTCCGCGTGTTGGTATTGTGTTTGCTTATCTCGGTGGAATTACTATGGTGCCGATTGGTTTGGTATTTTTAATCGGTTATCTTTTTAGCTACGAACGATACTGCAATGCAGGTCTTGATATTTACAGCACTAAAACTGCGGTTGATATATCAAAGCCTGAAGACAAAAGTTATAAATTAACATGCGATACATCCCGATTTGTTCCTACCGGAGCTATTGCTTTATGCATGGGGGTTATTGTGCTGGTGATGGGACAGGGAATTGGCTACCTATTGGTCGCAGTAGGAGTTCTCAATATCTGGAATGGGGTACGCCTCAAGGAGCGCGTTATAATCGGTCTTTCTGGCGATAAATTGATAGTTAAACCAAAGTTGTACTCAGACACCTTTATCGTTCCGTTGAGTGAAGTCGTATTAACCGATAAAGGGGTGAATAATGATAAGGTTTCTTTAAAGTTCTTACGTACCGGACGGGCGTTTGACGTGCGCAAGAAAATGCTGGCAGGTGAGAATATTGATGAATCATTAGAATATATTATTTCAAAAATCCCCGTAGCGTAATTATTTATCAGTGAAGTGAATGTAGAACGGCACCTTTAAGGTGCCGTTTTAGTATTTTCTGGTGATACTGAAGCGTTGCGTTAATCCACGTTGGTAAAGTAATCGCGAGCGACCGCTTCCACACGCTTTGCTTCCAGGCCGGTCTTTTCGCTGATCCCGGCGATAAAAGGCTTGAACTGCTCGGTCATCACGTGGCCGCCGTCCCAATGGGCGACGTAGTAACGGCACTGATAGCGATAAAAGTGGAGGGTCTTTTCTCCTAACGTGTAATACATGACATTCTCCTGTCCAGTGTGTCGGGCTGCGTCCGCAGAAGCTAATGGGGCGTTACCACAATAATCAGGTATTTGATTATATCCTGCTCCCAAATGTGGGAAATTTCCAGCAGGCAATAGCCCGGCGGGGCACATTTTCCTCTGGTTGCGATCTATACCATTTGCGATTGATTGTTGATCATACATAATGTATTTAATTAGACTAAATGTATTAAAGATGGCTATCCATTGATCAACAAGGTGAAACAATGACTCTACAACTCCCCGATTATCGCGACGTGGCGGCAGCCGCCCAGCGCATTGCCGACTACGCCAACCGAACGCCTGTGATGACCTCGCGTACCCTGGATGAACGATACTCAGCGCAGCTGTTTTTAAAGTGTGAAAACTTTCAGCGCATGGGGGCGTTTAAATTTCGCGGCGCAATGAACGCGTTGCAACAGTTTAGCCCAGCGCAAAAACGGGCCGGGGTAGTGGCGTTTTCTTCTGGCAATCATGCGCAGGCCATCGCGCTGGCGGCCAAACTGCTGGGCATTCCGGCAACCATCGTGATGCCACATGATGCGCCTGCGGCGAAAGTCGCCGCCACCCGGGACTACGGCGGCAAAGTGGTTTTTTATGACCGTTACACGGAGGATCGCGAACAGATCGGACGTGACCTGTCGCAGCAGCATGGGTTTACGCTTATCCCTCCTTACGATCATCCGCACGTTATTGCCGGGCAGGGGACAGCGGCGAAAGAGTTAATAGAAGAGGCCGGTCCGCTCGATGCGCTGTTTGTCTGCCTCGGCGGCGGCGGTCTGCTGTCAGGCTCGGCGCTGGCGGCACGTCATCTGTCTCCGGGGTGTAAAGTCTATGGCGTAGAGCCTGAAGCTGGCAATGACGGCCAGCAGTCGTTTCGTTGCGGAAGCATTGTGCACATTGAGACGCCGAAAACCATCGCCGACGGCGCGCAAACCCAGCATCTGGGGCAATATACTTTTCCGCTAATACAGCAACACGTCGACGATATCCTGACCGTGAGTGACGATGAATTAGTCGCGTCGATGACATTTCTCGCTGAGCGAATGAAAATGGTGGTTGAACCGACAGGTTGTCTGGGTTTTGCTGCCGCCCGGAACGCTATGGCGCAGCTGCGGGGTAAAAAAGTCGGCATTATCATCAGCGGCGGTAATGTGGATATGAGCCGTTATAGCGCCTTATTAGGCACCGGGAACGGCTTATGAGTAGTGAGATGTCACCCTTGCTGGCGCAGCTTGATATCCTCGCTCAGGGGTTAAGCGAAACCTTTGCGCCGTTTTGCGAAGTGGTCGTGCATGACCTCACGCATCCTCAGCACGCCATTTTATCAATTCACAATAACCTCTCGGGCAGAGAGGTTGGTCAAGCGGCGACCGAGATGGGGTTAGCGCGGATTGCCAGCGCCGAGTTCCCGGCCGTTGTCGCCAACTATGCTAATCAGTTTGCTGACGGTCGTGCGGTGAAAAGTACCTCTATCGGTATTAAAGGGGAGAGTGGTGAATATGTAGCCGCGCTTTGTCTTAACGTCGATATCACGTTGTTTCGCGGTATGCAAAGCGCGTTAACGCGTTTTACCGCTACGGAAAGCGCCGCGGTGACCGAACATCTTGAACCCGGCGGCGCGGCGGCCATTCGCCAACGAATTGATGCATTTGCCGCCGAGCGGGCGACGACAGCCAGGGCGCTGAGCGCAGCGGATCGTAAAATGGTCATTCAACAGTTGCGTAAAGAGGGGCTATTAGATCTGCGCAAGTCGATGGAAATGGTTGCGCAGCATCTTGGTATTTCGCGGGCGACAGCTTATTTATACGCCCGGCAGGAGAGAGAAACCTAGCGGCCGCGAGGAGGTGCAGCCGCTATTCCATCTGGATATTTACTGAAGCCCGGCCAGTTCGTCGGCGGTTAACGCCAGCTTTTGCACGCTGCCGCTTTCTGATGAGGCAACGGCGGCTTCCAGCACCGCCATTACCGCCAGCGCCTGTAGCGGCGGCACCGGGTTGGCGATTTTGCCCAGCAGGGCATCGCGAACCTGAATATAGTACTGGCGCTGATCGCCTTTCGGCGTGGCGAGCGTGTGCGTCTGCAGGCTGGCATCGTACAGCGTCATGCTGTCGTCATCCTGGCCCCAGCTTTCGCTCCCTGGGATGACCCCAGCCAGCAACTGGCTCTCCTGCTGGTCTGCTTTCAGTTTCACAACGCTGCCGCTATCGCCGTGGACCGTAAAACGCGAGACGCCGCCGGCAACCAGCATACTACAGTGCAGAATCACTTTGTGCTGCGGATAGTTCAGTACCACGTGCGCCCAATCGTTGATCTCCGCACCCTGTCGCAGGGTGGCGATATTGCCCTGTACAGTTTGCGGCAGGCCGAAAAGTTGTAGCGTCTGGTCGATCAGATGGGGGCCAATATCAAACCACAGGCCGCTGCCGGGCACGTTCTGCTCGCGCCAGCGGACGCGTACTTCCGGGCGGAAGCGATCGATATGCGACTCGAAATGCTTAACCTTGCCGATTAGCCCCTGCTCGATGGTTTGCTTAATGCCAAGATAATCGCTATCCCAACGGCGGTTATGGAATACTGAAAGCAGGCGTTGCTTTTCTTCAGCCAGCGCGATCAGCTCGCGCGCTTCCTGCATATCGAGAGTGAAGGGCTTATCCACCACCACGTGTTTTCCGGCGTTCAACGCCAGTCGAGCCAGCGGGGCGTGGGTGGCGTTCGGCGAAGCGAGTACCACCAGGTCAACATCCGGATGCTGAATGGCCTCTTCCGGCGAAGCGATTACCGTGACATCCGGCAGGTCCTGCTTCACTTTGGCTTCATCGCGGGAGGCGACGACGGCAAGCTTTAACCCTTCGACCGAGTTAATGAGCGGCGCGTGAAACGTTTTGCCGACAAATCCATAGCCGATCAGCGCAATATTAATGGGTTTACCTGCGCCGGTGATAACTTTATGCATGACTTTCTCCACGTTATTCAGCGTCAGCAATGCTGACCTGCATTGAATTGTCTTCGCCAAGCGCGTGCCACGGCTTGTCGAGGAACAGACGATCGATGTGTTTCAGTTCGGCGACCAGGTAAGGCTCGCAGCGATCAAGTTTTAGATGGTCAGCCACCAGCCAGTGCTCGATGCTGGCTGCCAGCATGGCGCGTTTTACTTCCGCATCTGCTTCCTGGCTGGCGCTAAGCCCTTGCCGTGCATGGATCGCGCAGGCGCCCAGAATGGCGATATCCGCGCGGTAACGGGAAAGCAGCGTAAGCGTAGCGCTACCGGCAAACAACCGCTGCCGCATATCCCATTTACCGCCGAGTAAAACCAACTCGATATCGGGCCGTTCGCTAAATAGTTGGGCAATATCCAGCGAAGGGGTGATGACCGTCAGCGGTCCTTTTAGATGCGCGGCGACGGCGAGTACCGTGCTGCCGGCGTCTAAAAATAGCGTTGCACCCGGAGGAACCTCACGGGCGACCAGCGCGCCGAGGCGCTGTTTAGTCTCGGGCAGCAGCGCATTGCGCCCCTGACGATTCATGGCCGGAAGATCGAGAGCGATAGCGCCGCCATGGTTTTTCTGTACCAGTCCGCGTTTTTCCAGGTCACCAAGATCGCGGCGGACGGTATCGGGCGAGACCTGCAATCGTTCTACCAGTTCACTGATGCTAATTTGACCGTTTTCGCTCAGTAGTTCGAGCAAAAACTGTTGTCGTGCGGTTTTATGCATAATCGCTTTTCCTGCAAAATACTGCAATAACCTGCATAATACAGCATGATGTGGGAATGTGAATCGCAATAAACAGCAAAAAATGCGTTACCAGTTAACAGGGTGATTGTGCATCGCTTTTTGGGAAGGGGGACCGGCTTAGCGCAGCCTGAGGCGCGTTCAACCGGTCTATTTAAATATAATGCGCTCAGCGCATTACCCAGTGCTGATTACCGACTTGTTCGTAGCGGCGGGTCGGCGGCTGCCAGTCTTTATCGCGAAACGGCGAGGGCAGTTCATCGTTATTGACTTCACGCAACAGATGGCGACGAGACGGATCGGTTTTCGGGATCGCCGCAATCAGCTTTTGCGTATACGGGTGCTGCGGATTAGCGAAAATGGCCTGCCGTGGGCCAATTTCGACGATTTCACCAAGATACATCACCGCCACCCGGTGGCTGATGCGTTCAATCACCGCCATATCATGCGAGATGAACAGAAAAGCGATTTTCATCGTTCGCTGCAGTTCGATAATCAGATTGACCACCTGCGCCTTGACCGATACATCCAGCGCCGACACCGACTCGTCGGCGATAATCACCTTGGGATTCATCGCCAGCGCGCGAGCAATGCAGATGCGCTGGCGCTGACCACCGGAGAATTCATGTGGATAGCGGTTAAGCACCGCGACGCTGAGACCCACTTTCTCAATTAATTCATGGGCGCGCGCCAGCGCCTGCTGGCGGGTGGCAAGGCCATTTTCCAGCAGCGGTTCAATCAGCGTTTCCTGGATTTTCAGCCGTGGATTCAGACTGGCGAACGGATCCTGAAAAATCATCTGGATATCCTGGCGCATCCGCTTTTGCTGCTGGCGCCCG
Organism: Klebsiella sp. CN_Kp091; assembly: GCF_040065095.1. Classification (NCBI taxonomy): domain Bacteria; kingdom Pseudomonadati; phylum Pseudomonadota; class Gammaproteobacteria; order Enterobacterales; family Enterobacteriaceae; genus Klebsiella; species Klebsiella sp. CN_Kp091. The sequence goes on along the minus strand of NZ_JBEAIO010000049.1, from coordinate 765,911 downwards.
GCTTGCAGGACGTCATAGCCATTCAGGCGAACATGACCGGATTGCGCCTGGACCAGACGAATGAGACTGCGACCGGTGGTCGATTTACCGCAACCTGATTCGCCCACCAGTGATAGCGTTTCGCCGGGCCATAAATCAAAGCTGACGTTTTCTACGGCGTGAATATGCCCGGCTAACTGATTAAAAAAACCTTTTTTAACCGGAAACCGGGTGACCAGGTTTTTGACGGATAACACCGGTTCGTTGCTGGTCAGGCTAAGGTCTGGCTCTGGCGGAAAACGACGAATGTCCCCCGTTTGTAGGTTCACCGATGGGAACTTACAGGGTGTCGAGCTCATATCCATTTCACCTGCCGCGGGTACCGAGGCCAGCAGCGCGCGGGTATAGGGCTGCTGCGGGGCGGCGAATAGCGTCGGCGTGCGCTCGCATTCGATGGCATCGCCGCGGAACATCACCAGCGTATCGTCGGCGGTTTCCGCGACTACGCCCATATCATGGGTAATAAACAGCACCGCGGTATTGTTTTCTGCCTGCAGGGTTTTGATCAGATCAAGGATTTGCCCCTGGATAGTGACGTCCAGCGCGGTCGTGGGTTCATCGGCGATCAGCAGTTTAGGCTTCAGGGCCAGCGCCATCGCGATCATCGCGCGCTGGCGCATACCGCCGGAAAACTGATGCGGATATTCATCGAAACGCTGTGCGGCATGCGGAATGCGGACTTTTTCCAGCAGGGCGATGGCCTCCTGCTTCGCCTGGCGCGCCGATAAACCTTGATGGCGAATAAAGACTTCCGCTATTTGGTTGCCAATGGTAAATGCCGGATTGAGACTGGTCATCGGCTCCTGAAAAATCATCGCTACCTCGGCGCCGCGTACGCGACGCATTTCCTCTTCAGGAAGCTCGAGCAGTGATTTACCGCCGAGCAGCACCTGTCCCTCGGTACGGCTATGGCGGGTAGAAAGCAGGCGCATAATGGCCATCGCCGTCACGCTTTTGCCTGAGCCGGATTCGCCGACAATCGCCAGCGTCTTACCAGGATAAAGGCTAAAACTAATATTACGCACCACCTTCTGCCAGCTCTCGCCGTGGCGGAATGAGACGCTCAGATTGTCGACGGCCAGCACTGGCGCAGGCGTTTCACGGTTCATGACTCAGGACTCCCTGGCAAAGGGCGCGCGGGCGGAAACCCGCACCAGTGGAGTGAATTCGAGGTCACGCTTAAACGGCCAGGTGGGGGTCAGCATTCGCAGACGCGCCACCCGTTCAATATCCTGATCGACCACCCCTTCCGAGAGCGCCATCAGATTCGGATTGGCCAGCGGCGCCAGTTCCGGCGATAAATAGCCGGATTTGACCACCAGAATTTTCACCTGCCGCGGGTCGAGTCCCAGCGCGCTAAAGTCAGCGATATCGTGATAAGGACGACGACGGTCGGCCACCACTACGGTAATCCCATCTGTCTGTAGCACCGCCTGATTGGCCTGGCGCTGCGGATCCGCCGCCAGCAGACCAGTGACGGTAAAACGCGCGCTCGCGCTGACGCCCGTCGGATCGAGGCTGGCGCCGACCGTTAACTGCAGTTCTGCGCCGATGCCGGCTTCAAACGCCGAACGTGTTACCGGCGCGTCGGTAATGCCGGCGACAAGGGTATTTTGCGCCTGCTGACGTAGCAGTTCAGCGAGCACGTCGCCGCGATCGCCGACGCCGCCGCCGGTGGGATTATCGCCCGAATCCGCCAGGATAACCGGGCCCGTGGCGCTGGCGATAGCCTGAGCGACGCATTCGGCGACGCTGCCCGTCCGGCAGCCGAAAACAAAATCTTCCCGCACGTCCCAATAGGCCTGCGCCAGTTTCGCGGCTTGTTGCTCCAGCACCGCGCGATCGGTGCCGGTAAAAATGGCCGCGGCGGTGGCGCGCGGTTCGTCGGCCCACACGTAGCCGACCATTAATGAGCTATCGAGTACGCCGTCTATCTGGTCGCTGTTTGGCAGCATGGCATAGAGGCTTTTCGCTGGCTCATCTTCCGTACTGGTCCGCTCGCCAGGGAGTAATACCGGGATGGGAGCCCACACTATGCCCGGGCGCACGCCGCTTTGCAGACTATCTACCAGCATACTGACCGAACGGCGCATGGTCTCTTCAATATCAATATGCGGCGCGGTGCGATAGGTTGAGAACATGTCGATGGCGTCGATAATGCGCTGGGTCACGTTACCGTGTAGATCGTAGCTGACGGCAATCGGGCAGTCATCGCCGACGCAGGCGCGGGCAGCAGCGATCCAATCGCCTTCAGCGTCTTCCATACCTTCAACGTACATTGCGCCGTGCATCGCGAGGTACAGGCCGTCGATCGGCAGTTGCGCCTGCAGACGGCTTAAGAATTCGGCCTTGAACTGTTCGTAAGTTTCCCGTGCTACCGGGCCGCCGGGAATCGCCCGGGTGTGCAGCGTCGGCAGAAACGTCGCCGGATAATCACGTAAAAACTGAAAGTGGGGCGCCTGCAGCAGGGCATCGCCTCTGACGGTGCGAAACTCTGCTTCATGAGTCAGTACCGGGTTAAACGTGCTGCATTCAATATGTATTCCACCAACGGCAATGCGCATAGGGACCTCGAAATTATCCTGGAAAGAGAACGTGAGTCAGAGCGACGCTCGCCGCGGCGAGCGCCCAGCTATCTGGAGCCAGCGGGCGATAGATAAGCGGCGTTTTCCCCGCCATCCCCGGCAGCAGGTTGGTTTCAATGGCTTGTTGCATCACGGTATTCAGTAAACCGTTAAAGCTATCCGGCTGGTGGGCAAGCATGATCGCCGCCGGATCGTGGGTCTGGATCTGATGTGAAATAGCCAATCCTAAGGCGTCGCCGGCCCGATGCAGGATCTGGATGGCGGCGGTGTGGCCCTTACGCGCCATGGCCTCCAGTTCATCCAGGTGGTCGGTGTCGATACCAGCCATGCGCGCCTGTTCAAAGATGGCGGTGAGAGACGCGATGGTGTCGAGACAGCCACGCTTCCCGCAGCGACAAGGCGTGCCCGCCGGCACGATGGTGCAGTGGGCTATTTCGCCTGCGCCGCCGTGGGCGCCGCGCCAGATTCGGTTATAGATAACCGCCGCGCTGCCGATGCCGCTGCCGTGCGATATCACCACTGCGCTCTCCAGCTTGCGTAGATGGCCAAACGTTTTCTCCCAGTTCGCCAGCGCCCGGGTGTCGTTTTCAATAAATACCGGGATCCCGCCGGTCGCGCGGCTTAACAGTTCAGCCAGCGGCACCTGATGCCAGCCGAGCAACGCCGACTGTACGCAGACCGATTGCGCAGCGTCGACAAAGGCAGACAGGGCAAAACCGATGCCGACCAGCCGTTGGCTCTCAATGAGCGTATCGTTTAACAAACTGCGGATTTCACCCGCCAGTTGCTGGATTACGTCGGGAATTTCAAGCTGCGGCGTGAGCAGGCGCTCGGCGATTTTCTCACCGCTGGCATTCATCAGCACCAACACCAACTGGTTATCAATCAGCGAGATGCCGATGGCGTAAGCGGCGTCCGGCGCCAGCGAAAGGGTGACGGAGGGGCGTCCCTGACCGCCGGAAGCGGCCATATCGCTCTCCTGTAGCAGACCATCAGCCAGCATCTCTTTTACCAGTGCGCCAATGGCCGCCTTACTCATACCCGTCAGGCGGGCGAGATCTGCGCGGCTAGCGCCTTCCTCGCTGCAGACCAGATGAATCAATTGTTGGTGGAGTTTGTTCAGCATAGTTACTCAGCCATAACGCTTTTTTCTGAACATAATCGCGGACTGGCGCTTTAGCAATCAGTTTATTTTCAAAAATAACTAAACCATCACATATAAGTTAAATTTATTACCTAATTAAGCGTTAATCATGGCTAATATCACATTTATGGGACTCTGTTTTGGGTAAAAAGAAAACCTAATCGCAACATAACAGCCACAACTGGCGACATAACAGACAGGTAGGGGTTAACGGATGAAGGCAATTATGAATAAATATCGACTTGCCATTCTGGCAGGCTTACTGGCAGCCGGCGGAGCGACGGCGCTGCAGGCGGCAACGCTGAACGTGATGCAAAACGAACCTCCGCGTAGCATGGATCCGGGCGACCAAACCGCGACCTTTACCGATACCGTATTAAAACCGATGTATGAAGGTCTGGTGGATTTGTCGCCGGATTTCAAAATCGCCCCGGCGCTGGCTACCGCCTGGAAGGTCAGCGATGACGGTAAAGTCTGGACTTTTACCCTGCGTAAAAACGTCACTTTCCATGACGGCTCGCCGTTCAATGCCGATGCGGTAGTCGCCAATATCGAACGACATATCGACCCGAAAGGCGGACTGGCAGCCAGTTCGCGGATGCGCAACGTGATCGCATCCGTGAAGAAGCTCGATGATGACAACGTCGAGATTACGCTGAAAAAGGTCTATCCCTCTTTCCTCAATCTGTTGACCGGCGGCTCGGCGAAGATGGTGAGCCCTGCGGCGGCGAAAGCTGGCACCATTGGCCGGAAAGCGGACGGTACCGGCCCATATATGCTGCAGGAGTATAAAACCGGTGAATACGTGCTGGAGAGGAAAAACCCGAAATACTGGGGCGAGAATCACGGCCCGGATGAGATTAAGTGGACCTGGAGCGCGGAGCCGTCGGTGATGAACATGGCGCTGCTTTCCGGTCAGGTCGATGTGATTAACCCGGTACCGCCGCAGTTTGGTCGGCAGTTGAAAAGCAACCCGCAGGTGAAGCTGGAGCAGGGGCAGGGTGCATCCGTATTCTGGGTGGCGCTCAACGTTGAGCAAAAACCGCTAAATGATGTCCGCGTGCGTCAGGCGCTGAACCTGGCGACCGACAAAGAAGCGCTGCTGAAGGCGGTGATGTTTGGGTTTGCTTCTGCCGCCAACTCACCGCTGGCCCCGGTGAACGAAGGATATGATAAAACCCTCAACGATTATCCGTGGGATCTCAATAAAGCGAAAGCGCTATTAAAAGAGGCCGGTTATCCGCAGGGTTTTGAGATGAACATCGCCGTGCAGGGACCAGATGCGCGTACCGCGCAAATCCTGCAGGCGATGTGGGCCAAAGTTGGCGTCAAGCTCAATATCCAGCAGATGGAGAGCGGCGTCTGGAGCAAAGCGGCGTTTGCCCCGGCGGCGGAAAAGTTGGCCAACCGTACCGATGCGGTGCTGGCTTCCTGGTCTTCCGGGCTTAATGGATCTGATTTGCAGTTGCGCCCGCTTTACTATTCACAGAGCGCCGCGCCGGCTGGGGCCAACCTTGGATTCTACCGCAACCCGCAGGTGGATGAGCTGTTAGACAAAGCGGCGACCACCATGGATGACAACGCGCGTATCGCCGAATATGTGGCGGCGCAAAAGGCCATTATGCAGGACGCGCCGCATGTGATGCTCTACTTCCAGGACGATTTGTACGCCACCCGCGCCACCATTAAAGGCGTGCGAATGGAACCGGGCGGCGAAATTATCGTTACCGAAGCGCAAAAACCATAACGCTAGGGCCAGCGTGGAGTTGTTATGAAAGCTTATGTGATTAAAAAACTGCTTTCTTTGCCGCTGATCCTACTGGGGGCATCGCTGATTGTCTTTATGGCGATCAGAATGCTCCCCGGTGACCCGGCCCGCCTGATGGCCGGGCCGCAGGCCACCCAGGATGATGTCAGCCGTATGCATACGCGCCTCGGTCTGGACGATCCGCTGGCGGTGCAGTATGGCCATTTCGTTAGCGGAATGCTGAAGGGTGATTTTGGCACTTCGCTGAAGTCCGGCCAGCCGGTCTCCGCCGAAATGAGCGAGCGGGTTCCTTATACTTTAGGCCTGGCGCTGCTGGCGTGGATGATGGCGGTGATCCTCGGCATTCCAATGGGAATGTGCGCGGCGATTTACCGCAATCATGTGGCCGACCATGTGCTGATGCTGGTGGCGATTGCCGGCGCGTCGATAGCCAATTTCTGGCTAGCGCTGATCGCCATGGATACCTTTTCCGTGAAGCTGGGTTGGCTGCCGCTACTGGGCGCCGAAGGCTGGAAAAGCTATATCCTGCCGTCGGTTTGCCTGGGGATTTTCCCGATGGCGGTGATGTCGCGGATGACCCGCTCGAGTATGGTTGACGTATTAGGAGAGGATTACATCCGCACCGCGCGGGCCAAAGGGCTGGCGCCGTTTCAGGTCTATTTCAAGCATGCGCTGCGCAATGCGCTGATCCCCATCGTGACGATTATCGCACTGAACTTCGGCAGCCTGATCGGCGGCGCGGTGGTGACCGAGTCGGTGTTTAACTGGCCTGGGATAGGCCGCTATCTGGTGGATTCGGTACGCTATCGCGATTACCCCGTCATCCAGGGAGTGACGATGATTACGGTGGCAAGCGTGGTGGTGACGAACCTGGTTGGCGAGATGATTATCGCCAGAATCAATCCGAAAATAAGGTTTGACTGATATGTCGGAAATTTCACTCGCCAAATCGCGCAGCGGCGTTCTCAGCGGCCTGCGTTGGGGGATGGAGCATCCCTCGCTGACCCTTGGCGGCATCATCGTCGCCTTAATCCTGGTATGTGCGCTCTTCGCGCCGTGGTTAAGCCACTACGATCCCTATGCGCAGGACCTGCTGAATATTCTCTCCGCGCCGTCGGCCGACCACTGGCTGGGCACCGATGACTATGGCCGCGATATCTTTTCCCGCACCATTTACGGCGCCAGGATCTCGCTGATTGAAGTGGTGGTCAGCGTGGCGCTGTCGCTACTGATGGGGCTGCCTCTGGGCATTATCGCCGCCCTGTGCGGTAAAAGTGTCGACCACCTGATTATGTGGGTGATGGATGTCATTTTCGCTTTTCCCGGCATCGTGCTGGCTATCCTGCTGGTCAGCGTCCTCGGCGCAGGGTTGATGAATATGCTGTTGGCGATCGCTATCTTCTCGGTGCCGGTTTACGCGCGTCTCAGCCGTAACCTTACCTTGGGCATCAAGAATATGGAGTACATGGAAGCGGCGCGGGCGCTGGGGATTGGCTACCGCCGACAGATAATTCACTACATTCTGCGTAATACCCTGGGGCCGATTACCGTGCAGGCGACATTGACCGGCGGCTCGGTGATCCTCGCCGCGGCTTCGCTCTCCTTCCTCGGCATGGGCGTGCAACCGCCGATGCCGGAGTGGGGGACAATGATGAGCGACGGGCGTAACTTCCTTGGCATCAGCCTGGGAATTTCGCTATGGCCGGGACTGGCTATTGTCTTTTCGGTATTGGGCTTCAACCTGTTGGGAGATGGCCTGCGTGATTTAATGGATTCGCGCCTATGAGTAACAGCGTGCTGTGTCTGGATATTGGCGGCTCCTTTATTAAAAGCGCGGTTTCTCCAGCGCCGGGGAAACTGGTTATGCCGCGCCAGCGGGCGATGCCGCTAAGCTCCTGGCCCGACTTCGTTTGCGCCGTGCAGGAGATTATCGCGCAATATGACGATGCGATTAGTGAACAGAGTCCACTGGCGCTCTCCTGCGCCGGAGTGGTGGATGTCGCCAATGACCGTATTCTGTCGAGCAACATTCCGCCGTTCGCCGGTATTGATATTACCCAATCGCTGCAGGCTGAGTTTGGGCGTCCGGTGACGATGGCCAACGATGCGGACTGTTTTACCTTAGCCGAGGCGCGTTTCGGCGCGGCAAAAGATCTGCCGGTGGTGTTGGGCGTGATCCTCGGCAGCGGGATCGGCGGTGGGATTGCCATCAACGGTAACATCCTCTACGGCAATCAGGGAATCGGCGCCGAGTGGGGGCACGGACCCATTACGCGTACTCATCTACGGGGAATTGAGTTACCGCGGTTAACCTGCGGCTGCGGACAGCAGGGCTGCCTCGATACGCTCGGCGGGGCAAAAGGGATGCAGCGGCTGCATCAACTGCTCAACGGCCAGGCGCTGAGCAGCGTCGAGATCGTAACGCGAGGCTTGGCGGGGGAAGAGACTGCGGCGTTCACCCTTGAAGTATGGCTTGATCTGGTGAGCGAACCGTTGGCCCATACGGTGAACATTCTCGGGCCGCATAAAATCGTCGCTGGCGGCGGGCTGGCGGGTGAAACGGCGTTGCTGGCGCGCCTTGATACAGCGTTGCGGGCAAAGATTCTGCTGAAGAGCGCTGAGCCACTACTGGTCGCCGGGCAATTTAGTCGCGAAGGGGGATTACTGGGGGCATCGGTGCTGGGCTGGGAAAAATTTTAGCCAGAAATGTGGCGAATTTGACGGAAGCTTCTAGGATTAGAGCCTATCCCAGTAGGCGTAATTGGCGCAGCCAGTTTGAACACGGACAGCGCGCAGAAACCGGAGCGTACACGTAGTACGTGAGGATTTCGAGCACTGCCCTGGTTCAAAATGGCAAGTAAAATAGCCCTAATGGGATAGGCTCTTAGTCTGCTTATAAAAATGGAGTAATAACCATGTGCACCAATTTACACGATAACGCCCGCCGCTATGCGGAAGAGAAAAAATGAACGCTTCCTGCTAATCCTGCCCTGCGCCCGCCCAGACGATGGCAAGGGTTAATACTGTGGATTAGCCGACGACTGATACGAACTAATAAGAACCCGCCAATGGCGGGTTCTCCCTTTCTGACGGCCTGAACAACTTACTTCAACATTTTGTTATAGACGTAAAAATCCGTATCACGTACGAAGCCGCTACGCTCGTATAACGCCTGCGCTTTAGTATTATCGGTTGCCGTGCTGAGCATAATAAATGCGGAATCACTCTCTTTTGCCAGTTGTTCGGCACGGGCAATCAGCTGCTGCGCTACGCCGTGCTGGCGGGCAGACTCATCAACGTACAGATCGTAAAGCAACCAGATGCGCTTCATTTCCAGCGAGCAGAACAGGGGATAGAGCTGGGTAAAGCCCACCGCTTTGCCGTCCACTTCTGCGAAGAAAATGACCGACTCATTCAGTTGCAGGCGCTTAAGGATGAACTCCCGCGCCTGAACGAGATTTTCTTCGACCTGATAGAAACGACGATAGGCGAGATACAGCGGCAGGACGGTATCGACATCCTGGGGCTGGGCTTGATAAATATTCATACTAAAACCTCATTACAATTACGGATGTAATTGTAATACAAATATGATCAGCTGTCGCCAAACGCGCTATGCTGCCTACTTGTTAGGCGATTGCGACGATTGCAGGAGGCGAAATTCAGCCGAATAGCGTACCTTATGGATTATTCACGCTTTTTACAGGCATGCATTAATGGAGGTTCAGTGGACGCGATTAAGGGCTCGGAGCTGAAAGTGCCGGACGCCATCTTTGCATGGGTGCTCGACGGGCAGGGCGGCGTAAAGCCGCTGGCTGATAACGATAATATCGATAAGAGCAATCCCTGCTGGCTACATCTCAATTATACCCATACCGACAGCGCCGACTGGTTAGCCGCCACGCCGCTGTTGCCGAATAACGTTCGTGACGCGCTGGCCGGGGAAAGCACTCGTCCGCGGGTGACGCGCATCGGCGATGGCGCGCTGATTACCCTGCGTTGTATCAACGGCAGCACCGATGAACGCCCCGATCAACTGGTGGCGATGCGTCTGTATATGGACGAGCGGCTGATTGTCTCTACCCGTCAGCGCAAGGTGCTGGCGCTGGATGACGTGCTGGGCGATCTGCAGGAGGGCAACGGGCCGACGGATTGCGGCAGCTGGCTGGTGGAAATCTGCGATGCGTTGACCGATCACGCCAGCGAGTTTATCGAACAGCTGCATGACCGGATTATCGACCTTGAAGATGACCTGCTCGACCAGCAGGTGCCGCCGCGCGGATTTCTGGCGCTGCTGCGTAAGCAGCTCATCGTGATGCGCCGCTATATGGCTCCCCAGCGCGATGTCTACGCCCGTCTTGCCAGTGAGCGCTTGCCGTGGATGAGTGACGATCACCGTCGCCGGATGCAGGATATTGCCGACCGCCTTGGCCGCGGCCTTGATGAGATTGACAGCTGTATTGCCCGTACGGCAATCATGAGCGATGAAATCGCGCAGATTATGCAGGAGTCGCTGTCGCGACGGACTTACACGATGTCGTTGATGGCGATGGTTTTTTTGCCCAGCACCTTCCTGACCGGGCTGTTTGGCGTCAACCTTGGCGGTATCCCGGGTAACAGCTGGCATCTTGGTTTTTCGATATTTTGCGTAATGTTAGTCGTTCTAATCGGTGGTGTTACCTGGTGGTTACATCGTAGTAAATGGTTGTAAGAAATTGTCTTTTCAGGCGATTTTGCCGCTGAAACCCCGGCAATATTTGAGCGAAATCAATAAACCATCTACCCATTCAGGGCAATATCTCTCTCGCAGGTGAATGCAACGTCAAGCGATGGGCGTTGCGCTCCATATTGTCTTACTTCCTTTTTTGAATTACTGCATAGCACAATTGATTCGTACGACGCCGACTTCATTGAGTCGGCTTTTTTTTTGCCCTCTGCCAGCTAACTTCTACGCTTAAAGAATAGTCCTGTAAATAGAGGGGATAAACTATGCGTAACCTGGCGCTTTCCTTGCAGTCGATACCCATCGGCCCTGAGCCCAACGACCCGGTGCCCGTACCCGATCCGCGGCCCCGTCCGCACCCGCTTCCCGACCCGCCGCCGGACGATGATCCGATTAAATTGTCGCATCAAGAGCGGAGATCTGCGAGGATACGCGCCTGCAGATTGTCCGCCCTTTAATGCGAGAAAACATTGTGACCGCTTTTTCAACACTGAACCTTTTGCCCGAAGCTCAACTGAACAACCTTAACGAACTGGGATACCACGCGATGACGCCGGTGCAGGCCGCCGCATTGCCGGCTATCCTGGCCGGGAAGGATGTGCGCGTACAGGCGAAAACTGGCAGCGGTAAAACGGCGGCCTTTGGTCTGGGATTGCTACAGCACGTTGACGCCGGTCTGTTCCAGACCCAATCACTGGTGCTGTGCCCGACCCGCGAACTGGCGGATCAGGTCGCTGGCGAACTGCGTCGCCTGGCGCGCTTTTTGCCAAATATTAAAGTATTAACCCTCTGCGGCGGCCAGCCTTTCGGCGCCCAGCGCGATTCCTTACAGCACGCGCCGCATATTATTGTCGCCACGCCTGGCCGCCTGCTTGACCACCTGCAGAAGGGGACCGTATCGCTGGATGCGCTGCAGACGCTGGTTATGGATGAAGCCGATCGTATGCTCGATATGGGCTTCAGCGATGCTATTGATGAAGTGATTCGTTATGCGCCAGCTTCGCGCCAGACCTTACTGTTCTCCGCGACCTGGCCGGAAGCTATCGCCGCCATCAGCGGTCGGGTGCAGCGGGATCCGCAGACGATTGAAATCGATAGCGTTGATGCGCTGCCGTCTATTGAACAGCAGTTCTTCGACGTTTCGCAAAGCGGTAAAATCAAGCTGCTGCAAAAATTGCTCAGCCAGCATCAGCCGGCTTCCTGCGTGGTATTTTGTAATACTAAGCGCGACTGTCAGGCGGTATGCGATGCGTTGAATGCTGCCGGCCAGAGCGCGCTGTCGCTGCATGGCGACCTGGAGCAGCGTGACCGCGATCAGACGTTGGTGCGTTTTGCCAACGGTAGCGCGCGCGTACTGGTGGCGACCGACGTTGCGGCGCGCGGCCTGGATATCAAATCGCTGGAGCTGGTGGTTAACTTTGAACTGGCGTGGGATCCTGAAGTTCACGTTCACCGTATCGGGCGAACCGCTCGCGCAGGTGAAAGCGGCCTGGCGATTAGTTTCTGCGCGCCGGAAGAGGCGCAGCGCGCTAACATTCTTGCTGAAATGCTGCAGATCAAACTCAACTGGGTTAACGCGCCGGCGGGTAATAATATTGCGCCGCTGCAGGCGGAGATGGCGACCCTGTGTATTGATGGTGGTAAGAAGGCGAAAATGCGTCCGGGCGATGTGCTGGGGGCATTAACTGGCGATATGGGGTTTGATGGCGCCGATATCGGTAAGATCAACGTTCATCCCGCGCATGTTTATGTCGCTATTCGTCAGGGCGTGGCGCAAAAGGCCTATAAGCAGCTGCAAAACGGCAAGATCAAAGGCAAGTCCTGCCGCGTACGTTTGCTGAAGTAAGGACGGCAAGTGACGGTCTCCGGCGGTTGCCGGAGACGCGTTGCGTATTATTTTACTTCAACCACATTCAGACGCAGTTCATCTAACTGAGCGTCTTCTTCTTCCGGCTGCCAGCCCGCAGGCTGCAGCGGAATCTCTTCGCGGTCAAAGGCCAGATCGCCGCCGTCAACTACCGCAGAACCGTGTGTGATGGATTTAAAATCAAACAGATTGACGTCGCTCAGGTGCGACGGCACCACGTTCTGCATTGCGCTAAACATGGTTTCGATACGGCCAGGATAGCGTTTATCCCAATCGCGCAGCATATCGGCGATCACCTGACGCTGCAGGTTAGGCTGGGAGCCGCACAGGTTACAAGGAATAATCGGGAAGCCTTTGGCCTGCGAGAAGCGTTCGATATCTTTTTCGCGACAGTAGGCCAGCGGGCGGATAACGATATGTTTGCCGTCATCGCTCATCAGTTTCGGCGGCATACCTTTCATTTTGCCGCCGTAGAACATGTTGAGGAACAGCGTCTGCAGAATATCGTCGCGGTGATGGCCGAGCGCGATTTTGGTTGCGCCCAGTTCGGTCGCCGTACGGTAGAGAATGCCGCGACGCAGACGAGAACACAGTGAGCAAGTGGTTTTGCCTTCCGGGATTTTCTCTTTAACGATGCCGTAAGTGTTCTCTTCGACGATCTTGTACTCAACGCCCAGCTGTTCCAGATAGGCCGGCAGAATGTGTTCCGGGAAGCCCGGCTGTTTCTGATCGAGGTTAACGGCCACCAGCGAGAAAGAAATAGGCGCGCTTTTCTGCAGGCTACGCAGAATTTCCAGCATGGTATAGCTGTCTTTGCCGCCGGAAAGACAGACCATAATGCGGTCGCCATCTTCAATCATGTTGAAGTCGGCGATCGCCTCACCGACATTGCGGCGAAGACGTTTCTGCAGTTTGTCGATATTGTATTTTTCTTTCTTTGTAACTTGCTGATTATCTTGCATTATTAACGTTCTCTGAAACTAAAAGGGGCATATAGAGGGCAAAATGATTTAAAGCCCAAGCCGGGATTTCAGCATTGAAACCTGGTCGCCGTTCATCTCTTCAATCCATGTACTGTAAACTTCGTACACCATCTGCGTGTTTTCATGCCCCATCTGATTGGCTATAAAAGACGGGTTAGCGCCAGCCGACAGGAGCCAGCAAGCGAAAGTATGCCGCGTATGGTACGGATTCTTGCGGCGAATACCAGCGCGTTTTACTGCAGACTGCCAACGGCTTCCTGGACTGTTGTTTGAGTAGTGCGGTTTTTGCTCGCCATTATGAACTGCCCGCAATTAAGCGGGCTCGCGTGGAATCAGGCGACTTTCTTATCAGCTTTGCTGGCGATAAATTTGGAGACGGGAACAATGCGGCTAAATTCTTCCTGCGCGCGGGTGTCATTTTCAACCTCCCACAAATCCACCGCCGCCTGAAGGTTAAGCCAGAAATCAACGGTGGTATCGAAGGCTTTAGACAAGCGAAATGCCATATCAGTAGTGAGTTTGCGGTTGTTGTTAACTAATGCACTTACACTATTACGATGCACATGTATCATTTCCGCAAGTTGGTTGATTTTCAAATCTAGCGGCTCCAGGTATTCATACAGCAGGATGTCACCTACGGTAGTTGGTTTTCTGGTTGCCTGTTTCATAGTATTCCCTTGAGGTTTTTGAGTTTCAAAAGGAGCCAGCTGCAACTGGCATCCTTATTTAGTACTTGTGTGGATCCAGGTAAAGGTCTTCCGCTTTACCATCCACCCACTTAAATATTAAGCGGTACTGCTGGTTAATTCTGATTGACGAATAACCTTCCAATTTGCCGTTTAGCTCTTCATATCTATTGCCAGGTGGCGATCGTAAATCCAGATAGGTAGTGGCAGCATTGATGATATCGAGCTTGCGGGCTAGCGTGGTATGTATGTCTGGAGGAACTTTCTTATGTGGCGCCGAGTGTAAAAAAAATTCTTCCAACCATACATCACGGAAGCTACCTATGTGATTCTGCATTCCATTTAAGCCTCCCTGATCCTTTATGTGGATATTGTAATGCACTCACGCACAGTGCGCAAGTGCGTTTTAATCTTCTTCAGATTACAGGTTGAAAAGCAGATCACTTATTGTGAAGGAGCGTTTGCTGGTGGGGTTGTAGGTATTCCTGCAAAAGAACCATGCACCTCCGACATACTGAATATGTCACTCGAGAGGTAGAATGCGTAAAGCCCGCCGGGCGGCGGGCTTGCGATTACCTGACGACCAGCACCGAGCACTCGGCATGGCGCACCACCGCCGCGGCGTTAGAACCGAGCAGATAAGTGGTGATGTCCGGGCGATGTGAAGCGATAATGACCAGGTCGGCGGGCAGCGATTTAGCCAGCGCCAGAATCTTATCTTTTGGCGAGCCCTCGGCAACATGGAAATGCATTCTGTCTTCCGGAATGGCGAAGCCTTTTGCCAGCTCACGCAACTGTGCTTCCGATTCGGCGCGCAGTTCATCCATAGCCGGCAGTTCAGCGGTATAGGCCATACCCAGAGAGGCGTAGTAGGGTAGCGAAGGGATAACGGTGAGGAAATGCACCTGCGCGTCATCGACGCGTGCTTCGGATTCAACGTGGCGGATCACACGTTGAGTAAATTCTTTATCAGAAATATCGATGGGTACCAGAATCATTCTACTCATAAAACCTCCTGTTTTAATAACCACCAAAACAGTATGCCATCAGGATTGAGGTTCTACTACAGCGTGAATCACAAATTGGTACGACAACTGGCAATTTATTGTTGGTTTAAGTGAAGCGCCCGCCGTGAACGGCGGGCGCAAGCATTAGAACTGATATACCAGACCCAGTGCTACGATATTGTCGGTAGAAATACCGTTGTCTTTATAGAAGTCGTCATTGCCGTCGAGCAGGTTGATTTTGTAATCAACGTAGGTGGACATATTACGGTTGAAGTAATAGGTCGCGCCGACATCCATATATTTAACCAGATCTTGATCGGCATACTGACCTTTGTAAACCAGATCTTTACCTTTGGATTGCAGGTAGGAAATTGCCGGACGCAGGCCGAAATCGAACTGATACTGTGCGGTTACTTCAAAGTTCTGCGTTTTATTAGCAATGGTGCCGTTCTGATTGCCGTACGGCGTCATGTTACGGGTTTCTGAATACATGGTCGCCAGATAGATGTTGTTCGCATCATATTTCACGCCTGCGGTCCAGGCATCGGCTTTATCGCCGCCCGCGGTAGACTGATGGGTCTGTTCGTTGGTGCGGTCAGAAGAACTGTAGGCCGCGCCGAGGCTGACACCCATACCTAAATCATAGGTAGAGGAGATACCGAAACCGTCGCCGTTGGAGTTTTTCACGCTGCGGCCATCGCCGTTAGCGGTTCCTTCCTGGCTGGCGGAAGAATTAAATTCATGGCTGGCTTGGTTTTCGTTTTTACCCTGATACTGGAGCGCGAAGTTCAGTCCGTTAACCAGGCCGAAGAAATCGCTATTACGGTAAGTTGCGACACCGTTGGCGCGGCCGGTCATAAAGTTGTCGGACTGGGTATAAGAGTCGCCGCCGAACTCTGGCAGCATATCGGTCCAGGCTTCTACGTCGTACAGGACGCCGTAGTTACGGCCATAGTCGAATGAACCGTAGTCACCCGCTTTGATCCCGGCGAACGCCAGACGAGTCCACGCCTGATCGCCAGAGCTTTCGGTGTTGTTAGCCTGAACGTTGTATTCCCACTGACCATAGCCGGTGAGCATATCGTTAATTTGCGTTTCACCTTTAAAGCCGAAGCGCAGGTAGGTCTGATCGCCGTCTTTACTGGAGTCGCTGGAGAAATAATGTAAACCGTCTACCTTGCCGTAGAGATCTAATTTGTTGCCATCTTTATTATAAATTTCTGCCGCGTGAGCAGCGCCGGCAGCCAATAATGCCGGGATAACCAATGCCAGTACTTTTCTTTTCATTTGGATATTCCTTTAACTTTTTTGTTTTAACTTCCTGGGTGGAAGTACGGCCATGCTAAAGGAGCGCATTCTGATATGATAAGTATCAATTGTTACAATATAAGTAAATTCTAAAGCAAATAAATATACAGTAATGATAATTTCCAGCGTGAATGTTTGGGGTTGATATATATAAAATAAAAATTATACAATATAGGTTGAATATCGTATTCTGCCTGCGTTATATGCCTTTATTGTCATTGAGAATTTATATTATTGCCGTCTCATTCATATTGAATGATTAATTTGTCGGAAAATGACAAGCCCGAATAGATTTACTATTCGGGCTTTTTTTATAGCGCCAGATTTCCGTCAGCCGGTTTAGCTTTCGGTTGTCGGTTTCTCCGCTTTACCTGCCAACTGGGCCAGGAAGTCATAGCGTTTTTGTAGATCGGCGGCCGCGTCTTTCCACAACTGCTCGGCTACTTCCGGCTGCTGGGCGTTAAGGCGGCGGAAGCGTTGCTCGTTGAGCAGCGTCTCAGCCAGCGCGTCTGATGGCGGGCGTGAGTCCAGCGCCAACGGCAGCTTGCCTTCATCGGCGCGGCGCGGGTCGAAGCGATACAGCGGCCAGAAGCCGGTGGCCGTTAGCTGACGCATCTGGTCGTGGCTTAGCGCCAGGTCGTAACCGTGCTCCTCGCACGGGCTATAGGCGATAATCAACGAAGGACCCGGATAGGCTTCCGCTTCCTGAATGGCTTTCACCGTTTGGTTAAGCTGCGCGCCGAGCGAAATTTGCGCCACATAGACATGACCGTACATCATCATGCTCACGCCGAGATCTTTGCGTGCCTTACGTTTGCCGTGCTCGCCAAATTTGGTGACCGCGCCGAGCGGCGTCGCCTTCGATGCCTGCCCGCCGGTGTTGGAGTAACACTGGGTATCGAGTACCAGGATATTGACGTTTTCCGTCAGGCTCAGCACGTGGTCAAGGCCGCCAAAGCCAATATCATAGGCCCAGCCATCACCGCCGATAAGCCAGACCGACTTCTCGACTAACGCATCCGCATCGATGAGCAGCTCTTCGGCCCCGGCGACGCCCGTCAGCGCCTGACGCAGCTCGGCTACCTGTTCGCGGCGCGCTTCCGGCGTCGCTTGCGCATGTAGCGCGGTATTTAGTTCAGCCGGGAGTTTATCGGCAAATTCGCTCAACAACCGCATCACACGCTGGCGGTGTTGGTCGACGGTTAAGCGGAAGCCCAGACCGAATTCAGCGTTATCTTCAAACAACGAGTTGGCCCACGCCGGACCGCGACCGTTAGCATCAGTGGTATAAGGCGTTGAGGGGAGGTTGCCGCCGTAAATGGACGAACAACCGGTGGCGTTGGCAATCAACATCCGATCGCCATACAGCTGGGTCAACAGTTTGATATACGGCGTTTCGCCGCAGCCCGAGCAGGCGCCGGAGTATTCAAACAGCGGACTAATCAGCTGCGAGGTACGAATATCAATGCGCTCAAGTTTCGTGCGATCGATTTCCGGCAGGTTGAGGAAGTAATCGTAATTGACTTTCTCTTCTTCAACGTGCTCAAGGCGCGACATCATATTGATGGCCTTGATGTCCGGATTCTGGCGATCTTTCGCCGGACACACTTCAACGCACAGGTTGCAGCCGGTGCAATCTTCCGGCGCGACCTGCAGAACGTATTTCTGCCCGCGCATATCGCGGGATTTCACATCCAGCGAGTGCAGGCTGGATGGCGCGTTTTCCATTTCTTGCGGAGCGACCACTTTGGCGCGGATCGCCGAATGCGGACAGGCGGCGACGCAGTGGTTGCACTGGGTACACAGCTCTTCCTTCCAGATTGGGATCTCTTCGGCAATGTTGCGTTTTTCCCAACGGGTGGTGCCCATGGGCCAGGTACCATCTGGCGGCAGCGCGGAGACCGGCAGCGCATCGCCAAGACCGGCAAGCATCGCTGCGGTGACGGTTTTGACAAAGTCCGGCGCGGCATCGGAGACCACTGGCGGACGGTTGGGGCTACTGGCGTTAACCGGCTGCAGCGGCACTTCCGCCAGCGATTCGCGGGCCAGAGCCAGCGCCTGCCAGTTGCGTTCCACCAGCTCCTGGCCTTTGCTACTGTAGCTTTTGGCAATCGCGCCCTGTAGCTCGGCCAGCGCGCTGTCGCCCGGCAGGATTTGGGTTAAATGGAAAAAAGCCATCTGCATAACGGTGTTGATGCGCGCGCCAAGGCTGCACTCGCGGGCGATTTTCGCCGCGTTGACCACATAAAAACGTGCTTGCTTTTGATTCAGCGCGGCCTGTACTTCCTGTGGCAGGCGCGACCATACCTCATCAGCGCTGTAGGGCGTATTGAGCAAGAAAATGCCGCCGGGCTTCAACCGTTCGACCATCTGATATTTGTCGATAAATTGCAGCTGGTGGCAGCCGACGAAATCGGCCTGCGAGATAAGGTACGACGAACGGATCGGTTTTTCACTGACGCGTAGATGCGAGACGGTCAGGCCGCCGGCCTTCTTCGAGTCATAGACAAAATAGCCCTGTGAGAACCACGGCGTGGAATTGCCAATAATCTTGATATTGTTTTTGGTCGCAGAGACGCTACCGTCGCTGCCGAGGCCGTAAAACAGCGCTTCCAGCTTCGCTTCTGCCGGTAGCGTATTTTCCGCCAGCGGCAGCGAAAGGTTCGTCACATCATCGTAAATGCCAACGGTAAAGCGGGGTTTTGGCTGTGCGGCCTGTAATTCATTAAAGATAGCCAGCACGCATTCCGGGCCAAACTCTTTGGAGGAGAGGCCATAGCGGCCGCCAATAGTACGCGGTAGCGTTTCGCGCTCGCCGCGGTTGAAGGCTTCCGCCAGCGCGGTCATCACGTCGAGGTACAGCGGTTCGGCAAGCGCGCCGGGTTCTTTGGTGCGATCCAGTACGGCAACCGCGCGGGCGCTCTCCGGCAAGGCCTGCAGCAGATGCGCGGCGGAGAACGGCCGATAGAGGCGAACTTTCAGCACGCCGACTTTTTCCCCACGGCTCAGCAGTTCATCAACAACCTCTTCACAGGTACCGATAGCGGACCCCATGATGACAATAACCCGTTCCGCCTGCGGGTGGCCGTAAAATTCGAACGGTTTGTACTGACGACCGGTTGCGGCGGCGAAATCATTCATCGCCGTTTCTACGTGCTCATATACCGCGTCGTACCAAGGGTTGGTCGCTTCACGGGACTGGAAATAAGTGTCCGGGTTGGCTGATGTACCGCGAATGACCGGATGCTCCGGGTTAAGGGCGCGTTGGCGATGCTCGGCGATTTTATCCTGCGGCAGCAGGGAGCGAATGGTGTCATCCGCCAGCGGCGCGATTTTGTTGATTTCGTGCGAGGTGCGGAAACCATCGAAGAAATGAATAAACGGCACCCGGCTTTGCAGCGTGGCGATATGGGAAATCAGCGCGAAGTCCTGCGCTTCCTGGACGCTGCTGGCGCACAGCATCGCGCAGCCGGTCTGGCGCACGGCCATCACGTCGGAATGATCGCCGAAAATTGATAGTGCGTGAGTGGCGACGGTACGGGCGGCGACGTGCAGGACAAAGGGCATCAACTGGCCGGCCAGCTTGTATAGCGTTGGGATCATCAGCAGCAGGCCCTGCGATGACGTAAAGGAAGTGGAAAGGGCGCCGGTCTGCAGCGCGCCGTGCACGGCGCCGATAGCCCCGGCTTCCGACTGCATTTCGACCACGCGGGGGACGTCGCCCCAGACGTTTTTCAGCCCATCGCCAGACCAGGCATCGGCCTGCTCCGCCATCGTTGAACTGGGCGTAATCGGGTAGATGGCGATAACTTCACTCGTGCGAAACGCGACTGAAGCGACCGCGCCATTACCGTCAATCGTAATCATAAGAAGACACCCTTACATTGCGCAAAAAGAAGGGACTCGTGAAACGGCGACGAGTCCTGTTGTTATCTCCATATTTTAGCAAACGCCCGCCGCGACCATTTTCGCATTTGTGTCCTTGGGAATGTCCTTATCTATGTTTGGATCAATTTTTTGGCGGAAAAACAGAAAAGTGTCTGGCCAGAGGGCTCAAAAGGTAGTGACGGATACCGGCGATGCACCACTTAAATAAAGCAAAATATATTTTTAAATTTAATAGCTTTTAGCCAACCGGCAATCGCATGATATTTATTTGCTGCGGTGAATTCCCCTCTGCGGCGGAGCGTTCAGTTCAGTCTCCTGTTGGCGAAAATTAGCACGCGAATTAGTTCGAACTGGCTAATTCACCGGGAGGCACCCGGCACCGCAATCACCACCCGCAAACTATGCCGCCCGGTCGCTGCAAGCGTGATTTTTTCGTCGGGAAAATATTTCGGGCTGGGATAAAAGCCGCGCGGGGGCTGCGCTTTGCCTGACGAGATCAAGCTTTAAGCGGAAAATTTGCTAGAAAATGTTAATGAGGCGCATAAATACGTATTTCGCCTCTCGACGGCAGGCGCTGCGCTGCCTATTATTCTTGAGTTTGTTTATTCTAAGATGTTTCTGAAAGGGGGAGAGAATGCGAGCTGCGTTTTTAGTGGGGTGCGCTGCGTTATTACTGTCGGCTTGTAGCAACGAGCCGGTGCAACAAGCCACTGCGGCACACGTACCGCCCGGCATGCGCGCGGCGATGAGCGACAGCGGCCAGGCGAATTGCGCGATGGTTGGCGGTTCATTATCCGTTGCCCGCCAGCTTGATGGCAGCGCTATTGGTATGTGCGCGCTACCGAATGGTAAACGCTGCAGCGAGCAGGCATTAGCGGGCGGAAGCTGCGGAAACTACTAGTACGCAAGGCGTCTCGCTACATTAAATCGGCGAGTTTATACACCAGCGATTGGTCGGCGGTCGCCAGCGTGAGCTGATTCTCCGTCAGATCGACCTGCGCGCCATCGCGCAGCATTTTGCTGAGGGTATTATCCAGCGCGTTCCGCTGTGGATCCGCGCACAACTTACGCGTCATCGCCAGCTGTTCAACTTTTAGCTCGCCGTCTGACAGTTTGCCCTGGCCGCTGAAGCCGTTGCACATCGTGCCTGACACATACATTTTTTCGCCGAAGCTAATTTCCGGCGGCGGCGTCTGGCTTGCCGGTAGCGCCTGGCCGTTAACGCTGGTCAGCACAAAACGATGATGTTGTAGTTGTTCGGCGTTGGTAGAAACTTTGCTGTTGTATACGCAGCCCGATAGCAGCATGCCCGCCGCCAGCAGTGCAGCAAACTTATTCATTCGTACTCCAAAACATTTGTCATATCAATAAAACGAAAAACAGTGTAACTGTAATGCAGGCAGGATCTGTGGGGATTGTCTGAATGTGCCCCCCGCTAGCGGGGAGCACAAAAGGGGAAAGATACTTAGACCAGCGCGTTCGGGCAGGTTTCGCCTTTAGCAACCTGTTGCAGATTACCCAACGTTGTTTCGGAAATACCGATCAGCGCTTCAGCGGTCAGGAACGCCTGGTGACCGGTAAACAACACGTTGTGGCAGGCGGAGAGCCGGCGGAACACGTCATCCTGGATGACATCATTCGATTTATCTTCAAAGAACAGATCGCGTTCATTTTCATACACGTCCATTCCCAGCGCGCCGATTTTCTGATGTTTCAGCGCGTCGATAGCCGCTTGTGAATCGATAAGCGCGCCGCGGCTGGTATTAATGACCATCACGCCGTCTTTCATCTGATCGAATGCCGCCTGATTGAGCAGGTGATAGTTTTCGTTGGTAAGCGGGCAGTGCAGAGAGATGACGTCGGACTGCGCGTACAGGGTCGGCAGGTCGACATATTCAACGCCAAGATCCAGCGCCGCCGCGCTCGGATAGGGATCAAACGCCAGCAGGCGCATACCGAAACCTTTGAGGATCCGCAGCGTTGCGACGCCAATTTTGCCAGTGCCGATCACCCCTGCGGTTTTACCGTACATGGTGAAGCCGGTCAGCCCTTCTAGCGAGAAGTTGGCATCGCGGGTACGTTGATAGGCGCGGTGGATGCGACGGTTTAGCGACATCATCATACCGATGGCGTGTTCAGCAACGGCTTCCGGCGAGTAGGCCGGAACGCGCACGACGCGCAGGCCCAGCTCTTTAGCCGCGTCAAGATCGACGTTGTTAAACCCGGCGCAGCGCAGCGCGATGTATTTCACGCCGTGGGCTTTCAGCTCTTCCAGCACCGGGCGGCTGCCGTCGTCGTTAACGAAGATACATACCGCTTCACAACCGTTGGCCGTTTTCGCGGTCTTTTCGGTCAGCAGGAAGTCAAAAAATTCCAGTTCAAAGCCGTATGCGTCGTTAACATGCTGCAGATACTTTTTATCGTACTGCTTGGTACTATAAACAGCGATTTTCATAAGGCTTTCCTCTAGTGATAATACCGTCACGGTAGCATAATTAAAATAATCTTACAAATATTAAAAATTAGTTTAATCATCAGGTTATGATATTAATTCTAGAGCATATCGCAGTCTTAAGAAATCTCTTTAAAAGACAATACGTTTCACCAAAAACTGAGGCTGAATGCCCCCGGCGCCAGCAGGATAAATGGCCAGAGTAAACCCGATGCCACATTGGCAATCTGGAAACGCCATAGCGATGTACCGCTGGCGCCGGTGACCAGCGGTAACGTTGCGCGCAGCGGCGACAGAAAGCGGCCAAAGAATACTGCCCAACCGCCGTGACGGCGCAGGAATAGCTGGCTGCGCAGTACTCGCTCGGCACTGAGCCAGCGCAGACGCGGCAGATGATGCTGATAGCGACGGCCAATTTGCCATGAGAGCCAGAATCCGCCGATTGCGCCCAGGCTGGCGCTTAGCCACATTAGCAGGAAATGACCGATGCTGGTTGACGCCAGCGCCCCGAGCACCAGCAAACCGGAGGTGCCGGGGATCACAAAAGAGATGAGGGCGCAGGATTTACTGAACGTCAGTAGAAAAACAATCAGTAATACCAATGAATAGTGGCTCTGCGCGCGTTCGATCAGCGAGATAATGAGCTCCACGAAATAACGGCTCCTTATTACCTGTTTTTCCAAGTGTCGCAGGCACAATTTAAACGAAGACTAAATAGTTATTCAGCAGAAATGAGTGCGACTATCCTTAATCAGAACGTTAACTTTCACTCGCGGGTCGAACGTGCCACAATAGGCGCCTATCGGCTTATACTTAGAATCAGGATTTGACTGCCCATGAAGGGTAAATATAAAGCCGCTCTTGCGCTGTTATTAGCACTTATTTTGCTGCCGCTGGCCCTGTTGGCCACATTAACGCATTGGGTTCCGACGCTGGCGGGTATCTGGCTGCCGGTCGGGACGCGTATCTCGCTTGGTGAAAGTCCGCGCCTGACGCGCTCCTCGCTGGTCATCCCCGATCTACGCTACCTGGTGGGCGATTGCGAAATTGCTCGCGTCAGCAATGCGCGCCTTACCCGTCCCAGCCGTTGGCGGCTACACCTGAGTGAACTGGATATCAATAGCGCATGCCTGGCTAAGATCCCCGCCAGCGAGCCGCTCTCCGGCGCGCCGCGAACCCTCGCCGAGTGGCAATCGATGCTGCCGTATAGCTGGTTAACTATCGACAATCTGCGCCTGTCGCCGTGGGAAAAATGGCAAGGGAAACTGGTGATGTCGTTGACGCCTGGGCAGCAGGATATCGGCTATTCCGGCAAAGAGGTTACGCTACAGGCGAAACTGCGCGGCCAGACCTTAACGGTCAGCAATTTCAGCGCGCGGCTGGTGGAAGATCAGGCGCCGGTTAAGCTGGTCGGTGAATTCGAAATGCCGCTGGTGCCGGATGGCCTACCGGTCGATGGCCATCTGGTCAGCACCTTCGAATTCCCGCAAACGCCGGGTCTGGTGGATGCGGAACTGGAATGGCAGAAAAACCGCGGTCAGCTGCTGGTCACGCCGCGCGGCGAGGTTGAACCGATGCTCGACCTGCCGTGGGAGATAACCCCTGAACGTATCACCATCAGCGATGGGCGTTGGAACGCGGTGTATGCCGGCTATCCGCTTAGCGGGCGGGTTGCGCTATCGGTTGGCGACTGGCAGAAAGGCACCGAAGAGATGGAAATCAGCGGCCGGCTCAACGTGTTAACGCACGGCGAAGCGGGTAAGGGGAACGCCGTGTTGAATATTGGCCCTGGTAAGCTGAGTATGGACCACAGCGACATGCCGCTTAGCCTGACCGGCGAAGCCAAGCTCGACGACATGATTTTTTACGCTGTGCTGCCCGCTAAACTGAGCGGCCCGCTGATGACGCCAGAGCTGGCTTTTCATCCCGGGGCGCTGCTGCGCTCGCGCGGGAGGGTGATCGACTCGCTGAATATCGATGAGATCCGCCTGCCGTTGGCGGGGGTGAAAGTGACTCAGCAGGGAGTGGATGGCCGCCTGCAGGCGATACTGCGCGCCCATGAACAGGAAATGGGCGATTTTACTCTGCATCTGGATGGGCAGGCCGACAACTTTATGCCCGACCGCGGTCGCTGGTCGTGGCGTTATTGGGGCGATGGTCACTTTACGCCGATGCAGGCGCGCTGGGATGTGAAAGGCGCCGGTGAGTGGCGGGACAGCGCCATTATCCTTAACAGCCTGTCGACCGGGTTCGATAAGCTACAGTACGGCACCATGCTGGTCAGCACGCCGCGCCTGACCCTCGATAAACCCATTCACTGGCTGCGTAATGAGCAGCATCCGAAATTTAGCGGCGCGTTGTCGCTGGATGCCGGTAAAACCACCTTCAGCGGCGGCAGCGTGTTGCCGCCGTCAACGCTCAAATTTAATATTGATGGCCGCGATCCGACCTGGTTCCTGTTCAACGGCTCATTACACGCGGAGAAAATCGGCCCGATTCGTCTGACCGGGCGCTGGGACGGCGAACGCCTGCGTGGCCAGGCATGGTGGCCGAAACAGGCGCTAAGCGTATTCCAGCCGCTGATCCCGCCGGACTGGAAAATGACCCTGCGTGAAGGTGATATGTATGCGCAGGTAGCATTTTCCGCGGCCGCCGGGCAGGGCTTTGAGGCCGGTGGGCACGGGGTCTTAAAAGGCGGTAGCGCCTGGATGCCGGACAACCAGATCAACGGCGTCGACTTTGTTCTGCCGTTCCGCTTCAGCGGCGGGAGCTGGCAGCTCGGTACCCGCCGCCCGGTTTCGCTGCGCATTGGCGAAATCGTCAACCAGTTTACCGCCAAAAACCTGAGCGCCGATCTCCAGGGAACATGGCCCTGGAGCGAGCAGGATCCGCTGGAGTTGAGCAACGTCAATGTTGATATCCTTGGCGGCAAGCTGACCATGCAGCAGCTAAGGATGCCGCAGCACCAGCCGGCGCTGCTGCGTCTGCAGAATATCTCCAGTAGTGAATTAATCAGCGCCATCAAGGTAAAACAATTTGCGGTCTCTGGCGCGTTTAACGGCGCGTTACCGCTATGGCTGAACAACGAGAAATGGATCATTAAAGACGGCTGGTTTAGCAACCCCGGCCCGATGACCATGCGTCTGGATAAAGACACCGCCGATGCGCTGGTGGCCGATAATGTCTCCGCGGGCGCGGCGATTAACTGGCTGCGCTATATGGAGGTCTCGAAATCCTGGACGCGTATCAACCTTGATAATCTTGGCAAGCTGACGATGAGCGCGGCGATTAGCGGCACCAGTCGAGTGGACGGAAAAAGCAGCACCGTGCATTTAAACTATACCCATGAAGAGAATATTTTCGATCTGTGGCGCAGTTTGCGCTTCGGCGATAATTTGCAGGCATGGCTTGAGCAGAATGCGAAACTGCCCGCCCCGCGCTGTACGGATACATGTAAGGAACCAAAATGATAAAACTGTTCGCCGCGGCGCTGGCGACCCTGCTGCTGGCAGGCTGTACGCCGCGTATTGAAATCGCCGCGTCCAAGGAGCCAATCACCATCAATATGAATGTCAAAATTGAGCATGAGATTCATATTAAGGTGGATAAGGATGTCGAAAATTTGCTGAAGTCGCGTAGCGATCTGTTCTGAGGCGATGATGAGAAAACGACTGCTGACTGCCACCCTGGCGTTAATGCTGTTGAGTAGCCCGGCGCTGGCGCTGACCTTGAATGAGGCGCGGGCGCAGGGGCGAGTAGGAGAAACGCTGAACGGCTATCTGGCGCCGCTGAAACAGGATGCGCAGACGTTGGCGTTAGTTAAACAGATTAATGCCGCGCGCAGCGAAAGTTATCAGCAACTGGCGGATGACAATAACCTGCCGGTGGATGAAGTAGCGAAAATGGCCGGGCAGAAGCTGGTCGCCCGGGCGCAGCCGGGGGAATATGTGCAGGGTATTAACGGCAAATGGCTGCGCAAATAGTTAACGATAGCGCTTGCGGTATTCGCCGGGCGACACGCCGAAGCGCTGCTTAAACGCCGTTGAAAAATGGCTATGGTCGCTAAATCCCCAACTGTAGCCAATTCCCGCCAGTTTCTCTTCATCGTGCGCGTTTTGTAACGCCCGGGCGCACAGGTCAAGACGCCGGTTTTTAATATACTGCGCGACCACCAGACCCTTATCGGCAAACAGGCGGTACAGGCTGCGTACCGACATGCCGGTTTCCCCGGCCAACCACTCCGGACGCAGCTGTTCCGACTGTATCGACTCATCAATCAACGCCATAATTTTTTGAAATTGCTTGTCGCGGCGCGTCGGCGGCGCTTCTTGCTGCTGTAGCATCGGTCGCAGCAGACAGACGATGGCCTCCAGCGCCGCTTCGCCTTCGCTTTCTGAGAGCGCCGGGCTGCGCATGCTTTCTTGCAGCAGCCGCTGGCTAAGTTGGACCATCGGCAGCGTTTTATTCAGCCGGGTGGCGATGCTGATGTCGCTGCCGTGCAGCTGGCTTTCCACGAGCTGGCGAGGCAGCAGCAGCGAAGCCTGTTTTGACGTGTGTTGCCAGAAGATAGAGCAGGGACGAGAAGCATCAATGAGCGTGATATCGCCGGCCTCGAGCACCACCTGGCGCTCGTCCTGCTCGATTGCCGCCTGGCCGTCGAGCTGAAAAACGGTATAGAACCAGGCGTCGTTGTCGCGTTTGATTTCGTTACGGGTGCGGTAAAGATTGACGCCGCGGGCGGTGACGGTACTGACTTTGAGACTACCGGTATAGCTTGCATCAATCTCGCCATGGAATTCGTCGCCCAGCGGACGAGCGGCAAAATGGCCGCACACTTGATTAATCTTTGCTAACCAACGCTGATAGTCCTGCCCGCTTTCTACCGTCGCCATCGTCTGCACCTTGTAAAAATAATGTTTCTGCATTGTTGCATTTATGCCGTGAGTGGCAAGAGCGCAGCGTGGAGTATATGAAAGAACTATTACCTGCGGCACATTTCACCGCCTTTCTGGGTGCTTAATTGCGGGACCTGTCACAGCGGCAACAACGATTGTCACAGAGAAAAAAGCGCAAATGGCTGACCCATCCTAGACTGTGTTCACTATCCGCGAACAATAAGGAAGTCGCATGTCCACATCACAGGTCGCGCTGCTCGCCAGCGTACAGCAGTTTCTCGATAGACAGCATGGCTTATATATTGATGGCAACCAGCAGGCGGCGCAGAGTGAAAAACGCTTAACCGTCTGGGACCCGGCCACCGGCCAGGCGATTGCCACTACGGCAGATGCTAATGCCGCCGACGTTGACCGCGCGGTGATGTCCGCCTGGCGCGCTTTTGTCGCCCGTAGCTGGGCCGGGCGCACGCCGGCCGACCGCGAGCGGATCCTGCTGCGTTTCGCCGATCTGGTGGAACAGCATGGTGAAGAGCTGGCGCAGCTCGAAACCCTTGAACAGGGGAAGTCGATCAATATTTCGCGCGCGTTTGAAGTCGGTTGCACCCTCAACTGGATGCGCTACACCGCCGGGCTGACCACCAAAATCAGCGGCCGTACGCTGGACGTTTCCATTCCGTTCCCGGAAGGCGCGCGCTATCAGGCGTGGACCCGTAAAGAGCCGGTTGGGGTAGTGGCGGGGATTGTTCCGTGGAACTTCCCGCTGATGATCGGCATGTGGAAAGTGATGCCGGCGCTGGCTTCCGGCTGTTCCATTGTGATTAAACCCTCCGAGACGACGCCGTTAACGTTGCTACGGGTAGCGGAGCTGGCAACGGAAGCCGGGATCCCGGATGGCGTCTTTAACGTTGTCACCGGCAGCGGCGGCGAGTGCGGCGCCGCCTTAACCACCCATCCGCAGGTGGCGAAAGTGAGCTTCACCGGTTCGACCGCCACCGGCAAGCATATTGCCCGCGCGGCAGCTGACCGTCTGACCCGCGTAACCCTTGAACTCGGCGGCAAAAACCCGGCCATCGTACTGAAAGATGCCGATCCGCAGTGGGTGATTGAAGGGTTGATGACCGGAAGTTTCCTCAATCAGGGGCAGGTATGCGCCGCCAGTTCGCGGATTTATATCGAAGCGCCGCTGTTTGATAACCTGGTGGCAGGCTTTGAGCAGGCGGTTAAGTCGCTGCAGGTGGGGCCGGGAATGGTTGAAACGACGCAGATTAACCCGGTGGTGTCGCAGGCGCACTGCGCTAAAGTGGCCGCTTATCTGGATGAAGCGCGTCAACAAAACGCCGAGCTGATTAGCGGTAACGTTGGGCCAAATGGCAACGGTTTTTATATTGCGCCGACGCTGGTGATTAATCCGGATGCCGGGCTGCGCCTGAATCGCGAAGAGGTGTTCGGCCCGGTGGTAAACCTGGTGCGCGTCGCCGATGGCGAAGAGGCGCTACGTTTAGCCAACGACAGCGATTTCGGTCTTACCGCTAGCGTCTGGACCCGCGACCTGACTCAGGCGCTGAACTATACCGATCGCCTGCAGGCCGGTACGGTATGGGTTAACAGCCATACGCTGATTGATGCCAACCTGCCGTTCGGCGGGATGAAGCAGTCCGGTACCGGGCGCGATTTTGGCCCGGACTGGCTGGACGACTGGTGCGAAACCAAATCGGTGTGCGTGCGCTACTGATTTTTTGTCGGATGGCGCTACGCTTATCCGACCTACAGCGTGGTGGGGTTTGGTAGCCCGTAGAAGGCGCCATGTGCCGCCTGCGGTAAACTCCCCGGTGGCGCTATCGCTTACCGGGGCTACAGCATTGTGCGATTTGGTAGCCCGGAGAAGGCGCAATGCGCCGCCTCCGGGAAACTCCCCGGTGGTTGGACATACCTCTTCCCCCTGAGCGCTGATTTGCTATGATCGGCGCTCTTTTTTTTCTGATGTTGCCCCGCTATGTGGAATGATGCGCTTTGCTATCAGCAGTACGGCGCGCCGGAAACGGTGCTCGCGCTGCATCACCTGCCGTTGCCGCCGCTGGCGCCCGGACTTGTTCGGGTACAAATGCGCTATGCCCCGGTCAACCCTTCCGATCTGATCCCCATTACCGGCGCTTACCGCCATCGTACGACGCTGCCATCGGTGGCGGGCTATGAAGGCGTTGGGGTGGTGATTGAAGACTCGACGAGTGGGCGTCCACGACTGGGGCAGCGGGTCCTACCGCTACGCGGCGCCGGAACCTGGCAGCGTTATCTTGATATTGATCCGCGCTGGCTGGTGCCGGTCGCTGAAGACATCGATGACATCGTGGCCGCGCGCGGCTATATCAATCCGCTGACCGCGATGCTGATGCTCACGCGCTGGCAGGTAGCGGGGAAACAGGTACTTTTGACCGCCGCTTCATCGTCCTGCGCCAGCCTGCTGGCACAGTGGGCGCTCGCCATGGGCGCGCGTTCGGTCAGCGGTATTATTCGCTCGCCGCAGCACATCCCGCGCTTGCAGCAGTATGGCGTCTACCCGCTACTCGAAGGCGACAGGGCGCTGATTGAACAAGTCAGTCAGTACAGCGATTTGGTGTTTGATGCGGTTGGCGGTGAGCTGGCGAATTTTCTGCTGGCGGTACTGCCGGTGTCGTCAACGCTGGTCTCTTATGGCTTGTTATCCGGTAAACCGCTCATCCAGACGCGAGGCAGCGCATCGGTACGCAAATTTCATCTGCGGGAGGCCTTATCGACACTCAGCGTTGATGCGTGGCAGGCGGCGTTTGCCGGGATCTGGCGACAGCTGCCGACCACAGCGCAGCCCGCGGCGCAGGTGATAAAGCTGTGCGACTGGCGTGAGGCGATTGCCGCCGCAGGCCAGCCGGGAAGAGGCGGTAAAATCCTGCTCGATTTCACCGCGGGTTAAGATTACTTTTTCTTCTCGCCAAGCGTTGGGGTTTCGTCAAAGAAGTTCCATGGTTTGAGCAGCGCATGCGCCCATTCG
The DNA here is from genome assembly GCF_040065095.1 of Klebsiella sp. CN_Kp091. Taxonomy (NCBI): domain Bacteria; kingdom Pseudomonadati; phylum Pseudomonadota; class Gammaproteobacteria; order Enterobacterales; family Enterobacteriaceae; genus Klebsiella; species Klebsiella sp. CN_Kp091. The sequence goes on along the minus strand of NZ_JBEAIO010000049.1, from coordinate 735,544 downwards.
GTCGGCATAATTGGCCACTCTTCGGCGCGCGCGACGTGAGTGGTGCCGGTGGTAATCCACACGACGTCATCGTGGTTAGTCAGCGACTCATCATCCTTCGCGTACTGCCCTAAGCCGGTATCCTGGGCGGAACGGTTGGGATATTTTCCTTCCGGATAACGTTCGCTTGGATGGTAGCGCGTCACCCACAGCTGTTTATCCATAAAGCTCAGGCGATGATATATCCACTCGTCCGGGGCGAACTTGGCGCCAGTCGCCGCCGGGTGCGTGCCGCCGGCATAAGGGATAATCTGGTAAGAGACCGGGTTACCCATGCGGTTCTCTTTGCTGGTGTTGCTCAGCAGGCGGATAGTGCCAGGGTCGAATTTCTGCGCCGCTTTCTGCTCGCTATCGATTGTGTATTGATTCACCTGCATGGTGCTGGTGCGCGGGCCGCCGGCGGTGTTTGGCTTCACTTCAGGATCCATCGCCACCAGGGTGTTGTTTTCACCGTCCACGTCAAGATCGAGGCGGAAATTATAAATATGCTGGTGGGTGGTGCCGACAATATTATGGTCGATCAGCGTCCCGTAGCGGGTATCCTCTTTGGCGCTGGGGTCGTGCATGGTCTTCGCCATCACGCCTTTCACCGCTTCAATGCCGGTGGCGCCGGCATCGATACCGATGGTGCCGTTGTCATGGAACACCCAGTCAAAGATATAATCATAGTTCCCGACGGTACTGATCCAGCGCACCACCAGTTCCCGGCGTTCGGTGCTGACGTTAGGTTTGCCCATTTCCAGATGCTTATATTCCGGCCCGGCATAGCGTTCGAATATGGCGACCGCGCCTGGAATAGTGGTCGGTTTGCCGGTGTAATCGGCGATAGTTTCGTCCAGCAGTACCGCATTTGACGGCGCATCTTTACCGCGAACAATCGGCGATGTTAGGGTGCCCATACCGTAATCGCCGGAGTCCAGATAGGCTTTGAAATACCAGCCGACGTCAGGGTCGCCGTAGGGGACGATCATCCCGCCGAGGGAACCTTCATACATTACCTGGCGTTTTGTGCCGTTATCGTTGTAAGTCACCGTCGAGAGAATGGGCCCGACGCGCGAGTTCAGGCGCAGATGAAAATCCCAGTTCCGCCAGTGAATGGTATCGCCGGTGATCGTGTAGTTTTTACCTTCCGGTTCGGTTATCTCCAGCGGTTTCACCGCCGGGGCGTTGCGGTCGCGACCATCATAAGGACGGGGTTCCATCGGTACCGGGATCACCGGGCCTTCTTCAATTTTGATGATTTTCTTCGCTTCAAGGTCGACCACCGCCACCAGGTTTTCAATCGGGTGCGCCCAGTAGTTGCCGTCGCCGGTATCGAGATAACTGACGACCTTCAGCAGACGCGCATCCTGCTGCAGGCCATCTTTGCCATCAAAGTAGCCGACGGTGAGCGGGGTGGTGACCACTTTACTGGGATCGGTAATACCGTGCTTTTTCAGCACCTCAGCGAATTCGCTGCTGGCATTGATGATGTTCTGCACGCTGACGAAGTCATCGAGCAGCACCATCCCGTGGGCGCCTTTAATCGGCGTCCATGAGAGGATTTTTTTGTTCTGCAGATCGACGACGGCTTCAATGACATGTTTGCCATCGAGCATCACCACATCGGCGGTGCGCGGGGCATCAACGGGCGTTCCCTGCAGGGCAAAGGCCCATACCGCCGCTTTATCCGGCTCGTGCAGCGAAATCTCAGTGAAGCGGGTATTTGGCTGAAACTCCGGCGCGGCTTTAACAATGGTCACTGCGTCACTGATTTCCGCCGCCGAGAGCGAGTTTAACGGGTGAGGGCGCTTTTCGACCTGGAAGGTCTGATCGAGACCGGACTGGAACACATCGTTGATAAAGGTATCGGAGACCCAGGCTTTACCCTCCTTCATTACCACCGGCACCTGTAGATCAAGGGGTTTACCGTTGACGATCGCCGTTTTGGCGCCGGGCTTTACTTTGACGTAAGCGCCATCTTTTATCAGGGTAAACATTTGCGCATAGTCATCCCACTGCACATCGGCGCCGAATTCCTGCAGCGTTTTATCCAACGGCACCATGTGCGCTTCGCTACCGTGAGCGAAGACCGGTGATTGCCAGGCGCAAACCACCGCGACGGCCAGCGCCAGCGCGGTTTTACGGGGGGAAAACATCAATCCGTTTGCCATTGTGACCTCATCTTATTGTTGTGTTGTTGTTGCCGCTGCGAATGTCGGCTTTGTTACGCTTACCCTAGCAGTCTGCCGCCCGCGAACGTTTGTTTGCTTTTGCCAGCTTGTTTGTCAGTTTTGCCAGACGGACGTAAAAAATGCCTCCGTAGAGGCATTAAGCGCGTGGTGCCTGCGTGTTGACTACGCCGGGAAGTCTCCCTGCTGGCGCGCCACCAGGGTAAGAATGGAATACAGCGCCACCGCCTGCTGATGCTGGTTGAAAATCTCGACTGCCCATTCCACCACGCCGGTGGCTTTTTCATCGGCGCTGCGCTGACGTTTAACCGTTTTCCGCTTACAGGTCAGACGAACCTGAATGGTGTCTCCCGGTTTGACCGGCTCAATAAAGCGCAGGTTTTCCATGCCGTAGTTGGCGATAACCGGCCCGACGCCGGCATCGACGAACAGCCCTGCCGCAGCGGAGATCAGGAAATAACCGTGGACCACCCGCTCGCCGAAAATCGACTCAGCGGCGGCGATTTTGTCCATGTGCGCGTAGAAATGATCGCCGCTCAGGCAGGCGAAATTAACGATATCCGCTTCGGTCAGCGTTCGGCGCGGGGTTAATAAGCTATCGCCAGGCTGGATCTCTTCGAAGTATTTACGGAACGGGTGAATGCGGTCTTCATTCACCTGAGCGCCGCGCACCCACTGCTGGCTTATGGTCGCCAGCATCGTTGGGCTGCCCTGAATCGCGGTACGCTGCATATAGTGTTTCACCGAACGCAGTCCGCCGAGCTCTTCTCCGCCGCCAGCACGGCCGGGGCCGCCGTGTACCAGCTGCGGCAGCGGCGAACCGTGGCCGGTGGACTCCGCGGAGGATGCTTCGTTCAGTATCTGAATACGACCATGTGCGCGCGCGGCGCCGAGAATAAACTCGCGCGCCAGCTCGCCGCTGGCGGTGACCAGCGTACCGGCCAGACTACCGCCACCGGCGCGTGCCAGCGTGAGCGCATGCTGGCGGTCGCGATACGGCATCAGCGTCGCCACCGGGCCAAAGGCTTCAATGGCGTGAACCGCTGGCGTTTCATCCGGCTGCGGGCAGTACAGCAGGGTCGGCGGGAAGAACGCGCCATCAGCATTAAGATCTGCCTGTCCGCCGAGCAGCGCTTCGCAGCCGGCGGCAATCAGTTTATTGACGTTATCCTGCACGTCCTGACGCTGCTCGCTATTAACCAGGGCCCCCATCTTAATGCCCTCCTGCGCAGGGTCACCGACGGTTACTTTATGCAGGCGGGAGATCAGTGCATCGCTAACCGCATTAATCTGAGCCAGTGGCACGATGATTCTGCGGATAGCGGTACATTTTTGCCCGGCTTTCGCCGTCATCTCGCGGACCACTTCCCGAATAAACAGCGCAAATTCCGGTTGCTCCGGCGTGACGTCTTCACCTAATACGCAGCAGTTGAGCGAATCTGCTTCCATGGTAAAGGGAATAGATTTGGCCACCAGGTTAGGGTGAGTCCGTAGCTGCTGGCCGGTGGCGGCTGAGCCGGTAAAGGTCACTACGTCCTGGCTATCGAGATGGTCGAGAAGATCGCCCGCGCCGCCGCAAATCAGGCTGATGGCGCCTTCCGGCACCAGGCCGCTGTCGACAATCGCTTTCACCATTGCCTGGGTGAGCTGGGCGGTAGCGGTTGCCGGTTTAATGATAGCAGGCATGCCGGCAAGCCAGGTCGGCGCCAGTTTTTCCAGCATTCCCCAGCAGGGGAAGTTGAAGGCGTTGATATGGACGGCGACGCCTGATTTTGATGTCAGCACATGACGCGCGGCAAAACCGCCCTGTTTGGAGAGCGGGATAAGCTCGTCTTCCGGCCACAGAATATCGTCCGGCAGTTCGCGGCTACCGAGCCCGGCATAAGTGAACAAAGTACCGATACCGCCTTCAATATCCACCCAACTGTCGGCGCGAGTGGCGCCGGTTTGGGCGGAGATGGCGTAGAACTCGTCTTTCTGCTCCAGCAACCGTTTTGCTACCGCTTTCAGCATCGCGCTGCGTTCAATAAAGGTCATCGCCTGCAGGGCTTTGCCACCGCGTTCAATCGCGAAACGACGCGCCTGCGCCATATCCAGGCCTTCACTGGTCACCTCCCAAAGCGCCGCGCCGGTGATGGCGTGATGGATAGTACGGGCGCGGCCCCGGCCGGTCTGCCAGGCGCCGGATAAGTAACTGGCTAACTGCTGCATCGCAAATCTCCAAATGTGTTACGCATGATTACTATAAATAGTTCTTTTATGAATCATAAAATGCAAGTCTATATTTAATATTTTATTAACATTGTGATCGGTGGTTAATTAGGTTTTTTGCTTATGTGATTGTTGTTAATGCTATTTACAAAAGGTTTTGCGGTTATCATCACAAAAAGAACAAACAAAATTTGTGGTTTTATTTAACTAATATGTAACCTTCAATAAACAAAGTGATTCACATAAATGTTTTTGTTGTGAATATCGGAATCATAAAGGTGATGACGTGACAGAAGAACAACGCTTTGACCAGCGCATCGCGCAGGAAACGGCCATCGAACCGCGGGACTGGATGCCGGATGCCTATCGTAAGACCTTGATTCGTCAGATAGGTCAGCACGCGCACTCGGAAATTGTCGGCATGCTGCCGGAAGGCAACTGGATCACCCGCGCGCCGACGCTGCGCCGCAAAGCGATCCTGCTGGCTAAGGTACAGGATGAGGCCGGACACGGGCTTTATCTCTATAGCGCCGCGGAAACGCTGGGCTGCGCCCGGGAAGACCTGTATCAGAAAATGCTCGACGGGCAGATGAAATATTCCTCTATTTTTAACTACCCGACCCTCAGCTGGGCCGATATCGGCGTGATCGGCTGGCTGGTCGATGGCGCGGCCATCGTCAACCAGGTGGCGCTGTGCCGGACCTCCTACGGCCCCTATGCCCGGGCGATGGTCAAAATCTGCAAAGAAGAGAGTTTTCACCAGCGCCAGGGATTTGAAGCCTGCATGGCGCTGGCGCAGGGCAATGACGCGCAGCGGCAGATGCTGCAGGACGCTATTAACCGCTTCTGGTGGCCGGCGCTGATGATGTTTGGCCCTAACGATGACAACTCGCCGAACAGCGCCCGCAGCATGGCGTGGAAAATCAAACTGCACTCCAACGACGAGCTACGTCAGCGCTTCGTCGATAACACCGTGCCGCAGGTAGAGATCCTCGGTATGACCGTACCGGACCCGGATTTGCGCTTTGATGAAGCCAGCGGCCACTACCGCTTCGGCGAAATCGACTGGCAGGAATTTAACGAGGTGATTAGCGGCCGTGGCATTTGCAACCACGAGCGGCTGGCCGCCAAGCGTAAGGCCTGGGAAGAGGGCGAATGGGTGCGCGAAGCCGCACTGGCCCATGCGCAAAAACAGCAGGCCCGCAGCGCGGCATGAGGAGAGACAACATGAGCAAAGTTTACTGGCCGTTATATGAAGTGTTCGTTCGCAGCAAACAGGGGTTATCCCATCGTCACGTCGGCAGTCTGCACGCTGCCGATGATCAAATGGCGTTGGAGAATGCCCGCGATGCCTACACCCGCCGCAGCGAAGGCTGCTCAATTTGGGTGGTGAAGGCCAGCGAAATCGTTGCTTCGCAGCCGGAAGAACGCGGCGAATTCTTCGACCCGGCGGAAAGCAAAGTCTACCGTCATCCGACTTTCTATACCGTGCCGGACGGCATGGAACATATGTGAGGCGGCGATGAATAACCCTAACCCCGTAGCCACCTACGCCCTGCGCCTTGGCGACAATGGTCTGGTTCTGGCCCAGCGTTTAGGCGCCTGGTGCGGCCATGCGCCCGAGCTCGAGATCGATCTTGCGCTGGCCAACATCGGCCTCGACCTGCTCGGACAGGCGCGCAATTTTTTAAGCTATGCCGCCGAGCTTAACGGCTGCGGCGACGAAGATACGCTGGCCTTTGGCCGCGATGAGCGCCAGTTCAGCAACCTGCTGCTGGTGGAGCAGCCAAACGGCAATTTTGCCGACACTATCGCCCGCCAGTTCTTTATCGACGTCTGGCACGTCGCCCTGTTCAGCCGCCTGGTGAACAGCCGCGATACGCAGCTGGCGGCCATTGCCGCTAAAGGGCTGAAAGAGGTGCGTTACCACCAGCGTTTTAGCCGCGGCTGGCTGGAGCGACTGGGTAACGGCACCGAGATATCAAACCGCAAAATGCAGCAGGCGGTCGACAATCTTTGGCGCTTCACCGGCGAACTGTTCCTTGCCGATGAAGTGGAGCTCAGCCTGGTTGAGCAGGGCATTGCGGTTGATCCGCGCGAGCTTCAGGCCGAATGGCAAAGCGCGGTACACACGGCGCTGCTCGACTCCGGCTTACAAATCCCGCAGGAAGCTGCCTTCCGCAGCGGTGGCAAACAGGGGCTGCACAGTGAACATCTCGGCCCGCTGCTGGCGGAGATGCAGTATCTGCAGCGTTCGCATCCTGGACTGCAGTGGTAAGTGAGGTGACTATGCAACGTCTTGCCGATATCGCTCCTGCAGAGGTTCGCACCATCTGGGGATTATTAAGCGCGATCCCGGATCCGGAAGTGCCGGTACTCACCATCACCGACCTCGGAATGGTGCGCAGCGTCGCGCGCCACGGCGACGGCTGGGTGATTGGCTTTACCCCGACCTATTCGGGCTGTCCGGCGACGGAGCATCTGCTGGGCGAGATCCGTACGGTCATGAGCGAGCATGGCTTTGTGCCGGTACATATCGTCCTGCAGCTGGATCCGCCGTGGACCACCGACTGGATGAATCAGGATGCCCGCGAGCGCCTGCGCCAGTACGGCATCAGCCCGCCCCAGGGGCACGCCTGCCATGCGGACATGCCCGCTGAGGTGAGCTGTCCGCGCTGCGGCAGCACCCATACCTCGCTGATTAGCGAATTCGGTTCCACGGCCTGTAAAGCGCTCTATCGCTGCGACAGCTGCCGCGAACCTTTTGATTACTTTAAATGTATTTGAGGTTGCCATGACGACGTTCCATTCGCTTAAGGTGGCGAGAGTCGAGCCGGAAACCCGCGATGCGGTGACCATCACTTTTGCGATTCCGCAAGCCCTGCAGGCGGAATACTGTTTTCGCCCGGGCCAGCATCTGACGCTAAAAGCCCGTCTGGGCGGCGAAGAACTGCGCCGCTGTTACTCCATTTGTCGCAGCCGCACGCCAGGGGAAATTAGCGTCGCGGTCAAAGCCATCGACGGCGGGCGCTTCTCGCGTTACGCCCAGCACGATATCCAGCAGGGTATGGAGCTGGAGGTGATGGTGCCGCAGGGGCATTTCGGTTATCAACCGCAGGCTGAACGGCAGGGTGAATATCTGGCGATTGCCGCCGGTTCCGGGATCACGCCGATGATGGCTATCATTAGCGCGACGCTGGCGACCGAGGTGCAAAGCCGCTTCACGCTGATCTACGGTAACCGCAGCAGCCATAGCATGATGTTCCGCCAGGCGCTGGCCGATTTAAAAGACCGCTATCCGCAGCGCCTGCAGGTGATACATCTGTTTAGCCAGGAGTCGATGGACAGCGATCTGCTACAGGGCCGCATTGACGGCGACAAACTGCGCCAGCTCGCTGACCATCTGCTGGATTTTAGCCGTTTCGACGAGGCCTTTATCTGCGGTCCGGCGGTGATGATGGATGAGGCGGAAACGACGCTGCGCGAACTTGGCGTGCCGGAGAAGTCCATTCATCTCGAACGCTTTAATACCCCAGGCGGCAATGTGAAGCGGGCCGCTGGAGTGCAGGCGGAAGGGCGCACGGTGACCATCCGCCAGGATGGGCGCGATCGGCTTATCGCCCTCAGCGCCGAAGACGACAGCATCCTGGATGCCGCATTGCGTCAGGGCGCCGATCTGCCGTTCGCCTGTAAGGGCGGGGTATGCGCTACCTGTAAATGCAAAGTGCTACGCGGTGAAGTGGCGATGGCCGCCAATTACAGCCTGGAAGCGGACGAGCTGGCGGCGGGTTACGTGCTGAGCTGCCAGTCGCTGCCAACCAGCGGCGATGTGGTGGTCGACTTTGACGCGCGGGGGATGGCATGAGTGACCTGCTGATCCACCGTCATGGCCGGGTGTTACAGCTGACGCTGAACCGCCCGCAGGCCCGCAACGCGCTGAACAATGCCCTCTTAACCCAGATTGCCGAGGTGCTGGAGGCGGCGTCAATTGATGACAGCGTCGGCGTCTGCGTTATCAGCGGTAACGCGCGTTTTTTCGCCGCCGGGGCCGATCTCAACGAGATGGCGGAAAAAGATCTGCCAGCCACCCTTGATGATGTTCGCCCGCGGTTGTGGGCGCGTATCGATGCTTTCACTAAACCGCTCATCGCTTCGGTCAACGGCTACGCGCTTGGCGCCGGCTGCGAGTTGGCCCTGCTGTGTGACCTGATTGTTGCCGGTGACAATGCCCGCTTTGGCCTGCCGGAAATTACCCTCGGCATTATGCCGGGCGCGGGCGGCACCCAGCGTCTGATCCGCAGCGTTGGCAAGGCGTTGGCCAGCCGGATGGTGCTGAGCGGTGAGAGTATTGACGCCCGCCAGGCGCAGCAGGCCGGGCTGGTTAGCGATATCCATCCGGCGGCGTTAACCGATGAGTATGCCCTGAAACTGGCAACCACCATTGCCAGCCATTCGCCGCTGGCGCTACGGGCGGCAAAACAGTCGCTGCGCCTGTCGCAGGAAGTCAGCCTGCAGGCTGGTCTGCAACAGGAGCGCCAGCTGTTTAGCCTGCTGAGCGCTACCGAGGACCGTCGCGAAGGCATCGACGCCTTCTTACAAAAACGTACACCGGAATTTAAAGGACGCTAATCATGGAAGCTTTCATTCTCAGCGCAGTGGAACAGGGCGTCATGACCATTACCCTCAATCGCCCGGACCGCCTCAACAGTTTTAACGATCTGATGCATCAACAGCTGGCGGAATGTCTGAAGCAGGCCGAGCGTGATGACGGCGTGCGCTGCTTGCTGATCACCGGCGCTGGTCGCGGCTTTTGCGCCGGCCAGGATTTGAACGACCGCAATGTCGACCCCAGCGGCCCGCCGCCGGATCTCGGCCTGTCGGTAGAACGTTTTTATAACCCGCTGGTACGCCGTCTGGCGGCGCTGCCGAAGCCGGTTATCTGCGCGGTCAACGGCGTTGCCGCCGGCGCGGGCGCTACCCTGGCGCTGGGCTGCGATATCGTGCTGGCCGCGCGTTCAGCCAAATTTGTGATGGCGTTCAGCAAGCTCGGCCTGGTGCCGGACTGCGGCGGCAGCTGGTTCCTGCCGCGGGTGGCCGGCCGTGCGCGCGCGATGGGGCTGGCGCTGTTGGGCGATAGCCTCAGCGCGGAACAGGCCGCGCAGTGGGGGATTATCTGGCAACTGGTGGACGATTCAGAACTGGCGGATACCAGTCTGCAGCTGGCGCGCCATCTGGCGGCGCAACCGACGTTTGGTCTTGGGCTGATTAAAAAGGCGCTGCTGGCTTCTGAAACCAACAGTCTCGATGCGCAGCTGGATCTTGAGCGCGATTATCAGCGCCTGGCCGGGCGCAGCGATGATTACCGCGAAGGGGTCAGCGCGTTTCTGGCCAAACGGCCACCACAGTTCAGCGGGAAATAGGCCATGACAACATCCTTAGCTACCGTGGCGGTGATTGGCAGCGGCACCATGGGGGCCGGTATTGCCGAAGTGGCCGCTGCCGCCGGACATCCGGTGCGTATTTTCGATATTAATCAAACCGCGATTGCCCAGGCGATCGACGGCATTGCTATGCGTCTGGCATCGCGGGTCGAGCGCGGCAAACTGGCCTCAGAGCAGGCCGACGCGCTGCTGGCGCGCCTGCATCCGGCTCACGATTTAGCCGCGCTTGCCGACGCGGATTTAGTAATTGAAGCGGCCTCTGAACGGCTGGAGGTAAAAACGGCGCTGTTCGCACAGCTGGCGGAGATATGCGCGCCGTCAACGCTGTTGACCAGTAACACTTCGTCTATTTCGATTACCGCCATCGCCGCCGGGGTCAAAAACCCGGAGCGGGTGGCCGGGCTGCACTTTTTTAATCCGGCGCCGGTGATGAAACTGGTCGAGGTAGTGAGTGGGCTCGAGACGTCTGATGAGGTGGTAGAGCAGCTGTGCCAGTGCGTAAGCGGCTGGGGGAAACAGCCGGTGCGCTGCCGCTCAACGCCCGGTTTTATCGTTAACCGCGTAGCGCGTCCCTTCTACGCCGAGGCCTGGCGCGCGCTGGAAGAGCTGGTTGCCGCCCCTGAGGTTATTGATGCCGCGTTGCGTGACGGCGGCGGTTTTCCGATGGGACCGCTGGCATTGACTGACCTGATTGGCCAGGACGTCAACTTCGCCGTGACCTGTTCGGTATTCAACGCCTTCTGGCAGGACCGCCGCTACCTACCATCGCTACTACAGCAAGAGCTGGCGCTGGCCGGGCGATTGGGTAAAAAGAGCGGCCACGGCGTCTATCGCTGGCCCGCCGAGACGCAGCCGGACGCGGCGCTGCCGCCGGTATCTAGTGGTGTTCAATCTATTACGGTTGTAAGTGACAGCGTCACAGAACTCGATGAACTCTTATTGTTGGAGACTGAAGGCGAAACGGCATTGGCGCTGAGCCTTAAGCATCAACGCCCGGTGGTGGTGTATGACCTGTGCGCCAGCGATACGGTGGTGCTGGCCGCAGCGGCGACCAACGCGCCTGCGGCCACTGACAAGGCCGTGCATTACTTCCAGCAGCAGGGCAAGAAAGTGCTGCGTATTGCCGATTATCCCGGCCTGCTGGTGTGGCGCACGGTGGCGATGCTGATTAACGAAGCGCTGGATGCGGTGCAAAAAGGCGTCGCCAGCCCGCAAGACATCGATACCGCCATGCGCCTTGGCGTCAACTATCCGCGAGGCCCGCTGGCGTGGGGAGAAAGCCTTGGCTGGCGGCGGGTGCTGCAACTGCTGGAGAACCTGCAACACCATTATGGCGAGGAGCGCTATCGCCCCAGTTCCCTGTTGCGCCAGAAGGCGCTGATGGAGAAGCACCATGAGCAATGATCCGTGGCGCAACGCGCGCGTGATGTACGAAAAAGATACCTGCGCCAGAAAGATGGGGATCGAACTTATCGAAATGGACGACGGTTTTGCGCAGATGAGCATGACCGTCTCGGCGGACATGCTTAACGGCCATCAAACCTGTCACGGCGGTCAACTATTTACGCTTGCCGATACCGCTTTCGCTTACGCCTGTAACAGCCAGGGGCTGGCGGCGGTGGCCTCGGCGGCGAGCATTGATTTTCTTCGTCCGGCGTTTGCCGGCGACAGGCTGGTCGCCACCGCCAGAGTCAAACAGCAGGGCAAGCTGACCGGCGTCTACGACATCGAAATTGTTAATCAACAGCAAAAGATTGTGGCCCTGTTCCGCGGCAAATCGCACCGCATCGGCGGCACAATCACGGGAGAAGTGTAATGCGCGACGCCTTTATTTGTGACGGGATCCGCACGCCGATTGGCCGCTACGGCGGAGCGCTGGCCGGCGTCCGCGCCGACGATCTGGCGGCGATCCCGCTGCGTGAGCTGCTGAGCCGTAACCCCGGGCTCGACCCGGCAGCGATTGATGATGTGATTTTCGGTTGTGCTAACCAGGCCGGTGAAGATAACCGCAACGTGGCGCACATGGCGACGCTATTGGCCGGTTATCCGCATACCGTGCCGGGCACCACGATTAACCGCTTGTGCGGATCGGGTCTGGATGCGATCGGTTTTGCCGCCAGGGCGATCAAAGCCGGCGATGCCGATCTGTTGATTGCCGGCGGCGTCGAATCGATGTCGCGCGCGCCATTCGTGATGGGAAAAGCCAGCACGCCGTACCAGCGTCAGGCGGAACTCTTTGATACCACGATTGGCTGGCGTTTTGTGAACCCGCTCATGGCGCAACAATTCGGAACTGACAGCATGCCGGAAACGGCAGAGAATGTAGCTGAATTGTTAAATATTAGCCGAGCCGATCAGGACGCTTTCGCCTGGCGCAGCCAACAGCGCACGGCGCAGGCCCAGCGCGACGGCATTCTGGCGCAGGAAATCGTGCCGGTGCAGATCATCGGCAAGAAAGGAGCGGTCAGCGCGGTACGCGATGATGAGCATCCTCGACCGGAAACCACGCTTGAGCAACTCGCGCTATTAAAAGCGCCGTTCCGGAAAGGCGGAGTCATTACGGCTGGAAATGCATCCGGCGTTAACGATGGCGCAGCGGCGCTGATTATCGCCAGTGAACAGCAGGCCAGCGTACAGGGGCTCACGCCGCGCGCGCGTATTGTGGCGATGGCGACGGCGGGTGTTGAGCCGCGCCTGATGGGCCTGGGGCCGGTACCGGCAGTGCGTAAAGTGCTGGAGCGAGCCGGGCTCAATATTAACGATATGGACCTGATTGAGCTGAATGAGGCCTTCGCCGCGCAGGCGCTGGGGGTGCTCAGACAACTCGGCGTGCCGGATGATGCGTCGCACGTGAACCCCAACGGCGGCGCCATCGCGTTAGGCCATCCGCTGGGCATGAGCGGCGCGCGGCTGGCGCTCAGCGCCAGCCTTGAGCTGCAACGCCGGGGCGGACGTTATGCGCTGTGTACGATGTGTATTGGCGTGGGTCAGGGCATTGCCATGATCCTCGAGCGAGTGTGAGCTAATTTACCTGCGAGTACCCTACAATGATAACTACTACAAAATTAGATCCGATTGAAACCGCATCGCGTGATGAACTGCAGGCCCTGCAAACCCAGCGCCTGAAATGGACGCTCAAGCATGCGTATGAAAATGTGCCGATGTATCGCCGCAAATTCGACGCCGCCGGTGTGCACCCTGACGATTTTCGGGAATTAAACGATCTGAAAAAATTCCCCTGTACCACTAAACAAGATCTGCGCGACAACTATCCCTTCGATACCTTTGCGGTGCCGATGGAGCAGGTGGTGCGCATTCACGCCTCTTCCGGCACCACCGGCAAACCGACGGTGGTAGGTTATACGCAAAACGATATTGATAACTGGGCCAATATTGTCGCCCGTTCGCTGCGTGCGGCCGGAGGTTCAGCGAAAGATAAAATTCACGTCGCCTACGGCTACGGCCTGTTTACCGGCGGCCTTGGCGCGCACTACGGCGCGGAGCGTTTAGGCGCGACGGTGATCCCGATGTCCGGCGGACAGACCGAAAAACAGGCGCAGCTGATCCGCGACTTCCAGCCGGATATGATCATGGTGACGCCGTCCTACTGCCTGAATCTGATTGAAGAGCTGGAGCGCCAGATGGGCGGCGATGCCCGCGGCTGTTCATTGCGGGTCGGCGTGTTTGGCGCCGAGCCGTGGACGCTGGCGATGCGCGCGGAAATCGAGCGCCGCCTGGGGATCACCGCGCTGGATATTTACGGTCTGTCAGAGGTGATGGGGCCGGGGGTGGCGATGGAGTGTCTGGAAACCGTTGATGGCCCGACCATCTGGGAAGACCACTTCTTCCCGGAAATCGTCAACCCGGACGACGGTACGCCGCTGGAGGATGGCGAGCATGGCGAACTGTTGTTTACCACCTTGACCAAAGAAGCGCTGCCGGTGATCCGCTATCGTACCCGCGACCTGACGCGCCTGCTGCCGGGAACCGCGCGGACCATGCGCCGCATGGATCGCATCAGTGGACGCAGCGACGATATGTTGATTATCCGCGGGGTTAACGTTTTCCCCTCGCAGCTGGAAGAGGAGATCCTCAAGTTTGAACACCTGGCGCCGCACTATCAGTTAGAGGTCAATCGCCGCGGTCATCTTGATTCGCTGGCGGTACGCGTTGAGCTGAAAGAGAGTGGGCTGGCGTTGAGTCATGAACAACGCTGCCAGATTTGCCATCAGTTGCGTCACCGTATTAAGTCGATGGTCGGGATCTCCACCGATATTACTATCGTCAACTGCGGCAGCATTCCTCGCTCTGAAGGGAAAGCCTGTCGGGTATTCGACCTGCGTAAAGCGGTGGTTAGCGGTTAATTCTCTCCCCGGTAACCCGGCTGAGGCCTTTACGCCGTAAGCCGGGAATTTCCTGTGCTATGATTCATAAAGGAAAAATATAACAACAGAATGAATCAGATGAGTAAACTCGACGCCTTTATTCAACAAGCTGTAACGGCGATGCCGATAAGCGGCACGTCATTGATTGCCTCGCTGTATGGCGACGCCTTATTACAACGCGGTGGGGAAGTGTGGCTGGGTAGCGTCGCGGCGCTGCTGGAAGGATTAGGATTTGGCGAGCGCTTTGTTCGCACCGCGCTATTTCGCCTCAATAAAGAAGAGTGGCTAGACGTCGTGCGTATCGGCCGGCGCAGCTTTTATCGCCTGAGCGATAAAGGACTACGTCTGACCCGGCGCGCGGAACATAAAATCTACCGGGCGAACGCTCCCGAATGGGACGGAACCTGGCTGCTGCTATTGTCGGAAGGGTTAGAAAAAACGGTTCTGGCGGAAGTCAAAAAGCAACTGTTATGGCAGGGATTTGGCGCGCTGGCGCCGAGCCTGCTGGCTTCGCCGTCGCAAAAGCTGGCCGATGTCCAATCGCTGCTACATGAAGCGGGCGTTGCCGAAAACGTCATCTGTTTTGAAGCCCATTCGCCGCTGGCGCTCTCAAGGGCGGCGCTGCGCGACCGCGTAGAAGAGTGCTGGCATCTCACCGAACAAAATGAGATGTACGAGGCGTTTATCGCATTGTTCCGACCGTTACTGCCGCTGCTGCGCGACAGCGAACCGTCAGAATTGACGCCGGAGCGCTGTTTCCAGATCCAACTGCTCCTTATCCATTTCTATCGCCGGGTGGTGCTTAAAGACCCGCTGCTGCCGGAAGAGCTGCTTCCCGCACACTGGGCCGGGCAAACCGCGCGGCAGCTGTGCATCAATATTTATCAACGCGTGACCCCCGGCGCGCTGGCGTTTGTCGGCGAGAAAGGTGAAAGCTCGGTTGGCGAGCTTCCCGCGCCGGGACCGCTTTATTTTCAACGCTTTGGCGGTTTGCCGGGCGTCTAAGGAGATTGCATGCCGATTTATCAGATTGATGGGCTGACGCCAGTGGTGCCGGATGAGAGCTATGTTCATCCGACGGCGGTACTCATTGGCGACGTGATCCTGGGAAAAGGGGTCTATGTTGGGCCTAATGCCAGCCTGCGCGGCGACTTCGGCCGTATTGTAGTAAAAGACGGAGCCAATATTCAGGATAACTGCGTCATGCACGGCTTCCCCGGCCAGGATACCGTGGTGGAAGAGGACGGTCACATCGGCCACGGCGCAATTCTGCACGGCTGTGTGATTGGCCGCAACGCGCTGGTGGGAATGAGCGCGGTGATTATCGACGGGGCGGTAATTGGCGAAAATAGTATTGTCGGCGCTTCTGCTTTCGTAAAAGCGAAAGCGGAAATGCCTGCTAACCATTTGATCATCGGCAGCCCGGCAAAAGCGATTCGTACGCTGAGCGAACAGGAGCTGGAGTGGAAAAAACACGGTACCCGTGAATACCAGGTGCTGGTCGAACGCTGTAAGCAGACGCTACATCAGGTGGAGCCATTAAAAGAGATGGAGGCCGGGCGCAAGCGTCTGGAATTTGATGAAAACCTGCGGCCAAAATCGTCGAGCTGAATGTTATTAATTTTTTTATTAGCTTGTTGAATATTAACGGATTCTGAATTTTACTTTGCCGTCTTTTGTCACGCAGCGGCTAAGCGCAATATGGTCCTTTGACTTTATCGAGGATCGACAATGACGCTTTACAGCGTGAAACCTGCGTTTCAGGCGCTGCTGCGGCCAATCATGTTCTGGTTGGCGAAGCGAGCGGTCACCGCCAATCAGGTGACGCTCGCCGCCTTGTTATTATCCGTTCTGACCGGCTTAGTCCTGGCGATCT
Organism: Klebsiella sp. CN_Kp091; assembly: GCF_040065095.1. Taxonomy (NCBI): domain Bacteria; kingdom Pseudomonadati; phylum Pseudomonadota; class Gammaproteobacteria; order Enterobacterales; family Enterobacteriaceae; genus Klebsiella; species Klebsiella sp. CN_Kp091. Next base: position 719,421 of record NZ_JBEAIO010000049.1, on the reverse strand, counting down.
TTCCGCATTACACTCTTTACTGGATACTTCCAGTCGTTCTGTTTATCCGTATGGCGCTGAATGCGCTTGATGGCATGCTGGCCCGAGAGTGTCGTCAGCAGTCCCGACTCGGCGCGGTGCTCAACGAATTTGGCGATGTGATCTCCGATGTTGCGTTATATCTTCCTTTTTTATTGCTTCCCGGTAGCCATCCGACGCTGGTGTTAACAATGCTGCTTTGTACGGTTCTCAGTGAGTTTGCCGGAGTGCTGACGCAGGCGATTGGCGGCGTGCGTAGTTACGCCGGGCCGATGGGGAAAAGCGATCGCGCTATGGTGTTTGGCGGTTGGGGGATAGCATTGAACCTGTGGCCGGACGTGGCGGTATGGAGCAATATGCTGTGGGGGCTCGTTACCTTGCTACTTATCTGGACCATTATCAACCGCTGTTCCAGCGTTCTGCCCGGAGCCAGGGCATGACGCTATTGCTGCGTTCTCTGGCGGTTATCTTTTTGCTATTGCTATTGGCGACAGCAGTGGATGGTCTGCTGCGCTGGCGGAAGCCTGAGAAAAACTGGCGTGAGTTGACCTTACGGATCCACACCTGGTGGGTGATTATCGTCCTTTTTTCGCTGGCGTTGCTCAGCCCGCGCTGGTTGGCGCTGACCTTTTTCGCGCTGGTCAGCTTTATGGCGCTGAAAGAGTTCTTGACTCTGGTGCCCTCCCGACAGGCTGACCGCATGCCCGTACTGTGGATGTTCATCGCCATCCCCATCAACTATTGGCTAATCAGTATTGGCTGGTACGGTCTGTATATCATTTTCATTCCGGTGTACGCCTTTTTATTCCTGCCTGCGAGAATGGTTCTGGCGGGGGATACCCGGGGGTTTTTACATAGCGCCGCGCAGCACCATTGGGGGCTGATGACCACCGTCTTCGCTTTTAGCCACGTGGCTTCTTTGCTGGTGTTGCCAACCAACGGTCAGCAAACCGGCGCGCTGCTGGTGCTGTTTCTGGTGGGCTTAACCGAATTCAACGACATTGCGCAGTATCTTTGGGGTAAATCATTGGGGCGGATCAAAATCACGCCAACCGTGAGCCCAAATAAGACCCTGGCCGGATTGCTTGGCGGTATAGGCTGCACCACGCTGGCCGCATGGCTGCTGGGGCCGATAATGACGCCGCTTAACTGGCAGATGTCGTTATTGGCGGGCGCGATGATCGGCAGCGCGGGTTTCTGCGGAGATGTGGTGATGTCGGCGGTGAAACGCGATATTGGGGTGAAAGACAGCGGTACCTTGCTGCCGGGCCACGGCGGCATTCTTGACCGGCTGGACTCTCTTATCTTTACCGCGCCGGTATTCTTCCATTTTATTCGTTATTCCTGCTACTGACATGATGCTAAAAAATGGCTTTAGAATGCTGTTTGCGATAGTGGTTATCTGGCCATTAGCCTGGCTGTGGCTAGGGCTGCGGGTGAAACATCGTGAGCGCCTGCCGGAAAAGGGGCCGGCGATCGTGGTGGCTAATCATAACAGCCATATGGATGTGTTCGCGCTGCTGGCGCTATTTTCGTTGCGAACGCAGAGACAAGTTCATCCAGTGGCGGCGGCGGACTATTTTTTACGTAATAAAGCGCTGGCCTGGTTCACCCTGAATGTACTGAATATTATTCCCGTAGCGCGCCGCGGGCAGGGGAAAAATCCGTTAGCGGCCTGTGAACAAGCGCTACGTGATGAACAAATCCTGATCCTTTTTCCTGAAGGTACCCGCGGACAACCGGGAGTGATAGCGCCGATAAAATCAGGGCTTTGGTATCTCAGCCAAAGTTTGCCGCAGGTCGCTATTATCCCTATAGGGCTCAAAGGTACCGAACGGGTGATGGCTAAAGGCAACCGCATTCCTTTACCCCTGTTCATCGACGTCAATATTGGCGAGCCGTTATATTTCCATCCGGATAAACAGCAGTTTAAAGACCAGATAGGGCGGCAGTTACTGTTGCTGGCCGGTACGATTCCCGGCGCTACCTGACTGCAGATATTGAGTGGCTAAATTGAGATAACGGGGTTGATAGCGTGACAGCTCAAGTAGATGTTTGTTGCCGCCCGGACATAGGGCGGCGAACGATATAATCAGCGCTTTTGGTTGTAAAATGAATCAATTAATTCATCAATAAACTTTTGCGCCAGCATCTCTACCGCGCCGCTACGGGTAAGCATCGCCAGGCAGGCCAGCCGGTCCAGTTTACGTAGCACCGAGCGTTTAACCGACAGCGAAATAGCCGTTTTTTGATCCTTATTCAATACGACTTTACCCGAAGTCATCGGCATTTTTAGGTCGCTATTGACACGGATCGCTTCTGCCATTCGCTCCATCATCTCCTTCGTCAAGGAGCCACTAGCGACAAGTTGATAGGTATGGGCGGCTTTACTGTATTTTATTTCCGCCGCATAGGTATCACGCAACGTTTTCAGCGTTCTTGATAACGTTGGATCCGAACAACCTAGCTTTTCCAGCAGTTCCGTTGAGGGGACCGGTTGCCCGTTGCCGAGAATCAGCGCCAGTTTAAAAATGCGCTCTTGTTTACTATTTAATCTCATCCTGAGGCCATCGCATTATCCATAGTGTAGTGTGTCGGTTAATTTATCGACCCTTGGGCAAAAGCGTCTTGGGCGAATTCGCTAACGATACCGTAATGGGCTGCTCTGGCCAGGATGGCTGCAGCCCAGTTGCGATGGGTGGCCGGTTCGCACATTGTCCCTTGAGATTTAAACACAGCCTGGCTGGAGTTAAGGATCCGTAGCGCATCAGCGTGTTCGCCGGGTGTGACCATTAGCGCTCGTTCAATCGTCAGCAATTGATTGGGATGAATAGCTGTTTTTCCGACCAGACCGTGGGCCATATCCAGCTGCAGTTCCCGCGCCATGATCTCCTGGCTATCGATATGTTCGCAAACCGGCGCGGTAAGGGCGAAATGATAAGGAGAGAAAACGGATACCAGCATTTTGATAACGTATCCCATTGGCCCGTCGTACAGCGTCAGGTTACGCGAACGACGCAGCGAGATAACATTCATGAGATCGTTACCACCGATACGCAAGGCGATTATCCGGGCTCGACAGGGATGAGCGCTGAGTTCTACGGCAAGTTGGCGCATTTTCTCGCAATCAAATACCTCTTCGGTTTCCAGCGTTGGCATCATGCTCAGAGAAGTGCTGCCGATCGCTCGCCACCAGCCAGCCAGTGAATGGTGAGTGAATTTGGGTATGACCATGCCGTCAATGGCCGTCAAATCAAAGTTCTCGATTAGTTGTTTCGCCATGGTTAGATGTCGTGGACGAATAAATACCAGCGGCCAGAGACGGTGCTCTTGTGTTGCTTTGGCATGGGCCAGCTGTGTACAGAGCTTTTCGAGGTTTACCAGAGCGTGGTTGATATCGCTATCGCTAACCGAATCCTCAAGACAGATCACTAATGAGCGTAGTCCTTTCATTTTGCCGTCAATGATGGTTGAGGCAATATCATGGCGCGTGGCGGGCATGTATAGGGTCGCTCCCAGATTCCATGCCGAGAGACGTGTTTTCATTAAAATACCTTCTTGATAATAGTGACGGCACGGTATTGGCCGATTTCATCGCCAACTTCGCTTACGTGAATACCTTTATCGCGGGCTAACGCAATCAGTAGCGCAACATCCGGATCGTTAATGGCGCGCACCAGAACATGATCGGGTACCCTGCGAAGCACCGCTCGTGTTGCTTCTGCGATGCCTGGTTTGATGCGGTTAAGATTGTCGACGGCATATCGTTCGGCGAGATGGAGCACTACAGCTTCGCTTTTGCGTCGAAGTCTGGCTTTCTGCGCTAAATCAGGTTTAATCTGCGCGGCGGATAGTAGCGTCTGTCGATAGTTGTCAACGGTATCAACCAGTAGCTGGCCGCATTCAAAATCAGCTAAATGATCGCATTGCACACAACCGTGAAAGCCGACCGGCGACCACAAAGAGCGAGAAATCAGACCCGATACCGGCGCGCCCATGATTCCGAAGGGGATTAACCAGTCATCGTCGGACGCGGACAACCACGCGCAGCCGCAGGGATCGGCTAACACCACCAGTCTGGGATCGGCGGGGTAGCCTTTACGGCCATGTAGCGAACGTTGCAGCTGCGAACGAATGGCGCCTTTGCCGGTCCATCCGTCGACAAAGACGATACCTTGCGTGCCGTGACGGCGTTCAATCCAGTCAAGCGCGGCGCTATCAATACCGCGATCGCGAATGATGCTAATACCGTAGTGGAAGGACGTTTTACCCGCATCACGCAGCGCACGCTGTAGCATCACCCCTAGCGGCACACCCGCGCGCACTAAACTCACCAGTATGATAGGCGTATCAGTGAACTGCGCGATGAGCGTGTGACAGAGCTGCTGCACCTCGTTAGCCATGCGTGGCGTTTCACGCTGCAGGGCCTTGGCAAAAAGATTAAGATGCCACTGACTTGGCGCGGGCTCCTGGCTGAGCAGGTCGGAATAGTGCGCTTTACCCGATTGAATCAACACCTCTTTTTCATCAACCGACGTCATGGCGATATTCACCGGACTGAGTAGAAAGCGGACGTCATTTTGCGGAAAAGCGCCGGAAAAGTGATGGAGCTCGTGCATATTAAGAACCTGCGAAAATATGGTGATTAATGGCTGCGGCAAACTGGCTTTGCCTGGGGATGGCAAACCAATGGCAAAGTTGCAAAAAGCGATGATCGCTAAGGCTGTCGCCAAAACCGAGCACCGGGAATTTGCCGCGCTGGGCCTGCAATTTATTTACTAGCCAAGCGACGGCCGACCCTTTATCGACAGGTTCAGGTATCCAGGCAACATTATTACCGTTGCGGTGAAGATAAAAGCCCTGCAGGGTGAAGCGCTGCGTCAGCCAGTCGGCAAAGGCGTAAAGTTCGGCGATTCTGGTGCTGTCGCGATGTTTCATCACCAGGTAAACGGGCACTTCGTCATACTCTTTGTTGATGCGCGCCCAGCCGTCGACGCCTTGAATAGCCATCTGGGTAGTGATGTCGTGTTGCATGGCTGTCAGTTTGTCAGCATACGGCGCCAGGTTAGCCAACATATGCTGTTGCCACTCAGCATCCGCTAGCCCTTCAGGCGTGATGATGACCGCGCCGTGGGTGGTTATAGCCCATGAGTCAAACGCGATTTGCACCCGCGCCAACTCTTCGCTTCCTCTGGCGGTGACGGGGATCAGTTCGGCATGTTCCAGCAGCCAATCGACGAGCATGGCCTGCTCTTCGTTCATATAGCTGCGTGGACGCATTTCCCGGTCCAGCGCGGCGCAACGAAAGGGGGCCGCAGAGAGTTCATTGACCATTTTCCGTCTGGTCTGAAATAACGTATCGTCGAGATCGGAAAATACTACTGGCTTATTCATAAGATAAAATCTCCAGTCGCGAACAAAGCGACTCCAGCGCGTGTACCAGGTGGGGATCAACGCTTTCCTTTGGGGTCTCAATACATAAAATAATGCGATCGAAACGCTGGTGGGCGACGTTGTAGACAAAGTTTGGGATGCCCAGCCCGTAATTATCGTTAAATGACAGCAGCGATTGGATGGCCATGCCGGGCGCAATCGGCGAGCGACTAGTGGCGCTGAACTTAATGCTGGCCCCTTGCTGCTCAAGACGCTCAGCTAGCAAAAATGGTTCCCAGACAAACTCACCGCTGCCTAGTACCAGGATAGTTTCGCCTGTGGCTGCGACGATCTCGCAGCCGAGGTCAGCGGCGGGACGTATCATTCCCAGGCGCCCCCACGTCTGGCGCCGTGAAAGGGCATACTCTCCACGCGAGGTAATATTGACGGCAGGCATTTCAGGAGGCGTAGCGTTGGACTGTGGATACCATTCCCAGCGTCCTTTAACTAACGCGACCTGGCTGACAGGCAGGTTACAACGCCTGGCGAAGGCATCGCCGCTCCAGTCGGTGAGGGTCACGGAGACAACCCTTTGCAAATGTGTCAGATGCGGGTGCAACGCGGACACAAGATTGATGAAGGTATTACCGGTCGTTGCTTCATCATCGATGAGCACCAGAGTTTTTGCTTCCAGCACCCGTCGGCGCATTTCTCGATCGTCGGGGAGATAAATCAAATGGTCCGTGGCATGGCTATGCGCTTCTTTAAATTCGCACAGCAGTTCCGCCTCTTGCGGATGACGCGTAGAGGTGAGATAGATTGCCTGGTCAACACGTTTGCGGAGTTCGTCAAACACGCCTGCGCCGAGGCCAACGGCAGTCTCAGCCATCCCGACGAACAACACCGGCCCGGCGAGGTCGGCGGGGAAACCAACGGCAAGTCGCTGGTAAACTGCGCGCATCGTTGCCGGCGAAACAGGGATATGTCGACCTAACACCTGACTGACAAACAGAAATGCCCGTTTAGGATTGCGCCGTTCAGCGATGTCAAACAGTGCATGAAGTTCGTTATCCTCGCCGTGGTGAAACACGCGTAATTCGCCACTTGAGAGCTGACGGCGGTAGCAGTTTTCGTGTTTCATCATTTCACCTCCGCATTGTACGAAGGCGCAAGAACGTTGTTGAGTTGCTGAGGGTATCGCCTGCTCTCTGTCATTACTCTGATGGTTGCAGGGGTGAACTGATGCGCTACGCGCCGTATAATGTCATCCGCTGTCAGTAAATCCAGCCGCTGCGCGGCGAACAACCCGGGCAGATTAACGCCGCTGTGACGGGTATAACCAATACCACCGGAAGGGCGTAGATTTATTTCCAGTAAAAGTGGTTTGCCTTCTGTATCGTTCCGGGTCTGCACGTTAACCAGGCCATCAGCGTGCAGTGCTTCGGCGCAGGCGCAGGCAAGTTCTATCGCCGGCCCGCTATTTTCCAGATACTGCAGCGCGCCTTCTTTTCGTCTACCAATGGCTGTCAGTACTTTGCCGTGACTAAGCAGCATGTCGACAGAGTATTCGGGCCCGGGTAACCAGGGCATGAGGGTCAGTGGAGTAAACACCTCACTGCTCTTAACGGCGGCAAGATACTGTTCCGGCTGAATGCGTCGTTGTTCCGGGTGGTTAATAATATCTGTAGAAAGCGCGTGCTCATCAAATAGCCAAAACCCCATGCCATAAATACCGGTCACGGGTTTCACACATAAACGGCAACCGGGAAAAGGTGACGCTTTGAGGAGATATTCCAGCGTGTTGGTATCAGTGATTCGAATAGATGGCACCACGGGAAGCCCATACGCTTGCATGGCTTTTGCAAAGCTGACTTTGTCATCGGCAATATCAAATGTGGATACCTGGCTTGCGCCCGTGGTGAGACTCACGCCTAGCGCTTCAATTTGCCGTCGGTGCTGTTCGTACCAACGGCACGCTTTGCCAACCTGAATGGCGGATATGCCATATTCCTTTGTTATTGATGAAATAAATGACATTCGTGAATTGATGTCTGTGGGTTCACTTAATGAAAAATGTGCCGTTGATAATATTTCATGTCGTGATTGACTATGTGAAGCGTAGGTGGTTATTGGGTGTTTGTTATTATTGATTGTGAAATCATTAATGCCGAAAATGATATCGCGTTGGGAGGCGAGCCCCTCCATAATCCATATTTTTCTTTCCATTAATATTACTTCCACGCGTCCAGCGTTAAATTTAACTGGAGTCTAGGTTCGCTATAATGGCATGTCAATCATAATATGAGGTGCTTTTTTGTTTTCGGAATGAGTATTTGTGCAGTGAATATTTTTATATTTTTTAATGATTTTGGGAATGCATTGCTATCAGTGGCGTATTTTTCTTTTTCCTAATTTTATAAATTGCCTTGTCTCAGTTCTTTATCATGATATGATTTTTTTCGAGTCTTTAATGCATATTGATTTGCTAAATATATTTTATAGGGAATAATAAATGGTCTCACTTACTAAGAATCAGACAATTTCATTAAGCAAAGCGTCTCCGGCATTATCGCAGCTGACTTTCGGTTTAGGCTGGGATCCGCTGCAGGCGAAGAAAAAAGGGTTTTTCGGCGGATTGTTCTCCGGTGGCGCCGGTTCTATCGACCTTGATGCCAGCTGCATTCTATTGAATAAGAATGGCAACGTGCTGGATACCATTTGGTTTGGACAGCTGAAATCTCGCTGTGGCGCTGTCGTTCATAGCGGCGATAATTTAACTGGAGAGGGTGAGGGTGATGATGAAGTCATTCGCGTCAATCTGGAAAAACTTTCCTCTAATGTGGAGTATCTGGCTTTTACCGTCAATAGTTTTCGCGGCCAAACTTTTAACGAAGTTGAGAATGCCCATTGCCGCGTGCTCGATCAAAATAATCAGGAGTTGGCCCGCTACCAGCTAACCGAGCAAGGTTCTCATACCGGTATTATTATTGCTTCATTAAGCCGTCAGAATGGCAGTTGGGATTTTACCGCCCATGGTCAAGCTGCTCAGGGGCGCACTATCGAAGATATGGAAAGTGACGTATTACGCATTGTGGTGCGCTAATGAAATTATTACCCGGAGGAAATAGCGCGGTTCCTGCAGCTAATCTTAGTATCAAAATAAGCGCGGGAAGCGGTGTTGATGTGTCGTCATTTCGTCTCTATACCAATAATAAAGTGAGAGGCGATGCGGATATGTGTTTTTACGGCCAGCCGCGGAATGATGATAATACCATACAGGTTAGCGCTAATAATTCTGTTACTGTATTTCAGGTTGCATTAGGGCTGCTGCAGGCGGACGTCCAAAAGGTGGCATTTACCGCAACCTGCGATAATAACAGGACTATCGGTGAATTAGGCCATTTGACTATCGCGGTGGAGCATAACGGCAATACGCTGATTGACTGTCAGGTCGATGTTCACGGTCGAAATGAAGCCGCGCTGATTCTGGGCGAGTTTTACCGGCGTAATGGCGAGTGGAAGTTTCGCTTTGTCGCTCAGGGTTTTACGGGCGGACTAAAACCGCTCGCTGAATACTATGGCGTTGATATTGCCGATGAAGTTACACCTCCTGCTGCTGAAGCCGCGAAAGTGAACCTCAGCAAAGTCACTTTGACTAAAGAGAAACCGGCAATCAGCCTCGCTAAACGAGACGACTATGGCGAGATACGCGTTAATCTGAATTGGCATCGCCAAAGCTCGGCCACAGGCTTATTTGGTTCATTATTAGGGGGAGGGGCCAGCAACGTTGATCTGGATCTTGGCGCTTTTGTCGAATTAAAAAATGGCGATTTAAGCGTAGTTCAGGCATTGGGTAATGCATTTGGGCGATATCAACAACCGCCCTTTATTCAGCTTCAGGGTGACGATCGTACGGGGGCTGTTAACGATGGCGAATGGATCTGTATCAATGGCAGCGAATGGCAAAATATTCAGCAGATATTAATCTACGCCTTTATTTATGAAGGCGTTGCCAGCTGGGATAAAACAGATGGCGTAGTTACGCTACATGTCCCCGGCCAGCCGCCAATCGAAACCCGACTGACCGAAGGCAATAATCGTCGAACAATGTGCGCTATTGCTCGCTTAGTCAATGACAACGGCGCCATAAAAGTTGAGCGTATAAATCAATATTTCACCGGCCATAAAGAGATGGATCGCGCATTCGGTTGGGGATTCCGCTGGCGAGCAGGTTCTAAATAAAGAAAACCAAGTGAGGGAACGATGGGATTATTTAATAAAGTAAAATCGACATTGAACGCCAGCCGCGATGAACTGGTCAAACAGGTTGGGCGTTTTAAAAATAAGAAATTCATGCAGGGAACGGTTGCGGTATGTGCTCGCATTGCCGTTTCCAGCGATGGTGTTAGCGCCGAAGAAAAACAGAAAATGATGGGCTTTCTTCGTTCGTCGGAGGAAATGAAAGTTTTTGATACCAACGAAGTGATCGACTTTTTTAATAAATTGGTATCCAGCTTCGATTTCGATATGGAAATCGGCAAAGGCGAAACCATGAAATATATTCTGGCTTTAAAAGATCAGCCAGAAGCAGCACAACTGGCCGTGCGAGTAGGCATTGCGGTGGGCAAAAGCGATGGCCATTTCGACCCGGATGAACAGGCGGCAACCCGAGAAATAATCGCAGCGCTCGGTTTTAACGCTGAAGAGTTTGGTCTTTAACCCCAGCATTTAAAGGTATTTCATGGTCTCCACGCATTTAGGTTTTCCCGTTGAAACGGTGAGCGTTTTTATTATTCTCGCCATCGGGGCTATCGTTATCGACCTCGTGATGCATCGTAACGATAGCGTGATATCGCTGAAAAGCGCGGCACTATGGTCACTATTTTGGGTTGTGGTGGCAATGGCTTTTGCCGGATTTCTGCTGGTGCACCACGGCGCGGAAGTAGCCAGTTTGTTTGTTACTGGTTACGCCTTAGAAAAGGTGCTTTCGGTCGATAATCTTTTCGTTATGATGGCGATCTTCTCCTGGTTTGGTATCCCGGAACGCTATCGCCACCGCGTCCTGTACTGGGGGGTGATTGGCGCGATTATTTTCCGCGCTATTTTTGTCGCCATCGGCACAGGGCTATTAGCACTGGGTCCGTATGTTGAAATAGTCTTTGCCTTAATTGTGCTATGGACTGCCGTCATGATGTTAAAAAGCGGGGAGGAGAGCGATGAAATAGAAGACTATTCGCAGCATATCGCTTACCGACTGGTAAAACGTGTGTTCCCCATCTGGCCAAAATTGGTGGGACATGCTTTTTTACTTACCGCTAAAGAGGTCGACCGTGAACGGGCGAAGCCGGAGAATAAAGATCTCATTATTAGCGCTGGTAAACGCGTCGCGCTATATGCAACGCCGCTGATGTTATGCGTGGCGGTCGTTGAACTGTCTGATGTGATGTTTGCTTTTGATTCCGTGCCGGCCATTATTGCAATAAGCCAGGAGCCGCTGATTGTCTATAGCGCGATGATGTTTGCCATTCTTGGCCTACGTACGCTTTATTTCGTACTGGAGGCGCTTAAACATTATTTAGTGCATCTTGAAAAAGCGGTCATCGTATTACTTTTCTTTATTGCCTTTAAGCTTGGTCTGAATGCCACCGACCATCTCTGGCACCATGGCTATAGTATTTCGGCTACCGCCAGTCTGTATGTCGTTCTGGTGGTGCTTATTCTTGGGATTGTCGCTAGTTTTGTATTTCAGGAAAAAAACGAGGAACAGCCGGGAGGTAGTTAATTCTTTGCACTGTCCTTATTCATGTTCACTTTAAAAAGGATTTAATATGAGCGTATCACTATCAAAAGGCGGTAACGTTTCTCTTAGCAAAAGCGATCCGTCAATGAAAAATGTGCTGGTTGGATTAGGGTGGGATGTTCGTACCACCGACGGCCAGGATTTTGACCTCGACGCTTCCGCCTTCCTGTTATCTGAGACAGGAAAGGTGCGCAGCGACAGCGATTTCATCTTCTACAACAACTTAAAATCGGCAGATGGTTCGGTCACTCATACCGGTGACAACCGGACCGGTGAAGGAGACGGCGATGATGAATCGCTGATCGTCAAACTGGATATGATCCCCGCGAATGTCGCGAAAATTATCTTTGTGGTGACCATTCACGACGCGCAAATGCGTCGCCAAAGCTTCGGTCAGGTTTCTGGCGCTTTTATTCGTTTGGTCAACAACGATTCGCAGCATGAAGTAGCCCGCTATGATTTGACCGAAGACGCTTCCAGCGAAACGGCGATGCTTTTCGGCGAACTTTATCGCCATAACGGCGAGTGGAAGTTCCGTGCCGTCGGTCAGGGATACGCAGGCGGCTTGTCCAGCGTCTGTGCCCAGTATGGAATCAACGCATCGTGACTCGAGCTGCCTGATTGCGAATCGGGCAATACGGTAGATTTATAACAGGAGGTTTAAATGGCTGTTTCCCTGGTTAAGGGTGGTAACGTATCACTCACTAAAGAAGCGCCGTCGATGAATATCGCGATGGTGGGGTTAGGTTGGGATGCTCGGGTCACTGACGGGCAGGGCTTCGACCTTGACGCGTCGGTCTTTATGGTTGGCGAGGATGGCAAGGTGCTCTCGGATGCGAATTTCATCTTCTTTAATAACAAGAAGAGCCCTTGCGGCGGTGTTGAGCACCAGGGTGATAACCGTACCGGTGAAGGAGACTGCGATGATGAACAGGTCAAAATCACGCTTTCCCAGGTTGCCGCAGAGGTGAAAAAACTGGTTTTCTCGGTAACCATCTACGACGCCGAAGCCCGTAAGCAGAACTTCGGTATGGTACAGAATAGCTATATGCGCGTGTATAACCACGACAATGGTGAAGAAATCGCGCGTTTTGATCTGTCGGAAGATGCATCAACGGAAACGGCGATGATCTTTGGCGAACTGTATCGTCACGGTGCTGAATGGAAATTTAAAGCGGTAGGTCAGGGATTCGCTGGCGGTCTGGCGGCGTTAGCTTCCGCGCATGGCGTTAGCGTTTAATTCTTGGCAAGAATAAAACCTCCCGCTGAGGCGGGAGGTTTGTTTTATCAGGCAGCAACCACGCTGTCGATCGCCGCTTTGGCATCGGACTGCGCTTTGGCCGCAACTTCTGGACCATAAGCAATACCCTCTGCAAACACGAAGTTCACGTCGGTGATACCGATAAAGCCAAGGAAGGTAGACAGATACGGCGTAACCAGGTCGGTCGGCGTATCTTTATGGATACCACCGCGGCTGGTTAGCACTACCGCACGTTTGCCGGTAACCAGACCTTCAGGCCCCTTCTCGGTGTAACGGAAGGTGACGCCTGCGCGGGCAACCAGGTCAAAATAGTTTTTCAGCTGAGTCGGGATGTTGAAGTTGTACATCGGCGCAGCGATAACAATCACATCGTTAGCTTTCAGTTCAGCGATCAGCTCATCGGAGAGTGCCAGCGCTTCCTGCTGACGCGCAGTCAACTGTGCATCGCTCGGACGCAGCGCGCCAACCAGTTCACCATCCAGTACCGGAATCGGGTTTGCCGCCAGATCGCGCACGGTGATAACGTCGCCTGCGTGTTTTTCGCGCCATTGTTCAACAAAATAGTCGGACAGTTGGCCGGATTGCGAGTACCCTGCAAGAATACTGGACTTCAGAACTAATACTTTGCTCATGGGTGTTTCCTTTTAATGTGATTGACGGGTCAATGCCCTGGTGCTTGATGACACTGTATTCACAATCATGCCGCAGAGATAGCGCAATATATCGAATTCTATGTTCAATTTTTTTGAACAAGGCATGAATTCTACAGATGTGATAATCTACAGCAATATTACATGAGAGATTTTTCCGGCAGAGCACTGCCCGATAACGCTATGACAGAACAACAAAAAATCACTTTCTCGCAGCTCTATGAACGGCTCGATGGCCTGATGCTGCGCGATAAATCGCGCTACAGCCGCCGCCTGCATGGCGCAAAGAAGGTTAAAAATCCTGATGCCCAGCAGGCCATTCTCCACGAGATGGCGCAGGAGATAGAACAGGCCGCTGGGAAAGTCCTGCTACGCGAAGCCGCGCGTCCGGCAATTACCTATCCGGAAAACCTGCCGGTTAGTCAGAAAAAACAAGAAATTCTCGAAGCGGTGCGCGACCACCAGGTGGTGATCGTCGCCGGGGAGACCGGTTCTGGCAAAACCACTCAGTTACCCAAAATTTGCATGGAGCTGGGGCGCGGCCTGAAAGGCCTGATTGGCCACACCCAGCCGCGTCGACTGGCGGCGCGAACCGTCGCTAACCGTATTGCCGAAGAGCTGCAGAGCGAGCCAGGCGGCTGTATCGGTTATAAAGTCCGCTTCAGCGACCACGTCAGCGAAAACACCATGGTTAAGCTGATGACCGACGGTATCCTGCTGGCGGAAATCCAGCAGGATCGCCTGCTGATGCAGTATGACACCATCATTATTGATGAGGCGCACGAGCGCAGTCTGAACATTGATTTTCTGCTGGGCTATCTGAAAGAACTCCTGCCGCGCCGCCCGGACCTGAAAATCATCATAACCTCCGCAACCATCGACCCGGAACGTTTCTCGCGCCATTTTAATCATGCGCCGATTATCGAAGTTTCCGGGCGGACTTACCCGGTTGAAGTACGATATCGTCCGATTGTTGAAGAGGCGGACGATACCGAACGCGATCAGCTCCAGGCGATTTTTGATGCCGTCGATGAACTGGGGCGCGAAAGCCCCGGCGATATCCTGATCTTTATGAGCGGCGAGCGGGAAATTCGCGATACTGCCGATGCGCTGAATAAGCTCAATCTGCGCCATACCGAAGTGCTGCCGCTGTATGCTCGTTTATCCAATAGTGAGCAAAACCGGGTCTTCCAGTCCCATAGCGGGCGGCGTATTGTCCTGGCAACCAACGTTGCTGAAACCTCGCTAACGGTTCCGGGTATCAAATACGTTATCGATCCGGGTACCGCGCGCATCAGTCGCTATAGCTACCGTACAAAAGTGCAGCGCCTGCCTATCGAGCCGGTATCACAGGCCTCTGCTAATCAGCGTAAAGGCCGCTGCGGACGTGTGTCAGAAGGTATCTGTATCCGTCTTTACTCGGAAGACGATTTCCTGTCGCGGCCGGAATTTACCGACCCGGAAATTCTGCGTACCAACCTGGCGTCGGTCATTCTGCAAATGACCGCCCTGGGGCTGGGCGATATCGCCGCGTTTCCGTTTGTCGAAGCGCCGGATAAGCGCAACATCCAGGATGGCGTGCGTCTGTTAGAAGAGCTCGGCGCCATCACTACCGATGAGCAGGCAACGGCTTATAAGCTAACCCCACTGGGCCGCCAGCTTAGCCAGCTACCGGTGGATCCTCGTCTGGCGCGGATGGTGCTGGAAGCGCAGAAACATGGCTGCGTGCGTGAAGCGATGATCATCACTTCCGCGCTGTCGATTCAGGATCCGCGCGAGCGCCCCATGGACAAGCAGCAGGCGTCTGATGAAAAGCATCGTCGCTTCCACGATAAAGAGTCTGATTTCCTTGCGTTTGTCAATTTGTGGAACTATCTCGGCGAACAACAAAAGGCGCTCTCGTCGAATCAGTTCCGCCGCCAGTGCCGGGTGGATTTCCTCAACTATTTACGCGTGCGTGAATGGCAGGATATTTACACCCAGCTGCGCCAGGTCGTGAAAGAACTCGGCCTGCCGATCAACAGCGAGCCGGCGGAATACCGGGAGATTCATACCGCGCTGCTGACCGGTTTGTTGTCGCATATCGGGATGAAAGACTCTGATAAACAGGAGTATACCGGCGCCCGTAATGCCCGGTTCTCTATCTTCCCCGGCTCCGGTCTATTCAAGAAACCGCCGAAGTGGACGATGGTCGCGGAACTGGTGGAGACCAGCCGCCTGTGGGGGCGCATCGCCGCCCGCATTGAGCCGGAGTGGGTCGAGCCGGTGGCGCAGCATCTGATCAAACGTTCCTACAGCGAACCGCACTGGGAGCGGTCGCAGGGCGCGGTAATGGCGACAGAAAAGGTTACCGTCTACGGTCTGCCGATCGTCGCCGCACGTAAAGTGAACTATAGCCAGATTGACCCGGCGCTGTGCCGTGAGCTGTTCATTCGCCACGCGTTGGTAGAGGGCGACTGGCAGACGCGGCATGCTTTCTTCCGCGATAATCTGAAGCTGCGCGCTGAAATCGAAGAGCTGGAGCATAAGTCGCGCCGTCGCGACATCCTGGTGGATGACGAGACCATGTTCGAGTTTTACGACCAGCGCATTAGCCACGATGTCATCTCCGCTCGCCACTTTGATAAGTGGTGGAAGCAGGCCAGCCGCGAAACGCCAGACTTGCTCAATTTTGAAAAGAGCATGCTGATTAAAGAGGGGGCTGAGCAGGTCAGTAAACTGGACTACCCGAATTTCTGGCATCAGGGCAATCTTAAACTGCGTCTTAGCTATCAGTTTGAACCCGGCGCGGATGCCGATGGCGTAACGGTTCATATTCCGCTGCCGTTGCTCAACCAGGTAGAGGAAGCCGGATTTGAATGGCAGATCCCCGGCCTGCGTCGCGAGCTGGTCATCGCGTTAATCAAATCGTTGCCGAAACCCGTTCGGCGTAATTTCGTCCCAGCGCCTAATTACGCCGAGGCGTTTTTAGGCCGCGCGACGCCGCTGGCGTTGCCTCTGCTGGATTCGCTGGAGCGTGAGTTGCGTAAAATGACCGGCGTGACCATCGACCGCGAATCCTGGCAGTGGGATCAGGTGCCCGATCACCTGAAAATCACTTTCCGGGTGGTGGATGACAAAAATAAGAAACTGCAGGAAGGGCGCTCTTTGCAGGCCTTAAAAGACGCGCTAAAAGGTAAAGTTCAGGAGACGCTATCGGCGGTGGCCGACGATGGTATTGAACAGAGCGGGCTGCATATCTGGAGTTTCGGCACCCTGGCGGAGAGTTACGAACAGAAGCGCGGCAACTATAAGGTTAAAGCCTGGCCGGCGCTGGTGGACGAGCGTGACAGCGTCGCCATCAAACTGTTTGATAATCCACAGGAACAGCAGCAGGCGATGTGGCGTGGTCTACGCCGTTTGCTGTTGCTTAATATTCCGTCGCCGATTAAATATCTGCACGAGAAACTGCCCAACAAAGCCAAACTGGGACTCTATTTCAACCCGTATGGCAAGGTGCTGGATCTGATTGACGACTGCATCTCCTGTGGTGTTGACAAGCTTATCGATGAAGCCGGCGGCCCGGTGTGGACCGAAGAGGGCTTTAGTAAACTGCACGATAAAGTGCGCGCCGAACTGAACGACACGGTGGTCGATATCGCAAAGCAGGTCGAGCAGATCCTGACGGCGGTGTTTAACATCAATAAGCGTCTGAAAGGGCGGGTAGATATGACGATGGCCCTGGGGCTGTCGGATATTAAAGCGCAGATGGCGGGTCTGGTTTATCGCGGCTTTGTTACCGGCAACGGTTTCCGCCGCCTTGGCGATACGCTGCGTTATCTGCAGGCAATTGAAAAGCGTCTTGAGAAGCTGGCAATCGACCCGCATCGTGACCGCGCGCAGATGCTGAAAGTCGAGAGTGTGCAACAGGCGTGGCAGCAGTGGTTGAATAAGCTGCCGCCGAATCGCCGCGATGACGACGACGTACAGGAGATCCGCTGGATGATCGAAGAGCTGCGCGTCAGCTTCTTTGCTCAACAGTTGGGTACCCCGTATCCCATCTCGGACAAACGCGTGTTGCAGGCGATGGAGCAAATTACGCCGTAGTCTCCCCTTCATTATGCCCGGCGACGCTGTGCTTGCCGGGCATAATACCAGCCCCGGTAGATAAGCAACGCTTATTGGAATTTTCTCCTCCCTTGATTATATTCGCCCGGGAACTCTTGCCCGTATATAAATGAAATCTTAAAATCGATGACCTCGCTTGGTTAATCTGTGTAAAGTGTGTATGTTTTTACTCATCACAAGATAGGGCTAAGGATACAGATTGTTAATTGTTAACTCGATTTATAAAAAATATTTATCCAGGATTAGAATATCATGTTGTTTAGCGATGGTTTTTTGCACGACCGGTTGCAATACTCTGATGCTTAATGAATATATTAGAGGTCATGAATCGCAGGAAAAAATATACGCCAGAGATAATGTTGTCGCTATCGCACTCAGTAAAGATGAAAATAAGAAAAACGAGGTGATATTTATTGGTGAGCGCTTTAATTATCCGATAAAGCAAGGCGGGGATAAGATTGATAAGATGTATGAATTAAAAGAGAGCTATCTGCCTCAGTTGATAATTACTGATTTGGACCGCTTTAATATTGGAAAAACCCGCACAGATTTTACAGCAGATATCAGATTTAAATATGGCGAGCGAAAAATAGATAAAGCAACGGAGAATATCCTCGTGAAAAATCAATTTGATTGCTATGGGTTCGGGGAAAATACCGGTCCTTGTTATCGATCTGTTAATTCTTTAAAGGGGACTATTCAGAAAAAGGAAAAAATCCAAGGCAACATCGTTATCAGCAACTTTGATAAACCCTATGCTGTGAACATTTATAAAAAAAATGGCCTTTCAGCTGCTCGCGTTCTATATCCACTTGCCGTGGTTGCTGATATTGTAACATCGCCTGTACAACTACTCGTCGTTGCATCCCACTACTGGAGATAGTCATCCAGCATTAATAGCAGAATACTATATTTAGTTCTGGTTAATTGGGGCTACGTACTTCTATTTTATGGACCATTATTACCTCGGCGATCCTGATTATCACTTTTCAAAATGAGATTATATGAATAAATCTCTCATGGCGGTGCCAGTAATCCTTGTTATTGTAGCGTGCAAGCCGTTATCTGAATCACCTCTCTGTGATGAGACACAGCGGGCTATCAATGATGCAAACTTTTTTATTTTGACGCATTTAGTCCCTTTTAAAGGGGATGTACAAACGGTACGCATTATTGAGTCGCCGGATAATATTTCTACCGTGATTAATTTTGCCCAATGCGGAAGGCTGGAAACTTTTGAACGAGAGAGCAAAAGTAGTACGTCGACTGAAACAAACACTCTCAGAAATAAAGCCCGCTGGCAAAAAGGTACAGGGTGGGTTACAGAATGGATTAGACTCACCCGGAGTGCTTCCGGAGAAATGTCTAAATTAATTATGACCGAGCGTTACGATACCGACAAATCAGGGCGAATTATTAGTTCCAGTGGAGTTATCACAGGTATTGACGCCCCAAGAGCGATGAGCTCGATTGTCTATAGCTATAACGACCAACATCAATTGGTAAATAGAATGATTCGTGGGGGAATGATAGCGAGTCTATCTTTTAATTATGATTATAAAGGAAGGTACTTAAGCCGTATTTCTTCATCTGATTCCACGTCGACGCTGCGCTGGGATGAGCAGGGGCGCTGGTTATCACGTGAGACGCAGACTGACTATTCAGGGAAAAGAGAATCCCGATGCCTGGCCTGGGATCAGGTTGGCAACTGCGTAGATGAATTTGGCGAGCGTCAGTCAAAAACCGAAAGGGTGAGATATAAGTTTACGTATTACCAATAACGACAAAATAATACGTACTTAACCCGGACCGATGCGGAAACATCGGTCCGGGGATTTATCCTCAAGCAAAATTGGCTACTTCTACCTGCATTGCTGCATATATTGCTTTGGGTTTCAGGCTGCAGATGAGTCAAACCAGCCGCCTCCCAGCGCCCGGTACAAATCAATCTGCGCCAGTAGAAGATTATTTTTCACCTGTACCACGCTCAACTGAGTGGAGAACAACGTACGTTGCGCATCCAACACGTCCAGATAGGAAGAGTAGCCGTTACGATAGCGGTTCTGCGCGATACGTAACGTTTCTGCGGCGACCGATTCCTGCTCCTGGAGCTCGGTTAACTGCTCGCCGTAGCGGCTGATGGCATCCAGACTATCGTTCACCTCTTTGAACGCACCACGTACCGTTTTCTCATATCCGTAGAGCGCCTGATTGCGCTGAGCCATCGAGACATCAACCTGCGCATTTAGCGCCTGACGGTTGAGCAACGGCGCCAGAATGCTGCCGCCAATGCTCCATAACCGCAGCGGGTTATCGAGCAGATCCGGCAGCGTTCTGTCCTGCAAACTGCCGGTGGCGGTAAGGTTGATGGAAGGCAGCAACTGCGCCTGCGACGATGCCAGGGTGGCATCAGCGGCCACTAGTTGGCGTTGAGCCTGCGCAATGTCCGGACGGCGGCTCATTAGCGTCGAGGGTAGCTGTGAGGGCAGGCGTAGCGGGCTAAGTTGCGCGAACTCGTTACGTTTTACCACACCGGGATTGTCGCCCAACAGAACGCTCAGGGCGTTCTCTTGCTGCGCGATTTGATGCTGCAATGGCGGGATCTGCGCCCGGGTCGAGCGCAGTTCGGAATCCGCCTGCATGAGCTCCAGGCGCGAGGTATAGCCGGTTTCATACTGGCGTTTAGCCAGATTCCACGCATCTTCTCGCGATTTCAGCGTTTTGCGGGTGACCCGCAGCTGCTCGTCTAATGACAACAAGGTGACGTAGCCGACGGCGACCGATGACGCTACGGTGAGATTAGCCGCGGCGGCAGCGGCTTTCTGCGCTTCAAGGCTGGCTTCGGCGGCGCTGGCGGCGCTGCGGTTGGCCCCCCAAATATCGACGTCATAGCTGGCGGTCAGGCCGCCTTTGTACAGCGTGCTGTGGATGGGCAGACCGGTCGCGGCGGACTGTGCGCGAGCGCGGGTACCGGTCAGGCTGGCATCAAGCGAGGGGAATAAGCTGCTATCAGCAGCGTACGCGCGCGCCTGATATTCGTTAACCCGCTCGCGGGCGATCAGGACGTCGCTGTTGTAGCGCAACGCCCGATCGACATACTGATTAAGCGCGCTATCGTGAAAATTGCGCCACCACACGCCTTCCACCGGGCTGGAAGGACCCACATCGGCACGCCAGGCGGCGGGGATCGCCAGCGTAGGCTCCGCACGTGGGACATCGGCAGACTGACAACCGACCAGCGCCAGCGCCACGGCAAGGGTTAACGGGCGGATCATTGTTTATTCTCCGCGCGGGTATCAATCGTCACCTGCACCGACATCCCCGGACGCAGACGATAGCTGTTTTTCTGTCCCTCATCGACCGCGATACGGACAGGGATCCGCTGGGCGATTTTGACAAAGTTGCCGGTCGCGTTATCCGGAGAGATCGCGCTGAATTCGACGCCGGTCGCTGGCGAAATACTTTGTACTTTGCCGTGGAAGGTTTCGCTGTTCAACGCATCGACCGAGAAGGTGACCGGCTGGCCGACGCGCACCTCGGCGAGCTGTGTCTCTTTCAGGTTGGCGATAACCCAGTGCTGAGGCGGTACCAGCGAGGTCAAATGCGTACCGGCGCTGACATAGGCGCCGAGGCGTACGGAGATCTGCCCCAGTTGCCCGGCCGTCGGGGCGATAATCCGCGTATTCTGCAGGTCGATTTCGGCAAGCTCCAACGCCGCTTTGGCGCTGGCCACATCGGCCTCCAGCGAATCGCGATTGACGATAGTGGACTGCAGATCCTGGCGCGACATCTCCAGTGTGGCTTTCGCCTGTTCGATATCGGCTGCGCCCTGAGCCGCGCTGGCCCGCGCGGAGTCGCGTTCGCGAATGGATAACGACCCATCCGCGGTAAGCTCCTGTACGCGTTTTAAATCGGCCTGGGTTTTTTGATTCTGCGCGCGGGCGTTTTGCAAGGCGGCCTCGTTTTTGACGATCGTAGCTTCGGCGCTTTTCCGCTGCTGCTGGTTGTTTTTCAGCGCCGCTTGTTTCATCGCCAACGTGGCCTGCGCCTGGTGTACCCGCTGCTTATAAATGCGATCGTCAATCTGGAACAGCACCTGTCCCGGCTGAACGGTATCGAAATCTTTGACGTTCACCGCGGTGATATACCCGTTAACCTGCGGGCTGATAAACGTCGTCTGACCGCGCACATAAGCGTTATCGGTAAACTGACTATGCCGGGTGAAAGGGGGCAACTGCCAGGCGTAAAGAATCACCAATACGCCGACGATGCCGATCGCCGCGGCGGTAAAAATAGACACCACGCGGATGTTGTTTCGGGTATTGGCCTGTTGCCTGGCCGCGTCCTGCTGACTCATAACCACTCCAGAGTAAAAATTATCTTATTATTTGTTGCCGGTTGCGCGTTTTAGCGCGATACGGGCGGTGATTCGCAATCTGATTAAGCGCCAGAAAATCCACACCAGCGTGGCGGCGGAGATCGCCGCCGTCAGGAGATAAGTGTCATTGTAGGCGAGAATATTGGCCTGTAGCGTCGAGGCGTTTTGCAGCAGGGTGGTCGCCTGCACGTTCAATAGCGTGCTGTCGCCAATCTGACTTTGATACATCTGGCTGTACTGCTGCAGTCGCTCGACGATCAGCGGGTTTAGCGTGGTTATCTGATCGGCCAACTGGCTGGAATGAAATTTTTCGCGCCAGGTCTGAAAAGTACCGAGGATAGCCGAGCCGAGCAGGCCGCCGATATTTTGGCTCATGCCAAACAGAACCGAGAAGCTGACCAGATTCCGCTGGTCGGCAATCACCCCGCCAATTCCCGCCAGCATGGCCGGCGCGAGGAAGAAGGCGCTGCCGAAGCCTAGTAAAAACTGGCTGAACATCAACTGTTCCGGACGGGTCAGGGCAGTGGACTGGCTATCAAGCAATGACGCAATCATGATCAACGCCAGCGCGGTCGCGGTGGGCCAGTAGAGGCGCTGCGGGTTAAGCGTCAGGCAACTGGCGACGATACCGCAGACGATACCGGCGAAAATAGACCATGCCAGATTGGTCATCTGCTCGTTTTGCAAGCCGACGTACTGCAGCCAGCCGATGACGCCGGTGTTCTGTTCCGCCAGAACGATGCGTATCAGCAGCATAATCAGCCCGAGACGAATGATACTGCCGCTGGAAAGCCATTTGGTGTTAAGCAGCGGGTTAGTGCGATTATGCTCGAAGGCGATAGCCGAAACGATCAGCACCACCGCTCCCGCCAGCGACCAGCCAAGCCACGGCGCCTCAAACCACCAGTCCAGACGGCCCAGCGACAGGACCGCGCAGACTAAAGCCATACCGGGAGCCAGTAGGAAGAAGGTAATAAAGTCCTTCTTCTCAAACACTTTTTTGCGGTCGCTGGGTGGCAGTTTCAGCGCGATGACGCAGGCGAGCGACACCAGCGCCAGGCCGAGCTCAAAGAAGTAGAGCCCGCGCCATTCGTCAATCTGCAGTAATTCAGTCGAGAACAGACGCGCCAACGGGATCGCCAGCGACGATCCGGTGATCCCAATGGTCAACGCCTTCAGACGGTGGCGCGCCGGCCAGGCCTGCACCTGATAGTAAATTCCCAGTGAACTTAACGCCGCTGCCACCATGCCGTGCGCCGCACGCACCATCATCGCCGAGCTGAGGTCGTTGACGAACAGGTGGAAGAAAGTGACCAGTACATACAGTACCAGGAAGCCTTCAGTAAAGGCGCGCAGGCCAAACTGCTGGCGAAATTTCACCAGCAGCAGATTGATAGAGACGTTAGTCATGACGTAGACCGCCGGCAGCCACGCAATTTCCGTCGACCAGGCGGCAAAAGTGCCCTGCAGCAGCTGCAGGTTGGCGGTAACGACGGCATTACCCAGCGCGCCGGTCAGGCATACCAGCAATCCGACGATGCCGTAAGCGACACGTTTTGGCGTACTGTGGATGGGCGTCGACGGTGAACCGAGCATCGCCGGTTTTTCATGCGGCGCCCAGTCGTGGGGCACATAGGGATTAGCATCGCGACGAGGCATTATTTCTTTTCCACCTCGTGCAGCAGCTTTTCCAGTACCCGGTGGGTTTGCTCACGCTCTTCCGGAGTGATGGCGGTGAGGATCTCCTCGCGCAGGTCGTCGGCGACCGCTTTCACCTGATGGAAAAGCGCCATCCCTTTTGCGGTGGCGACCAACAGACGCTTACGTTTATCGCTGTCAGGCTTAACGCGCTCCACCAGTTCAAGTTCGACCAGGCGGTTAATGAGCGGGACGATGGTGGCGCTTTCGACACCGAGTTCCTGCGCCAGTTCGCTTTGCGATAGGGGCTGCTCGTTGCGGGCAATGGCTGACACCGCCACCCATGACGCCTGGCTCATGCCAAGATTTTTCAACCGCCGGTTAACCGCCAGCCGCCAGTGATGCGCGGTTAAGTATAAGAGATGGGAAAAGTTAAGCTGTCGGTTATCCATGTTCCGCCTACAAATTCATTAGAGCTCTAATGATTTTAGGCGCGGCGATTTACCGATTTCAAGTCACGAAGATAAAAATAGGTTAACGCAATGTGCGTTTTTTGTGGAAAAGGCCGGCTGGCACGTGGAGAAAAAATAAAAAAACCCGGGCGAACCCGGGTTTAGTATCTGGATTAACCGGAGATTAGCCCGGGTAGATGCCGCGATCTTTACGCGCCAGCAGGATGCGCTCACAGGCGACGATGTAGGCCGCGGTACGCAGAGAACACGCTTTCTCGGCGGCTTTATCGCAGACGTGAACGATAGCATCGGTCATGATACGGTCCATCTTGGCGTTGATCTCTTCTTCACTCCAGAAGAAGCTCGCCATGTCTTGTACCCATTCGAAGTAGCTGACGGTCACGCCGCCGGCGTTACAGATAACGTCCGGAACCACGATCACCCCGCGGTCGGCCAGCACGTCGTCGGCGTCCGGGTAGGTTGGGCCGTTGGCGCCTTCGAGGATCAGCTTACAGCTGATTTTTTCCGCGCGCTCACGGGTGATTTGGCCTTCCAGCGCCGCCGGGATCAGGATATCCATCTCGGTGGTCCAGAAATCTTCTTTGGCGATTTCACGCGCACCTGGGAAACCAGCAATCTTCTTGTTCTCGGCCTGCCATGCGGTCAGCGCCTGCATGTCGATACCGCCTTCGTTGAACAGGGTCGCGGTGTGATCCTGGATAACGACAATACGCGCGCCAACGTCGGCGAACAGACGAGCGGCTTCGCTGCCAACGTTACCAAAACCTTGCAGCGCGACTTTCGCGCCTTCGATTTCGATACCGTTACGACGAGCCACTTCACGACCGGTGACGAAGACGCCGCGGCCGGTGGCTTTTTCACGACCCAGCGAACCGCCGAGATGAATCGGCTTACCGGTAACCACGCCGGTGATAGTGGTGCCGTGATTCATGGAGTAGGTGTCCATCATCCACGCCATCACTTTACCGTTGGTGCCAACGTCCGGCGCCGGGATATCTTTCTGTGGCCCAATGATAATGCCGATTTCGCTGGTATAGCGTCGAGTCAGACGTTCCAGCTCGCCTTCAGACAGTGAGAACGGGTCGACGCGGATGCCGCCTTTAGCCCCGCCGTAAGGAATATTGACCGCGGCGCACTTAATGGTCATCCAGGCAGAAAGCGCCATTACCTCGTTAAGATCGACATCCGGATGGTAGCGAACACCACCTTTACCCGGTCCACGCGATAGATTGTGCTGTACGCGATAGCCTTCGAAATGGCGGATGGTGCCATCATCCATCTGCACCGGAATATCAACGATCAGCGCGCGTTTCGGGTGACGCAGAGTTTCCACCCAGTAGGCGAGGTCGCCCAGATACGGCGCGACGCGGTCGATCTGGCGCAGGTAAGTGGTCCATGGAGATGTACTACTTTCAGATGCGTAAGATAACTTTTCCATAAGAGTCCTGTATCTCAATGTTATTTGTGTCGTGTAAAACCGTGGAATAGGTACAGCAGTAAAATCTGTGTGATGAATGTTATCACCAATTTTATAAACCAGTATTTGACGGCTATTCCGAATTTTACATTTTTGTTAGTTTTTTGGGGTTGCATTTGAATAAATAAGCACGGTCAGGCGCCTGCATGTCATGCATCAATATGCATATTTTATGCAGATAAGTGAATATGGAAATAATTTTTTCATATTTTTCATTATCTTGATGATCCTCTAAAAGTGAATAAAATGATTCGAGGTTGTATTGACTTTGTTGCGTGTCAGGGCCCAGCATTAGCTCACGCAATACACAAGGTATTAACTGTGAATTAACATATACCCATACAAATAAAATGGCTTATTTCAGTTGTGGTGAAAATATTTGTCATCGCAGCGGGACGTGTGCGCCCTGAAAACGGCTAAAGGGAAATGGTTAAATTCGACTATTCACGATTGGCCAATTTATGCCGCCGATCCTCGTTCCGGAGAATTGTTATGTCAGGCAGT
This sequence comes from Klebsiella sp. CN_Kp091, assembly GCF_040065095.1. Taxonomy (NCBI): domain Bacteria; kingdom Pseudomonadati; phylum Pseudomonadota; class Gammaproteobacteria; order Enterobacterales; family Enterobacteriaceae; genus Klebsiella; species Klebsiella sp. CN_Kp091. The sequence goes on along the minus strand of NZ_JBEAIO010000049.1, from coordinate 693,742 downwards.
ATCACTCGCGAAGATTTTGATGCTTATATGGTTCCGTGTTTCGCTCCCGCGCCGTTTATCCCGGTGAAAGCGGCGGGCTCCCGCGTCTGGGACCAGCAGGGTAAAGAGTACATTGACGTGGCTGGCGGCATTGCGGTTAACGCGCTGGGTCATGCGAATCCGGCGCTGGCTAACGCGCTGAAAGCGCAGCTGGATAGGCTGTGGCACATCGGCAACGGCTATACCAACGAACCGGTGCTGCAGTTGGCGAAAACCATGGTGGAGTCGACCTTCGCCGATAAAATTTTCTTCTGTAACTCCGGTGCTGAAGCCAATGAAGCCGCGTTGAAGCTGGCGCGCAAGTATGCACACGACAAATTCGGCGCCGACAAGAGCGAAATCATCGCCTTTAAGAACTCCTTCCATGGCCGCACTCTGTTTACCGTGACCGTAGGGGGGCAGCCGAAATACTCCAGCGACTATGCGCCATTGCCGCAGGACATCACCCATCTGCCGTATAACGACATCGACGCGGTGAAAGCAGCGTTCTCTTCCCGCACCTGCGCAGTCATCGTCGAGCCGATTATCGGCGAAGGCGGCGTCATGCCGGCGGATCCGCAGTTCCTGCAGGCACTGCGCGAGCTGTGCGACGAGCATGAAGCCACGCTGATTTTTGATGAAGTGCAGACCGGCGCCGGGCGTACCGGCCAACTGTATGCTTACCAGCACTACAACGTAGTTCCGGATATTCTCACCAGCGCAAAAGGGCTGGGCGGCGGCTTCCCAATTGGCGCGATGCTGGCGAAAGAGGCCTGGGCGCAAGTGTTCCAGCCGGGTACCCACGGCACGACTTTCGGCGGCAACCCGCTGGCGGCGACCGTCGCTAATAGCGTGCTCGCGCAAATGGATAGCGCGCTGCTGGCGGGCGTGGGCGAACGCCATACCCTTATTGTCGATAAACTCAATGCGCTGAACGCTAAATATGATGTCTTCAGCGCCGTACGCGGGATGGGGCTGCTAATTGGCGCCGAACTGGCAAGTCATCTGCGAGGAAAAGCCAAGGCGCTGACCAATCTGGCGGCGGAAGAGGGACTGATCGCGCTGATAGCAGGGCCGGACGTCCTGCGTTTCGCCCCTGCGCTCAATATTCCCCTGGCGGATATTGATGAAGCCTTCATGCGCCTTGAGCGCGCCGTCGCCCGCTTAATCAGCTAATCCGGGAGACGGCCTATGATGTTATTTCGTCCCGTACGGGAAAACGACCTCGATGATATTGTTCGCCTGGCCTCCCGGGCGGGCGTGGGAATGACATCGCTGCCGAATGATGCCGTGCGCCTTGCCGCACGGATTAAACGCAGCGTAGAAACCTTTGCCGGCAAGCTGACGCGTGGCGAACAGGGGGTTCTGTTTGTTCTGGAAGATACCGAACTGAGCCGGGTTGTCGGCGTTAGCGCCATTGAGGTCGCGGTGGGGCTCGACGAACCGTTCTACAATTTTCGTATTCAGAAGACGGTACGGGCATCCAAAGAGCTTGGGGTTTATAAGCATCAGGAATTGCTCAATTTAAGCTACGACCATACCGGTCACAGCGAACTCTGTACCCTATTTCTTGACCCGGAGTACCAGAAGAACCGCAATGGCCTGCTGCTCTCCAAAGCGCGGTTTGTCTTTATTGCCGCGTTCCGCGAGTGGTTTTCGCCGCATCTGTTTGCCGAGCTGCGCGGGCGCAGCGACGAGCAGGGTAATTCGCCGTTCTGGGATGCGTTAGGGCACCACTTTTTCGATATTCCCTTCGCCGATGCCGACCGTCTCACCGGGACGGGGATGAAAACCTTTATCGCCGAACTGATGCCGGCTTACCCGATTTACATCTCGCTGCTGCCGGATGATGCCCGCGAGGTAATAGGACAGGTTCATGCTAACACCGCGCCGGCGCGGGCTATTCTGGAAAAAGAAGGGTTTAGCTGGCGCGGGTCCGTCGACATCTTCGATGCCGGCCCGGTACTGGAAGCTGAAACCGATAATATTCGTGCCATCAGAGAGAGCTATTCGCTGCCGGCGCTGCAACTCATGACGCCGCAGGCGACGCCAACCATCGTCGCGAATGGACAGTTTGAAAACTTCCGCGCGGTACTCATTGCGCAAGAGACGCCGGGAGCGCTCGATCAGCAGGCGCTGGACGCCCTGCAGGTCAATGCCACCGACCGGGTTCACGCGGTGACACTCAACCCAGAGGAAAACAGATCATGGCGGTAAACGCACATTTTATAGCAGGTAAGTGGCAGCAGGGCGCAGGCGCGCCGTTAACTAAGCTGGCGCCGGAAGACCAGTCCGTTTTATGGCAGTCGCAAAGTGCGGGCGCAGCTGACGTGCAGGCCGCCTGCGCCGCCGCGCGCGAGGCGTTTTATGGCTGGTCGCATCGTCCATTAAGCGACCGCATTGCCGTGGTTCAACGTTTCGCGGCGCTGCTGGAAGAGAATAAAGAGGCGCTGGCGACGTTAATTTCCCGTGAAACCAGCAAGCCGCTGTGGGAAACCCGCACCGAAGTACAGGCGATGATCGGCAAGGCCGGGATTTCTATTGATGCCTACGCCGAACGTACCGGTTATCGCGAGTCCGCTCTGCCGGACGGCAAAGCGCTGCTGCGCCATAAGCCGCACGGCGTGATGGCGGTGTTTGGCCCTTACAACTTCCCGGGGCATCTGCCGAACGGCCATATTATCCCGGCGCTGATCGCCGGTAACACCGTGGTATTTAAACCGAGCGAATTGACGCCGGCGACCGCGGAACTCACCGTTCAGCTATGGCAGCAGGCCGGGATCCCGGATGGGGTGCTGAATCTGGTGCAGGGGGCGAAAGATACCGGCCAGGCGCTGCTGGAAAATCGCGATATCGACGGCGTGCTGTTTACCGGTAGCGCCGCCGCTGGCTTCCACTTCCACCGTTACCTCGGCGGTCAGCCGGAGAAAATGTTGGCGCTGGAGATGGGCGGCAATAATTCGCTGATCGTGGCCGACGTTGTCGATAGCGTTGCTGCGCTGAACGTGATTATTCAATCGGCCTTTATCTCCGCCGGGCAGCGCTGCACCTGCGCGCGTCGTTTACTGGTACCGCGCGGCGAACAGGGCGATGCGCTTGTTGAACAACTGATTGATGCCAGCCGGCAGATTCGCGCAGGTAAATGGAACGCCGAACCGCAGCCGTTTATGGGCGGGGTGATTTCGCAAACCGCCGCGCAGGGCATGCTGGCGGCGCAGGCGAAGCTGGAAGCGCTGGGCGGCAAAGTGCTGCTGCGCATGAGCCAGCCTGATCCGCGCTCAACCGTGCTGACGCCGGGAATTATCGATGTTACCGGGATCGCGGTACCGGATGAAGAGTACTTCGGCCCGCTGCTGACCGTGATTCGTTATGACCAGTTCGATGAGGCGATCGCGATCGCCAATAACACCCGCTACGGCCTGGCGGTGGGGCTGATTTCCGCCGACCCGGCGCTGTTCGACAAGCTGGCCGACGAAGCGCGCGCCGGGATTGTTAACTGGAACAAACCGCTCACCGGGGCCTCCAGCAAAGCGCCTTTCGGCGGTGTCGGCGCCTCCGGCAACCATCGCGCCTCGGCGTGGTATGCCGCCGATTATTGCGCCTGGCCGATGGCTTCTCTGGTCAGCGAAACGCTGACGCTTCCGGCGACGACGTCGCCAGGTCTGCCATTCTGATAACCGTTTTTGTGAGGACACTATGTCTGGATTTGAAGCGAATTTTGACGGCCTGGTGGGGCCAACGCACCACTACGCCGGGTTGTCGGTAGGCAACGAAGCGTCACAAAACAACCGCGACGGTTTATCTAACCCGAAGAAGGCGGCGCTGCAGGGACTTTATAAGATGAAGACCCTGGCCGATCGTGGCTTTGTACAGGGTATTCTGCCGCCGCAGCCGCGGCCAAATATGACGATGCTGCGCAGTATTGGTTTTCAGGGTAACGACGAGCAGGTTATCCAGCGTGCGGCTAAAGAGGCCCCGCAGCTATTGTCGGCCTTTAGCTCCGCTTCCTCGATGTGGACCGCCAACGCCGCCACCGTGTCGCCGTCGGCGGATAGCGCTGATGGAAAAGTGCACTTTACGGTCGCCAACCTGAACAATAAGCTGCACCGCATGCAGGAAGCGCCGATCACCTCGGCTATCCTCAGGGCCACCTTCGCCGATGAGCGTTACTTCGCGCATCACGCGGCGCTGCCGCAGCATGGCGATTTAGGTGATGAAGGGGCGGCGAACCATAACCGTTTCTGTGGGGATTATGATCGCCAGGGCGTGCAGTTTTTTGTCTATGGTAAGCGCGCCAGCGGCGGCATTGCGCCAGCTAAATACCCCGCACGCCAGACGCTGGAGGCCAGCGAAGCGGTGGCGCGTCTGCATCAGCTCGACCCGCAGTACACCGTATTCGCTCAGCAAAATCCGCAGGCTATCGACCATGGCGTATTCCACAATGATGTTATCGCCGTCAGCAACCGCCACGTGCTGTTCCATCATCAGCACGCCTTCCTGCAGCAGCGGGAGGTGCTGGCGACGCTGAAGGAGAGCAACGCCAGGCTGAATATTCCATTCACCAGCGTTGAAGTCCCTGACGAGCAGGTTAGCCTCGATGACGCGGTGGCCTCTTATCTGTTCAACAGCCAGTTACTGAGCAAAGCCGATGGCAAAATGCTGATCGTGGTGCCGGAAGAGTGCCGTCAGCGTGAAAACGTCTGGCGTTATCTCTCCGCTCTTGCCGCCGATAGCGCATCGCCTATCGATGAAGTGGCGGCATTCGATCTACGTGAAAGCATGCGCAACGGCGGCGGCCCGGCCTGTTTACGTCTGCGGGTGGTGCTTAATGACGCTGAGCGCGCGGCGGTCAACGCTCACAGCCTGATGAATGACGAACGCTACCAGCAACTGACCGCGTGGGTTGAAAAGCATTATCGCGATCGCCTGCATGCCAGCGACCTCGCCGACCCGCAGCTGCTGCGCGAGGTTTATCAGGCGCTGGACGAGCTGACGCAGATTTTACATCTGGGCGCGATTTATGACTTCCAGCGATAAGGGGCCGGGAATGGAACAAAACGTCAACGATTTACTGCATTGTAAACTGCAGACATGGACCTTTCCGCCGACTATCGAAGCCAGTTGGTTAGGCGATGGCATTCTGCAACTGCTGCCAAAAACGTCATGGCGACAGGCGACGGTGCTTTCTGCCGGGGTGCACGGTAACGAAACCGCGCCGATTGAAATGTTGCTGCAGATCCTGCAGGGATTAAGCCTGGGCGAGCAGCCGCTGACCCACGCGCTACTAGTGGTGTTCGGCAATCTGCCCGCCATTCGCGCCGGCCGTCGTTATCTGCATAACGATCTCAACCGGCTGTTTGGCGGCCGCCATCTGGCGGCGATGCCCGGGAACGAGTCGCGTCGCGCTTTTGAACTGGAGATGGCCGTACAGGCCTTCTTCCGTAGCGCCGATGTCCACGGCAAGGTGTCGCGCACGCACCTCGATCTGCATACCGCTATTCGCGGGTCGAAATATCGGCAGTTTGCGCTGCTGCCCGCTCATGATGGCGACTACAGCGCAGATTTTTATCAGCTGTTGCAGGCCAGCGGTATGGATGCCATCGTGCGTCATACCGAACCGGGCGGCACCTTTACCCACTTCACCAGCGAGAAGTTCGGCGCGCAAAGCGCCACGCTGGAACTGGGGAAGGTGATGCCATTCGGTGAAAATGATCTGCGCTTGTTTGCCGCCACCGAACTGGCTATCGGCGCGCTGATCGCCGACGGCATCATGCCGCCGCGTAGCAAAGCGCCGGTCGAATACTTTGTGGTGCAGCAGAGCATCATCAAGGGCGAGAACGGTTTTACCCTGAATCTCGACCCGAAAATCGAAAACTTTACCGCGCTGCCGGCAGGCTATGAAATCGCCCGTCAGGCACAGAAAACCTGGGTGGTCAATGCCGACGCCCCCTACATCCTGTTTCCGAATGCGGGCGTCGCCGCCGGTCAACGCGCCGGGCTGCTGCTGACCGCTACCGCGCCAAGCCTTTCCATGCCTGCTTGAAGGAATCAACATGACTGAACATCAACGTGAGGGGCAGGTTCATCCTGCCGCCGACGGGGAGTGCCCGTCGCAGCTCAAACGCGGCCTTGGCGCCCGGCACATTCAGATGATTGCGCTGGGCGGCGCTATCGGCACCGGACTGTTTATGGGGGCGGGCAGAAACATCGCCGTCGCCGGAACGTCCATTCTGCTTATCTATCTACTGGTAGGTTTCTTTACCTATATGGTGATGCGGGCGATGGGGGAGCTGTTGCTGACCCGCCTGGATTACCGTTCGTTTGCGGATTTCGTCGGCGACTATCTTGGCCCGCAGGCCAGTTTCTATCTGGGCTGGACCTACTGGCTTAGCTGGGTGGTGACCTGTATCGCCGACGTGGTGGTTTGCGGCAGCTATATGCAGTACTGGTTTCCGGAGATGTCGGCATGGATGCCCGCGTTGAGTACGCTTGGGATCCTGTTCTTGTTTAATTTGTTGTCGGTAAAAATGTTCGGCGAGGCCGAATTCTGGTTTGCGCTGATTAAGGTCATCACCATTATCGCGCTGATTTTAACCGGCGCGTGGATGATTGCTATTGGCTGGACTTCGCCGGATGGCGTGAAGGCTTCGTTAGGTCATATTACCGACCCGACGGCCTTTATGCCCCACGGCGTGACCGGTTTCTTCGCCGGTTTCCAGATAGCGATTTTCTCCTTCACCGGTATTGAGCTGCTCGGCACCATGACGGCGGAAACGCGCGATCCTGAGCGCATCTTGCCGAAGGCGATTAACGCGCTGCCGCTGCGCATCATTATTTTCTATCTGCTGTCGATGGTGGTCATTATTGCCGTGGCTTCATGGCCTGGCGTCTCACCGGATGCCAGTCCGTTCGTGACCCTGTTCGCCAAGGCCGGGCTACCTGCCGCCGCCGCGGTAATTAACTTTGTCGCCTTGACGTCGGCCATGTCGTCGGCGAACAGCGGCGTTTATTCCAGTACCCGCATGCTGTACGGTCTGTCGGTGGAAAAACATGCGCACTGGCAGTTCCGTATACTCTCACGTAATACCCGCATTCCGGTACGTAGCCTGCTGTTCTCCTGCTTCTGCATGCTAAGCGGTACGTTACTGCTGTTCCTGGTGCCAAACGTGATGACGTTGTTCACCATCGTTTCAACGCTGGCGGCGATCATGGTGGTTTTCAGCTGGGGTATGATCCTCGTGGCGTACCTGGTGTATCGCCATAAACGCCCGGACCTGCACGCGCGGTCGAAATTCAAAATGCCGGCGGGAGTGGTTATGTGCTGGCTGAGCCTGCTGTTTTTCGCCTTCTCAATCTTCATTATGATTTTCGACCCGGATACGCTGCTGGCGCTGATGGCCTCGCCGCTGTGGTTTATTGCGCTATGGTGCTTCTGGAAAGTGAAACAGAAGCGCGAAGGGCAACTGGCATTGGATAACGCCAGCGCCTGATGATACCCGGCAGCTGAAGCGTGGCTGCCGGATTTTCCTTTTCGCCGTAGCGCGGTTTATGATGTCGCCCGACACTTCATTGTTGGATCAGGACAGAAGAAGGAAAGGGTATGACAGAGCATTTCCCGGCGCTTTCACACGACACGTTAGCGGCGGCCAATCTCATCGGCGACTGGTTGGCGCAGGATGATTTGCCGCAGAATGCGCAGCCGCAGATTGCGGTGTTGGCCGGTAACGCGGTGATCCCGACCATTGACGCCGCCTGTCGGCTCGCGGCACAGAGGCAGATTCCACTATTGATAAGCGGCGGTATTGGTCATTCGACGACCTTTCTTTACGACGCCGTACGAAAGCATCCGCACTATCAGGCGCTGCAGGTAGAGGGGCGTCCGGAATCGCATATCCTGGCGGACATCGCCGAACAATTCTGGCAAATTCCGCGCGATCGCATCGTGGTGGAGGACCGTTCAACCAACTGCGGCGAAAACGCGTGGTTTACCCGCCGGTTACTGGAAGAACGTGGGCTGGATCATACCTCTGGCGTGGTGATTCAGGATCCGACCATGCAGCGTCGGACGATGGCGACCTTTGCCCGCGTCTGGCAGGAGGCACCGGCGCAGCCGCAGTGGTGGAGCTATCCCGGTTGTTCGCCGCGGCTTGAAAACAGCGCTGCTGGCCTGAGATTCAACGGAGACGATAGTGGATTGTGGCCAGTGGGGCGTTATCTGGCGCTGCTGCTTGGCGAGCTGCCGCGTCTGCTGGATAACGCGCAGGGTTATGGCCCCAACGGTAAAGGGTTTATTACCCACGTCGATTTCCCACGCGATGTTAGCGCGGCGTGGCAATGCTTGCGTGAAGATACGCTATTGAGCGAGGCGCTGAACGCCAGAACGCTGGGGTAGGGAGCAAGGCGGATAGCCGCAGCTATCCGCTGGTTCTGAGTTTACTTCGCGAATTTATCCAGTACGCGGACAAGCTGGGTAACAAAGCCGTACTCGTTATCGTACCAGGCCACGGTTTTCACAAGCTGTACGCCGCCGGCCTCCATGATCTCCAGTTGAGTCGCATCATAGATTGAGCCGAAATGGCTGCCGATAATGTCGGAGGAGACAATTTCTTCTTCGGTGTAGCCGAAAGATTCATTGTTCGCCGCCGCATTTTTCATGGCCTGATTAACCTCTTCAGCGGTGACTTTCTTCGCCAATACGGAAACCAGTTCCGTCACTGAGCCGGTTTTAGTCGGCACGCGCTGGGCGTGACCTTTCAGTTTCCCGCTAAGTTCCGGGATCACCAGACCAATGGCTTTTGCCGCGCCGGTGGTGTGCGGAATAATGTTTTCCGCTGCCGCTCGCGAGGCGCGCAGGTCTTTGCCACGCGGCCCGTCAACCAGCGATTGCGTACCGGTATAAGCGTGAATAGTGGTCATGGTGCCCACGGTAATGCCGAAAGCATCGTTGAGCACTTTAGCCATTGGCGCCAGACAGTTGGTGGTGCAGGATGCAACCGAAATGATGGTATCATCCGGGCTCATGGTGTCGTCGTTGACGTGATAAACGATGGTTTTCATCTCGCCGGCAGGGGCGGAAATCAGCACTTTCTTCGCGCCGGCGGTCAGATGCGCCTGCGATTTTTCCGCCGAGGTATAGAAGCCGGTGCATTCAACAATCACCTCTGCGCCTGCGGCTTTCCACGGAATATGCTGGGCCTCTTTCTCTGCGTAAACGGTAATTTTTTTTCCATTAACGATCAGCGCATCTTCTGTAAAATCAACGCTCCATGGGAAAGGACCGTAGTTAGAGTCATGTTTAAGCAGGTAGGCTAAGACTTTCGGTGAGGTGAGATCGTTGATGGCCACGACCTCCAGCGGGCTATTTACTTCTAACAGGCGGCGAAGTACTAAACGTCCTATACGACCAAATCCATTAATCCCAAGTTTGCTCATGGATATTCTCCTGGTGGTGAAGTTGATACGTTAAAACTTCTTCAGGCAGAGCGGGAAGAGTAAATCCTACCTTTCAGTGGCTTAGCAGTTCACCTGAGGTGTTTCTATTGCTAAGTTACCTGCCTGAAGCGTCTTCAGTAACTGTCACGTGGAGCCAGATGGTGCGAAGGAAGTATAACGCCGGGTCGGAGGTGGTTCCAATGTTCTTACCGCGACAGTACAACAAAAAGAGTGCCTACCATTGTTCGCTATTTCATGCGGCGTTGAGTGGTAAATATGATCTACATCACAATAACAGAAATTAGAAAAAGCGCAGAAGGATATAGCTACATCGAGGCTGTATTGATAACTATAGCGGTGGTTCAGCACAATATCGATAATGAGAATGAATATCATTCATTGACATCTGGTCATATTAATGTAACCTTGCATTAGGAATAATACAGGGATGAATAGAAAATGGATTGCGGCCTGAGGAATAATTATCAACCCATAGCTTAAAAATTTAAAAATCATGCCGAAATTCCATCCTGCTGGCATGAAATGCGGGAAGGAAAATCTGCAGGGTAAATCATAATGCGGGTGTTTAAAGATATTATCCTTGCCGGGAGCATTCTCTTTTCTATCTTATATTCTGTTTTCTCGTTGTGCGATGTTTTGTTGATGATGCAGATATTTTATCGGCACCCAGAGCACTGCTGCCTGTGTTTGCCGTTGGATGTATATATTTTCTGAGCAATGCTTATTTTTGGCTATTGAATTACATAAGGAATATGAAAGATGAAAGAGCTGACAAATAAACAGTTGGGTATGGTCTCCGGTGCAGGGGGGGATATTGGGCGGGAAATTGCTCAGGGAATCGGCGCTGGAGCTGGCACATTTGTAGGCGGAACTCCTGGTGCCATAACCGGTGGGATCGCAGGGGGACAGGTTTATGACTGGGCTGCAACAAAAACACCGGACCCAGCGATGTCCCCATCTGGTTTGGGCGGAACGCTCAAACAAAAACCAGCTAACCTTCCATCCGAAGCGTGGAATGCAGCAGCAGGCAGAGAATGCTACTGGAGTCCGAATAACCTCAATGATATTTGTTACTGACAGATGCTGATTGGCGTACGTGTATAAACCAGTCTAAAAGCGAATAAGGATAGCTGTTAGCGTATGGAAGAGCATGTTATCAGCTCTTCCATCTCTTAACCTTTAAAACTAGCCATAATTAAAGTTTGTCAGTCGAGTGGGAGTCGTCCACGCCTTTTGGCGCCGATGGAATAAAAAATGAACGTTGACGGATATAACCGCGAGTACAATATTGCAAGAAACAAAGCCGTAACCGGCTGTTTTGCCATGTTTGCGCTATTTTTTGGCATCACATGTTTGCCACTTTTTTTCGAGGGCAGCAAAGACCTTATGATAACGGGATATCTCTATCCACTACTTTTCGGACTGGAGTTTCTGGCAATTGCCCCCCTTTATTATCTCTATTTCTACAAACGCGAGGGCATGGGGAGAGGGAATTTTCGTTTCGGCATTTTTATTATACTTTTCCTGTGTATTCTGTTGATCCAATTTCTGTTGCCTTTTGTCACTGCAGGCTATCAGACTGAAAACTGGTCAGCTTCACAGATGCGACTGGATGGGCATGTATTCTGGCTAAATGCCATTGTGATGATTCTATTGGTTCCTGTTTATGAAGAGATGGTCTTCCGCGGCTGTCTTTTCAGTGTGTTTAAATACTGGCTCGGTAATAACAATTATGCGGCGGCTGTCGCTGTGTCTGTTGTATTTTCAGCCTGTCATTTACAGTACATAGACTGGCGATCGTTCCTGATATTATTTCTGGTTTCGCTGATGCTGGTTATCGGGAGAATAAAAACCGGCGGAATACTGATGCCAATTATTCTTCATGCGCTGATGAACGCGGTCGTAATTGGTATTCAGTATGTGTCATTCCTCCAGTATTCCGGAGAGGCTTAGCCATAGCGGGAATGAAATATGTTTCGTAAGGAAGCGCTCGAAAACAGGGATAAAACATGGTGTGGCAAAGCAGTATTACTACCGGGACTCTCCTCTCGGCTGGTTATAATTACCAGCGCGCTTTTTTTCGTCTGCTTCATTGTTTTAATTAGCACCGGCACTTATACACGACGTATTAGCGTGCAAGGTGAAGTTACCACCTGGCCGAGACCGGTTAATGTCTATTCCGGTGTCCAGGGATTTGTCGCGACACAGTTCGTCCGGGAAGGGGACCCTGTAAAAAAGGGTGATCCTGTTTATCAAATTGATGTCAGTAAAAGTACACGTAGAGGCGTGGTCAATGAGACTCAACGACAGGATATCGAAAACCAATTGAAGCGCATCGCCGAGATTATCACTCGCCTTAGAGAGAGTAAGGAAACCACTTTGCGGATGCTTGAGCAACAGAAAATACAGTATAGCGCCTCTTTTGAACGCTCGGCAGGCATTGTCAGGCGCGCTGAGGAGGGAATAAAATTAATGAAAAATAACATGGATAATTACCGACGGTACCAGCAGCAGGGGTTGATTAATAAAGACCAGTTAACCAGTCTGGTGGCCTTGTACTACCAGCAGCATAATAGTTTGCTCAGCCTGAGCGCGCAGCATGAACAAAATGCTCTACAGTTAACCAATCTGGAAAGTCAAATTCAGACGCAGGCGGCGGAATTTGACAACCGGGTTTATCAGATGGAACTGCAGCGTTATGAGCTACAGAAAGAGCGGATTAATACTGATGCGGGAGGCGATATTATCATTCGTGCCTCATCAGACGGCAAAATTGATTCATTAAGCGTCACCCCAGGTCAGATGGTCAGCGAAGGCGACAGTCTGCTGCAGATAATTCCAGAAAAAATACAACGCTATTATTTGGTTCTTTGGGTACCCAATGAAGCCGTTCCATATATTTCAGTCGGTGATAGGGTGAATATACGCTACGAAGCCTTTCCGGCTGAAAAATTTGGTCAGTTCTCGGCAAAAGTCACACTCATTTCCCGGACGCCAGCCTCCCACCGCGAAATGCAGACCTATACGACCGCCCCGATTAACTCTGCGGCAGGTGCGGCTGCTTACTACAAAGTTGTGATTAGTCCAGAAAAGCAGGCTGTCAGCTACGCCGGCAAGCGTCTGCCTCTGGAAAATGGCATGAAGGCACAGAGCACGTTATTTCTGGAAAAACGTAAAATCTATCAGTGGATGCTCTCGCCATTCTACGATATGAAGCGCAGTGTTACGGGGCCGATTCATGAACCGTAACCACTTCATATCATCCATCGAGGAGAAATTGGATCTGAAATTTCGGCGGCGAGTCCCGGTCGTTCATCAGACAGAAACGTCAGAATGTGGACTGGCCTGTCTGGCGATGATATGCGGACATTATGGTCGTAATATCGACCTGATCGCCCTACGTCGCCAAATAAATCTGTCTGCCCGTGGAGCCTCGCTTGCCAGTGTTCAGCAAACCGGGATTGAGTTAGGGATGGAAAGCCGGGCATTGTCACTGGATCTCCATGAACTTAATGCTCTCAGAATGCCCTGTATCCTGCACTGGAATTTTAATCATTTCGTGGTGCTCGTCAGCGTACGTAAGAATCGCTTCGTGCTTCATGATCCAGCCAGGGGGCGAAGAACTGTCGGGACCGATGAAATGTCACAGTGCTTCACCGGAGTGGCGCTGGAGGTCTGGCCCGGCAGTACATTTGTGCAGGAAACGATAAAAAGCCGAATCGGAATACGGGCGTTAATCAGCAGCGTGCAGGGTATCCGGGGCGTACTGAGCAAAATTTTCTGTCTGTCGCTGATTATTGAAGCTATCGGCCTGGTGATGCCTGTCGGTACCCAATTGGTAATGGATCATGCTATTCCTGCGAATGACCGGGGACTGCTCATGCTTATCTGTGGAGTCCTGATGTTTTTTATTTTGGGGCGTACTTTGGTTAGCGTGATCCGCGCATGGTCATCCCTTGCGATGGAGTCATTGATAAATGTGCAATGGCAGTCGGGGCTATTCCGTCATCTGCTTCAGTTGCCGTTGACCTATTTTGAGCGACGAAAGATGGGCGATATTCACTCCCGCTTCAGCTCGTTGGATGCGCTTCGCGCCACGTTTACAACCAGTGTGGTGGGGGCAATGATGGACAGCATCATGGTTGCCGGTCTCTTGTTGATGCTTATCCTGTACGGTGGAAAATTGACGGTTTTTGTACTGGGCTTTACAGCGGTATATGTCTTCATTCGTATATTGACCTATAGCCGGTACCGCCAGCTGTCGGAAGAAGCGTTAATCGCCGGAGCCCGTGCTGGTTCATATTTTATGGAAACACTCTACGGAATAGCTACGGTTAAAATGCAGGGAATGGCAGAACGGCGTGGGAGCCACTGGCTGAACCTGAAGATTGATGCCATCAATACCGGTATCAGACTCAGCCGTCTTGATATGTTCTTCGGCGGCATTAACACGTTTGTGGCGACGTGCGATCAGGTGACTATTCTGTGGCTGGGCATCAGTCTGGTTATGGAGAACCAAATGACCATCGGCATGTTTGTGGCATTTGGCGCATTCCGCGCACAGTTTTCTGACCGGGTAGGATCGCTGGTCAACTTCTTATTACAGCTGCGTATGATGAGCCTGCATAACGAAAGGATTTCGGATATCGCGTTGAATGAAAAGGAAGAAAGAAAACCAGATTCAGGATTAAAGGCAACCATGTCTCCGGCCAGCCTGGAGATTAAAGCGCTAAGCTTCCGTTACGACAGCCAGTCAGCACCCGTCTTTAGCGGCCTCAGTTTCAAGATTCGAGCAGGCGAGAGTGTGGCCATTACCGGGCCCTCTGGTTCGGGGAAAACCACGCTGCTTAAAGTACTGTGCGGCTTGTCTGAACCGATATCAGGGGCTGTCTTAATGAATGGTACGGATATCAGGCAACTGGGTATAAATAACTATCATCGCTTGATCGCCTGCGTGATGCAGGATGACCGGCTGTTTTCTGGCTCTATTCGGGAGAATATCTGCGGATTCACTGAAAATGTTGATGATGCCTGGATGAGAGAATGTGCCCGGACAAGCAGCATTCATGACGTGATATTGGCTCTGCCAATGGGGTATGAGACGTTAATCGGAGAACTGGGGGAGGGGCTATCTGGGGGACAGAGACAGAGGATTTTTATTGCCCGGGCGCTTTACCGCCGTCCGGATATATTATTCATGGATGAAGCCACCAGCGCACTGGACGCAGAGTGTGAAAAAGACGTCAGTCTGGCAATGAAAAAGTTGAATATAACCCGAATAATTATTGCTCACCGTGAAACGACCCTGCAAACCGCGGACAGAATCATCACCCTCGGCGAATCCGATTAACAGCCAATATCCTACTCTATTGCGGGCATTTGGTTCGCTATGTGGTTGAATAATGAACACAAGGCGGGATGGCTGGAGTGACGGGGCCTGTAGCGAGTTATCCACAAACTATGCGATCTGATACCGACTCGTTTTGTGGATAACCTCAAATCTTTCGGGATACTTAATTCACTCTGCGTTATAAGTTTGCGCTATACATCACGATAATCAATGTCTTCACTCGGTACCCTTAATATAAGAATACTTAAACAAGGGGAATAGCATACCAATGAAAAAGAGCATTGCACTGACTATGGTGGCGCTGGCTTGTCTGGCGGCCAACGTCCAGGCAGCTGAGAAACTTGCTGGTAATGAAATACTTGCGGTACAAAAAGGCGGGGTGCCGGATAAAGTCTATACCCAGCATCAGCCGAAACTACGTATAGCAACCTATAATATTGGCAAGAATGAAGCTTCTGATAATGTGGCCGATTTTACGGCACTTAATTCAGCGATTAAAAAAATTAACGCCGATATTATCGCCGTTCCGGAAGTCGATAACAAAACCCAGCGCAGCCAGAAAATCGATCAGCTTAAGACGATTGCCGATGCCAACAATATGCATTATGCCTTTGGTAAAGCGCTTGATTTTGACGGCGGAGAGTACGGGCTGGGGCTGCTGTCAAAATACAAAATCCTGCATTCTCAGGTGGTGAAGCTGCCGTCAGGCAATGCGGAACAGCGCGTGGCGCTACTGGCGCAGGTTGATGTACCGGGTTTTGATTCCGCGCCGATTATTATGGTGACCCATCTCGACTGGCAAAAAGATCCCTCCATGCGTACAGAGCAGGCTCGTTATCTTCTCGATTTGAGTATTGGCGATGCGGCGTCTGATTTTAAAGATATCGCTTCTTCAATTAAGATCCTGGCCGGCGATTTCAATTCAACCCGTGAAGAACAGCCGGTGAAAGAGATCGGTTATTTCTTTAACGAAGTGTCGAAGCAGGGGACGGATACGCGTAGCTGGCCTGCCGTTAACCCGGCTATTGATATCGACCATATTTTCACCTTCAAAGGGCAAAAGTGGGATGTGAAGAAGCTGGAGATTCCGCATAACTCGACGGAATTTAACTGGTCAGCGGCCAGTGACCATCTGCCGGTCATTGCTGAACTGCAACTCACCGAGCAGTAACATCGCCCAGGGCTCTTTGCAAAAGAGCCCTGATGCTATTCAATTCGCGCTAACGCTGTTTTTTAAGCCTCGGTAAAGGTTAATGAAAATTTAAGGGAAGGCGGTTATGTTAACAACATCACACTTCCAATAAGGTTTATTCATGCGCGATAAATATTCTGGCCTGCAGATAGGAATTCACTGGCTGGTCTTTTTACTGGTTGTCGTCGCCTACGCGGCGATGGAACTGCGCGGTTTTTTCCCGCGCAGCGACCGTCCGGTGATAAACATGATCCATGTCTCCTGCGGCATTTCCATTTTTGTGTTGATGATTGCACGACTGCTGGTGCGCCTGAAGTCTCCGGCGCCGCCGATTGTTCCTAAACCCTCGCCGATGATGACCGGTTTCGCCCATCTTGGCCATCTGGTGATATATCTGCTGTTTATCGCGCTACCGTCGATTGGCATGGCAATGATGTATTACCGCGGTAACCCGTGGTTTGCTTTCGGTCTGACGATGCCCTTTGCGGCGCAAAGCAACTTCGCTTTGGTCGACAGCCTTAAGGGGCTGCACGGCTTACTTGCCAATATCGGCTATTTCGTGATTGGCCTGCACGCGCTGGCGGCGCTGCTGCATCACTATTTATGGAAAGATAATACGCTGCTGCGCATGATGCCGCGCAAGCGTTGAGTACTACGCCTGACATGCCTGAACCCGCCAACCGGCGGGTTTTTTGTTTCCGTTAACTCGCCAATAAATGATTCGTGAAATGTTACTTATGCTGCAAATTTGTATCGAGTATGTAAATAAAAATGTCTAAACGAAACGAAAGGTTCTATAAGAATCTCAGTGCGGTGGATTGAATCCAGCCGGGAGGTCGTCGAAACGACACCCAGGCACGTTCAGCGGTATCCGCAGCGTCATTGGCTAAAACGCCTGCATTTTCAATACCGATGAGCAAAAGGAAAACCTGACATGACCGATAATATACCGGCCACTTCCCCTCCTGTCGCCGATGCGGGGGGCGCTGAACGCTTGAGCCCGCGCGAACAGGTGGTTATCAATAAATTGTTCCGTCGCTTAATTCCTTTTCTGTTTCTGCTTTTTATCTTTTCATTTCTTGATCGTATCAATATCGGCTTTGCCGGGCTCAACATGAGCCAGGATTTGGGACTGAGTAGCACCATGTTCGGCCTCGCGACGACGTTGTTCTACGCGATGTATGTCATCTTCGGTATTCCCAGTAACATCATGCTGGGGATCGTTGGCGCCCGCCGCTGGATCGCCAGCATTATGGTGGTTTGGGGGATAGCATCGACCGCGACCATGTTCGCGACCGGGCCAAATAGCCTGTATCTGCTGCGCATGCTGGTGGGGATTGCCGAAGCCGGCTTTCTTCCGGGGCTTCTGCTCTACTTAACCTACTGGTTCCCGGCGTACTACCGAGCGCGTGCTAATGCGCTGTTTATGATTGCCATGCCGGTGACGATGGCGCTGGGGTCGCTGGTCTCCGGCTATATTCTCAGTATGGATGGCATGCTGGCGCTTAAAGGCTGGCAGTGGCTGTTCCTGCTGGAAGGATTTCCATCGGTGCTGCTGGGGGCGGTAGTCTGGTTCTATCTTGACGACAGTCCGCAAAAGGCCAAATGGCTCACCGATGAGGACAAACGTTGCCTTGGCGAAATGATGGAGAAGGACAAACTACGACTGGTACAACCGAACGGTAGCGCCAGCCTGAGCGCGCTGCAGCAGGGGAAAGGCAGCCTCTGGCGCGACGTCTTCACCCCGGTGGTGTTGATGTATACGCTGGCCTATTTCTTTCTCTGTAATACCTTAAGCGCGCTCAGCGTCTGGACGCCGCTGATCCTCAAGAGCTTTAATCAGGGCAGCAGCAATATCGCCATCGGTTTGCTTAGCGCCGTACCACATATCTGTACCATTGTGGCGATGATTTGGTGGAGTAAACGTTCTGACCGCTTACAGGAACGTAAGCTGCACACGTTATTGCCCTATCTGTTTGCCGCCGCGGGCTGGATGCTGGCGGCGCACGGGGCAAATAGCGTGATGCAACTGTTGGGGGTAATTATGGCCTCGGCAGGAGCCTATGCGGCGATGGTGATTTTCTGGACCACGCCAGATCAGTCCATCAGCCTGCGCTCACGAGCGATCGGCATTGCGGTGATTAACGCGACGGGTAATATGGGATCGGCCATGAGTCCGCTATTATTCGGCTGGCTGAAGGATTTAACCGGCAGCTTTAACGCCGGATTTTACCTCGTTGCCGGGTTCCTGGTTTTGGGGGCGCTGGTGGTATCGCGCATCCCAATGAAGGCCAGCCGTCCGCGAGCGACGCCATAAAAAACAGGAGTAGCGATGAGAGTGAGACGCGCGGTACCCGATGAAGCCCCTGCGTTGTGGAATATCCGTAATCAGGCGATTCGCCATGGCTGTCGTCAAAGCTATGGCGCTGAAGTGATTCACGCCTGGACGCCGGAACAGATGCCCGAGGGGTATCGTCACGCCGTTGCCGATAATCCGTTTTATATCGTGGAAAATACGCTGGGCCAACCTATCGCGACCGGCTATCTCGATATTGAGTCCTTAAGCGTGGAAGCGATCTTTACGCTGCCGGAGTGGAGCGGGCAGGGATGCGCGGATTTGATCATGGCGGCGGTTATTGCCGAAGCTCGCCGACGGGGGCTCGAAACCATTACGCTTGAGGCGACCCCCAATGCGGCGGGCTTTTATCTACGCCATGGCTTTGTTTCACAGGGCGAAAAGAGCCATTATTCGAAAATGGCCAACGCCGAGCTACGCTGTATAGCCATGAGCCTCACTCTCGATTAAGGTAAACCTGCGCCGCTATGCTATGGTTGTTAGCGGCGTTTCAATTTGCCACTTTAACTAAATAAATATAGTATACCCCCCTATATGATATGGAGGGCATCTCGTGCCACATTCACCAGAAGACAAGAAGCGTGCGCTTAGCCGCGTACGCCGTATTCGCGGGCAGGTTGAAGCGCTGGAACGCGCGCTGGAGTCCGGCGAACCCTGCATGACTATCCTGCAACAGATTGCCTCCATTCGCGGCGCCGCCAACGGTTTGATGGGCGAGCTGGTGGAGATGCATCTGCAGGATGAACTGGTTAGCGGCGATACCACCCCGGACCAACGCGCCGCCCGCATGGCGGAAGTCGGTCACCTGCTACGATCCTATTTAAAATAAAATCACGACGAGGAATGGACAGTATGAAATCACGTGCAGCAGTTGCCTTTGGCCCCGGTCAGCCGTTAAAAATCGTGGAGATTGACGTCGCGCCGCCAAAGAAAGGCGAAGTTCTGGTAAAAATCACCCACACCGGCGTTTGCCACACCGATGCTTTTACTCTCTCTGGCGACGATCCGGAAGGCGTGTTCCCGGCGGTGTTGGGCCATGAAGGCGGCGGTATCGTCGTTGAAGTCGGCGAGGGCGTGACCAGCCTGAAACCTGGCGATCACGTTATTCCGCTGTATACCGCCGAGTGCGGCGAATGCAAATTCTGCAAGTCTGGCAAAACTAACCTCTGCCAGGCGGTTCGCGCCACGCAGGGGAAAGGTCTGATGCCGGATGGCACCACGCGATTCTCCTATAACGGCGAGCCGATTTATCACTATATGGGCACCAGCACCTTCAGCGAATACACCGTTTGCGCCGAGATTTCTCTGGCAAAAGTTAACCCGCAGGCGCCGCTGGAAAAAGTGTGTCTGTTGGGCTGCGGCGTCACCACCGGTATCGGCGCGGTACATAATACCGCGAAGGTGAAAGAGGGAGACAGCGTCGCGGTGTTCGGGCTGGGCGGTATTGGCCTGGCGGTGATTCAGGGCGCGGTGCAGGCGAAAGCCGGACGCATTTTGGCGGTCGACACTAATCCGGATAAATTTACCCTCGCCAAAGAGATGGGCGCCACCGACTTTATCAACCCGAACGACTACGATAAACCGATTCAGGACGTGATTGTCGAGCTAACCGATGGCGGCGTTGATTTCAGTTTTGAATGTATCGGTAACGTCAACGTCATGCGCGCGGCGCTGGAGTGCTGCCATAAAGGTTGGGGTGAGAGCGTCATCATCGGTGTCGCGGGCGCCGGTCAGGAAATCAAGACCCGTCCGTTCCAGTTAGTCACCGGCCGGGTATGGCGCGGATCCGCCTTCGGCGGGGTGAAAGGGCGTAGCCAGCTACCAGGAATGGTTGAAGACGCGATGGCGGGTAAGATTCGCCTCGATCCGTTTATCACCCACCGGTTGCCGCTCGACCAGATCAACGAAGCCTTCGATCTGATGCATGAAGGTAAATCGATTCGTACGGTTATTCACTTCGGTGATAACTAAGTATTGCTGATAGCGAAACCCGGGCCATCTATCGCCCGGGTTGACTTCTGGTTGCGTTAATACTTGCGCCAGTGCTCATAGCCGGATTGCCAACGTCGCTGCTCCCGCCGCTCTCTCTCACGCTGAATATCGGACTTTTGATCTTCCCAGATGGGACAATCAGGGCCGTTTGCCACTTCGCAGGGGACCGAGACATCGTTTAGCGGATTGACCTTTCTCTCTTCCCACAGCGTCGGGTCGCGTAAATCCACTTCTGGCGCTTTCAGCGCCTGGGCCGAGGTGGTTGCGGCTAATAAGAGTGCGCCGATCGGCAGGTGATAGAGGGCTCCTTTCATCTTTTATCCTTGTCATGTTGTTATTGATAACTGTTCGCAATAATAACATAACGTAATAAAACATTCTAAAATCAGAACCTGCCGAAGAAACTTATAGTGCTGACTCAGGGATCATATTGATCTTAAATTCTCCCGGCATAGTCGATATCGCTTCTACGGTTAAACCGTTTTTATCGGTTCTGCCCTTAAAGACTATACCGTCTGGCGTGGTGATTTGGTAAGGGAGATAGGGCAGCGGCATACCCGTATGCGGATTCTTCAACACAAAGTCGTGGCGATAAAGCTGTGGTGGTTCCTCGTTGGCGCATCCCGATAGTAACGCGGCCAAAAGCAGCGCGCTTGAGCCTTTCATCAAAACCATGATGGCTTCCTCCCTGTTTATCCAGCCTGAGAAATGAGCTTCCATAGTAACAAAAGCCTGAAGATCGGCGCCTAAATGGAATCTGAAACCGGGGAGATAAAGAAAGGCCCCTGAACGGGGCCCTGGTTTTATTTTTGATCGGGTAAAGCGTAAGCGATGATGTAATCGCCGCGATCGGGAGACTGACGCGCGCCGCCGGCGTTGATAATGATGTACTGCTTACCGGTTTTCGGTGAAACGTAGGTCATCGGGCCGGATTGGCTGCCCACCGGTAGGCGAGATTTCCAAATCTCTTTGCCGTTGGCGGTATCAAAGGCGCGCAGATAGAAATCCTGGGTGCCGGCGAAGAACAGCAGGCCAGACTGGGTAGATAGCGAAGCTCCCAGCGTTGGCATGCCGATAGGGATCGGCATATGCATGCGGATACCCAACGGACCGGTATCTTCTACCGTACCCACCGGAACCTGCCAGACCAGCTTACCGCTTTTCAGATCAACCGCCGACATGGTGCCGAACGGCGGCTTCTGGCAGGGGATACCCAGCGGCGACAGGAAACGCTCACGCATTGCGCCATACGGCGTACCTTCCATCGGTACGATACCCATTTCGATACCGCTGGCATCTTTGGCCACTTTCGCTCGCGGCACCATGTAGTTAGCCAGTCCAAGGCGCATGTCATTGACGAACATCAGGCCGTTATTCGGATCGACCGACACGCTGCCCCAGTTCATTCCGCCAAGCGAGCCCGGATATTGCAGGGAGCGGTCTTCACCCGGCGGTGTAAAGACACCCTGATGGCGCATCTCTTTGAACTGAATACGGCACAGCAGCAGGTCAACCGGGGTGGCGCCCCACATATCCGATTCTTTCAACGTTTCGTTGCCGATCATCGGCATGCCGACAGAGTACGGTTGCGTCGGCGAGTAGCGTTCACCTTTAACGTTACCAGCCGGGACCGGACGTTCTTCCACTTTAGCGACCGGTTCGCCCGTCGCGCGGTTAAGCATAAAGATCATGCCCTGCTTGCTGGTTTGCACCAGTACCGGCGTCGTACCGCCTTTACCGTCCGGCAGATCGTACAGCAGCGGTTGCGAAGGCAGGTCGAAATCCCACAGATCGTGATGGGTGGTCTGGAAATGCCAGCGCACTTTACCGGTGGTCGCATCGACCGCAACGATTGATGAGCTGTATTTATCATCCAGCGCCGTACGTTCGCCGCCGAAGAAATCTGGCGTGGCGTTACCGGTTGGCAGATAAATAAGATTCAGTTTGGCATCGTAAGACATTGCGGACCAGACGTTCGGCGTCCCGCGCGTGTAGGTCTGTCCTTCCGGCGGTACGCCGGTCAGCTGCGGATTACCCGGATCCCAGGCCCAGGCCAGTTTACCGGTATGCACGTCAAAAGCGCGAACTACGCCCGGTGGTTCACCGGTGGAGTAGTTATCCGCGATGCGACCACCAACGACAACAAGGTTACCGGCCACCAGCGGGGTAGAGGTCTGCTGATAATAACCAGGTTTGATTTCCCCCATGCCGACGCTGAGATCGACGGTACCGTGTTCGCCAAATGCTTCACAGGCTTTACCAGTATCGGCATCGATTGCGATCAGACGCGCATCGGTAGTCGGCAGGAACAGGCGGCGGGCACAGGCGGCAGGCTGAGTCCCGGCCACGGCATTAGCCTGTGCCTGGCTATCTTCGTAGTAGCCTAAACCGCGGCAACGTTGCCAGTTCGGCGCCGTCGCTTTCGAGTCGTAGCGCCATTTTTCTTTGCCGCTATCGACATCCAGCGCCAGGACTTTGCTATATGGCGTACAAACATAGAGTGTATCGCCAATCTGCAGCGGCGTATTCTGGTCTTCCGCGCCGGAACCGTTACTCTGCGGAATATCGCCGGTATGGGCAATCCAGGCAACCTGTAGCCGGTTGATATTGTTTTTATTGATCTGATCCAACGCGGCAAAACGGTCGCCGTGAGTGGTATTACCCCAGTGCTCCCAGTTTTTTTGTTCTTCACCTGGCTGTACCGGTTTTACCGGCACGGGTTCGCTGGCGATGACCAGCGGCTGGGATTTGAACATCCAGCCAAAGCTGACCAGCAGTACCACAGCCAGCACGCCCGCGAGGGTGAAGGCCGCGCCTTTTTTGGCCGGAGCGCTGGAAAGGAAAGGCCAAACAATGGCGCACAGAAAAGCCAGAACGCCAAGCGCAAACAGGCGTGAGAACAGCGGCCAGTAGGTCCAGCCTGCGTCGCTGATAGCCCAAACAATGGAAGCTGCGAAGGCGACGGCATAAAGAACGATACCGCCGCGACGATTGCGGAAAATAAGCAGGGAGGCGATAACCATCACCAGTCCCATAATGGCGAAATACCAGGTGCCGCCGACGCTTGCCAGTTTGGCGCCTAAAATGCCGATTGCCAGACCGATGATTAACATCAGTCCGGCGAGTAGCCACTGCAGGATCCGGGGGAATCCGCGCGGCACGTTGCCCGTAGCCATGTTGTCTCCTTATACCACCCCTTGCCAGGCGTGTACCAAATGAATCAAGTGCAAATGGAAATTGCTTTTGAGTGAAGCTCTGAAAAGCTTCATAAAGGTGATTTCAAAAGATGAATTCATTTCACATGAACCAAATGGTGAAATCATGGCTATGATAAATCTGTTAATGAAATGAGCGCAAATGTTAATGAATGATTTCGCACTAATTGATTAGCGCAATGTATATATTAAGTGGCAGAAGAATGAACGTAGCGATGCCGTTACCCCAATGTGTTGATTCGGGGTAACGGCCATTGAGGGTCAGGCAGGCATGGATTTGCGTATCGCGCTCAGTAGAGTTTGCGCCCCCTGCGACAAGCTGGCGTCCACCCGGGTAAGAATACCGATCGGCTCGCCGGCGCCTTCGGTGGCGATAGGTAATGAGGTTAACAAACCGCGACGCAGGTCGTCTTTTACCGCGCCGGAAGGGACGAACCAGACATAGTCGTAATCGACGGTGAGCTGGCGCGAAAGCGAGGCCGACAGCGTTTCAATACAGCCGGGGGGAATTTTACAGCCCTGGCTTTGCAGTAGCGTTTCCGCATTCTGCCGCGGAATGGTCCCTTTTGGTGAGACCACTACCGGCCATTCCATCACCCGGCTGAGCGTTACCGTCTCCTGCAGTAACGGGTGGCCGGGGCGGACGACCAGTTTTAGCGATTCAAGAAACAGCAGTTCATAGTTGAGGCCGCTCATGAGCTCCGGATCGGACATGCGCCCAATACCAATATCGACATCGCCGGATTTCAGCCCCGCCAGCAGCATGGTGTTATTCATGGTGGCGACCTGTAAGGTGATGTCTTTTTGCTGTTTATGAAATTGACCAATCACCGTAGGCAAAATACCGAGCGCTGCGGTTGGCAGGGCGCCAATTCGTACCACATCGCTATTCATGCCCTCTTTACGATTGAGAGCCTGGCCCGCGGTATTGAGGGCATCCAGCACCTTGACCGCATGGGTAAGAAACTGTTCGCCAACCAGCGTCAACTGCGCGCCAAGCCGCCCGCGCTCAAAGAGCCGGGTACCGGTCAACTGCTCAAGCTCGTTGAGGGTTTTTGATAGCGCAGGTTGGCTAAGATTCAGGGTTTCTGCCGCCCGCCCCAGGGTTCCCTGTTGTGCGACGGCGACAAAAGTATGTAAATGGCGCAAGCGAATGCGCTGACTGAAGAGACCATTTTTTTCCATAATCGATGTTAAAAACAGAGCTGTCTCGGTAGCAAGCGAAGTTGTTTAATTTTGATAACTAGTTAGCAAAATATTATTAACATTTGATCTTATTGTCTTACAAGTCATTTCTGTCAGGCGCGTTAAAAAGCCCCGTGGTCGACGGGGCAAGGAAAAAGGGAGTTATTTTGGTGGGAAATTAAATATCGAAGAACACGGTCTCTTTATCGCCCTGTAAATAAATATCAAAGCGGTAGACGATTTCATCTCCACGCACTTCACGTTGCGCGATAAGCGTCTGGCGGCGAACTTCCCACTCAATCAGATTCAGTACCGGATCCTGTTCATTTGCCGCCTGTTCATCAGCGAAATACATCCGCGTATTCAGGCCAATGTTGATACCCCGCGCCACCACCCACAGATTGAGGTGCGGCGCCATCATGCGTCCGTCACGGCCGACGACCGAACCGGGTTTGATGGTTTGAAAGCGCCAGACGCCGGATGCAAAGTCTGAACACGTGCGGCCCCAGCCGCGAAAGTTGGGGTCCAGAGCCTTGCTCTGCTGGCGGTCGTCGGGATGGTTATAACGCCCGTCGGCGTTAGCCTGCCAGAGTTCCAGCAGCACGTCGCGTACCGGCGTTCCGGAACCATCGAAAACCCGGCCTTCAATCGTAATACGTTGGCCTTTGGTTTCCGCGCTCACTAAGTTGGGGCCGAAGTTTTTTTCGAAAATATGAAACCCGGCAGCGTCCGGTGCCAGACCAATATGCACATAAGGCCCGGCAGTTTGCGAGGCGGTTTCAGCTAAATAGTCTTTCATTGGGCGGCCCCCTGAGTACGATTTTCGAACAGCGTGGCGCGATGGCCGCGCAGCACAAGGTCAAAACGATAGGCCAGGCTGTCGAGCGGCACGGCGGCGTGGGTATCCAGCTCGGCAATCAGGGTACGCACGGCATCATCGTTATTGATGGTTCTGACAATCGGACACTGTTTAATAAGCGGATCGCCTTCAAAGTACATTTGGGTAATCAGCCGTTGCGCCCAGGCATCGCCGGAGAGCGAAAAGTGAATATGCGCCGGTCGCCAGTCGCTAACCTGATTACGCCACGGGTAGGGGCCGGGTTTGATCGTGCGAAAACAGTAATAACCGTTTTCATCGGTCAGTACCCGTCCGCAGCCGCCGAAGTTGGGGTCAATCGGCGCCAGATACTGGTCTTTCTTATGACGGTAACGGCCGCCGGCATTGGCTTGCCACACTTCGACCAGCGTATTTTTCATTGGCCGGCCAAAGCCGTCGCGCACGTAACCGTGGACGATAATTCGTTCGCCAATCGGCAGGCCGTCTTTGGCGTAGTTGAGAATGAGATCGTTATCCAGCGGACCAAGGTCTTCGCTGCTGAACACCGGGCCGGTAATCTCAGAAAGTGAATTTTGCAGGGAGATGAGCGCATTGCGCGGCGAGCGTAGCACGCTGGTTTTGTATCCCGGCGCTAGTGCCGGCGGATGGCTATTGTAATCGCGATGTACGACCTCGCGCGGTGACCATTTATTATTCATAGGGTACTCCATCAAACGGAAGAGAGGCATGTTGTTGTAATTTCGCCAGAAACAGTCTCTGTAAATGTTTTGTTAATTTAAAGTGAAATTAAATCTAATTTTTCATAACCGGCGGTTATGATTTGTACAGACGAAACGCGGTAGCAGGTTATCCGCATCACAGTTTGTAAATTCTTCCCGCCACTCTTAACGCGCTTTCCTACACTCCAGGAAGTATTCACTGGAGGTAAGACATCATGGCGAACACCATCACGGCTGATGAGATTCGGGAAAACTTTTCACAGGCTATGTCGGCAATGTACCAGCAGGAAGTTCCGCAGTATGGAACCCTCCTGGAGTTGGTGGCGGATGTGAATCTGGCGGTCCTGGAACACAACCCGAAATTACATGAACAATTGGCTAATGCCGACGAACTGGCACGGCTGAACGTTGAGCGCCACGGCGCGATCCGCGTGGGAACGGCGGAAGAACTGGCGACCCTGCGTCGCATGTTTGCCATTATGGGGATGTATCCCGTTAGCTATTACGATCTGTCGCAGGCTGGGGTACCCGTGCATTCTACCGCTTTTCGCCCGGTCGATGATGCGGCGCTGGCGCGTAACCCGTTTCGCATTTTCACCTCCTTGCTGCGTCTTGAACTGATCGGCAACGAGGCGTTGCGCCAGCAAGCGGCGGATATTCTCGCCCGTCGCGATATCTTTACGCCGCGCTGCCGTGAGCTGATTGCGTTACACGAAGATAGGGGGGAATTCACGGCAGCAGAAGCGCGCGAATTCGTCAACGAAGCGTTGGAAACTTTTCGTTGGCACCGTCACGCCACCGTTGACGAGCAAACCTATCACGCACTGCATAATGAGCACCGGTTGATTGCCGATGTGGTCTGTTTCCCCGGTTGCCACATCAACCATCTGACGCCGCGTACGCTCGATATCGATCGGGTTCAGGCGCTGATGCCGCAGTGTGGTATTGAACCGAAAGCGCTCATTGAAGGGCCACCGCGCCGCGAGGTGCCGATTTTATTGCGGCAAACCAGTTTTAAAGCGCTGGAAGAGCCGGTGATGTTCGCCGGTGAACATAAAGGCACGCACAGCGCGCGCTTTGGCGAAATTGAACAACGCGGCGTCGCGTTGACGCCGAAAGGACGAGCGCTGTATGACCGCTTACTGAATGAGGCCGGGGTCGGTAAAGACAACCTTAACCATCAGCGCCATTTGCAGGAGGTCTTTTGCCAGTTTCCTGACAGCGAATTTCTGTTGCGTCAGCAGGGGCTGGCGTGGTTCCGCTATCGCCTGACCCCCGCAGGAGAAGCGCACCGCCATGCTTTTGGCCCCGGCGACGATCCGCAACCGCTGATCGAACGCGGTTGGGTAGTCGCGCAGCCGATTGTTTATGAGGATTTTTTACCGGTAAGCGCCGCGGGGATCTTCCAATCAAATCTTGGCAACGAAACCCAGGCCCGCAGCCACGGTAACGCCAGCCGTGACGCTTTTGAAGCGGCGTTAGGCTGTGAGGTCCTCGATGAGTTCGAGCTATATCAACAGGCGGAGGAACGCAGTAAACGCCGTTGCGGTCTGCTCTAAAATCGGTACTCTGCATGGCATAACTTGCAAAAGGACGTTGTTATGCAGAATTCATCTACGCCGCTTGTGAAAACGCGGCAGGGCACGCTATCCGGCACCAGTGAACAGGGTATCCATATCTGGCGCGGTATTCCCTACGCGCAGCCGCCGGTTGGCGAGCTGCGTTGGCGTTCGCCGCAGCCACCAGAGCGCTGGCAGGGCGTGCGTCAGGCCGATACCTTTTCCGCCGCCAGCTGGCAGGATATCGAATATTGTCGTGAACTGGGCGGCGGCGATCCTGGCCGTTTCTCAGAAGATTGTCTGTATCTCAACGTGTGGGCGCCCGCCGCCCGCTCGCAGCCGCTCCCGGTGATGGTCTGGCTGCACGGCGGCGGCTACACCATCGGCGCCGGCAGCCTGCCGCCCTACGACGGTAGCGCATTGGCCAGCCGCGAGGTGGTGGTGGTCACGGTGAACTATCGTCTTGGACACCTCGGCTTTTTCGCTCATCCGGCGTTGGAAGGCGAAGAGGGCGAGCGGTTGTATAATTTTGCGCTGCTCGATCAGATAGCCGCGCTACGCTGGGTACAGGACAATGTCCACGCTTTCGGTGGCGACGCCGCCAATGTCACCTTGTTCGGCGAATCCGCGGGAGCGCGCAGCGTCCTGTCGTTAATGGCGTCGCCGAAAGCGAAGGGATTGTTCCATAAAGCGATCGTACAAAGCGGTTATACCTTACCGGATTTACCGCGGGAAAAGGCGCTGGCGAAGGGAAAGCTGCTGGCGGAACATTTTTCTCTTGCCGATGCCAGCGCGGAACAGCTGCGGGCAATCCCCGCCGATGCTTTTTGGGCGCTGACAGCGCCGCTGAATATTGGCCCGGCGCCGATTGTCGGCGATGCGGTGCTACCGGAGCCTATGCTCGACACGTTCTTTAAAGGACGTCAGCATGCGATGCCGGTGATGATTGGCTCCAATAGCGATGAGGCCAGCGTGATGGCGGTATTTGGCGTCGATATTGCCGGGCAGATTCAAAAACTGCGGCGCGAACGCCGTTTTGGCCTTGGGCTTATCAAACTGCTGTATCCAGGCGTCAAAGGTGATGAAGCGTTAGGCAGAGAAGTGTGCCGCGATATGGCGTTCACGACTTTGGGGTATGTTGTCATGCAGGCGCAGCAGCGTCTCGGGCAACCGTGCTGGCGATACTGGTTTGACTATGTGGCCGAAGCGGAACATGAAACTTATCTCCATGGCGCCTGGCATGGCAACGAAGTGGTTTACGTTTTTGACAACCTGACCCGAGCCGAGCCGGTGTGTCAGTACGCCAGTGAGGCGGATCAAGCCTTCGCCGCGCAGGTCGCCGACTACTGGACTAATTTTGCCAGGCTGGCAGGCAATCAGTGCAGCGAGTTAACGGGCCCTGTACGCTGGCCTGCCTGTCAGCGCGGGCGGGACCGTTTATTGCGTATCGGCCTCAACAAGCGCGCGGGCTTTAAAGTCGAGAACCGCTTTATGCGCGCGCGGCTGGCGCTGTTTCGTCGGGTGATGAAGCATCATGTGACGCTGGATTAACCAGCGCGGCGCGAAAGCGCGCCAGCCCGTCGGCCTTGCTTTGCGAGCGGCGAACAACCAGCCGGTAGCTGGCGCCGGTTTTGACGCTAAGCGAGAAGGGGCGACATAGTCGCCCGGTTCGCAGATCCCCGGCAACCAGCGTTTCGTCCGCCATGGCCACGCCGAGCCCCTGCATCGCGGCGGTGATCGCCAGATCCATGGTGTCGAAATATTGGTTTTTATGCATTTTTAGCGCAGTTTCATGCGGGAAGTGCGCAAGCCACAGCAGCCAGTCGGTTTTATCGCGCGTCGGATGGAGAAATGTGACGCCTGATAGCTGGGGATCGCATGGCGTATCGGGACTGGTCACCGGCGTGAGGGCTTCTTCAAACAGCAGATCGCCGGCGCTCTGATGGGTGCCAAAGATAATCGCCGCGTCGTAGGGCTCAGTCTTAAAGTTGACGTTATGCTCGGTGGTGGTGGTCAACGCCACCTGCAGTTCCGGATAACGTCGTTCTATCTCCAGTAGTTTCGGCACCAGCCAGCGGATCGCGCAGGTAGGCGCTTTCAGGCGCACGACAGTTTGCTGCTGGCGCGCCTGCTCGGCCACCGTTATCAGGCGGCCGAATGCCGACTGTAGCTCCGGATAAAGCGCGCTGCCCTGTGGCGACAGTCGCAGGCCCCGGGCGTGGCGTTCAAATAGCGGGAAGCCGAACCAGCTCTCCAGCGCGGCGATCTGCCGGCTGACCGCCCCCTGCGTCAGGCATAGCTCCTGTGCGGCATGGGTTAGGTTGAGATGCCTCGCGGTTATCAGAAACGTTTCTACGGTATGAAAAGGCAGGGCGCTACGCGACATGTTGGCTCCAGCTATGCATTTTGATCATGGGCAGTATGCCACGCCTCGTTGCGAAATTGGGACGATGCGTTCCGTTTTTGCCATCTAATCGTCATCCGCTGCTTACACTATTATTAATCTCGTTGATACAACGTTTCTCACCGATTAGTTGATGTGTATTAAAGGAGCCACCATGTCTAAACCTTACGTTCGTCTGGATAAAAATGATGCGGCAGTATTACTGGTTGACCATCAGACCGGCCTGCTCTCACTGGTTCGTGATATCGAGCCGGATAAATTCAAGAACAACGTCCTTGCCCTCAGCGATCTGGCTAAATACTTTAAACTACCGACTATTCTGACCACCAGTTTTGAGAATGGCCCTAACGGCCCGCTGGTGCCGGAACTAAAAGAACAGTTCCCCGACGCCCCTTATATCGCTCGTCCCGGCAATATTAACGCCTGGGATAACGAAGATTTCGTTAACGCGGTAAAAGCCACCGGTAAGAAACAGCTGATTATTGCCGGTGTCGTCACTGAAGTGTGCGTGGCCTTCCCGGCGCTGTCGGCGATTGAAGAGGGATTCGACGTCTTTGTGGTGACCGATGCTTCCGGTACTTTTAACCCGATCACCCGTGATGCGGCGTGGGATCGTATGTCTCAGGCGGGCGTGCAGTTAATGTCGTGGTTTGGCGTGGCCTGTGAGCTGCACCGTGACTGGCGCAATGATATTGAAGGATTGGGAACCCTGTTCTCTAACCACATTCCGGATTATCGGAACCTGATGACCAGTTTTAATCTGTTGAGTAAGAAATAAACAGCTGGCGGCCAGTTTTCAGGCCTGGCCGCCGCTTCAATCAGACGGGATTATTCACTCATCGAGGCGACAGGGTGCGACTTTGTACGTTGATTTTTCAATAGCCGCGTCGCCAGTACGCCAGACATCATCGATCCATTCACATTCAGCGCGGTACGCGCCATATCGACAATTGGCTCAATGGCGATAAAAATGCCGACCAGCGCCACCGGGAAGTTGAGCGTAGACAGGACAATCAACGCCGCAAATGTCCCGCCGCCGCCGACGCCTGCGACGCCAATTGAGCCCAGAGCGATAGCCGGAAGTAAGCTGGCTAAAAACGAGAACGACAGTGGGTCGATACCTAGCGTGGGCGCAATCATGGCCACCATGATGGCCGGATAGATTCCGGCGCAGCCGTTTTGCCCCATACTGGAACCAAAAGAGGCGGCAATATTGGCGATGGTATTCGGCACGCCGAATTTTTCCTGTGCGGTAATGGCTAATGGAATCGAAGCCGCGCTGCTGCGGGAAACAAAAGCGAAGGTAAGCACCGGCCACACCGTTTTAAAGTAGCGCAGAGGATTTTGACCGCTAATAGTCAGCAGAATCGCATGCACGATAAACATCATGGCGACTGCCAGATAACAGGCGGCGATAAAGCCTAGCAGGCTGGTGAATTGCGCTAGCTGATAGGTTGAAAAGACTTTTGCCATCAATGCGAGGACACCGTATGGCGTCAGCGCTATGACGATACGTACCATCTTCATCACCCAAATTTGAATCGCGTTAATCCCGCTACTTAATTTTTGACCTTCCTCCGGCGCCTCTTTTTTCACCTTCAATAACGCCACGCCGGCCAGCAGGGTAAAGATGACGATGCCGATAACCGATACGCTGCGCGCGCCGGTCAGGTCGAGAAAAATATTTGTCGGGATCAGCGAAGTGACCAGTTGGGGTAGCGAAACGGCTGTGGTTTTGCTGACGTCTTCGGCGGTCAGCGTCGATTGCATATGGCTGAATGCGCTGGCGTCGAGACCGATCAGGTTAGCGGTAAACAGGCCGACCCAACCCGCAATCATTACCAGACACAGCATGCAGGCGACGATGGTTAAGGACATTCGGCCAATACCGGCGCTATTTTCGAGTTTGTTAATCGCTGACAAAATTGAAATAAAAATCAGCGGAACCGCGACAAGTTTCAGCAAATTAACATAGCCGTTGCCGACGATACTGTACCAATCAATGACCGTTTTACGCGGTTCGTTGGCAATGAAATGGAGCGATAATCCGAGAAGGGCGCCGAGAAAGATAGCGATAAAAACGCTTTTTGATAACGAGTTGCTTTTTTGGTCGAGTTTAAAAAGTCCCCATGATGCGATTAAAAATAACGCGATATACGCTGGCGTAATAAACATAAGATTTGCCTCTTGCCCCATTCAGCACCTGAAATGCCGGAAAGAGATATATTCTAAATTTCTCTAAGACGGTCAGTAGCCTTAGAACCGCTGGGGATTATAAAGAATTGAATAGTATAAGGCATACAAAAATTGTGGTTTATGGCCTGAGTGTTAGCCCCGTCATGTTTTAAAGGCGTCCTGAGCCATGATCGGAATGCATAGCTCTTATGATAACAATTCGCTTGTCGCCTGAAGTCGCTTTGGTTTGAATGGATATGCAAATAAAACGAGAAAGGATTAATCATGGCTCTTAGTGCTTCGGTCACCACCCGCTCGAAATTGCCGGATGTCGGCACCACGATTTTTACCGTTATCGGTCAGCTCTCCGCGCAGCATAACGCGATTAATCTTTCTCAGGGCGCGCCTAACTTTGCCTGCGACCCACAGCTGGTGGCCGGCGTGACGCAGGCGATGACCGCCGGACATAATCAATACGCGCCGATGACCGGCCTGCGGGCTTTAAAAGAGCGTATCGCTGACAAAATCGCCACGTTATATGGCACGCAATATGATGTCGATAACGAAGTGTTGGTTACCGCTAGCGCCAGCCAGGGGATCTATTCCGCCATTGCCGGGCTGGTACATGCTGGCGACGAGGTGATTTACTTTGAGCCTTCGTTTGATAGCTATGCCCCGATAGTGCGTCTGCAAGGCGCGACGCCGGTGGCGATTAAGCTCACCGTGCCGGATTTCGCGATTAACTGGGACGAGGTGCGCGCCGCGATTACCCCGAAGACGCGGATGATCATCATTAATACGCCGCATAATCCAAGCGGCCAGGTACTTTCCGCCGACGACCTTAATCAACTGGCGATGCTGATCCGCAATACCGATATCGTGGTTTTGTCCGACGAAGTCTACGAGCACGTAGTCTTCGACGGCGAAAAGCATCACGGCATGGCGACCCATCCGCAGCTAGCGGAACGCAGCGTGATTATCTCTTCCTTCGGCAAGACCTACCACGTGACCGGCTGGCGCGTTGGCTACTGCGTGGCGCCAGCAGCGCTAATGGATGAGATCTGCAAGGTACATCAGTTCCTCATGTTTTCTGCCGATACGCCGATGCAGTACGCTTTCGCAGAGCATATGCAGAACCCGGCTTCATGGCTGTCGCTTGCCGCCTTTTATCAGCAAAAGCGTGATTTGCTCCAGCAACTGCTGCAAGACTCGCCGTTCCGCTTATTGCCGAGCGCCGGCTCTTTCTTCATGCTGGCGGATTATCGCCATTTCAGCGATGAGCATGACAGCGAGATGGTTAAGCGGCTGATTACCGAATACGGCGTCGCCACGATTCCGCTATCGGCATTTTATACCGATGGTACTGATAACAAACTGATTCGGCTCTCTTTTGCCAAAGATGAAGCCACATTGCGGGCCGGCGCGCAGGCGCTGTGCCGCGTTAAGCCGCGTTAAGGAGCCAGACGATGAAAATAAAAGCCCTAACTCTTGCTTTGGGAATGCTGTGTACCGTATCAAGCTTTGCCGCTAGCGAATTACGCTACGGCGTGGAGGCGGAATATCCGCCGTTCGAAAGCCGTAATCCGGCAGGGGAGTTGCAGGGTTTTGATATTGACCTCGGCAACGCGATTTGTCAGGCCGCGCAGTTGAAATGCAGCTGGGTCGAAACCTCCTTTGATGCGCTCATTCCGGGACTGGTGGCGAAGAAATTCGACGCGATTAATTCGGCGATGAACATTACCGAACAGCGGCGCAAGAGTATTGATTTCACCCAGCCGATCTACCGTATTCCTTCACAGCTGGTGGGCAAGGCCGACAGCGGTATGCAGGCGACGCCGGATGGGCTGAAGGGCAAAACCATCGGCGTGCTACAGGGCTCGATTCAGGAAACCTTTGCCAAAGAGCATTGGGAAAAACACGGCGTCACGGTGGTTTCCTATAAAGACCAGAACATGGCGTGGGCCGATCTGCTTAACGGCCGTATCGACGCCTCGCTGGTGATGTCCGCGGCCGGGCAGGCCGGGTTCCTCAGTAAGCCGCAGGGTAAAGGATTCGGTTTTATCGGTAAGCCGGTGGCTGATGATACGATTCTGGGCAGCGGTATTGGCTACGGCTTGCGCAAGGGCGATGAGGCAACTAAAAAACAGCTCGACGCGGCAATTGATAAAGTGCGTGCCGACGGCACTATCACCCGTCTGGCGGCGAAGTACTTCCCCGGTATCGACGTCAGTGTGAAATAATCTTTACTTGCGGCTCTTTGTTTCGCAAAGAGCCGCCCGCATTACATCAGCACCACCGGTTTGATGACTTTACCGGAAGCTGAATCTGCGAAAGCCTGATTAATCTCTTCGAGCGGATAGAATTCGATAAGCTTATCAATGGGGAATTTTCCTTGTTTATAAAACTGTACCAACTGCGGGATAAACAGCTGCGGCACGGCGTCTCCTTCGATTACTCCTATCAATGATTTACCTTCCGCCATCAGATCGTTTTGGACATTAAAGGTGATATCGCCCGTAAAGCCGACGACCGCCACCGTGCCTAACGGCTTAATCGCGTGGATTGCCTGCAGAACGATGGCGGCGACGCCGGTAGTTTCGATGGCGTAGTGCGCGCCTTTGCCGGTCAGTTGGCGAATAACCGCAACGCTATCTTCCTGTTTGCCATTGATCACGTGGGTTGCGCCGAGTTCACGTGCCAGCTCAAGGCGGTTCGCATGAATATCGACGGCGATGATTTGGCTACAGCCGGTGAGCTTTGCAGCCATAATGGCGCTTAAACCAACCGCGCCGCAGCCGAATACCACCAGCGATTCCCCGGCCACCGGTTTTAGTCGATTTAACACCGTGCCGCTACCGGTTTGAATTCCGCAACCCAGCGGACCAAGAAGCGATAGTTCGACTTCACGGTCGACAACAATAGCATTCGTCGCTTTGGTGACCACATACTGACTAAACGAAGATTGACCGAAGAAGACGGATAATTCTTGATCATCCAGACGATAAGGGGTGGTGCCATCGTCTAAGCGTCCACCAAAGTTTAAGTCATTGAAACTTTCGCACGCGGAAGGATGGTTGGTGAGGCAGTTTTCGCAGTGATGGCAGGCGGCGTAGCTCAGTACCACATGATCGCCAATTTCGACCCCACGAACGGCATCACCGACGTTAACCACGATACCTGCGCCTTCGTGGCCCAGGATGGCGGGCATCGGCAGGATCCCGGCGTTATCGCGGATTACCGCGTCGGTATGACAAACGCCTGTAGCGACAATTTTTACCATCACTTCGTCTTTTTTAGGTGCGCTAACCTGAATATCTTTAATGCTAAATGGTTGTTGATAACCCAACGTCACGGCGGCTTTTACTTTCATTAGATACTCCTGACATTTTTCCCTGGAGAGTAGAGATTACACCTGGCGTGATGAAAATTTATCCTGTTCGTGCTGAAAATAAACAAAGCGGGGGTAAAAACGCTGAGGTCTCGGGTCGCGCCTGTTCGCCAAAACAGCTCAGCGATAGCGATCGCTGGGTGGTTATTCAGTCTGTTCCGGTGGACATCTTTTTTTTCATGCTTTTCGCCTGCCAACAATTGGATTATCAATCATTTTTGTCTAGAGTGAGCGGAATTCACGACGCAGATGTTTGCAACGTTGCGTATCCGTCGAACTCTCAAAAAGGACGCTTTTCCAGGCATGAACCGCAGACGTTTTCTTAAATCATCCATGGCTGTTGCCGCCGTATGCGGAACGTCAGGAGTCGCCTCGTTATTCACTAAAGCGGCTTTCGCCGCGGATTCTGCTATCGCCGATGGCCAGACGCGCCGCTTTGACTTTTCCGTCCTGCAGGCGATGGCTCATGACTTAGCCCGTCAGCCGTGGGGCGGCGCGCCGCGTGACCTGCCGCCGACGCTGGCGAATCTGACCCCTCAGGCCTATAACAGCATTCAGTATGATGCGGCGCATTCGCTGTGGAATAACGTTGAAGAGCGTAAGCTGGATATCCAGTTTTTCCATGTTGGTATGGGCTTCCGCCGCCGGGTGCGCATGTTCTCGCTGGACGCGCAGTCTCAGCAGGCGCGGGAGATACATTTCCGTCCGGAGTTGTTCCAGTATAACGACGCCGGTGTTGACACCAAACAGCTGGAAGGGCAGACCGATCTTGGTTTCGCCGGTTTCCGCGTGTTTAAGGCGCCGGAACTGGCGCGCCGCGATATCGTCGCCTTCCTGGGCGCCAGCTACTTCCGCGCGGTCGACAGCACTTACCAGTACGGCCTGTCGGCGCGTGGTCTGGCCGTCGACACCTTTACCGATACGCCGGAAGAGTTCCCGGATTTCACGTCATTCTGGTTTGAAACCGTCAAACCTGGCGCGACGGTGTTCACCGTTTACGCGCTGCTCGATAGCCCAAGCGTCACCGGCGCTTATAAGTTCACCGTGAATTGCCAGGAAACGCAGGTGATCATGGATGTCGAAAATCATCTCTATGCGCGCAAAGACATTAAGCAGTTGGGCATTGCGCCGATGACCAGCATGTTCAGCTGCGGTAATAACGAACGCCGGATGTGCGATACCATCCATCCGCAAATCCACGATTCTGACCGCCTGTCGATGTGGCGCGGCAACGGCGAGTGGATTTGTCGTCCGCTGAATAATCCGCAAAAGCTGCAGTTCAACGCGTTCCAGGATAAAAACCCGAAGGGATTTGGCCTGCTGCAGCTGGATCGCGATTTCAGCCATTATCAGGATGTGATGGGCTGGTATAACAAGCGCCCGAGCCTGTGGGTGGAGCCCCGTAATCAGTGGGGAAAAGGGGCCGTTAGCCTGATGGAAATCCCGACTACCGGCGAAACGTTGGACAATATCGTCTGCTTCTGGCAGCCGGAAAAACCGGTAAAAGCGGGTGATCAACTGGACTTTAGCTACCGCTTGTACTGGAGCGCGCAACCGCCGGTACGCTCTCCGCTGGCGCGAGTGCTGGCGACACGTACCGGAATGGGCGGCTTCCCGGAAGGATGGGCGCCGGGTGAACATTATCCGGACAAATGGGCGCGCCGCTTTGCTATCGATTTTGTTGGCGGCGACCTGAAAGCCGCGGCGCCGAAAGGCATTGAGCCGGTGATTACGCTCTCCAGCGGCGAGGCTAAGCAGGTAGAGATCCTCTACGTCGAGCCGTTTGACGGCTATCGAATTCTCTTTGACTGGTATCCGACTTCAGATTCCACCGATCCGGTGGAGATGCGCATGTTCCTGCGCTGCCGTGGCGACGCTATCAGCGAAACGTGGCTGTATCAGTACTTCCCGCCTGCGGCGGATCGGCGTAACTACGTTGATGACCGGATTATGAAATAACCAGGTCGTTGATACCCGCCCGCGGTGCGCTACTGCGGGCGTTGTTGTTTATCAGTGAGATATTGCCATGACTGCCGAAAACGGCCCCACCATCGAAACTATCCCGGTCAACGAACAGCTGGAGCTGCGTGCGGTTGACGAACGTTACGTCAGTGAGCTACATCAACTGGTGCTCAAAAACCGTGACTGGTTGCAGCATACGTTAAGCTGGCCTGCGGAAGTGCTGAGTGAAGATGAAACCCGGCGCCACGTGCAGGGAAACGTGATGCTGCACCAGCGCGGTTATGCAAAAATGTTCCTGCTGTTTTTACAGGGGCAGATGATCGGCGTACTGTCATTTAACCAGATTGAACCGTTGAACAAGACAGCCTATATCGGCTACTGGATCGATCAAAACCATCAGGGGCAGGGACTGTTATCACAGGCGTTACAGGCGTTTATCCACCATTATGCGCAAACGGGCATCGTGCGCCGTTTCGTTATTAAATGTCGGGTCGCCAACCAGCGCAGTAATCAGGTGGCGCTGCGCAATGGTTTCCAACTGGAAGGTTGTCTGAAGCAGGCCGAGTTTTTAAATGGCGCGTATGACGATCAGAATATCTACGCGCGGATTATCGACCCGCAATAAGTGGCTACAGCGAACCCAGCAGCGGCGTACGGGTGATATGCTCGTCGCCGCTGACGATTTTGCGCCCGCGAAGATGAATTTTGTCACCCTCCAGCGCTTCGATACAGGCGTTACCGCAGATTTCTACCTGATGTTCGATAATCACATCGCCACGAATCGTCGCATGTCCTTCGATGAGTATCTCGTCATCCAGCAGAATGGGCCCGCCGAGAAGATGGGCGTGCCCGCCGACCATGACGCGATGCTTTAACAGGCAGTTGCCTTCGACCACGGCGTTTTCACCCACTTGCGCACTATAACGCAGAGTCGGGATTTGATCCTCGCCGCGCCCGGCAACCAGTCGCGCGCAATCGTAGACCCGGGCGTTGTCACATATCCATACATCGTTATCTTCATTACCTTCAATACGTGCGTTATCGAACACTTCGGCACGGTGTTCAACAAAAGCATGCTCAACTACGGCATCACCGTAGATTTGCGCCTGATGAACAATCCGTGAGGCGCTGACCGTGGCGCGCTGATAAATTTGCAGCACTTTGTCGGCATCAGAAGTCAGCCCCTGAGCGGCAATCACCAGACAATGGGGGAGAATACGCGCCTGGTCGGCGATTCGGCAGACACCACGGATTTGCGATTGCTTTATAGTGACGTTGTCACTTATCCTGGCGCCGTGACTTACCTCAACATTATCAAGCCAGGCGTTATCGCTAATTGTCGCCCCGTGGCTTATTACGCAGGTGCCGGTCAGACGGGCGTTGTCGTCAACGCGCGCGCCAGCAAAGACGACGCTATTGGCGTCATATATCCAGCAGTCGCCGCCCTGGCTTAAAGCGGCTTCATCATCGAGCCAGCCACCTTCGCTACCCGCCTTAACGTCCGAGAAATCAATCAGCGCCACGATTTGCCGCAGATTTACGCTATGTTTAATTCCGTCTTCTTCGAAATGATACAGGCGGGCGTGCTCGCTCAGACGATATTTATTCATCAGTATCTCTCTTTACCGTTGGTTAACATAAACATAGCAAAAATCTCCGTAGCGCGTTTTATAAGGTTCCTTTAAAATGCAACTTAAAATTAAATTGAAAGTTTAAATAAAATGAATAAAAACGCAGTAAGCGACCGGGTGCTGAATCTACCGGCTGGCTATTTTGGTATAGTGCTGGGAATTATTGGCATGGGATTCGCCTGGCGCTATGCCAGTACCCTCTGGCCGGTGAGCAGGATTATTGGCGATGCGTTGGTGGTGCTGGCGACGATTATTTGGGCACTATTAATGATAGCGTTTATTGCACGGGCCATTCGTTTCCCGTGGAGCGTGCTACAGGAGATGCGTCATCCAGTGGCCAGCAGTTTTGTCAGTTTGCTTCCGGCGACAACGCTGTTGGTGGCAATCGGCTTTGTCCCCTGGTACCGAGCGTTATCATTGGGGGTATTTATTATCGGGGTAGTGCTGCAGCTATGCTATGCGGCCTGGCAGAGCGCCGGGCTGTGGCGGGGTAAACATCCGGGAGCGGCGACGACGCCCGGTTTATATCTGCCGACTGTCGCCAACAATTTCATCAGCGCCATGGCCTGCGGCGCGCTGGGATTCAGCGATGCCGGACTGGTGTTTCTCGGCGCCGGCGTCTTCTCCTGGCTCAGCCTGGAGCCGGTAATCCTGCAGCGTTTGCGCAGCAACGGCGAGCTACCGGCGGCATTGCGGACATCGTTGGGTATCCAGCTGGCGCCTGCTCTGGTGGCCTGTAGCGCGTGGCTCAGCGTCAACGGCGGCGAAGGTGATACTTTTGCCAAAATGCTATTTGGTTACGGGCTGCTGCAACTGCTATTTATGTTGCGCCTGATGCCGTGGTATCTGCAGCAGCCGTTTAATGCTTCATTCTGGAGCTTCTCGTTCGGGATTTCCGCACTGGCGACCACCGGCCTGCATCTGGGGCACGGTCAGCCGCACGGTTTTTTCCATACTCTGGCGATCCCCTTATTTATTTTTAGCAACCTGATTATCGGCCTGCTGCTGCTGCGTACCTTTCTTCTGCTGGTGCGGGGTAAACTGTTAATTCGCGTAGACCGTGCCACTTTATTGCCAAACAAGGATTAATCATGACGACTCGTGACGAAAACTACTTTACAGAAAAATATGGCCTCACGCGCACCCACTCAGAAGTGGTGTATGCCGCCTCGCTGATGCAGCCGGGTCAAACGCTTGACCTCGGCTGCGGCAATGGTCGCAACAGCCTGTATCTGGCGGCGAAAGGTTACAACGTCACCGCGTGGGATAAGAATCCCATGAGTATCGATAATCTGAAGACCATTCGTCAGGCAGAAGGGCTGGAAAACCTGCAGACGGCGATTAAGGATCTGAATTCGCTGAGTTTTGATGGCGAGTATGATTTTATTCTTTCTACCGTGGTGATGATGTTCCTGGAAGCCAAAACCATCCCTGGTCTTATCGCCAACATGCAGCGCTGCACGAAGCCTGGCGGCTATAACCTGATTGTGGCAGCCATGGATACCGAAGATTACCCTTGTACCGTGGGTTTCCCGTTCGCCTTCAAACCTGAAGAACTGCGCGACTATTATGCTGGCTGGCAGTTCCTCAAGTACAACGAAGATGTCGGCGAATTGCACCGCACCGACGCCAGCGGCAACCGCATCAAGCTACGCTTCGCCACGATGCTGGCGCGTAAACCGGCTTAATCCGCCGCCAGCAGGCACAGCTGTAGGGCGGTTAGATAGGAGGCCTCAAAGGCGCGCAGCGGCAAAAATTCGAATTTCGAATGGAAATTATGCGCGCCGGTGAAGAAGTTCGGCGTCAGCAGCCCCTTTGCCGATAACGCTGCGCCGTCGGTACCGCCGCGCATCGGCGTGGGTTTTGGCGTTATACCGAGGCTTTCCATCGCGGTGAACATCAGATCAATAGCCCGGCGGTCTTCGCCAATGGCGTTGCTGATATTGCTGTAAGTATCGCTTATCGTGAATTCAACCCTGGCAGTGGGGTACTGGGCGGCGATTTTCTCTGCCACTTCGCCAATCTGTTGTTTGCGTCGGTTAAAGCTGTCCAGATCGAAATCGCGAATATTAGCCTGCAAGCGCGTGCTGTTCTGATCGCCATGAATACCATTAAACCACACGTAGCCTTCGCGCCCGGCGGTGTGCTCCGGCGTCTGCCGGCGGTCGAAATGGCTCATAAAGTCGGTAGCCATTAACAGCGGGTTAACTAATACGCCTTTGGCGGACATTGGGTGCGCCGTGACGCCGGTAAACCGTATCTCCGCGGAGGCTGCGTTGAAGTTTTCATAAACGATCTCGCCGAGTTCGCAGCAGTCGATGGTCCAGGCAAAATCGACGGCAAAACGCGAGAGATCCAGCGCTTTTGCCCCGCGAAGACCCACTTCTTCGTCCGGGACGAACGCCACGACGATATCGCCATGCTTATGTTCGGCGGTCAGGTTTTCCAGCAGCGTCATGACAACGGTCACCGCCGCTTTGTTATCGGCACCCAGTACGCTGGTGCCGTCGCTGAAAATAATCTCTTCATCACGATAGGCCAGGATTTCCGGATGCTCGTTAACCCGCAGCCAGATTTGCTGTTCCGAATTAAGGCAGAGATCTTCACCAGTAAATCGCAGAATTTGCGGATGAATATCCGGCGACAGTCCGACATCAACGGTATCAATATGCGTGATAAAGCCGATCCGCGGCGCACCGGGGACGGTGCCTTTTTTTACCGCCGTTACGGTCGCGTGCTCGTCGACAACGATATCGTCAAGGCCAAACTGACGTAGCTCGTCGGCTAACGCCTGCGCCATCTGATGTTGTCCGGGCGTCGTGGGTAACGTGGTTGCTCGTGGATCGCTTTGGCTGGTGATAGCCAGATAGCGAAAGAAGCGCTGGGTTAATTGTTTGGTTAAGGGCGAGGCCATAGTGATTCCTTCTATATACCCGTCATACTTCAAGTTGCATGTGCGTTGGCAATAACTCGGCCCATCCCTGGGCCTCGCCCTTACGGGCGCAGTGAACTGCGTTCAAATTCGTTCCTGACGAATTTGTCCTCACTCACCCCAGTCACTTACTGGAGTAAGCTCCTGGGGATTCGCTGCGTCGCCGCCTTCCTGCAACTCGAATTATTTAGGGTATAGTTATTTTTAAGGTGTTTGCAATCTGGCTTTAGTGTTATCTATGGGCAATAAAACAACAAGCTATTCATTAGTCAAAAAATGAAAAGGGAAACGCATGCAACGCACATTTACTTCAATAGCTCTGACGATAGCGGCATTAGCGGTGAGTTCCGCTGTGAATGCGAAAACACTGGTTTATTGCTCTGAAGGCTCGCCGGAAAACTTTAATCCGCAGCTTTATACTTCCGGGACCAGCGTCGATGCCAGCGCGGTACCGATATATAACCGGCTGGTGGACTTTAAAGTTGGCACCACGGAATTGCAGCCCAGCCTGGCGGAAAGCTGGGAGGTGAGCGACGATGGCAAAGTTTATACTTTCCACTTACGCAAGGGCGTTAAATTCCAAAGTAATAAGTATTTTAAACCGACCCGTGATTTTAATGCCGATGACGTTATTTTTTCCTTTATGCGGCAAAAGGATCCGAATAACCCTTATCATAACGTCTCTAATGGCAACTACTCCAATTTTGAAAGCCTGGAGTTTGGTTCGTTAATTACCGCAATTGATAAACCGGATGAATATACGGTGCGTTTTACCCTCGCGCACCCCGAGGCGCCTTTTGTCGCTGACCTCGGCTGGTATTTTGCTTCAATCCTCTCTGCAGAATATGCCGATGCGATGCTGAAAGCCGGAACCCCGCAGCGCGTTGATATGGATCCCATCGGGACCGGGCCATTTAAGCTGGCGCAATACCAAAAAGATTCGCGGATTTTGTTTACCGCATTCCCTGATTACTGGCAGGGAAAAGCGAAAATCGATCGTTTAGTATTTAGTATTACGCCTGATGCCTCGGTGCGTTACGCTAAACTCGAGAAAAATGAGTGTCAGGTCATGCCATTCCCTAATCCCGCCGATTTACCGCGGATGAAAGAGAATCCGCAGATCAATCTGATGAGCAAAGCTGGGCTTAATACCGGGTTCCTGGCCTTCAACACGCAGAAAGCGCCGCTGGATAACGTTAAGGTACGTCAGGCATTGGCCATGGCTATCAACAAACCGGCAATTATTGACGCGGTGTTCCACGGTACCGGTACGGTAGCGAAAAATCTGCTGCCGCCTGGCGTCTGGAGTGCAGATGCCGATCTGCAGGACTACAGTTGGGATCT
This sequence comes from Klebsiella sp. CN_Kp091, assembly GCF_040065095.1. NCBI lineage: Bacteria > Pseudomonadati > Pseudomonadota > Gammaproteobacteria > Enterobacterales > Enterobacteriaceae > Klebsiella > Klebsiella sp. CN_Kp091. Next base: position 650,029 of record NZ_JBEAIO010000049.1, on the reverse strand, counting down.
GGAAAAAGCCAAAGTGCTGCTGCGTGAATCCGGCGTGAAGGGGCCCATCACCATCGACCTGTGGGCGATGCCGGTTCAGCGTCCCTATAACCCGAATGCGAAACGGATGGCGGAAATGATCCAGGCCGACTGGGCTAAAATCGGCGTGCAGACCAAAATCACCACCTATGAATGGGGCGAATACCTTAAGCGGGTGAAAGACGGCGAGCATCAGGCGGCGTTGATGGGCTGGACCACCGCGACCGGCGACCCGGATAACTTCTTTGGCCCATTATTTACCTGCCAGTCGGCCAACGGCGGTTCTAATTCGGCGAAATGGTGCTACGCGCCGTTTGATAAAATTATCGCCGAAGCCAAAACCATCACCGACAGGCCACAACGAGAAGCTTTGTATAAACAGGCGCAGCAGATGATGCACGATCAAATGCCGGCCGTGATGATTGCGCACTCAACTATTTTTGAACCGGTGAGTAAATCGGTGACCGGGTATGAAATCGACCCGTTTGGGAAGCATATTTTTTATCAGGTGGACGTAAAATAAGCATCGTAAATAAATCCGCCGCGTTGGCGGATTTATTTTTTGCAAGGAGTTGACGGACCACCATTTTTGTCACAAAACTAAGCGTGAAATTTTGTTATAAACCTTGCCGACAAACTGCATTTACAGGGATTATCCATGCGTACAAAAATGTTATTTAAAGTAGCCGCTCTGGCCGGGCTACTGGCATTAACTGGTTGTGCATCCAAACTGGCGCAACCGGAGCAGTATTCCGGATTTTTAAAAGATTATTCTAAGTTAAAAGAGACCACTTCGGCTTCCGGCAAACCAGAACTGCGCTGGATCTCCCCGGACTACAATCCGAGCAATTACGACAATGTTGTCTACCGTCCAATCACCTACTACCCGGTGCCGAAACCAACGACTCAGGTAGGGGAGAAAGCGCTGCAGGACATCCTCAATTACACCAACAAGCAGATGAAGCAGGCCATCAGCGAACGTAAACCGTTGGCGACTACGGCTGGCCCGCGCAGCCTGATTTTCCGCGGCGCAATCACCGGTGTTGATACGAGTAAAGAAGGTCTGCAGTTCTATGAAGTGATCCCGGTGGCGATGATTGTCGCGGGTACCCAGGCGGCAACCGGCCATCGCACGATGGACACGAATCTCTACTTCGAAGGCGAACTGATCGACGCGAAGACCAATAAACCGGTTATTAAAGTTGTACGTAAGGGCGAAGGTAAAACGCTGTCTAATGAGAGCACGCCGCTGACCGCTGATACGTTGAAGCAGGTGATTGATGATATGGCGATCGATGCGGTGAAATTCGATCCGTCGCAGAAGTAATTGATGCGTTAAGCCCGTCTTGCGTGTTGCCTGACGGGCTTATTATTAAGCCAGCCGGCGGCGCATAAACAGCTGTTCGGGGCGGGCGAACATCACCAGATTTCCTACCAGTATTAACGCCAGACCTAGCACCGCGTTGCTATGCCAGACGTAACCTTCGTAGAAGGTGGAGATAGTTAACGCCACCAGCGGGAAAAGCAGCGTGCTATAGGCCGCTTTGCTGGCCCCGATACGGCCTACCAGAGTGAAATAAGCGCCGAACGCGATAACCGAACCGAACAACGCCAGATACAGCAGGGCGCCCATATAACTCCAGGTCCACTGCGGCGTAAAGTTATCGCCGCGCAGCAGCGCGATCGCCCCCATCACCAGGGTGCCGTAAAACATGGCCCAGCTATTGGTGGTCAATGTCTCAAGCCCGCGGCGTTGGTGGCGAATACTCAGCATGTTGCCCAATGAAAAACCGTACGTTCCCAGGGCGCTCAGGCCAATTCCCCACAGCAGCGACGCGTTTAGACCATTGGCGAGGAGATCGTCCCAGAAAAGGGTGACAATTCCTGCGAGCCCCAGTGCCGCAGCCAGCCAAAAGCGCCCCGGTGGCTGCTGGCGGAAGAAAATAAAACTATTGATCGCGTTAAATAAGACCGCCATCGAAAAGATGACCGACTCAAGACCGGTATTGATATGCGCCGCGGCGGTATAAAAACACCAGAAGTTAAAACAAAAGACGCAGCAGCCTTGCAGCATGCAAAAGAGATGATCGCGCATCGCCAGCGGGCGCAGGCGGCGGGTAATCAGCAAAATTGTCAGCATAGTGACGCTGGCGACGGCAAAGCGCCAGAAAATCGATACCGGCGCGGCGACGGGCCCTTGTTGTAAAAAGATAGCAATCCATGTGGTACCCCAGATAACCACCACCAGCCCGTAGAGTAATGCGTTCAAAATGTCTCTCCTTTAATATGCCTGGCGTAAGTGTGCGATTTTTCCTGGCAAAGCGCTGTCACCGTTTTGTTGCTGACTTGCAAAATCTTGCGCTTATTTTTCACAAGCTCATGGTCAATGCTGGTAAGCGGTGATGACAATTCATAGACTAGAGGTCTGCGGATTAAAAACGATGTGAAGGCTATGGCATACGGGACGTTCGAAACATTACAACAACAAAATGCGGTGCTGCGGGGGACCGTAGAACTCAATTCCGGGATCCAGCTTGCCGCGTGGTACAACGACCTTGACCGGATCACGGTGCGCAGCGACCACCACACGTTGAGCCTGTATGTCGCCGATGGTTACGAAAGCTACCAAAAAACGCCCTACGGCTGGAGGAACGGCGGCGGGCCGGATCGTTTTTGTCTGATGCCAAAGGGGGACGAAAGCACCTGGGATATTCGCGGCGATCTTTCGTTCGTTCATCTCTATTGCACCGATGAGCACCTGCGCCGCGTCGGCGAGCAAATTTGGGACCGCAGCCCGGCGTCTTTCACCTTGCAGGAAAAAACCTTCGCCAGCGATGACAAAATTACTGCGGTTTATCGTCAGTTTCTGCTCGATAACGACTGGCGCCAGCAGGCTAATCAATTACTGTTAAGCTCGGCCAGTACGCTGCTGTTAACGCATCTGATTCAAAACTATTCGAACGTCCAGTGGCGCCTGCCGACGGTTACCGGTGGCCTGGCGCCGCATCTGTTGCGTAATCTGTTGGCGTGGATTGAGGAGCACCTCGAGCAGCCGCTAACGCTCGCCGACCTTGCCGCCCAGGCTTCGCTTAGCGAATACCATTTTGCGCGGATGTTCCGCCAGTCAATGAATATGGCGCCGCACCAGTATGTGATGCAGCGGCGGATGATCAAGGCGCAACATCTGATTTGCCACACCCAACGGCCGTTGACCGAGATAGCGCTGGCCTGCGGGTTTAGCTCCGCCAGCCATTTTAGCCACCGGGTTAAGAGCGCCACGGGTCTTACGCCAAGCCAGCTACGCGCGGCGCAGCGTGGTTAACAGCATATAGCTGATACCGCCGAGGACCAGCCCCCAAAAGGCCGAGCCGACGCCTGCAAGGCTAACACCGCTGGCGGTGACTAAAAAGGTTACCACTGCGGCATCGCGCTCGTTTTCTTGCCCCAGCGCTTGATAGAGGCTGCCGCTAATGGTTCCTAACAATGCCAGCCCCGCCAGCATCTGGATCCACACCGGCGGCAGCGCCGCCATTAGCGCGGTTATCGAACCGCCAAATAGCCCCGCCAACAGATAAAACACACCGGCCGCCGCTGCGGCGAGCCAGCGCTTATCCGCATCCGGATGCGCATCCGGGCTTTGGCAGATGGCGGCGGTAATGGCGGCGATGCACACGGAATAGACGCCAAATGGTGAGAATAGCAGCGCCAGCGCGCCGGTGAATACGATAAGCGGCGAGACCGGAACCCGATAGCCTGATGCCTGAATGGTCGCCAGGCCGGGCGCGTTCTGTGACGCCATGGTGACAAGGAAAAACGGTACACCGACGCTGAGCAGTAGCGAAGGGGTGAACTGCGGCGTAATCCACTGCGGAGCAACAAAAACCATATCGTTTGCCACTGGCGACAGCGAGCCGGTTAGCAGGGCGATGATCCCGCCCGCCGCTAACGCCGCAACGACCGCAAAACGTGGGTAAAGCGCTTTGCATAACAGCCAGGCGGCGAACATCCCGCCGCATAGCGGGAGATTATCCTGCAAACTGCCAAATGCCTGCAGACCAAAACGCAACAGGATCCCCGCCAGCATTGCCGCCGCCAGCGAATGCGGAATGATCTTCATGAGGCGGGCAAACAGTCCCGTCACGCCGCATAGCAGAATCAGGGTGTTGGCGAAAACAAATATTCCCACCGCCTGCGCCAGCGTCGCTCCCTGTAATCCACTGACCAGTAAAGCCGCGCCTGGAGTTGACCACGCGGTGAGGATGGGGACTTTCCGCCATAGCGTTAATACCAGCGTGCTGACGCCCATCGCCAGGCCAAGGGCGGTCATCCAGCCAGCTATTTGCCCGGCGTCGGCGCCAGCGGCGGCGGCCGCTTGCCAGATGATGGCGGCGGAGCTGGCATAGCCTACCAGCACGGCGACAAATCCCGCGAGCAGCGTGGGGATGGGAAGGGTAAAGGAGCGCATGAACACCTCTTGTGCGTTATAACATACGACGAAGGTAGCATTGTGCGTTATAGCGTACAACTGGTAATATCAAGAAAATGATGAGGAGCCATCCATGAATATTGCGCAACATCTGGCAACGACGCTGAAAAGCCTGCGTCAGCAGCGCGGCTGGAGTTTGTCGCGGCTGGCGGAAGAAACCGGGGTATCGAAAGCGATGCTCGGGCAAATTGAACGTAATGAATCCAGTCCAACGGTCGCGACGTTGTGGAAGATAGCCACTGGCCTCAATGTGGCGTTTTCGACTTTTATTGTCGCTGATGAGTCCGCAGCGCCCGCCGCCTTCGACCCACAGCAGCAGGCGATGGTGGTGACGCCCATCTTCCCATGGGATCCTGAACTGCGTTTTGACCATTTTTCGATTACCCTCGCCCCCGGCGCACTGAGCGAATCGACGCCGCATGAGACCGGCGTCATTGAACATGTCGTGGTCATTAGCGGTACGCTGGATTTATGTCTGCAGGGGCAGTGGCATTCATTGCAGGCGGGAGAAGGGCGGCGCTTTGCCGGCGACCTGACGCACGCTTACCGCAATAGCGGCGCGCAGACGGCGCACTTTCATTCACTGATTCATTATCCAAAAGAAAAAGCCGCGGATTAATCCGCGGCCAATCAAGATGACTGAGACTAAAATTCACAACGTGACGAGGAAAATCCGGAATACGCAGCCACTGTAACCTTGCCGGGTTTTCATGAGAAATAGCTTTTTCTTCAATGCATTGCCGATTTCTGCAAATTCGCTGTGTGGGCGCGGCGGAAAATGTTTTCGTCTGCGCCCAGTTCTGACTACAATAGCCGCCATTTCGACCCCTATAACGGATAACGACGAGCGTATGCGCCTGCAAAACCATCATCTTGAACTTCTTAGTCCTGCCCGCGATGCCGGGATCGCCCGTGAAGCGATTTTACACGGCGCCGACGCGGTATATATCGGCGGGCCGGGCTTCGGCGCGCGGCATAATGCCAGCAATAGCCTGAGCGATATCGCCAACCTGGTGCCGTTTGCGCATCGCTTTGGCGCGAAGGTGTTTGTGACGCTGAATACCATTCTTCATGATGATGAACTGGAACCCGCGCAACGGCTGATTACCGATCTGTACGAGACCGGCGTTGATGCGCTGATCGTGCAGGATATGGGGATTATGGAGCTGGATCTGCCGCCGATTGAGCTGCACGCGAGCACCCAGTGCGATATTCGCAGCGTCGAGAAGGCTAAGTTTCTCTCTGATGCAGGCTTCAGTCAGATTGTTCTGGCCCGCGAACTCAACCTCGATCAAATTAAAGCGATCTATGATAATACCGACGCGACTATCGAGTTCTTTATTCACGGCGCCTTATGCGTAGCCTATTCCGGTCAGTGCTATATTTCTCATGCGCAAACCGGACGTAGCGCCAACCGCGGCGACTGCTCTCAGGCTTGCCGCCTGCCTTACACCCTGAAAGACGATCAGGGGCGCGTCGTGGCCTATGAAAAACATTTATTGTCGATGAAAGATAACGATCAGACTGCCAACCTGGCGGCATTGATCGACGCCGGCGTGCGCTCCTTTAAGATTGAAGGGCGTTATAAGGATATGAGTTATGTGAAAAATATCACCGCTCACTATCGTCAGATGCTGGATCGTATTATTGAAGACCGCGGCGATCTCGCGCGTTCTTCCGCCGGGCGCACCGAACACTTCTTCGTGCCGTCGACCGATAAAACGTTCCATCGCGGCAGCACCGACTATTTTGTTAACGCGCGTAAGGGCGATATCGGCGCGTTTGATTCGCCGAAATTTATCGGCCTGCCGGTAGGCGAAGTATTAAAAGTCGGAAAAGATTATCTCGATGTCGAAGTGACCGACGCGTTGACTAACGGCGACGGTCTGAATGTGATGATAAAACGTGAAGTTGTCGGCTTCCGCGCCAATACGGTGGAGAAAACGGGGGAAAATCGTTATCGCGTCTGGCCAAACGAAATGCCGGCAGACCTGCATAAAGTGCGTCCGCACGAGGCGCTTAATCGTAACCTCGATCATAACTGGCAGCAGGCGCTACTGAAAACTTCCAGCGAGCGCCGCATTGCGGTTGATATCGCGCTGAGCGGCTGGCAGGAACAGCTGGTGCTGACCATGACCTGCGAAGACGGCGTCAGCGTCACGCATACGCTGGATGGCGAATTCGCCGAAGCGACCCAGGCGGAAAAAGCGCTGGCCAATTTACGAGATGGCGTGGCGAAGCTCGGCCAGACCATTTACTACCCGCGTGATGTGCAGATTAATCTACCGGCGCTGTTTGTTCCGAACAGTATGCTTAACCAACTGCGCCGCGAAACGGCAGAGATGCTCGATCGGGCGCGCCTCGATGCCTGGCAGCGCGGAACGCGTAAACCGGTCTCCGTACCACCGCCGGTGTATCCGGAAACGCATCTGTCGTTCCTGGCGAACGTTTATAACCACAAAGCGCGCGCTTTCTACCAGCGCTATGGCGTTCAGCTGATCGATGCGGCGTATGAAGCTCATGAAGAGAAAGGCGACGTGCCGGTGATGATCACCAAGCATTGCCTGCGATTCGCCTTCAACCTGTGTCCGAAGCAGGCTAAAGGCTCGATTAAGAGCTGGAAGGCGACGCCGATGCAGCTGATCCATGGTGACGAAGTGTTAACGCTGAAATTTGATTGCCGTCCATGCGAAATGCACGTGGTGGGTAAAATCAAAAATCACATCCTCAAGATGCCGCATCCGGGCAGTATCGTCGCCTCCGTCAGTCCTGACGAGCTGATGAAAACGTTGCCCAAGCGTAAAGGCGCGTAAGGGCCGTTCTCACGGCGGACAGTTATGCGCTTTTGCTTTGCGCGCATACTGCCGGTGGTGATGCTCGCGCAGCGAACTGGCGGTATCCTCAGCCCGGCTGCGTAGTTCATCGCAATCAGCCTCGTGCAGTAACTGCTGTTCGAGGCTTTGCACCGGGAAATAATCATGCCCCTGACGTTGGGCGAGCAGATGCCCGGAGAATAACCCGCACATCAGCACCACTGCCGCTATTCCTCTCCGCCACATATCATTTTCCATATCAATAAATAACGCATGATTAATATGATTGATTTAATATTGGTTTTTCTGCCTGGTTATCAAAGAAGCGCAAGGCTTTGTCAGGCTAGGCTGAAGAAAGATGAAAAAAAAGCCTGACGCGATAAGCGCCAGGCCAGGGAATAGATTTTTTTCAGGCGCGAAGCCCGGCGGCGTTCATCAGCAGACGGAAAATCATGCTGATGGCGCCCAGCGCCAGCACGCTAGCTCCCCATATGGCCGCCAGCCATAGCAAACGTTTTATCCATGATCTCTCCATCAGTGATATCCCTCGCCAGGTTGAACTTTGCCGCGGAAGACGTAGTAGCTCCAGAAGGTATAACCAAGAATGACGGGAATAATCAGTAGCGCGCCAACCAGCATAAAGCCCTGGCTTTGCGGCGGCGCCGCGGCCTGCCACAACGTGATCCCAGGCGGAATAATATTCGGCCAAATGCTGATCCCAAGTCCGCTAAACCCAAGAAAAACGAGCCCCAGGGTCAACACGAACGGCAGGCAATGACCGTCGCGTTGCCCAAGCGTGCGCCATAGCCAGGCGCTGATGGCGATAACCAGCAGCGGTACCGGCAGCAGGTAAACCAGATTCGGCAGGCTAAACCAGCGCTCGGCGATCGCCGGCTGGGAGAGCGGCGTCCACAGACTAATCGCCGCTATCACTATCAGTAAGGCCAGCAGCAGAAGGCGTGAAATTCTGCGCATGGTATTCTGCAGCGGATTCTCGCTTTTCATTACCAGCCAACTGGCGCCCAGCAACGCGTAGGCAACGGTGAGGCCGAGACCGCAGAATAGGGTAAATGGCGTGAGCCAATCCCACATTCCGCCGCTAAAGCTGCGACCGCTGACCGGAAAACCATGAATGACCGCGCCGACGACCATGCCCTGGGTGAATGTCGCCAGTAGCGATCCGCCCAGAAAAGCTTTATCCCAGAAAGGACGGTGCGAGGGGGTCGCTTTGAAGCGAAACTCAAAGGCCACGCCGCGAAAAATAAGCCCGATCAGCATCAGGGTGAGCGGCACCGACAGCGCGTCGATAATCACCGCATAGGCCAGCGGAAAAGCGCCGAAGAGGCCTGCGCCGCCAAGCACCAGCCAGGTTTCATTGCCATCCCATACCGGTGCGACGCTGTTAACCATCACGTCGCGCTCTTCACCGCCGCGTACGGCGGCAAATAGTATCCCGATCCCTAAGTCGAAACCGTCCATGACGATGTACATCAGGGTGGCGAACACGATGATAACAAACCAAATAACCGATAAATCAATACCCATTAGCGGGACTCCTTGTGCTGAAAACCATCCGTAACGGCAGAAAGCGGACGCGCGGGCGTTCCTGATGGCACAGGTACCTGCTCTTGCGGCCCTTTGCGGATCAGGCGCAGCATATAGCTATAGCCAACACCGAATACCGAGCTGTAGACGGCAATAAAGGCCAGCAGGCTAATGGTCATATGCAGATCGCCGTGAGCTGATACGGCCTCGGAAGTGCGCTGTACGCCGTAGACCACCCACGGCTGGCGGCCGACTTCGGTGGTCACCCAGCCAGCCAGAATCGCAATCAGTCCGGAAGGCCCCATCCATAACGCGAAGCGCAGGAATGGTTTTGAGGTATACAAACGCTGGCGATAGCGCAGCCATAGGGCTATGACGCCAAGCAGAATCATCAGCATTCCCAGGCCCGCCATCAGACGAAATGACCAGAAGACAATGGTTGAGTTAGGGCGATCTTGCGGGGCGAATTCCTTCAGCGCCGGCACCTGTTTATCGAGGCTGTGGGTGAGGATCAGACTGCCGAGGGCAGGTATCTCCAGCCCGTAGCGGGTACGTTCTTGTTGCATGTCCGGCCAGCCGAACAGCAGCAGCGGCGTCGGTTCGCCGGGCGGATTTTCCCAGTGTCCTTCGATAGCGGCAATTTTCGCTGGTTGATATTTCAGGGTGTTAAGCCCATGCATATCGCCGATTAATGCCTGAATGGGGGCGACAAGCAGCGTCATCCATAGCGCCATAGAGAACATCGCGCGGATAGCAGGCGTTCGGTTGCCACGAAGCAAATGCCATGCGGCGGAGGCGCCCACGAATAACGCGCTGCTAAGAAACGCAGCAACGGACATATGGAATAAGCGGTAGGGGAAAGAGGGATTAAAGATAACGGCCAACCAGTCAACGGGTACCACCTGGCCGTTAACGATTTCAAAACCTTGCGGCGTTTGCATCCAGCTGTTTGAGGCCAGGATCCAGAACGTGGAAATGATGGTGCCCAGCGCCACCATGCAGGTGGCGAAAAAATGCAGACCGGGGCCGACGCGGTTCCAGCCAAATAACATCACGCCAAGGAAACCGGCCTCAAGGAAGAAGGCGGTAAGAACTTCATAAGTTAGCAGCGGGCCGGTAATGCTGCCTGCGAACTGCGAGAAACCACTCCAGTTGGTGCCGAACTGGTAGGCCATAACCAGCCCCGAGACCACCCCCATACCAAAGTTGACGGCAAAGATTTTCGACCAGAAATGATATAGCGAGCGCCAGACAGGATTTTTTGTTTTTAACCACAATCCTTCAAGTACCGCCAGGTAGCTGGCAAGACCGATGGTGATCGCGGGAAAGATGATATGAAATGAGACGGTAAAGGCGAATTGGATCCGCGCCAGATGAAATGCATCAAGACCGAACATGCAGGACTCCACAACAAAATTGATTCAGCGCAATTTTAAGGGGTGGCGGGGAGTGATAGCAGAGGCAGAAAAGCGCTTTTTTATGATAACAGTTGCGGATTGTTATTCTTTCTATCTCTGTTTCATATTTGTGAAGTCAATTCTCATGTCACTATAAATAATAAATTACGTATTGTGAATTTATTCCTGTGATACTTCACATTTTTGTTTACGATTTTCCTTATTGCTTGCGCTGTATTTCATTAATTATTCTGCTAGCCTGTAACGGTGCTGAGTTTAGCTGCAGGGTTTGTTTTTTTAAATATCCATATTTATTATGTGAATTGGTTATTTATTGTAATTTGATATATTCAGTTGATGAAAAAAGGGAGACGGTTTGTCAAAGAAAGGACTGCGAAGTTTACTTATCTCATTGTTGATAATGAGCATTTTTTGGCTTGCTGTGGGCGGTGGAGTCTATCTGATGATTTGAGTTATTATTATCCTCAGCATGAAATCACTTCATTATTAGATGCGTGATGAATTTATCTCATGCGAGGTTAGCGAGCTTTTTTAATCGTTGGTTCACAACATGAGAAACAACGCATATCAACGTTCAAACGATTGGGTTTTGCATTGATATACCGTGCGTTTAATGGATATGCCTCATGACGTTCTGGCTCGGATAATATTTTATTACTATTCTCAAATGCGCATATTTCATTAGTGATAATACAATCTCATGTTATTTGAACATCAGCGTCATCGCTTGCAGTGCGAAACCAGTACTTATCCGGTCATATCTATTAGCTATATCAGTTTTTAAAACCTGCCATTTTTGACCATCTGTTATAAGATACGGGTCTCGTTGGTTAAATGGATGCGGTAATGAAAAAATATCAGCAGCTTGCGCAACGGCTCACGGAACAGATCGCGCTCGGCGTTTGGCAACCCGGCGATCGCCTACCTTCATTACGCGAGCAGGTTGTCAGCAGCGGAATGAGTTTTATGACCGTCAGCCATGCCTACCAGTTACTGGAAAGTCAGGGACGAATTATCGCACGCCCGCAATCGGGTTATTATGTGGCGCCGCAGCCGGTAAAACAGCGCCAGCCTGAACCTCCGGCGCAAGTCACGCGCCATGAGTCGGTAGATATCAACACCTATATTTTCGACGTCCTGCAGGCAAGCCGTCAGGCTTCGATGCTGCCTTTTGCTTCCGCCTTTCCCGACCCGCGCCTGTTCCCCTTGCAGCAGCTAAATCGTTCTCTGGCGCAGGTGAGTAAAACCGCTACCGCCATGAGTGTGATTGAGAACCTGCCGCCGGGTAACGATGAGCTTCGTCATGCGATTGCCCGGCGTTATGCGTTGCAGGGAATGAACGTATCGCCGGATGAGATAGTCATCACCGCCGGTGCGTTGGAGGCATTAAACCTCAGCCTGCAGGCGGTGACTGAACCCGGCGATTGGGTCGTCGTAGAGAATCCGTGCTTTTACGGCGCGCTGCAGGCGCTTGAACGTTTGCGGCTAAAAGCGCTATCGGTGGCCAGCGATGTGAAAGAGGGGATCGATCTGGCGGCGCTGGAACAGGCTTTGCAGAGCTACCCGGTAAAAGCCTGCTGGCTGATGACCAATAGCCAAAACCCGCTCGGATTTACGCTGACGGCGGACAAAAAAGCGCGGCTGGTGTCGCTATTGACGCGCTACAACGTCATGTTAATTGAAGATGACGTTTACAGTGAGCTGTACTTTGGTCGGGAAAAACCGCTACCCGCAAAGTACTGGGATCGTGATGAGATGACGTTGCACTGTAGCTCATTTTCAAAATGTCTGGTTCCGGGGTTTCGTATCGGCTGGGTCGCTGCTGGCCGACATGCCCGCCGTATTCAGCAGTTACAGCTGATGAGTACGCTATCTACGAGTTCGCCAATGCAGTTGGCGCTGGTCGATTATCTTTCTACCAAACGCTACGACGCGCATTTGCGCCGTTTACGTCGTCAGCTTGCTGAGCGGAAACAGCTGGCCTGGCAAGCGCTACTGCGCTTTTTACCCGCAGAGGTCAAAATTCATCATAGCGACAGCGGCTATTTCCTGTGGCTGGAGTTGCCCGCTGGTATCGATTCAGGCGAACTCAGCGCACTGGCGTTGCGGGATAACATCAGTATTGCACCGGGTAAAATGTTTTCGACCACGGCCGACTGGACTTCATTTTTCCGTTTTAATACCGCCTGGGGCTGGGGAGAAAAAGAGGAGCAGGGTGTGAAACGGCTCGGCGAACTTATACGTCAACTTTTGCCTTAGTTTATTCATCGCTTTTTTTTAATTGCCGGCTTTTATTTTCCCGGCAATTTATCCCCTTCATTCTCGTATTCATTAATCAGCTTAAAATATCCACCATTAGCGGGTCGTCATAGGGAATATGCATACTCGTCCTTTTGCCATAACTCTTTGTCTATAATCCATATTATCGAATCGTGGTGGCGATTTTTGCGGAATGCGCACCTGGTCACAACCTGAGGAAATTTCCCCAGAGCCCCGCAGGCCGCCGTCTACCCTTATTAAGGGAGATATTTTTACGGCACGGCTGCCGCTACTTTTATTCTGACAGGAGTAAGTTCAAATGAGCAAAAAATTTGCCCGTGGCAGCCTGTGCGCGCTGAGTATGGTTGTGCTGACAGCGCAAGCCGCTGAACCGCCGACTTCGCTGGATAAAGGCGAAGGGCGGCTCGATATTATTGCCTGGCCGGGTTATATCGAACGCGGTCAGACGGATAAGAATTATGACTGGGTAAGCCAATTTGAAAAAGAGAGCGGCTGTCAGGTTAATGTGAAAACTGCCGCCACCTCTGACGAAATGGTCAGCCTGATGGCGAAGGGCGGCTACGACCTGGTGACCGCCTCCGGCGACGCCTCGTTACGCCTGATTATGGGTAAGCGTGTACAGGCGATTGATACCGCGCTGATCCCAAACTGGAAAACGCTTGACCCGCGAGTTGCCAAAGGCGCGTGGTTTAACGTCGGCGATAAAGTGTACGGCACGCCCTATCAATGGGGGCCGAACCTGCTGATGTACAACACTAAAACTTTCCCGACACCGCCTGATAGCTGGAAAGTAGTTTTCGTCAAACAGGACCTGCCGGACGGAAAAAGCAACCAGGGGCGAGTTCAGGCCTATGATGGTCCGATTTATATCGCTGATGCGGCGCTATTTGTCAAAGCAACACAGCCGCAGTTAGGAATTAACGATCCCTATGAACTCACCGAAGCGCAGTATCAGGCGGTGTTGAAGGTTCTGCAGGATCAGCATCCGCTGGTTCACCGTTACTGGCACGATGCGACCGTGCAGATGAGCGACTTTAAAAACGAAGGAGTGGTTGCTTCGGGCTCCTGGCCGTATCAGGCCAATGGTCTGAAAGGCGAAGGTCAGCCTATTGCTACCGTGTTCCCAAAAGAAGGTGTAACCGGCTGGTCCGATACCACGATGCTGCATAGTGAGGCAAAGCATCCGGTATGCGCTTACAAGTGGATGAACTGGTCGCTGACGCCGAAAGTACAGGGCGATGTCGCCGCCTGGTTTGGATCGCTGCCCGTGGTGCCACAGGGCTGTAAAGCCAGTACGTTACTGGGAGACAAAGGTTGCGAAACCAACGGCTACAACCAATTCGACAAGATTGCGTTCTGGAAAACGCCGATTGCCGAAGGCGGGAAGTATGTTCCTTATAGCCGTTGGACCCAGGACTATATCGCGATTATGGGTGGCCGCTAAGCGCCTGGAGACTGAACATGACGTACGCGGTAGAGTTTGATGACGTTTCGCGTCTTTACGGTGACGTGCGCGCGGTAGATGGCGTGACTATCGCCATTCGCGATGGCGAGTTTTTTTCCATGCTGGGGCCGTCCGGCTCCGGCAAAACCACCTGCCTGCGCTTAATTGCGGGCTTTGAACAGCTATCCGGCGGTTCGATTCGTATCTTTGGCCAGCAGGCCAGCGAATTACCGCCATGGCAGCGTGACGTCAATACGGTTTTTCAGGATTACGCGCTATTTCCGCATATGTCGATTATCGACAACGTCGCCTATGGGCTGATGGTGAAAGGCGTGGGCAAAAAAGAACGTCAGCTTCGCGCCCAGGAAGCCTTAGAAAAAGTGGCGCTTGGGTTCGTTCACGCGCGCAAGCCTGCGCAACTGTCCGGCGGTCAGCGGCAACGGGTCGCCATAGCTCGCGCGCTGGTCAACCAACCTCGTGTGCTGTTATTAGATGAACCGCTTGGCGCGCTGGATTTAAAACTGCGTGAACAGATGCAGGTGGAGTTAAAAAAACTTCAGCAGTCGTTGGGCATCACTTTCATTTTTGTTACTCACGATCAGGGTGAGGCGCTGTCGATGTCCGATCGCGTGGCGGTGTTTAACAATGGGCGTATTGAACAGGTCGACTCGCCGCACTCGCTCTATTTACAGCCTAAAACCGCCTTTGTTGCCGGATTTGTCGGCACCGCGAACGTTTTTACCCCAGACGTTTCTCAGCGCCTATGCGGCTTGCCCGGCGCCTGGTCGTTGCGTCCTGAACATATTCGACTGAATAGTGGCGGTGATATCCAGGTTCAGGGGACCGTGCAGGCGGTGCAGTTTCAGGGGGCGTCAACGCGTATTGAACTGAAACTTGCTGCGGGCGATAAACTGCTAGTCAGTCAGGCCAACGTCGATGGCGGGGCAGCGTTGAGCGCGCCACAGTTGGGGCAACAGGTATTGGCCTGTTGGTCGCGTTCGGCGATGGTTTCCCTGGAAAGCGGAGGCTGAGATGACGATGGCGCTTGTGCAACCAACGACCGGGCGAGTGTCAGGGCTGTTCTGGCGAAAACCCTCACTGGGTCTGTTTTTACTGCTGCTGGGTCCGCTGATGTGGTTTGGCATTGTCTATCTGGGGTCGCTCCTGACGCTGTTGTGGCAAAGCTTCTATACCTTTGATGACTTTACGATGTCGGTCACCACGGATTTGACGCTCGCTAACCTGAAGGCTCTGTTTAATCCCGCCAACTACGACATCATTGTTCGTACCCTGGTGATGGCCATCTGCGTGACTATTGCCAGCGCAATCCTGGCATTGCCGATGGCCTGGTATATGGCGCGTTATACCCGCGGCAAGATGAAAGCCTTCTTTTATATCGCGGTGATGTTGCCGATGTGGGCAAGTTATATCGTCAAGGCGTACGCCTGGACGCTATTGCTGGCGAAAGATGGCGTGGCGCAATGGTTCCTTGGCCACCTTGGTCTGGAGAGCGTGTTAAATATGGTATTGACCATCCCGGCGGTCGGCGGCAATACCTTATCGACCTCCGGGCTCGGGCGATTCATGGTATTTGTCTATATCTGGCTACCGTTCATGATCCTGCCGGTGCAGGCGGCGCTGGAACGTCTGCCGCCATCGCTGTTGCAGGCCTCAGCCGATTTAGGCGCCCGACCGCAACAAACCTTCCGCTACGTGGTACTGCCTTTAGCCATACCGGGTATCGCGGCAGGTTCTATCTTTACCTTTTCCCTCACGCTTGGGGATTTTATTGTCCCGCAACTGGTGGGGCCGCCTGGTTTCTTTATCGGCAATATGGTGTATTCGCAGCAGGGCGCGATTGGCAATATGCCGATGGCGGCGGCGTTCACGTTGGTGCCGATTGTTCTTATTGCACTGTATCTGGCGTTTGTTAAGCGCCTGGGAGCGTTTGATGCACTCTGAACGCGCACCGTTGTTTCTCAAAATTGCCACCTGGGGCGGGGTGATATTTCTCCATTTTCCACTGCTGATTATCGCCTTGTACGCCTTTAATACAGAGGATGCCGCTTTCAGCTTCCCGCCGAAAGGGCTGACGCTCCGCTGGTTCAGCGAGGCTGCCGCTCGTGCAGATATCATTGAATCAGTGACGTTGTCACTTAAGATCGCCGCTTTATCTACGGGGATTGCCCTGGTATTAGGTACTCTCGCTGCCGGCGCGCTGTGGCGGAGTACGTTTTTTGGTAAGAATGCCGTGTCGCTGCTGTTGCTGTTACCTATTGCGCTCCCCGGCATTATTACCGGCCTGGCGCTGTTGACGGCATTTAAAGCCGTTAATCTTGAGCCTGGCTTGCTAACTATCGTGGTGGGTCATGCGACCTTCTGCGTAGTCGTAGTGTTTAACAACGTTATTGCCCGATTTCGCCGGACATCATGGAGTCTGGTAGAAGCATCAATGGACCTCGGCGCAACAGGCTGGCAAACCTTCCGCTATGTGGTGCTACCCAATCTGGGGTCGGCGCTGCTGGCAGGCGGCATGCTGGCGTTCGCCCTGTCCTTTGATGAAATTATCGTCACTACCTTTACCGCCGGTCATGAACGGACGCTTCCTCTGTGGTTGCTAAATCAGCTGGGGCGTCCGCGCGATGTGCCGGTCACCAACGTCGTCGCTCTGTTGGTGATGTTAGTGACGACTGTACCCATCCTGGGGGCCTGGTGGCTAACCCGTGACGGTGAGAATAACGCCGAAAGCGGAAAATAATACACTTTACAGGATCATGCTATGCAACATAACCTTTTGATAAACGGTCAATTAGTGGCGGGTGAAGGCGAGGTGCTGCCGGTATTCAATCCTGCCAATGGCGAAACGATTATTGAGATTGCGGAGGCGACCGAGGCGCAGGTTGATGCCGCCGTCAATGCTGCAGATCGTGCGTTTGTCAGCTGGAGCCAGACAACGCCGAAAACCCGCGCCGAATGTTTGCTGAAAATGGCGGATGTGATTACTGAACATGCAGAAACGCTCGCCAAACTGGAGTCTTTAAACTGCGGTAAACCGCTACATTGTGTTATCAATGATGAAATGCCGGCGATTGCCGATGTATTTCGCTTCTTCGCCGGCGCCGCGCGTTGCCTGCCGGGAATGGCGGCCGGAGAGTACCTTGAGGGGCATACCTCAATGATCCGCCGCGACCCGGTTGGCGTAGTGGCCTCGATTGCACCCTGGAACTATCCGCTGATGATGGCGGCCTGGAAGCTGGCGCCCGCGCTGGCGGCTGGTAACTGCGTGGTGATTAAACCTTCGGAAATCACTCCGCTTACGGCATTGAAGCTGGCGGAGCTCGCGAAGGATATTTTCCCGGCTGGCGTCATTAACGTGCTTTTTGGCCGCGGCCCGACTGTTGGCGATCCGCTCACAGGCCATAGTAAAGTGCGTATGGTTTCGTTGACTGGCTCGATCGCCACCGGCGCCCATATTATTGGTCACACGGCGACGTCGATTAAACGCACCCATATGGAGCTGGGCGGTAAAGCGCCGGTCATTGTTTTTGATGATGCCGATATCGATGCCGTCGTTGAGGGCATTCGCACCTTTGGTTTTTATAACGCGGGCCAGGACTGTACCGCCGCCTGCCGTATTTATGCGCAACAGGGCGTCTACGAACGGCTGGTTGAAAAGCTAGGCGCTGCCGTGGCCAGCCTGAAAATGGGGCAGCCTGACGATCCGTCCACGGAGCTGGGGCCGGTAAGTTCTCTTGCCCATCTTGAACGGGTGACCGCGGCTGTCAACGCCGCACGCGCCTTACCGCATATTAAAGTGGTGACCGGCGGCAGTCGCGCGGCGGGGAATGGTTACTATTTCCAGCCCACGCTGTTGGCTGGCGCGCAGCAGGATGATGCTATCGTACAACGCGAAGTTTTTGGTCCGGTAGTCAGCGTAACGTCGTTTAGCGATGAGGAACAAGTATTAACCTGGGCTAATGATTCACAGTATGGTCTGGCCTCCTCGGTCTGGACGCAGGACGTTGGCCGCGCCCATCGTCTGAGCGCGCGTTTGCAGTACGGTTGCACCTGGGTGAATACCCATTTCATGCTGGTGAGCGAAATGCCGCACGGCGGACAGAAGCTTTCTGGTTACGGCAAGGATATGTCGATGTATGGGCTGGAGGACTACACGGTGGTTCGCCATGTGATGGTGAAACATTAAACATTAACGTACCGGCAGCATTACCAGGCTAATAGTTGCAATAGCAACAATTGTTAAAAAAGATAAGGGGTAATATGAGAGTATTCTTATACCCCTTCAAGAGCTAAGCCATTGTGAGTGCCGGAGATAAGCGCCGGATGGGGTGTAAACTACTAAGCATGTTATTAATTGTTAGATCCCTGCAGGATGATGCGGGGATTTTTTTTGTATCGACTTTTAAGAGCGATGCAATAATTAATGTTTATCTTTTTTAGATGGCAGGCCCGAGTGGCGGCGCTCACGAATATAAGAGACAAGGCTGTAGATTGCGATCACCAATAGAACTAAAGCCATTAGCAGGGCAACTATTCCTGACATAAGCGACCTCAAAATAAGTGAGAAAAAAAGCAAATACGTTATAACGAATAGTAATGAAACTATGCGGAAATCCGTGAATTTGCAAATAATAATTTCGTTCACCTACCGCAATATACAGCACAAAATAACAAGTAGAAAATCTACAGTCCGCATTAAGCGTAAGGATCAGAAGTCGATTGCTGATTATTTTGCGTAGTCAATTTAAGAAAATCCTCACCCCTTAAAGCCAAGTATAGTTAAATATCAATAATCCGGTATACGAAAAACCAGATCAATTTGTTATTTCCAATTATATAAATATTCTCTCCCTGGCGGGGCGGGCATGGCGGATCCCACTTCTTAGAAACGCGCTTCTGGAAGGTAATGGTTGTAGCAATAATGTTAAATATGGGTAGAGATCGCCACCGGGCCGTTGTTTGCATGTATGTGATTTGACTTTATCGCATCGCTCATGAGAAAATTTTACAAAATTTGTTATTCTGAAGTTGAATTGGTTTTGAAAAAGCTAGTATTTCTCCTGTTACTCACCGGCGTAAGCGCGATGCTTTACGGCAATCTCCCTGCCCAGCGTATTAGTGACTGTGAAAGCCTGGGGGCAAATGAGGACGTTTGCGCAGCGGTAGAGTGGGATAACGAAAAGCTGAATTTCTTGCCGCAATATAACCCGGAAAATCTTAAGACTATTGCTGCGCTTCAGCAGTCAGGCGCCGGGAAAAGCGCGACAGTTAAATCATAAAAAAAGCAGCCGCTGAGGCTGCTTTTTTAGGTTTAGTTGCTGAAAAAATTACTAAAACCAACCAAAACGAACGGATAACAGGCTAATAAGCGCAAGCGCTGCGCCGACATTAATCAGAATTACGGTTTTGCTGGAAACATCCATAACGCCACCTTTATGAGTAAGCCCCTACATTTATAGTCGGTGGCGTAGAGTTGCGCTATCGGACAACACTGAATCAACCGTTTTTCCATGGTCTTTGCAGCGATTTGTTTTGTGAAGTATTGATCTCTGACGTGCTAAGTGGTGCGGGACAGGATAACGCGTATGGCGCGATGTCTGACAGGGAAGGAAAAAAATGACTTTATACCAGAAGATGCTGGTTTTTTATGCCGTAATGGGCTGTATTTGTGCGTTGATAAGCTGGTTTTTAACTAAGGAAAGCCGCTGCATTCGCCTGCTGGCGGCGCTGTTGATTGGTGCGACATGGCCGTTCAGCTTTCCTATGGCGTTGCTGGTTTCACTGTTCTGAACAACAGAAATGGCTGGCCTAATTATCTTGATGTCTGTATATAAATACAGTTAAAAATAATAAGGATGCCATCTGATGAACAGCTTCTATTCGCATTTAGCCGGCGCAACGGTCCGTTGGTTTGATTTCCAAGGCCAGGGGGACCCTATTGTGTTCATTCATGGGTTAGGTTGCGCCTCTTCATACGATTACCCGCCAGTGGTTTCTAACCCTATATTGAATGGGCGCCGGG
Source organism: Klebsiella sp. CN_Kp091 (assembly GCF_040065095.1). Taxonomy (NCBI): domain Bacteria; kingdom Pseudomonadati; phylum Pseudomonadota; class Gammaproteobacteria; order Enterobacterales; family Enterobacteriaceae; genus Klebsiella; species Klebsiella sp. CN_Kp091. Next base: position 629,985 of record NZ_JBEAIO010000049.1, on the reverse strand, counting down.
CCTTACTAATTGATCTTCCAGGCTATGGTTACAGCGATAAACCGCTTCAGTTTGGCTACCGAATTGCTGACCAGGCTGCGGTCGTTGTGGAGTGGCTGAACAAATTGCAGGTCAGCCGCTGCATTCTCTACGGCCATAGTATGGGGGGCAGTGTGGCTATTGAGGCAGCGCAGCGGCTGGGCAAACGCGTTGAGGCCTTAATTGTCGCCGAGCCCAATCTCTATGCCGGTGGGGGATTCTATAGCTGTAAAATCGCCGGGCAGACGGAAGATGATTTTATCGCCAACGGCTATCAGTCGATGCTGGCGGCAGAAACGTCCCCATGGAAAGGTTGCCTACAAAATAGCGCACCGTGGGCGTTATGGCGGGGAGCTACCAGCCTGGTAGTAGGCGCTTCTCCCTCGTGGTTTGAGCGTTTTATTCACCTGCAATGCCGTAAGACGCTTATCTACGGTAGTTTATCGCTACCCTCACAGGAAGCGGAAGACGTCGAAACTGCGGGTATCGCATTGGCTGTCATACCACAGGCGGGGCATTCGATGGCATGGGAAAACCCGGCCGCGCTGGCGCGCGCGATTGCCGGGCTGGTCTGAAAGCATCGCGGTAAATCAGAACGGTAATTCGCGCGGGCGAGTTTGCATGGTTATCCAGCGAAGCTCGGTGAATTCAGCGATCCCGGCGCGTCCGCCGAAGCGGCCATAGCCGGACGCTTTACAGCCGCCGAACGGCATCTGCGCTTCATCATGTACGGTAGGGCCGTTAATATGGCAAATACCGGTTTGCAGGTTTTGCGCCACATTCCAGGCGCGAGCGGTATCGCGGCTATAAACCGCTGCCGCCAGCCCGTACTCGCTATCGTTTGCCACGGCCAGCGCCTCTTCCTCGCCGTTAACCCGGATCACCGATTTGACCGGGCCAAAAGATTCTTCATGCCATATGCGCATTTCGCTCGTTACGCCATCCAGCAGGGTGGCGCGCATTTGCGTCGAATCCGCTTTTCCACCGCAGAGTAAATGTGCGCCTTTACTTAGCGCATCATCAATCAACGCGTTGCAGCGTTGTACCGTTTTCAAATCGACCACCGGGCCGAGAAGCGTAGCAGGCAGCGCGGAAGCTCGTTGGCTGATTAAAGCGACAAAGTCATCCGCGATGCTCTCATCGACAATAATGCGCTCGGTGGACATACAAATCTGCCCGGCGTTGGCAAAAGCGCCGAAAATCGCGCCCGCCGCTGCCTGCTGCAGATCGGCATCATCCAGTACCAGTAGAGGCGCTTTGCCGCCCAGTTCCAGTATCGCAGGCTTAAGGTGTTCTCCACAGGTGCGGGCAATAATGCGCCCAACCGGGGTCGACCCGGTAAAATTGACGCGTCGTATGGCGGGGTGAGCAATCAGCGTCTCCACCAGCGCAGGCGCTTCGGCTGGCGAGCAGGTGAGATAATTCACCACGCCGTCGGGAAAGCCCGCCGCGGCAAGGGCATCGACGATTAAGCTTTGCGTGGCGGGCGAGAGTTCCGAACCCTTGAGTATCACCGTATTGCCGCAGGCCAGCGGCGTAGCGATGGCTCTGGTTGCCAGAATGAGCGGCGCGTTCCACGGCGCCATAGCCAGCACCACGCCGGCCCCCTGACGCACGCCCATCGCCAGATTACCGGCCACGTTGGAGGGAATAATTTGACCTTCGATTTGCGTGGTCAAGGCCGCGGCTTCACGCAAAATATCTGCCGCCAGGTGCACGTTGAATCCGGCCCAGTGCGCTGTCGCGCCGGTCTCCGCCGCCATAGTGGCGATAAATTTCGCCTCTCTACGCTGCATTTGCTCGGCGGCTTCCAACAACAGACGGCGACGTTCGGAGGGGATGGTGTCGCGCCATGACGGGAATGCGGCGGCGGCGGCTTCTGCGCAGCGACGGGCATCATTGAGGCTGGCCGCTGCGGCGGTAGAGACTATCTCGCTATTTTGCGGATGTCGGCGAGTGAAAGTAGCGTGGCCTTCGGCATCATGCCAGCGGCCGCCGCTATATAAGCTGCAGGTTATTGTCATTAGCGTAACCTCATTGGTCTGCGGAGTGTCGAGTCTACCGCCTTACCTCATTGCGCAGCGGCGAAAGGGCGGTTATCGCACAACTTTTTTGCAGATTACTCAGCGGGTCACAACTTAGTACAATAATGAGAACGGTGAACATGGGCCGTAGCAGACATAATCCATTCGCCACGGCCCAAAGAGGACAGTTAATGTAATGGCTGTACCTGTAGTGCGTCAGAATATTGTTTTAGCTTTTTAATTTTATCTTTTAATATCCAGCTTAATTCCGAAATATTCATTTTTATTTCGTCAACATCGACCGAACTGTTTTCCGTGAAGGCAGGCGTTGCGCCAACGACACCGCTCGCCAACGCTTTATTCGTTTCACAACGATAGCCGATATCATATAACTTATCGCTTAGTTTTTTCTCGAAAGCGTTGAGATTATCATATGCCCGGAGATAGTCCGTAATTTGGACGGCGGAATGTAATATGTAAAATCGTGATTTGACCGCCGGTGTTTTATCAAGATCAATAGCAATTGAGTCGTCGGGAACAAAAAGATTAACGTTAGGGACCGCCGCGGCTTGCGAACGTTGAGTCACATCATAGACACCGCCATCGTCGGCCTGTAAGGCGGCGTGATGCGTTGCGACCAGAAAACAGCCCGGCCAGTAGTTTATCTCCCAGCCCAGCAGCATTTTTCCACCGACCTGTTCGATCGCCGCGCTGACGTTCCAATAGGCGTTTCCCTCAGGCCCAGGTCTATCAATGACCGGGAGATAGATCGGACTGGCGCCAGGATTCAACTGTTCGGCAAATTGCAACAACCGCGGATCGTTGAGGGTGATAGGCTGATAAATCGAATTCGTCATGTAACGCTCCTTTGACTGAAAAGGGACAATGCGGCACGCGATTGGATCTTAGTCGTAAATAATCATTTTGTCGTACCGGTGCGGGCGTAGCCGATGATAGTGCCGTTAAGCAAAGCAAACAGCACTAACCTTATGAGTTAAAGTGTGAATCTAATAGCGATTCATTATTTGCTGGTTGTATTCCACTGTGCTGTTATTAGTGTGCATATAACAAATTTATAAGGTTTATAACCATGTCTACAGGGAAATCACTACTTGCGCTGGCCTTAAGCGCGCTGTTGCCGACCGGCGCCGCGTTGGCTGCGGCCAACGACACGTTGGTCTACTGTTCGGAAGCCTCGCCGGAATCCTTTAACCCGCAAATCGCCAGCTCTGGTCCTTCATTCGTTGCCAGCTCACAGGTACTTTATAATCGCCTGATAACCTTTGATCCGCTTAAAAACACGCCGATTCCGTCGCTGGCGACCGAATGGAAAGTCTCTCCGGATGGTAAAACCTGGACCTTTACGCTGCGTAAAGGCGTGCAGTTCAACAGCAATAAATACTTTAAACCGACCCGCGATTTCAATGCGGATGATGTGTTGTTCTCGGTGCTGCGCCAGCAGGATCCGCAACATCCATATCACAACGTGTCGCAGGGCAATTATGAATATTTCCACGACGTTGGTCTTGATAAGCTGATTAAAGAAGTGAAGAAGATTGATGATTATCACGTTCAGTTTGTGCTGAGCGAACCCAATGCGGCGTTTCTCGCCGACTGGGGGATGGACTTCGCCTCGATTCTTTCTGCGGAATATGCCGACGCGATGTTGAAAAAGGGGACGCCGGAATACGTTGATAGCTGGCCTATTGGCACCGGCCCTTACGCGCTGCAGCAGTACAAGGTAGATTCACAAATCCGTTATATCGCCAACCCGCACTATTGGGAAGGCGAGGTACCGACTAAACATCTGATCTTCTCCATCACGCCGAACGTTGAAACCCGCCTGGCTAAGCTGCAAACCAACGAATGCCAGATCATTCCCGCGCCATCGCCGGTACAGTTTCCGGTAATTAAAGGGAATAAAGATCTGGCGCTACACGCGGTGGAAGCCTTGAACGTGGGCTATCTGGCATTTAATACTGAAAAGAAACCGTTTGATAACGTGCTGGTACGTCAGGCGCTGAACTACGCCACCGATAAGCAGGCGATCGTGAAGGCGGTCTTCCTGGATTCCGGCAACGTGGCGAAATCGCCGATCCCGGCCAATATGCTCGGTTACAAGAAGGATTTACCGGATTACGACTACAATCCACAGAAGGCGAAAGAGCTGCTTAAGCAGGCGGGGGTGGCGCAGGGCGCAGAAGTGACTCTGTGGTCGATGCCGGTACAGCGCCCGTATAACCCGAAGTCGAAACGTGTCGCTGAAATGATTCAGAACGACTGGAGCAAAGTCGGCATAAAAGCGAAAATCGTCAGCTATGAGTGGGGCGAATACCTTTCCGGTATGCGCAAGGGCGAGCATGATAGCGCGTTGTTTGGCTGGATGTCCGATAATGGCGATCCGGACAACTTCGCCGGCACGCTGCTCAGCTGTGATAATATCAAAACCGGCTCTAACGTAGCGCGCTGGTGCGATAAGTCCTATGACGCGCTGGTGAAAAAAGCGCTTCTGGTGAGCGATCCGCAGGCGCGCGCCAAACTTTACCAACAGGCTCAGGAAATTTTCTATCAGCAGGCGCCGTGGATCACGCTGGCGACGGGTAAAACTTTCTACGCCACCCGCAGCAACGTCAGCGGCTATAGCGTGAGTCTGATGGGAAGCGATTTTTCCAAAGCTAAGCTGAATTGATCGAAAAGGAGAACAGGATGGCACATCTGGACGATGTCATTGCCAGGGTCGATGACACCATTGCCGGGGGCGTGATTAGCCATATGAACGAGCTACTGATTGCCTTAAGCGATGATGCTGAGCTGGGCCGCGAAGAACGCTATACCCAGCAGCAGCGTCTACGGACGGCGATAGCCCATCACGGGCGTCAACATCATGAAGATCAGGAAGCACGCCGCGAGCAGTTAACCAAAGGCGGCGAGATCCTTTAAGGGTGATGTCAGAACTGGCGTCTGGCGACCAGCCAGGCGCCTACCACCAACATCACCGCCCCGCATACTGGCCCGATTAACGCCCTAATCGGCACGCCGTGGGCGCGAATCAAATCAATAACCAATCCGCCAACCAGCTGACTGGCCACCAGCACCGCAATGGTTGTCGCCGCCCCTACGTTTTGATAACCGCTGATGCTGGCGAAGACGAAAAACGATCCCAGCAGGCCGGGAATAAGGGTCCACCATTTGATGTTCAGCGCCAGTTCCTGAAAGCCTGCCGCGCCGTGGCGCAATAGCAAAATGGTGACAAAAATAACAATTCCCACCAGCGAATTGAGCAACATGGCGATAAGAATCGTCGAGGCGGATTGGGTAATGCGGACCATCAGGGTGTTTTGCAATACCAGACCGACGCCCGCCGCTATCAGGCAGGCAAGGGTGAGCGACTGATTCATGCCTCGCCGTCCGGATCCTGGCGATCGTCGAGCTGTAGCTGCATAAAGGTCAGATCCAGCCAGCGACCGAATTTAGTTCCCACCTGCGGCATCTGCCCGCTGGTGATAAACCCCAGGGTTTCATGTAGATGCAACGAAGCATGGTTGCGGGATTCAATTCCGGCCACCATCACATGTTTGTGCAGACGCCGCGCTTCAGCGATAAGCGCGACTAACAACTTACGGCCGATCCCCTTACCCTGATGATCGGGATGGACATAGACCGAATGTTCAACGGTATGGCGGAAACCGTCAAATGCGCGCCAGTCGCCGAACGAGGAGTACCCGGTAATCACGCCGTTTTCTTCACTCACCAGCACCGGATAGCCGGCAATCTGCCGGGCCTCAAACCAGGCAATACGGTTATCGATATCGACGGTTTTGTCATTCCAGATGGCGGCGGTATGCAGTACGGCGTGATTATAGATTTCGGCGATCGCCGCGCAATCGTCTTTACTGGCATGGCGGATGGACATAGCAAGCCTCAAAGTTTGTACACTATAGTAGTACGGTATTATTACAATAATGAACGTCCGGCTGTCATCAATTTTACGATAAATTTTACGTGGAACAGCGCAGTATAGGGGATAGCGGACAGTTGTGTAATACGGTAGTGCGCACTATATTGTTACGTCATGAATACTATAGAAGACAATCTCAACCAGCGCATTAGCGCACGCATTCGTATCGAACGCGAGTCCCGCGGCTGGTCGCTAAGCGATCTGGCTGAACGCGCAGGGGCCTCGCGGGCAATGGTGCATAAAATAGAACGTGGCGAAAGTAGCCCCACCGCGACGATGCTGGGCCGTCTCTCCGGCGCGTTTGGTATCAGCATGTCGACGTTGATTGCGCGTGCAGAGATGCAGGAGGGTAAGCTTTTGCGCTTTGCCAACCAGCCGGTGTGGCGCGATCCACAAAGCCACTATTTGCGCCGTCACGTCTCGCCGCGCAGCGATCTGCCGATCGATCTGGTGCAAATAGAGTTGCCGGCCGGCAGCGATGTACCGATGCCTGCTTCTTCGTACGCGCTGGCGCGACAGCTCATCTGGCTACAGCAGGGTGAGTTAGTTTTTGTTGAAGGGAACACTCGCCATCAGATGCAGGCGGGGGATTGTCTGGAACTGGGGCCGCCCAACGATTGCCGGTTTATCAATGAGACCCACGAGACTTGCGTCTATCTGGTAGTGCGTCTGAATCAATCCGGCTCATAATGTTAAAGCGCGTTAAGCATAAAACGGCTAGCCTCAGTACAGGCCGTTAACAAGAGGAGTTTGCTATGACCGCTAATCCACAACGCCATCACCGCTGGGTATTGGCTTCACGCCCGCACGGTGAACCTACCGCCGAAAATTTCAGACTGGAAGAGGGTGACCTCCCAACGCCGGGGGCGAATCAGATCCTGCTGCGGACTATTTATTTGTCACTCGACCCTTATATGCGCGGACGGATGAGCGATGCGCCTTCTTATTCGCCACCGGTGGACATTGGCGCGGTGATGGTCGGTGGGACGGTAAGTCGCGTGGTGAGCTCTAATCACCCTGATTTTAAACCCGGTGAGTGGGTGCTTGGCTATAGTGGCTGGCAGGATTATGCGCTTTCCGATGGTAGCGATCTGGTTAAGCTCGGCGACAATCCTGAACACCCTTCCTGGGCGCTGGGGGTGTTAGGCATGCCGGGATTTACCGCTTATATGGGGCTGCTGGATATCGGCCAGCCGAAAGCGGGCGAAACGCTGGTGGTGGCGGCGGCAACCGGGCCGGTAGGGGCCACCGTCGGGCAGATTGGCAAACTTAAGGGTTGCCGCACCGTCGGTATTGCCGGCGGCGCCGAGAAATGTCGTTATGCGGTAGAGACGTTAGGCTTTGATATTTGTCTTGACCATCGCGCTGCGGATTTCAGCCAGCAGCTGGCGCAGGCGTGTCCGCAGGGAATCGATGTCTACTATGAAAACGTCGGCGGTAAAGTCTTTGATGCGGTTCTGCCGTTGCTGAATACTGCGGCGCGTGTTCCCGTGTGCGGACTGGTTAGCGGCTACAACGCCACAGCGTTACCGGATGGCCCGGATCGGCTGCCGCTGCTGATGGCGACCATCCTTAAAAAACGCATTCGTATGCAGGGCTTTATCATCGGCCAGGATTATGGCCATCGCATTGCCGAGTTCCAGCAGCAAATGGGGCGCTGGGTACAGGAAGGTAAAATCAAATATCGCGAGCAGCAGATTGACGGCCTGGCGCAGGCGCCGCAGGCGCTGATTGGCCTGCTGAAGGGGGAAAACTTCGGCAAAGTGGTGATTAACGTCGCAGCGGACGAGTAACGTCGCCGTTTTCTCCAATGCCCCCGAAGAAGCATGCGGGGGCGCTTTCGCCGCCTTTAACCAAAAATGATTAATCCATACTTTTATTAATGGTTTGCTTTTCCGTGAGCGGCTTTTTATCCTTAAGGAAACTTAAGAGGTTAATGCGATGAAAGATGTAGTTGATAAATGCAGTACCAAAGGCTGCGCCATTGATGTTGGCACCATTATCGATAACGAAGACTGCGTTTACCGGGTCGAGAAACTTTTCCCTACCCGTGAAGAAGCGGAGTCCGCGGTAGCGGCCATTCGTGAACGCGCCGTTGCCGCCGCCAGCGAAACGCCGACCGTGGATTACACTATTGAACCGGTGGGTAATGAGGCGAAACTGGACGCGGCGGTGAATTTCTCCTGCCAGGCGGAAAAAATTATTTTCGAATTGTCCTTGAGAAGCGCGTTCTAACAGACTGCGGCGGAATCAAAAAGGGATCCCAATTGGGATCCCTTTTTTATCATCACCCATCGGCGGGCGTAGTTACTCGAAACGCCAGGCGAGATTCATACCGATGCCGAAGTTACGGCCCGGCGCTGGTTCGTAATAACGACCATTGGATTCGTTGACAATCACTGATCCCACGTAATTGCGATCAAACAGATTATCGACGCGGCCAAACAGATCCATATCCATTTTTCCGTAGCTCCACTTATAGCCGGTGGTCAGGCCAACCACGGTCCACGATGGCGCTTTGGCGGTGTTGGCGTCGTTGGCCATAATGTCGCCCATATAACGGATATCGCTCCCCGCGTACCAGCCCTGTTCCGGTTGATAACCGAAAGAGGCGTAGCCCATATTGCGGGCGATACCCGGAATACGATTGCCGTTGCAGTCCGACGAACCGCAAACGTTCGTGCGATAGGTGGCGTCGAGCCAGGTCCATGCTGCTTTTAATTTCCAACTGTCGCCAAACTGCTGGTCGAGACCTAATTCCATTCCCTGACGACGGGTCTTACCGGCGTTTTTATAGCTGGTGCGACCGCCACTGCTGGAATCGACCACAATCTCATTGTCGGTATCGGTCTGGAAAAGCGCGGCGGTGAACAGTCCGTTGCCTATCCGCGTTTTGCTGCCAATTTCCACGGTTTCATTTGTGGAAGGTTTAAGATCGAAATTTAATCCGCTCTGGTTGCCAGAACGATAAGAGAGCTCATTGATCGTCGGCGTTTCAAAACCGCGCCCGGCGGAAAGATAGATATTCCAGGCATCCGTGACGGCATATTTCAATGAACCGGCTGGCAGCCATTTGTGATAGCTGGCATCGCCGCTATCGTCGCTGTTACCCGGGGTGACGTAATAGTCGTTAGAGTCAAACCACACGGAACTGTAGCGAACGCCAGCATCGAATGTGAGCTTGTCGGTCAACTGCCACTGGGTTTGCAAGTATGGGTCCAGGTTCCACATCAGATTACGTTCATTACGGCGCAGGTTGCCCTGTTCGCCATATTGCGGCGCGCCGTTCACCAGAACGTAGTTTTCATAACCCTTACGCCGTTCGCTCATATTTTCGTAATCAAGACCGGTGGTAAAGGTCACCGGCACCAGCAATTCGCCGCGGTGGGTCCAGCGGGTGTCGATCCCCTGATAATGGCGAGTCAAATCGATGACTCCCCCGGAATGCGAGGGCTTCAGCTGCGGCGCCATGGGGATTGACTGGTACTGAGTGGTTTCGCGCTCGCCGGCATACATCATCACGCTCAGATCGTCCTGCTGGCTAAGCTGGCGCTCATAGCGTAATCCGGCCTGAGTCTGCTTCACCGTTTTACGTGTGTTGTACTGGTCGCCGCGGGGCGACTGGCGCGGGTTATTCTGCCACTCGTCGTAGCTCAATCCGCCCGGGTCGTTAGCTTTAATATCCACGCTATTGAACAGCAACGTTAATTTACTGACGTCATCAATACGCACGCCTAATTTTGCGTTGGCGAGATTTTTCCGCGCGCCGCTATGGTCGCGTGAACCATGGGTAGTGAAACGGTTGGTAGACACCGTGTAGTCGACGTCGCCTGCCTGAGTGCCGTCGCCGACGGCGCCGGTAGCTTTCAGTCCATAATGCCAGGTACCGAAGCTGCCGTAGTAGCTGCTGGCCTCAATGGTCGGCGGCTGGCTGCCGGTTTGGGTATTGACGTTAATTACGCCGCCGGAAGAGTTGCCATAGAGCGCGGAAAAAGGTCCGCGTAACACTTCCAGGCTATCGATGCTGCCGATATCGATATTCGATGTCTGCCCCTGGCCATCGGGCATGGTGGCAGGGATACCGTCAACGTATAGCCGCAGGCCACGGACGCCGTAGGTGGAGCGGGAACCGAAACCACGAATCGACAACTGCAAATCCTGAGCATAGTTTTGCCGGTTTTGTACCTGTAAACCGGGTACCGCGCCGAGCGATTCCGAGAGGTTAATTCGCGGGGCGGCCTGTCGCATATCATCGCCATTCACTACGCTGACGGCGGCAGGGGTATCCAGTTCGGAAACCGCGGTAGGCGTCGCCGTGACGACCATGGTTTGTTCGTCGTTGGTGCTGGCATGCACGTTGGCGACGAGAGGGAGTAATAAAGCGGGGAGCGCGACCGTGCGCATGGCAATAATCTTCATCAAAGCGACTCGCAAAGAGAAACGTACCAAATGGAACATATGTATATATGTTACACCGTTTGTAAATTCTTTGAAAATAATTAACTAACCAGTCGTTAAGTAATAGCTAGCAAAGGTGATTCTTTTAAGCAAAAAAGACAATTAACGCTCCACATTAAGATAAATAATGATTACTATTCTCATTTACAAAACGAGTGAAGTTAAACTTTACGCCGTGGAAGCCATCTCTAACCGGTAATTAATTGTTCTATAAAGGGAATCGTTATGTCATTACGTCAGTTATCCGCGCCGCGTCTGCGTCGTTCTCTGTTATTAACGTCGTTACTGTTGGCAGGCAGCTTCAGCGCCCACGCCGCCGAAGAGCTCCTGCGCAAAGCGGTTGGTAAAGGCGCGTACGAAATGGCGTACAGCCAGCAGGAAAATGCGCTGTGGGTTGCGACCTCGCAAAGCCGTTCCCTTGATAAGGGCGGCATCGTCTATCGTCTGGATCCGACCACGCTCGACATCACCCAGGTTATTCATAACGACCTGAAACCGTTCGGCGCCACCATCAATAACACCACCCAGACGTTGTGGTTTGGCAACACCGTTGATAGCAGCGTGACCGCAATAGATGCCAAAACCAGCGCGGTGAAAGGGCGACTGGTGCTCGATGACCGTAAACGTAGTGATACCGTGCGCCCGCTGCAGCCGCGTGAGCTGGTGGTGAATGAGAAAACCAATACCGTGTATATCTCCGGGCTGGGTAAAGAGAGCGTGATTTGGGTGGTGGATGGCGACAAGCTGACGCTGAAAGATACCATCGCCAATACCGGCGCGATGGCCACCGGGCTGGCGCTCGATGCTGACGCTAAACGTCTTTACACCACCAATGCCGATGGCGAACTGCTGACTATCGATACCGATAGCAATAAGATCCTCTCGCGTAAGAAGCTGCAGGATGACGGTAAAGAGCATTTCTACCTGAACCTGAGCCTGGATACAGCTGGTCACCGTGCTTTCATTACCGACAGCAAGCAGCCGGAAGTGCTGGTGGTAGATATTCGTGACGGGAAAGTACTGCAAAAAATCGCCGCGCCGGAATCTCTGGCGGTACTGTTTAACCCGGCCCGCAACGAAGTCTATGTCACCCATCGCAAAGCGGGTGAAGTCAGCGTCATTGATGCTAAGACCTATAAGGCCGTTAAAACCTTCAAAACGCCAACCTTCCCGAATAGCCTGGCGCTGTCCGCCGATGGAAAAACGCTGTTTGTTAGCGTGAAGCAGGAGTCAACTCGTCAGAAAGAGGCCACCGCGCCGGACGACGTAATCCGCATTGCCCTGTAATCTCAAGGGAGGGGGCGACCCCTCCTTACTCCGGGTCTCATCCTCTGTTACAAACCGCTATTAGCCTGATTACTATAAAGGTTATACACTTACTTTTTCCCGCGCGCGGCGGGAAAGTGGTAATCATTCTGGAGAAATTATGAAAAAGCCATATATGGTGATCTGCGCGGCGGCAATGCTGGCGCTTCTGGCAGGCTGCAGCTCTAATTACGTCATGACGACAAAAAGTGGGCAAACTATTGTGACCCACGGTAAACCGCAGTTGGATAAAGAGACCGGCATGACCAGCTATATCGATGAGTCTGGCAACAAACGCGAAATCAACAGCAGCGACGTTGCTCAACTGGTGGAAGATAATTAATTTTGCGGTGACGGTTTGCCCGCAGAGGGGCAAACCGTTATGGAGTGGCGCTTAGCGTTTTTCAACGCCCGGCGCCGTGCTGTGAACATCAGCCACGCGTTTACGTACGCCGAACCAGCCTGCGACCAGCAGCACCGCCAGCAGCGGAATGGATCCGATGGTATAGGTGCCGTTCGGGTAGTCAAAAGCCATCAACACCAGTACGCTCAGCAAGAACAGCAGCGTCAGCCATGAAGTAAACGGCGCGCCCGGCATCTTGAAGCTTACATCCGCCGCTTTTCCTTCCTTGATAGCCTTACGCAGACGCATCTGGCAGATCACGATAAAGCCCCATGAGGCGATAATCCCCAGAGAGGCGACGTTAAGCACGATCTCAAATACCTGCGACGGCACCAGATAGTTGAGAAAGACTCCCACCACGTAAACTGCCAGCGTTGCGAGGATCCCGGCGTAAGGGACGTGATGGCGGCTCATCTTCGACATAAACTTCGGCGCTGAACCTCCCATCGACATCGAACGCAGAATGCGCCCGGTGCAGTACAGGCCGGAGTTCAGGCTGGAGAGGGCGGCAGTTAACACCACGATGTTCATCACGCTGCCGATGTACGGTACGCCGAGCTTCGAGAAGAAGGTGACGAATGGGCTTTGTCCTGCCTGATAGGCGTTCCACGGCAGCAGCAGCACCAACAGTACGACGGAACCGACGTAGAACAGGCCGATACGCCAGATCACGCTGTTAATCGCTTTCGGTACCATGGTTTCCGGATCTTTACATTCGCCCGCCGCGGTACCCACCAGCTCGATAGAAGCGAAGGCGAAGACGACCCCCTGAACCAGTACCAGAGCCGGCAACAGACCGTGCGGGAAGAAACCGCCGTTGTCGGTAATCAGATGGAAGCCGGTGGCATTGCCATCCAGCGGTTTGCCGGTACCGAGGAAAATCGTGCCGACAACCAGGAACGCGACGATAGCCAGTACTTTCACCAACGCGAACCAGAACTCCATCTCAGCGAACCATTTCACGCCGATCATATTCATGGTGCCGACGATCGCCAGCGCGCCAAGGGCGAAGACCCACTGCGGAACATCGCCGAAAGCGCCCCAATAGTGCATATACAAGGCGACGGCGGTGATATCGACGATACCGGTCATTGCCCAGTTGACGAAATACATCCAGCCGGCAACGTAGGCGGCTTTTTCACCGAGAAATTCGCGAGCGTAAGAGACGAAACTACCGCTGGAGGGGCGATGGAGAACCAGTTCGCCGAGGGCGCGAAGGATGAAGAAGGAGAAGATACCGCAAACCAGATAAACCAGCGCCAGCGCCGGGCCTGCCATTTGTAAACGCGCCCCGGCGCCGAGAAACAGACCGGTCCCGATGGCGCCGCCAATGGCGATCATCTGTACCTGACGGTTGCCCATTGCTTTGTGGTAACCCGATTCGTGCGAGTTGAGCCAGTGGCGTTTCGCGGCATGATGTTCCGCCGCGTCAGTGTGTTTGTTATTCATTGATGTACCCATTTTCCTGTCAATGTCCATGAGTGGTTGTCGTATCGCGCAGCGGCGATACATCGTGCTGGCTTTCTCACTATTCTGTCGTAGAGATAAATCAGGCACGGCGCTGCATCCTACACGTAACGTGATAGTGACGCACGTAAAACATTTCACAACAGCACTTACTTAAATATCAATGAGTTCAATGACGCAACGCGTCGACGAGTAGCGCAAACGCAGCGGTATGCTGACGACGGCTGGGATAATACAGATGATAACCAGGGAAGGTGGGTGTCCAGGCATCGAGTACCCGTACTAAACGACCGGCAACCAGCGCCTCCTCGACGCAATCATCCGGCACATAGGCCAGGCCGAGACCAGATTCAGCGGCATCAATGCGTTGCGGTAAGCTATTCAGCGTCAGTTGACCCTCTACATAAACCTGAAAGCCCTTACCATCATCGGTGAATTCCCAAGCGTAAATCCCGCCGCGGGTTGGTAGCCGCATATTAATACAGCGGTGCTGATCCAGTTGATAAGGCGTCTGCGGGGTGCCGTAGCGTTGTAGATAGTCGGGCGAGCCCACGACGACCATGCGCATGTCCGGGGCGATGCGCACCGCAATCATATCCTTTGCCACCTGATCGCCGAGACGAACGCCGGCGTCAAAACGGCCATCGACGATATCGGCCAGGCCGTTATCGACGGTAATTTCGATATTGATATCCGGATAACGCAACATAAATGGCTTTAATGCCGGCCACAACACCGCGCTGACGGCGTGTTCACCGGCGTTAAGGCGAATATTACCCGCCGGAAGGGCGCGGCTATCCCTCAAGGCGCCGAGCTCGCGTTCAATTTCCGTGAGATGTGGACGTAAATTCTGGAACAATTTTTCACCCGCTTCGGTGGGAGCGACGCTGCGGGTGGTACGGGTTAGCAGACGAACATCAAGCCGGGCTTCGAGGTTGCGCATCGCATGACTCAGCGCAGATTGCGACACCCCAAGTTGGGCAGCGGCGCGGGTGAAACTGCGTTCGCGGGCGACCACCATAAACGACAGGAGATCGTTGAAGTTATCTTTTAGCATTATTATTCCGCATTAATGAATTTGATTCATGGCTGGAAGTTGAGTCTAAACCTTGTGCGGCAGATCCGCCACGAAGACACCCTATTGCACGCGTCTTTTATTGCGCATATCTAATTTCCGGCAGAGTACATGTGAATAAATTGTTTCTCAGCACGCGCTGCAGATTCTAATAATGCAGGCATGTTAATTAAAACGAGCCTGCGAAATGTCTTATCGAATCAGTATCCTGGATAAAAGTCCTCTGGCTCCCGGCGAAACTGCCGCTCAGGCGCTGGCGCGTACGTTAACGCTTGCGCAACAGGCGGAACGCTGGGGATATCATCGTTTCTGGATTGCCGAGCATCACAACGCGGAACAATTGGCGAGTCCGTCGCCGGAGCTGCTGATTGCCTGGATCCTCGGGCAAACCCGGCAGATTCGCGTCGGATCCGGCGGCGTGATGCTCCAGCACTATAGCCCCTACAAAGTCGCTGAAAACTTCAATTTGCTCGCCAGTATTGCGCCAGGACGCGTCGATCTCGGCGTTGGTAAAGCGCCAGGCGGTCTGCCGCTCGCCACTCGCGCGCTACAACAGGGCGTCCATCAGTATGAGAAGGGCAGTTTTGCCGAACAGCTTGCCCAGCTTGATAACTGGCTAACGTTGACCGAAAGTCAGGGTGAGGAGAGCCTGCGCGCGACCCCCATCCCGCCGCGCCGCGCGGACGGTTTCCTGCTCGGCGCCAGCGTTGAAAGTGCGCGTCTGGCGGCGAGCCTGGACTGGAACTTCGTTTTTGCCGCGCATCTCAATGGCGATAAAAATCTGTTGCAGAAGGTGCTGACGAACTGGCGTGAGTTGAGCCGCCGCGAGGTCATCGTGGCCGTACAGGTAATTGTTGCGCAAGACACCGCCAGCGCGGCCGAACTGGCGAAGCAGGTGGAAGTCTGGGGCGTCGAGCTGGCAAACGGCCAGCGGGTAACGGTGGGTAGCGAAGCTCAGGCAGCGGCCTTTGCCCGTCAGGCGGGGAGTCCGCCCACGCGCATCGAACGCCGCGAGTCTTCTCTCATATTCGGTACTGCAGACGAGGTTAAAGCACAACTCGATGCCCTTCAGGCGCAGTGGGGAATTGATGAGTTTATTATCGATACCCCTATTGCCGAAGGCCGTGCGCGGCTGGAATCGCTGGGGTTGCTGGCGCAGGCGCATCTTGGCGCGGAGGTAACGCCATGAATTTCGAACAACAGTTGATTAGCTGGCGGCGCGAACTGCATCAGAACCCGGAACTCTCGTTACAGGAAGTGGCAACCACCGCGCGTATTCGCGACTGGTTGCAAAGCGGCGGCCTCCCGCTGCTACCTTACGAGTTAACCACCGGCGTGGTGACGGAAGTCGGTAGCGGCGACAAAATCATCGCCCTGCGGGCCGATATTGACGCGCTACCGATAGAAGAGGCCACCGGGCTGCCGTTCCGCTCGCAAAATCCCGGCGTCATGCATGCCTGCGGCCACGATATACATACCAGCGTAATGCTTGGCGCAGCGTTGTTGTTAAAGGAACGAGAAGCGCAACTGCCGGGGCGAGTGCGGATCCTGTTCCAGCCAGCGGAAGAGAGTTTCGGCGGTGCAAAAACGCTGATCCGCGTTGGGGCGCTTGACGGCGTATCGGCCATCTTTGGCATGCACAATGAGCCCAATTTACCCGTTGGCGAATTCGCCACCCGCGGCGGCCCGTTTTACGCCAACGTCGACCGCTTCGTATTCAAAGTGACCGGCAAAGGGGCGCATGCCGCCCGGCCGCATGAAGGAAAAGATGCCATCCTGCTGGCGAGTCAACTGGTGACGCTGCTGCAGAGCGTCGCCAGCCGCGAAGTGAATACCCTGGATTCGGTGGTGCTTAGCGTAACGCGCATCCAGGGGGGAAATACCTGGAACGTTTTGCCGGAAAGCGTGGAGCTCGAAGGAACGCTGCGCACCCACAGCAGTGAGGTGCAGCAGCGGGTTAAGGTGAGAGTCAGCGAAATCGCCGCCGGCTTCGCCAGCGCCTTCGGCGCGCAAATCGATGTCTTCTGGTACGCCGGGCCAACGGCGCTGGTCAATGATGAACGTTGGGCGGCATTTGCCGGCGAGGTGGCCGACCGCTTCGGTTATCGCACGCATCACGCCGATTTGCACCTGGGCGGCGAAGACTTTGCCGTCTATCTGCAGCATATCCCGGGCGCTTTCGTCAGCATAGGTAGCGCCAGCGAATTCGGCCTGCATCATCCGGCCTTTAATCCGGATGAAAACGTCATTGCTCCAGCCGCGCGCTATTTCGCGGATCTGGCGGAACAGGCATTACACCATATTTAATTTTTGACAGGGGAAGGGGTCACTATGTCTGAAAAACGGCAATTACGTCTGGGGACGATTTTACATGGCGCCTCAGGAAATATGTCTGCCTGGCGTCATCCGGCGGCGCTGGCGGATGCCAGTATTAATTTTGAATTTGTGAAAGATACGGCGCAAAAAGCCGAGCAGGGAAAGCTTGATTTTATTTTTGTCGCCGACGGGTTATATATTAACGAAAAATCCATTCCGCATTTTTTAAATCGTTTTGAGCCTTTAACGGTATTATCAACGCTGGCGGCGGTGACCGATCGTCTGGGGCTGGTTGGCACGCTCTCCACCTCCTATAGCGAACCCTTCACGACCGCGCGACAGTTCGCCAGCCTTGACCATTTAAGTCACGGGCGCGCCGGCTGGAACGTGGTGACATCACCGCTGGAAGGCTCGGCGAAAAACTTCTCTCGCGCCCAGCATCCCGATCATGCGCTGCGCTATCGCATCGCCGACGAATATCTTCAGGTGGTTAAAGGCTTGTGGGATTCCTGGGAAGATGGCGCTTTTGTGCGTAATAAAGAGAGCGGACAGTTTTTTGATAAAAATAAACTGCATACGCTTAATCATCATGGCGATTTCTTTAAAGTCGCTGGCCCTTTGAATATTGCCCGCACGCCACAGGGACGGCCCATTATATTCCAGGCAGGCGCCTCTGATGACGGCAAAAAATTAGCCGCTCGCCACGCTGATGCCATTTTTACCCACCAGGAATCATTAGCCGAAGCGCAGGCGTTTTATCAGGATGTCAAAAGCCAACTGGCTGCCTATCAGCGCAGTGCGGATCAACTGCATATTTTTCAGGGCGTCAGCGTAATCGTCGGTGACGACGCGGAGGATGCGGAGCGTCAATATCAGACCACGGCGGCACTGGTCTCTATCGACGATGCGTTGAATTACCTGGGTCGTTACTTCGAGCATCACGACTTTGCGCAATATCCACTGGATGAACCCTTCCCGGATATTGGCGATCTTGGGCAAAACAGCTTTCGCAGCACCACCGATGAGATTAAACGCAATGCTCGGGAACGGGGATTAACCCTGCGCCAGGTGGCGCTGGAGGCTGCCAGCCCGCGCCCACGGTTTTCCGGCACGGCCAGCGAAGTTGCCGACGGCCTGCAGCAGTGGTTCGAGCAACGCGCCGCCGATGGCTTCATTATTCAGGGCGGCACGCCGGAAACCTTCCCGCGTTTCGTTGATGAAGTGGTGCCATTGCTGCAGGCGCGCGGATTGTTCCGCCGCGACTATCCAGGCACCACGCTGCGGGAAAGCCTGGGGCTGGATCTGCCCATTAACCAATTCGAAAAATAATAAAAGAGAACCGCGCTATGCAGAAATCAACTCTATTGCTGGCCTTCGCGTTGGCAATTAGCGCCCCGTCGTGGGCGCAGGACGTCAATATCAATGGCACCGGAGTTAGCCTGGAAGCCAATAAAACCCCGATTCATACGGCAAAAAATCCGCAGGCAATTGCGCTGTTGCCGAAAGATCTGCACCTGGCGGTGCCGGGGAAATTTACCGTCGCGGTTGCGGCGCTAAACTCGCCGCCGCTGACGGTGTTTTCTGATGATAACAAAACGTTGCTCGGTAGCGAGGCGGATATTGCGCGTCTGGTGGCTGACAGCCTCGGCCTCGAAGTCAACGTTGTTCCGACCTCGTGGGAAGACTGGCCGCTTGGCGTCGCCTCCGGCAAATATGATGCCGCGATCAGCAATATTACCGTCACCAAAGAGCGCAAAGAGAAGTTCGATTTCGCCACTTATCGTAAAGATTCGCTGGGCTTTTACGTTAAAAGCACCAGCCCACTGAACAAGATCGACCACGCGGAAGATATTGCCGGACTGAAGATTATCGTCGGCTCCGGCACCAATCAGGAAGCAATCTTACTGGCATGGAATGCGGAAAACGTTAAGCGCGGGCTTAAACCGTTTATACCGGTCTATACCAAGGATGACGCCGCGCAGACGCTGGCTCTGCAAACGGGCCGCGCCGACGCGTTCTTCGGCCCTAACGTCATAGGCGCCTGGAAAGCGGCCCTTACTGGCAAAACCAAGCTGGTGGGCAGCGTGGACGGCGGGTGGCCGAAGGCGGCGCATATCGCGGTGACGCTGAAGAAAGGCAGCGGGCTGGTTAATGCCGTCCAGGCGGCGCTCAACGGCGCTATCGCCAGCGGTGACTACGCCAAAGTGCTCAACCGCTGGGGTGAGGGAGTGGAGAGTATCCCACAATCGGAAATCAACCCCGCCGGGCTGGGCGATTAACAGGAGGCGCTATGAGCGAAGCATTTCGTGATATTTCTCCGGACGCGCCGGAACTACAGCCGATAATTAGCGGCCTGTTTGCCGAGTACGCCGCCCGTTACGGCGACTATTTTTCTCGTGATGCGGAAGTGGAATTAACCGAATGGTATCTGCCGCCGCAGGGGCTGTTTATTGTGCTGGAGCGTGACGGTGAAATCATCGCCACCGGCGCCTACAAGCCGAAAGACACCCACACCGCGGAAATTAAGCGGATCTGGACGCATCGACGCCTGCGTCAACAGGGGCTGGCTGCCAGGGTTGTACAGGAACTGGAGCGCCGGGCGGTGCTGGCAGGCTATAGCCATATTTTTCTCACCACCGGTTTTCGCCAGCCGGAAGCGGTAAAGCTCTATTTAAGCCAGGGGTACGAGGCGCAATTTGATCTCACTCGCGACCCGGAAGAATACAGCCGCCCGCCCTATGACGGGCGGTTGCGGTTCAGTAAAGCGCTGGCGGTTAGCACCCTCAGCCACAGTGCTTAAGGAGGCATCATGCAATCATCTGAAACGATCAAAGTGGTTCCTGCTCGCTATCCGCTGCGCATCGCCGGGGCGATATTGGCTCTGTTGGTGCTGGCGATTGTCTTGCAGTCGGTCGCATTCAATCCGCGCTGGGAGTGGGGGGTATTCGCCCGCTGGTTCTTCGATCCGGTGATCCTTGAGGGGTTGGGGCAAACGCTGCTGCTCACGCTACTTGGCACCCTTTTAAGCGTCATCTTCGGCGGCCTGCTGGCGCTGGCCCGCTTGTCGTCCTCATGGCTGCTCAGCAGTCTGGCATGGGGGTATATTTGGCTGTTTCGTTCGCTGCCGCTAATCGTGGTGTTGATCATTCTGTATAACTTCTCTTATCTGTACGACAGCTTATCGCTGGGGATCCCTTTCACCGGCGTAACCTGGGCGAGCTACCAGACTATCAACGTACTGGGGCAGTTCTCCACGGCAGTGGTCGGCCTGACGCTGGTGCAGAGCGCCTATACCGCTGAAATTATCCGCGGAGGCTTTTTGGGGGTGGATCACGGGCAGTATGAGGCCGCCGCTGCGCTGGGACTCCCGGCCTGGCGACGCACGCTGCGGATCATTTTGCCGCAAGCGCTGCGCACCATTTTGCCCGCAGGGTTCAATGAAATCATCAGCCTGGCAAAAGGGACGGCGATGGTTTACGTACTGGCGATGCCGGAATTGTTCTACACCATTCAGATGATCTATAACCGCACCCAGGAAGTGATCCCGCTACTGATGGTGGGCGCCGCGTGGTACCTCGTAATTACCAGCGTGCTCTCCGCAATTCAATACCTGGTAGAACGCGCGCTGGCGCGCAGCGAACGACGCTCGGCGGTAAATAGCGTGCGTAATAATCGCGTGACCCAGCCGGCTCGTCAGCCGCAGGAGGCCGTCCATGCTCAACTCTCGTAATGGTCATATTTCGATAACCGGGGTCAGTAAATACTTTGGCCGTCATAAAGCGCTGGATGATGTTTCGCTGGAAATAGCGCCGGGGACGGTGACGGTTATCCTGGGGCCGTCCGGTTCGGGAAAATCGACATTGCTGCGCACAATTAACCATCTTGAACGGGTCGATGAAGGGTTTATCCAGATTGATGGCGACTATATCGGCTATCGCCGTAAAGGCGACAAGCTGTACGAGCTGAAAGAAAAAGAGATTCTCCGCCAGCGGGTCAACGTGGGCTATGTATTTCAGAACTTCAATTTGTTCCCGCATCTGACGGTGCTGGAGAATCTGATTGAAGCGCCGATTGCCCATAAACAGGCCAGTCGGAAAGAGGCGATTGCTCGTGCGTATGAATTGTTGGACATTGTCGGTTTGCGCAACAAAGCGGATGCCTGGTCGCGGCATCTTTCCGGCGGCCAGCAGCAACGCATCGCCATCGCCCGCGCGCTGGCGCTCAATCCGCGCGTGATCTTATTTGATGAACCTACTTCCGCGCTGGATCCGGAACTGGTGGGCGAAGTGCTCGATGTAATTAAAAAACTTGCCCGCTCCGGGACGACGCTTGTGGTGGTAACACACGAGATCGGCTTCGCCCGCGAGGTCGCCGACCAGGTGGTGTTTATGGTCGATGGCAAAATCGTTGAACAGGGCAGCAGCGATGAAGTTTTAAATAATCCGCAACATCAGCGCACCAGGCAATTTTTATCGCGGGTGCTGGCATGAGGAAATTAGCTGCAGCGCTCATGCTGCTCCTGAGCATCGGCGAGGCGCGCGCCGAACTCGATTTGCGCGCCAATGAACGGCCATTGCCGGTAACGCGAGATGATAACGCGGTGAGTAAAATCCCGCCGAACTACCGTTTTGTGGAGCCTGGTGTGCTAACGGTGGCGATTTCGGCGTTAAATTCGCCGCCGCTGGCGCTGTTGGCCAGCGACAACCGCACGCGTATCGGCAGCGACCCGGACATTGCCCGTTTGCTGGCGGGTAGTCTGGGGTTGAAACTGAAACTGGTGCCAACGGCCTGGGAGGACTGGCCTTTGGGGATCGCGTCAGGGCGTTACGATGTGGCGTTGATTAACATCGCGGTGACCGAGAAGCGTAAAGAAAAGTTCGATTTCGCCACCTACCGCGTTGACTCGCTGGCCTTCTCGGTGAAATCAACCAGTGAGATTACCCATATCGCTAATGCAGAGGATCTGTCAGGACGTAAAGTCATTGTCGGTTCTGGCACCAACCAGGAGCGGATCCTGCTGGGGTGGAATGCGGAAAACGAAGCAGCGGGAAGGCGACCGGCATTACCGGTATACCTTACCGACGATGCCTCCGGCAATTTGTATATTCAGTCGGGCAGGGCGGACGTCTTTTTTGGCCCGCAGTCGGTGGCCTCTTATAAGGCGGCATTAAACGGGAAAACCAAAGTTGTCGGGCTCGGTCCCAAAAAAGCCTGGGTGGCAACCACCACTAAAAAAGGCAATGGGCTGGTATACGCGCTGCAGGCGGCGCTGAATGGCGCGATCGCTCGCGGCGAATATCAGCAGGTGCTCGCGCGCTGGGGGGAACAGGGGGAGGAAGTCAGGCAATCGGAGGTCAATCCGCCGGGGATAACCTATTGATGCAATGATTATTCATAACCAGGGATTGCTATACTCATGGCTACATCGTGTGTCTTTTTAATGGATTAATCACTGTGGCCGAAAACCAACTCTTACTGGAGCAACGCTGGCAGCATCATCGTGAGCCCGCGTTGCTCGCCGCTTCCGGCGGCGCTATCGACACCATCAGCTTCATCACCTTGTTTGGCCTGTTTACCGCCCACGTCACGGGAAACCTGGTGGTGGCGGGGGCGGCCCTGGCCACCAACAGCGAAGGTATTTTATCGAAACTGCTCGCCATACCTGTTTTTATGCTGGCGGTGGCGATCGTTACGCTGGTTATCAAACGTCGAAAAATTATCACGCCGCGCTTCCTTGGCGGCTTGTTCGTTGTCGAGATCCTGCTGTTGCTGCTTTTTGGCCTGTTGGGGCTGCTGTGGCAGCCCTTTGTCGGCGCGGATAGCGCGACCGCGTTAATTACCGGGATGGCAGGCGTAATGGCGATGGGGGTGAGGAATGCAACCACCCGTTTATTATTACCCACCACCAGCCCGAGTACGATGATGACCGGCAACGTTACGCAGTTAACCATCGATGTGGTGAACTGGTGTCAGGCGCCCAACCGCGAGAATAGAGAGAAAATCAAAAAATCGGGGGCTTCGGTGCTAGGTTTTCTGCTGGGCGCAGGGCTCGGAGCGCTGGGTTACATCCTGGCGGGCTTTTACTCGGTACTTATTCCGGTGGTACTGGTGGCCATCGTCGCCTGGCGCGAATTCAGCGCCGCGCGGAATTAGTGCTACGCTAAAAGTTTTCTGCCTGGGAGCTGACGATGATGAAATTGTATGGTGTGCCGGGGTGGGGCTCGGCAATAAGCGAGATGATGTTGACCTTGGCCAACATCCCTTATCAATTTATCAATGTCGATGGCTTTGACCAGCCAGGCGCGCAGCGAGAGAAACTGCTGGCGATCAACCCCTTGTGTCAGGTGCCTACTTTGCTGCTGGCTGATGGCAGCGTAATGACGGAGTCGGCGGCGATCGCGCTGATGATCCTTGACGAGCGCCCGGATCTGGCGCCGCCAGCCGGTACGCCACGGCGCCGGCAGTTTCAACGTTTGCTGATCTGGCTGGTGGCTAACGTTTATCCTACCTTCACCTATGCCGACTATCCCGAACGCTGGACAGCCTCAGCGCCTGACGAACTGCGTGAGAGCTGTCAGCAATACCGCAAATCACTCTATCTCTGGCTGGAACAGCAGCTGGCTGCCGAACCTTACGCATTAGGCGGGAATATCACGCTGTTGGATTGCTATATTGCCGCGATGTACAGCTGGGGGCCGCGGCGCGAGTGGTTTGCCGCGCATACGCCAAAGTTTGCCGCTGTGGCGCAGGCGGTTTATCGCCGTGCGGAGCTGCAGCAGGTACTGCGTGACAATAATCTTCTCTAAGGCACAAATCGTGACTTGCATCAGGAAACCTGTGATAGTTTTAAATTCCCAATAATAAGGAGCCTGCTATGCCACATGTTGATATTAAATGTTTTCCCCGTGAACTGAGCGAAGAGCAAAAAAATGCGCTGGCTGCGGAAATCACTGAAGTTCTGATCCGCCATCTTAGTACAAAAGACAGTTCAGTTAGCGTTGCGCTCAATCAGGTGCAGCAGAGCGACTGGCAGCAGGTATGGGATAATGAAATCGCGCCGCAGATGGATTCTTTGATTAAGAAACCGGGATACCGAATGTAAAAGACCGGCCGCCGTTAGCGCATTTTCGTCACGCTAAATAGACTACCATCGGCCGAGGTCAATTTTACTTGAGCGAAAGATATGCCACTTTATTGATCTAGATCAATAAAAGTGGCTTTTTTTTGATTTCCATACCTTTCATTAATTTACCTTTTGTAAAGTAATCGGCCATTTAAGAATAATCCTAATCAACATAAATAACTGATAATATTAAACTATATAGTGTATTGCGCTTCGTATGTATTTAAATGTAGTTTTATGTTTTGATTATTATGCATATCAAAATTGTTTAGGCGATTGCTGATTTGCCATGTAACCTGCCTTTGAAATGATGATTTTTATCATGGAGAGATGAATGATAATAGGTAGTGCGTTACTTGGTTACCAATTAGAGGATGATTTTTTTTACTTCTTGAAGTACCGGGAAATAGCTACTGTAAGTGGTAATAGAAAAAACATCCGTCTACGAAAAACGATGGCCTGTTTAATTGAGTATTTATTTGAACATGGTCTTGAAAGAATGGTTAGTGATGAAGAGTTGATGGTGCATGTCTGGGAGAAAAATGATTTAAGGCCTTCATCACAACGTTTATGGCAAGTGATGCAAAATTTACGTCGGATCCTGAAGGATATCGGCATCGAACAAGATATTATATTACGCGTTAAGACTCAGGGTTATTATATCAATAGTCATTACGTTACGAGTGTTTATTCGGTAAGAACTCATAAACCATTCTGCCAGAATAATGATGCGACCGTTCAGCTTTGTGAGCTATCCGAGCTAAATTAATAGCCATAGGGTCTGCCGTATTCAAGGTATGCCTGTCGTTTTCATGTTAAGGTTATAAAATTGAAGGTGATAATTAATAGTAAGGATATTTGGTTCCGACTGGGCGTGGAACACTGTCTGCAACAGATAGCTTCTGACGATAATGAGATCGATTACGCTGTGTTGGATTTTTGTAATCATTCTATACAGCAAGCGGATCTCATTATATTGCCGTTACATGGCTATCAAGATTACAAGCATATTTATGCGCTATCTCAATTTTATCAGGGCATGATTCTGGGTGTGAGCACCTCCAGAAACGTTCACTCACGGCGGCTTTTATTTCGCCAAAATATATTATGGGTAAGCAGTCGTGAAACCATAGTCAATGTTCAAAAATTATTGTTAACGATCAAACATCGGCAATTATATCATCATGATGGTCAACCGGATTTTAGTGTAATGAAGGCAAAAGATGGGGCTCCGCTCAGCGAAAGAGAAATGATGATTATTGATCATGTCGCCAAAGGCACTCCGGTGAACGCCATTGCCAGAGCGTTGGGACTGCGGGTAAAAACCATTTATGCGCATTTAGATAAAATTAAAGCAAACTTTAACCTTAAAGGTGGAAGTCACTTTCATCGCTTCATGATAAGCCCGCCGTCTTATCACTTACTCTAAAAGATGCTGAAAGGGAATGACGGCAGAGTTGCCGTCGTTCTGTTAATTATGTGGCGTATTCGCCTGCACGTGACGGCCGCTGGCGACAAAATTGCCGGTACCGAGGTGGTGAATAGTGTTGAGTTTGTCATCATCAAACTGCCAGCGCCCGCTGGTGAAGGCTCGCTCATCGGCCGCGGCGGCAACCACTTCGCCAAACAGCGTATCGTATTGCTCTTGTGCCGCGGTGGCGGGGAGCAAACGGCATTCCATCCACGCCAGGCATTTCTCTTCAATTAACGGTAGCCCCAGTTCGGGCCCATTCACCACCGGGATACCGTAAGCATTGAACTTATCTTCATCACGCCCGCTCACGCTGCCGACCGCATAGACCCAACTGGCGGCGGCCACGCCCGGCACCACAATGCCAAAGGCGCCGTTACGCTCAATGATCTCGCGCGTCCAGGTACTTTTATCCACCACGATAGCCACTCGCGGCGGGGCAAATTCAACCGGCATCGACCAGGCGGCGGACATCACGTTGCGGCGTCCGGATTGCGCATCATAACTGGTGATCATAATGGTCGGGCCGTGGTTGAGCAGGCGGCTGGCGTACTGAAGTTCCACGTGGCGAAAACGGCTCATAAGCGTTCCTTGGTGAGTGGGCGAATGCCTGTAAGTAGTTTATTCACAATACAAAAGTAATCAATACGTCAACCGCGACGTAAATGAGATCTCAGCGGGCGCGATCGCACAAAATACGCCGTGGCGTGGCAAAAATACGCTATAAATGTCGGACACCAAAAACTGGAGGCGTTGATGACCCCATTTTTAAGCGCGTATTTTACTCGTCTGGCCTGGACGGGAACCCCCGATGTTTCCATAGACACCCTGCGGGAATTGCATAGCCATCACAATAGCGCGATCCCGTTTGAGAACCTGGATGTATTGTTGCCGCGTGAAATCCATCTTGACGATCGCGCGCTGGAAGAGAAGTTAATCACCGCCCGCCGCGGCGGCTACTGCTTTGAACAGAACGGGCTTTTGCAGCGGGCGTTAAGCGAGATCGGTTTTTCGGTTCGCAGCCTGCTGGGGCGCGTGGTGTTGGCTAATCCGCCGCAAATGCCGCCGCGTACCCATCGCTTGCTGCTGGTAGAGGTCGAAGGCGAACGCTGGATTGCCGACGTCGGCTTCGGCGGCCAGACGCTGACCGCGCCGATTAAGCTACTGGCCGATATTCCGCAGCATACACCGCATGGTGTATATCGACTGGTGCGCGAAGGCGATGAGTGGACACTGCAGTTCAATCATCATGAACACTGGCAGTCGATGTACCATTTTGATCTGGGGCGGCAGTATGCTTCTGATTATGTGATGGGCAACTTCTGGTCGGCGCACTGGCCGCAGTCCCATTTTCGTCACCATCTGCTGATGTGTCGTCATCTGCCGGACGGCGGGAAAATGACGCTGACCAATTTCCATTTTACCCACTGGGACAAGAACCACGTGGTGGAGAAGGTGGATCTTGCGGACGTGTCGGCGCTGTATGAAGCGCTGCAAACCCGCTTCGGATTAGGTGTAGACGACCCAAAACACGGGTTCAGCGAAGCCGCGCTGGCAGCGGTGATGGCGGCGTTCGATACCCATCCGGAAGCCGGGAAGTAACGCTGATGACGACGGCGAAGAAAGCGCAGTTTCGCCGTTGTAGGCCGGATAAGGCGTAGCCGCCATCCGGCGTAAAGGCTGGAGCCGGGGCTGATGAATATGACCCGGAGTTGGCGCAGGCGTCTCGTCCGGGCTATCCCGCAGGCAGCAGTCGTCGTAGGCCGGATAAGGCGTAGCCGCCATCCGGCATAAAGGCTGGAGCCGGGGCTGATGAATATGACCCGGAGTCGGCGCAGGCGCCTCGTCCGGGTTATTGGTAAACGGGCATGGCTGGGGGCGCCAGCGCTCAGCGCCGGGAACGCACCACCTGGTAGCGGCGGGTGAAATACTCTATCGGCGCGCTCCAGACGTGAACCAGCCGAGTGAACGGGAAGATAAGGAAGATAGTCATCCCCAACACCAGATGGACGCGATACACCCACGCGACGCCGTCCAGATGCGCTGATGCGTCGCCGTGGAAGGTGACCACCGCCTGCGCCCAATCCACCAGTTTGAGCATTTCGCTGCCGTCCGGATGCTGGGCTGAGAACGGTATAGTCGTTAGCCCCAGCGCGCACTGAATCAGCAGAATGCACAGGATCAGGATATCCGCGGTGGTGGAGGTGGCGCGAATACGCGGGTTGGTCAGACGGCGCGCCAGCAGGCCAATGCCGCCGACCAGGGTCAGCACGCCGCAGACGCCGCCCAGCACCATCGCCATCACCTGTTTCTGCGACATCGGCAGGAACCATGAATAGACCCAGTGCGGCGTTAGCATCCCGAAGAAGTGGCCGAAGAAGATGCCGAGGATGCCGATATGGAATAAGTTCGACCACAGCACCATGCCCCGTTTATCGAGCATCTGGCTGGATGACGCGCGCCAGGTATACTGCCCGTAATCGTAGCGCAGCCAACTGCCCACCAGGAACACGGTACCGCAGAGGTAAGGGTAGATATCGTAAAAGAAGACGTTTAAGTACTGTATCATTTCGGGCCTCCGGCGCGGATGTCGACGTACTGCGGCGCCACATCCTGGCTAAAGCGTCGTTGATAAGCTTGCATTGGCGAGCTATCGCAAGCGGTTGCATTATCTTCAATAAACTTCACCTGTTCCTCTTCCCACACCGCATCCAGCGCCTGGCGGGTGTCGTCACGCTTCTCACTCGCTACCTGCCTGGTGACACTGTCACTATTGAGTGGGCTATCCGCCAGCGCAAGAAGGGTGTCAAAGAGTTGATAGTAATCGCATTCGCGCTGCTTTAAGCGTCCACCGAGCAACGCCAGAATAGGCGCGACGTTCTGCAGTCCTTCACGGGCATCGGCTAATGGGAGAATGCTGAGGTATTCAAGATATAAAGGCAGGTGGTCCGGTAGTTCGCGACAATCGATCTGCAGGCCCGCCTGTTCATACTGGTTCATCAGATCGACCATCGCCTGGCCGCGGTCACGCGATTCGGCGTGTACGTGTTCAAACAGCAGCAGCGAGGTGGCGCGACCACGCTCAAACACCTCACACCATTCGGCCTGACGGTCGAGCAGCGGCGCCGCCAGTAATCGCCTAACAAACGGCGTCAGGGCAGGCGCATCGGCGCTGACCAGCGCCAGCGCCTCCTCGCGGTTATCCCACAGCGCGTCGTCGGGATACTCCAGCAACAGAGCAATGACTTTGAGGATCCGCATTACTCGCCCTCCCCATGTCGACGTACGTCTCCTACATCAATCGCGTCGATGCGCCGACTGTTGAACAGATTGAATTTAGTATCAGAACCATGGCAACCATCGCCAAAAGTAAAGCCGCAGCCGTTGCGTTCGGGGAAGGCGTCCTCAGCCAGTTCGCGGTGACTGGTGGGGATCACGAAGCGGTCTTCGTAATTAGCGATCGCCAGGTAGCGATACATCTCTTCCACCTGCTCGACGCTAAGACCCACTTCTTCAATGGCGCGTGTATCGGTCACGCCTTCAACGGTTTGCGAGCGTTTGTAATGGCGCATCGCCATCATGCGTTTTAACGCGCGCAGGACCGGGCCGGTATCGCCGGCGCTCAGCAGGTTCGCCAGATACTGTACCGGTATACGCAGGCTTTCTACCGCCGGCAGAATGTTGCCGTTGCTCGGCAGGCCGCCGGCGTCCGCGACTGACTGAATCGGCGACAGCGGCGGCACGTACCAGACCATCGGTAAGGTGCGATATTCCGGGTGCAGAGGTAGCGCCAGCTTCCAGTCCATCGCCAGTTTATACACCGGTGATTTCTGCGCCGCTTCAATCACGTTATGCGGAATACCCTGTTTCAAGGCCTCTTCGATGACCGCCGGATCGTTAGGGTTAAGGAACACATCGCACTGGCGCTCGTAGAGGTCGGTTTCATGCTCGGTGCTGGCCGCTTCTTCGATGCGGTCCGCGTCGTACAGCAGTACGCCGAGATAGCGGATACGGCCGACGCAGGTTTCGGAGCACACCGTCGGTTGCCCGGACTCAATGCGCGGATAGCAGAAGATGCATTTTTCCGATTTGCCGCTCTTCCAGTTAAAGTAGATTTTTTTATACGGACAACCGCTGATGCACATCCGCCAGCCGCGGCATTTATCCTGGTCGATCAGCACGATACCGTCTTCTTCGCGCTTGTAGATGGCGCCGCTTGGGCAGGTCGCCACGCAGCTCGGATTGAGGCAATGTTCGCAAAGACGCGGCAGATACATCATGAAGGTGTTTTCAAACTGGCCGTACATCTCCTTTTGCATCGCTTCGAAGTTACGGTCTTTGGCGCGTTTTTCAAACTCGCCGCCGAGTAACTCCTCCCAGTTTGGCCCCCAGGTGATCTTATCCATCCGTTCGCCGCTAATCAGCGAACGCGGGCGGGCGGTAGGCAAGTATTTGCCCTCCGGCGCGTTGTGCAGGTGCTGATAATCGTAGGTAAAGGGTTCGTAATAATCGTCAATCTGCGGCAGTACCGGGTTGGCGAAAATCTTCGACAACACGCTGACGCGGTTGCCCAGACGCGGAGTGAGCTTGCCGCTGATACCGCGGATCCAGCCGCCTTGCCACTCGTCCTGATCTTCCCAGTTTTTGGGGTAACCGATACCAGGCTTGGTTTCCACGTTGTTGAACCACGCATATTCCATCCCTTCGCGGCTGCTCCACACGTTTTTACAGGTGACGGAGCAGGTATGGCAGCCGATGCATTTATCCAGATTCAGCACCATTCCGACTTGTGAACGTATTTTCATTTCTTCGCCTCCTGTACCTGGTCACGACCTTCGCCATCCAGCCAGTCAATGTTTTTCATTTTGCGGATCATAATGAACTCGTCGCGGTTGGAACCGACGGTGCCGTAGTAGTTAAAGCCGTAAGCCAGTTGGGCGTAGCCGCCAATCATATGCGTGGGTTTTGGACAGACGCGGGTGACGGAGTTGTGGATACCGCCGCGACGACCGGTCACTTCCGAACCTGGGATATTCATAATGCGTTCCTGGGCGTGATACATCATGGTCATGCCCGGCGGCACGCGCTGGCTTACCACCGCACGCGCGGTGAGGGCGCCGTTGGCGTTGAAGGCTTCAATCCAGTCGTTATCTTCAATCCCCAGTTCTTTTGCGTCGGTTTCGCTTAGCCAGACGATAGGCCCGCCGCGCGACAACGTCAGCATCAGCAGGTTTTCGCTATAGGTAGAGTGGATACCCCATTTCTGATGCGGAGTCAGGAAGTTCAGCGCTTTTTCCGGGAAGCCGTTTGGCGGCACATCTTTCATCTGGCTGACGCTGCGCGTATCAATCGGTGGTCGATAAGTCACCAGACTCTCGCCGAAGGCGCGCATCCAGGGATGATCCTGATACAGCTGTTGCCGCCCGGAGAGGGTGCGCCACGGGATCAGTTCGTGAACGTTGGTATAACCGGCATTATAAGAGACATGTTCGCTTTCCAGACCGGACCACGTTGGGCTGGAGATGATCTTCCGCGGCTGCGCCTGAATATCGCGGAAGCGGATTTTCTCATCCTCTTTATTCAGCGCCAGATGGGTGTGGTCGCGGCCGGTAAATTCTCCCAGCGCTTGCCAGGCTTTCACCGCCACCTGGCCATTGGTTTCCGGCGCCAGGCTCAAGATGACTTCACTGGCGTCGATCGCGCTGTCGATGCGCGGGCGGCCTTTGGCCGGACCGTCGGGCTTGACGTAGTTGAGTTTACCGAGGAAGTCGACTTCGTTTTGCGTATTCCACGAAATGCCTTTACCGCCGTTGCCGAGCTTATCGAGTAACGGCCCCAGCGAGGTGAAGCGCTCCCAGGTGGCCGGGTAGTCACGTTCAACCAGCGCAATTGACGGCGCGGTTTTGCCTGGAATGAGATCGCATTCGCCCTTGCGCCAGTCGAGGACATCAAACGGCTGTGATAGCTCCGCCGGAGAGTCATGCTGCAGCGGAACCAGTACCACATCGGTCTCTTTATCAAGATGGCCGACGCACACTTCAGAGAAACTTTTCGCAATGTCCTTGTAGATTTCCCAATCGCTTTTCGCCTCCCAGGCCGGATCGACGGCGGCGGAAAGCGGGTGGATAAACGGGTGCATATCCGAGGTGTTCATATCGTCTTTTTCATACCAGGTGGCGGTCGGCAAGACGATATCGGAGAACAGGCAGGTACTGGACATACGGAAATCGAGGGTCACCAGCAGATCGAGCTTGCCCTCAATCGCCGCGGTCTGCCAGTCGACTTCCTCCGGCTTCACGTCAGAGGAGGAGCCAAACTCCTCGCCCTGAATACCGTTATCGGTACCGAGCAGATACTTGAGCATGTACTCATGGCCCTTACCGGACGATCCCAACAGGTTCGAACGCCAGATAAACAGGTTGCGCGGGTGGTTGTTGCCGCTATCCGGCTGCTCGGCGGCAAAGCGAATATCGCCTGTTTTTAACGACTGGACGGTGAAATCGGCCGGGGATAGCCCGGCGGCGTCGGCCTGCTGCTTGATGCTCAGCGGGTTAACGTTAAGCTGCGGCGCGGAGGGCAGCCATCCCATGCGTTCGGCGCGAACGTTGAAGTCAATCATATGGCCGCTGAATTTGCTGGTGTCGGCCAGCGGCGACAGCAGCTCCTGAGCGGTTAGTTTTTCGTAGCGCCACTGGCTGGCATGGTTGTAGAAATAGGAGGTACTGTTCATCTGCCGCGGCGGACGAGTCCAGTCCAGCGCGAACGCCAGCGGCAGCCAGCCGGTCTGCGGGCGCAGTTTCTCCTGGCCGACATAGTGCGACCAGCCGCCGCCGCTCTGGCCGACGCAGCCGCAGAACACCAGCATGTTGATCATTCCGCGGTAGTTCATATCCATGTGGTACCAGTGGTTCACACCGGCGCCGAGGATAATCATCGAACGACCATGGGTTTTATGCGCCGTATCGGCGAACTCGCGGGCGATTTGTTCGATATGTTGACGCGGTACGCCGGTGATCTGCTCGGCCCATGCCGGGGTATAGGCTTTGACATCCGCGAAGTCACGCGCGGTGTTGGCATCGTCAAGGCCGCGATCCAGACCGTAGTTAGCCAGCACCAGGTCATACACGCTCACTACCAGAGCGTTTTCTCCACTGGCTAGCGGCAGTTGTTTAGCAGGCAGTTGATGAAGCGTTATCGGCTCCTGCTTCACGCTGCGGAAATGCGGGTTTTCGTTGCCGCCGAAATAGGGGAAGCCCACCGACACCACGCTATCGTGCATATCCAACAGCGATAGTTTTAATTCGACGTCCCGGCCGTTAGCCCGTTGTTCGAGATTCCATTTGCCTTTTTCGCCCCAACGAAAGCCGATGGAGCCGTTCGGCGCGACCAGTTCGCCGTCAGCGTTATAGGCGACGGTTTTCCATTCCGGGTTATTACTTTCTCCCAGCCCGTCAAGCAGGTCGGCGGCGCGCAGCATACGGCCAGGCGCATAGTTGCCGTCGTCACGACGGTCGAGCATCACCAGCATCGGCATATCGGTATAGGTACGGCAGTAGTTGAGAAAGTAATCGCTCGGATTATCGAGGTGGAAAGTTTTGAGGATCACGTGGCCCATCGCCATCGCCAGCGCGCTGTCGGTACCTTGCTTCGGCGCCAGCCACTGGTCGCAGAGCTTGGCGACTTCCGAATAATCCGGAGTAATGGCGATGGTTTTGGTGCCCTTGTAGCGCACTTCGGTGAAGAAGTGGGCGTCCGGGGTTCGGGTCTGCGGGACGTTTGAACCCCAGGCAATTATGTAGCTGGAGTTGTACCAATCGGCGGATTCCGGCACGTCGGTCTGTTCACCCCAGGTCATCGGCGAAGCGGGCGGTAAATCGCAGTACCAGTCATAAAAGCTCAGGCAGGTGCCGCCGATCAACGATAAATAGCGGGTACCCGCGGCGTAGGAAACCATCGACATCGCCGGGATCGGCGAAAAGCCCGCGACGCGGTCCGGACCGTAGTTTTTGATGGTCCAGACGTTGGCTGCGGCGATCAGTTGATTTAACTCTTTCCAACTGGAGCGAACAAAGCCGCCTTTACCGCGGACTTGTTTGTAGCTGCGGGTTTTCAGCGGGTCCTGCATGATGCTATCCCAGGCCAGTACCGGGTCGGGATGCTGCGCCAGGGCTTCGCGCCACAGCTCAATCAGCCGTTTGCGCGCCAGCGGGTACTTCAGGCGGTTGGCGCTGTAGAGATACCAGGAGTAGCTGGCGCCGCGCGGACAGCCGCGCGGTTCGTGATTTGGCAGGTCCGGTCGGGTGCGCGGATAATCGGTCTGCTGGGTTTCCCAGGTGACCAGGCCGTTTTTGACATAAATTTTCCAGCTGCAGGAGCCAGTACAGTTCACCCCATGCGTGGAGCGGACAATTTTGTCGAATTGCCAGCGTTGCCGGTAGCTATCTTCCCAGTCACGGTTATTGTCGTAGACCTGACCGTGGCCGTTGGCGAAGGTTTCGCGTTTCTGCTTAAAGTAGCGAAAGCGATCCAGTAATTTACTCATGACATTTCTCCTGCTCCGCTAATGTCCGGCATCGTGCCATCCGGTAAATAGGTCGTTATGGTTGTGCTGGTTTACGGCGGCCGTAGACCAGCCAGGTCACCAGCACGCACACCACATAGAAGACAAAAAAGACTTTCATCGCGCCTACCGGCGAGCCGGTCATGGCCAGAGAGGTACCGAAGGCTTTTGGAATAAAGAAGCCGCCGATGGCGCCGATAGCGGCGATAAAACCGAGCGCGGCGGCGGTATCGGTCACCGCTTCGTGCTGGGCCTGTTCGTCGCTGCCGCCGCGCTTTTTCACACTGTCGATGGTGAGCTGGCGGAAGATCACGGCGATCATCTGGAAGGTGGATCCGCTACCGAGACCGGCGGTTAGGAACAGGCCCATAAACACCACATAGAAAGCGAGGAAGCTGCCGGAACCGGAGCCCGGCAGGGTGAGGAAAAGCAGGCCGGTAAAGACCGCCATCAGAACGAAGTTGACCAGCGTCACCCGCACGCCGCCCAGACGGTCGGAAATGATGCCGCCGAAGGAGCGCGCCAGCGCGCCGATAAACGGGCCGAAGAAGGCCAGTTTCAGGATATCGACATCCGGAAACTGGGTTTTCGCCAGCATCGCGAAGCCGGCGGAGAAGCCAATAAACGAGCCGAAGGTGGCCAGATACAGCAGACTTAGCAGCCACATATGCGGGCGCTTCAACACCGGTAGCTGATCGCGAATCGAGGCTTTAGAACTGGCAATATCGTTCATGCCGAACCACGCGAAAACGGTGGCGATGACCAGTAGCGGCACCCAAAGCAGCGGTGAGTTGCCGAGCCACAGCATGGCGCCGCCCGGTTGCTCAACGCCGCGGACGCCCAGAAAGGTAAAAATCGGCAGAAAGATAAAAATGGGGGAGACCAGCTGCATCACGCTGACCCCGAGATTGCCGAGCCCGCCGTTAATCCCTAACGCGCTGCCTTGTTTGGCTTTGGGGAAGAAGAAGCTGATATTGCCCATACTGGAGGCGAAGTTGGCGCCGGCAAAACCGCAAAGTAACGAAATAGCGATAAATACCCAGTACGGGGTAGTTGGATTTTGTACTGCCAACCCCAGCCATAAACAGGGAATCACCAGAATAACCGTGCTAATAACCGTCCAGTAGCGCCCACCCATTATAGGTACCATAAAGGAGTAGGGTACGCGTAATATTGCGCCAGAAAGCGAAGGTAGCGCCGTTAATAAAAAAAGCTGGTCGGTAGTGAAATTAAAACCCACTTTATTGAGATTGACCGCAACCGCGCTAAATAACATCCAGACGCAGAAGGCGAGTAACAGACAAAATACGGAAATCCATAAGTTCCTGCGTGCAATGGCTTTTCCTTTATTTTCCCAGAAGGCGTCATTTTCTGGTCGCCAATCCTTTAAAAGATAATGATTCTTTTTATCACCTTCTATCGACATAACACCCTCACTAAAGCGTACGAGATCAAAAGGATAAATAAAAAAACAGCTGAAGCTGTGCAGGCTGGAATTAAGGCTCAGCTGTTTTTAATAATTGTATTGTTTGAGAATAGATAAGATTCGAGACGTGAAAGAATTCACACCGGCAATGAAGGGTGGTCAATTGTTACTAAATGTAACCTAAGCTTGAGGCAGCTCTAGCGCTATGTAATGTGTTAAATAACGAGTAAACGCTGCATCGTCAATCGCTTGCATCCCCAGCGCGTAAATGCCATCCAGCCCGCAAACCAGGGCAATCAGACGCCAGGCGATATTTTCTGCTGTATCCTGCGGCTTAAATTCACCGGCGTCGGCGCCGCGATTAATCGCCGTTACCGTTTCGTCATGCCACATGCTCATGGTAAGCAGATACGCGGCCTTAATTTCCTCATCGCTATCGGACAAAATCTGCGCTTCCCGCCACAAGCGGATATAGGGCTCTAGACGGCCATCTTCGCTGCCGAGTAATGAAAACAGGCGTTCGCTCCAGGAGGCGTCATCGGTCAACAACTGGATATCGAGCATTTCGCGGATCAAGCGGACAAAGGCCTGCGCTTTTAGCTCGCCGGTCGAGGCAAAATGATGATGTAACTGACCTGCGGCGACGCCGGCCTCGCTGGCTATCTGGCGCACGGTCATGGCGCTGAATCCGCCGTTTAGCGCCACCCGCATGGCGGCCTGCATGATAACTTCCCGACGCGCTTCCCGATTTAAGTAGTGCATAGCGACCCGTGACAAAAAGGTGATAGGGCGATGGTAACAAAAAGTTGGACAGACGTTCAACAATCCGGCAGGATCGCAATCCTGGACGCGTGTCCAATTTCGAAAATTGAGGAAAAGTAGTATGTCTCGGCAATGGTTAACGCTGATGGCGATTTTGCTGGTTTATATCCCGGTAGCAATTGACGCAACGGTGCTGCATGTGGCCGCCCCGACGCTCAGCGTCGCGCTTGGCACCAGCGGCAATGAGCTACTGTGGATCATTGATATCTATTCGTTGGTGATGGCCGGTATGGTGCTGCCGATGGGCGCATTAGGCGATAAAATCGGCTTTAAGCGCTTGCTGCTGCTCGGTAGCGCCATTTTCGGCATCGCTTCGCTGTGCGCCGCGCTGTCGCCGTCGGCGATAACGCTGATTATCTCCCGGGCGCTGCTGGCGGTTGGCGCGGCGATGATCGTGCCGGCGACGCTTGCCGGGATCCGCGGCACTTTCGCCGAAGCCAGCCAACGTAACATGGCGCTGGGATTATGGGCCGCCGTGGGCTCCGGCGGCGCGGCATTTGGCCCGCTGGTGGGCGGCATGCTGCTGGAACACTTCTATTGGGGATCTGTTTTCCTGATCAACGTGCCAATCGTGCTGCTGGTCATCGCCATCAACGCTAAGGTCGTGCCCCGTCAGCCCGCACGCCGCGAGCAGCCGCTGAATCTGCCGCAGGCGCTGATCCTGATTGCGGCCATTCTGATGCTGGTATTTAGCGCTAAGTCAGCGTTAAAGGGGCAACTGGCGCTGTGGTTGATTGCGCTGGTGGCCATCGGCGGCGCGACTATGCTGACCTGGTTTGTCCGCAAGCAGCTGTCGATGCCCACGCCGATGGTGGATATGCGTCTCTTCACCCACCGCATTATTTTGAGCGGGGTGATGATGGCGATGACCGCGCTCATTACGCTGGTCGGTTTTGAATTGCTGATGGCGCAGGAGCTGCAGTTCGTACATCAGAAAACGCCGTTTGAGGCCGGGCTGTTTATGCTACCGGTGATGGTCGCCAGCGGCTTTAGCGGGCCGATTGCCGGAATGCTGGTGTCGAAACTGGGGCTGCGGCAGGTGGCGACCGGCGGTATGTTGCTGAGCGCGTTGAGTTTCCTGGGTCTGTCGATGACCGACTTCAGCACGCAACAGTGGCAGGCGTGGGGGTTAATGACGCTGCTGGGCTTTAGCGCCGCCAGCGCGCTACTGGCGTCAACGTCGGCGATCATGGCGGCGGCGCCGAAAGAAAAGGCTTCGGCGGCAGGCGCCATTGAGACCATGGCCTATGAACTGGGCGCGGGGCTCGGTATTGCGCTGTTCGGCCTGATCCTGACCCGCAGCTACAGTTCGGCGATTGAACTGCCTGCCGGGATTGGCGGTGAAGCAGCGGTACAGGCCTCATCGTCCATCGGCGAGGCGATGAAGGTCGCGCAATCCCTACCTGCGATACCGGCGGATTCACTAATCGCGGCGGCGAAAACCGCATTCATCAGCGCTCACAGCATTTCTCTGGCAACGGCTGGCGTTCTGCTGTTGTTACTGGCGCTGGGGATCTGGCGCGGGCTGGCCAATACGCCGGCGCCACGGTAATGTCATAGCTGAAGAGAAAGCTCCATCGCCGCGCGACGTAGCGGCGCCAGGGCTTTCTCCTTCAGCGCCGCGGCGCTCATCGAAGAGGCGGGAACGCCAACGTTGAGCGCTGCCACCACCTGGCCGCTGCGCGACAGCAGCGGTACCGCGAGCGAGCATAATCCAACTTCAATTTGTCGGTCCGCCAGCGCATAGCCCTGCATGCGAACTTTGGCGATTTCCGCGCGCAATGCCGTGGGGTCGCACAGGGTATACGGGGTATAGCGCATAAGATGTGCTCGTGACAGTGTCACTTCAAGTTGTTCTTCTGGCAGCGCGCTCAGCAATACCCGTCCCATTGAAGTCGTCCATGCCGGGAGGCGGCTGCCGCGCCCCAGATCGACGCTCAGTAAGTTATTGACCGCCGCGCGGGCGATATACAGCACGTTGTCGCCATCAAGGGTGGCGGCGGAGCAGCTTTCACCTAACGTCTTACCAAGATTGTCCAGCGCCGTCTGCGCCACCTTCGCCAGCGGGGTTCCCGCCAGATAGGCATGGCCCACTGCCAGCACGCGCGGCAGCAGTTCATAGCTGCGGCCGTCCGGGCTGTGCACCATCCCCAGCGCCGCCAGGGTATACAGGCAGCGGCGCACCGCCGCGCGGGAAATTTGCGTTTTTTGACTTAACTGCGAAATGGTCAGCCGCTGGCGCTGCGGAGTAAAAGCATTGAGCACTTCCAGCCCGCGGGCGAGAGACAGCATAAAATTGGGGTCGTGCTCGGCCTGCCTGGCGCTCAGCGTAGTGTGGGTATTGTCGCTCATTGCATCTTTCTCCGTTGCAACTAAAAGCTCACGGGGCATCACTATACCGCGCGCAAACCAGGGCGCGCCGAATTGTGCCTGTTTTACCACCTCGATCACATTATTAACCGCAATTTAACAAGCGTACCGATAATCGCACAACATTTCGATTATCGCCGTTGACCATCCGCCAGGCTGGACCCTATTGTCAAAGCACAGACATCCCCGTTATGGATGTGGGTACAAAAAGTTATGCATCTTTCAGGAACAAAAAATGACTGCGACCGTAGAACGCATTGAGAGCTGGTTAGTGGATGTACCGACTATCCGGCCACATAAATTATCGATGACCACCATGGGCTGCCAGACGCTGGTCATCGTGCGCATTACCCGTTCCGATGGCGTATGCGGTATCGGTGAAGCGACGACCATCGGCGGACTGAGCTACGGCGTCGAGAGCCCGGAGGCTATCTCATCGGCCTTGACCCACTATCTGACGCCGCTGCTGAAAGGGCAGCCGGCGGATAACCTGAATGTGCTTACGGCGCGGATGAATAGCGCCATTAAAGGCAATACCTTTGCAAAGTCTGCCATTGAAACCGCCCTCCTTGATGCCCAGGGCAAAGCTTTAGGGCTACCGGTTTCGGCGCTGCTCGGCGGCGCGTTGCAAACGTCGTTGCCGGTGTTGTGGACGTTAGCCAGCGGCGATACCGCAAAAGATATTGCCGAAGGGGAAAAGCTGTTAGCCGAGCGCCGTCATCAGGCATTCAAGCTGAAGATTGGCGCGCGGGAATTAGCCACCGACCTCCGCCATACCCGCGCCA
The DNA here is from genome assembly GCF_040065095.1 of Klebsiella sp. CN_Kp091. Lineage (NCBI taxonomy): Bacteria > Pseudomonadati > Pseudomonadota > Gammaproteobacteria > Enterobacterales > Enterobacteriaceae > Klebsiella > Klebsiella sp. CN_Kp091. The sequence continues at coordinate 590,404 of NZ_JBEAIO010000049.1, read as the reverse complement.
TTGTCGAAGCCTTAGGCGATCGCGCCAGCATTCGCGTTGACGTTAACCAGGCCTGGGATGCCGCAACCGGCGCGAAAGGCTGCCGCGAGCTGGCGGCGATGGGGGTCGATCTCATCGAACAGCCGGTGAGCGCACAGGATAATGCCGCACTGGTGCGCCTGAGCCAGCAAATCGAGACCGCAATTCTGGCGGATGAAGCGGTCGCGACCGCTTACGATGGTTACCAACTGGCGCAGCAGGGCTTTACCGGCGCTTACGCGCTGAAAATCGCCAAGGCGGGCGGGCCGAATAGCGTGCTGGCGCTGGCCCGCGTCGCGCAGGCAGCGGGGGTTGGCCTGTATGGCGGCACGATGCTGGAAGGGACCGTGGGGACCGTCGCTTCTCTGCACGCCTGGTCGACATTGTCGCTGCAGTGGGGAACCGAGATGTTCGGCCCGCTGCTACTCAAAGACGATATCGTCAGCGTACCGCTGACCTTTGCCGACGGTCAGGTGGTGTTGCCGCAAACGCCAGGGCTAGGTGTGGAGCTGGATGAAGACAAGCTGCGCTTCTATTCCCGTAAAGCATAACAGGAGAAAATAATGCTATTTAAAGTTGATATGACCGTTAATATTCCGATCGGTTTTCCCGCCGCCGAGGCGGATGAAATTAAACAACGCGAAAAAGCTTATTCGCAACAATTACAACGTGAAGGCAAATGGCGACATATCTGGCGCGTCGCCGGTCTTTACGCCAATGTCAGCATTTTCGATGTAAAAGATGCCGAAGAGTTGCATCAAATTTTAATGGGATTGCCGTTATATCCATTTATGGATATTCGCGTAGAGGCGCTGTGCCGTCATCCCTCGTCTATTCGTGAAGACGATAGCTAATAATAATAACCCATGACCTCATGCCGGGCTCACCCGGCAAATATCCTACAACGATAAGAGAGAATAATTATGAGTAATGCTTTCGTACAACAAGAAGCCGTGCAGAAATTATTACGTGAAGGCGCGGGGTTAAATGTTCCTGGCGGCAACGAACGCTTTAAAGCCATTGTCCACCGTTTGCTGGAAAATATCTGCACGCTGATCGATGACTATAACGTTACAGAAGAAGAGTTCTGGCACGCGGTAAACTATTTGCACGAGCTGGGTGGGCGCCAGGAGGCGGCGCTGCTGGCGGCAGGGCTAGGCCTTGAGCATTTCCTCGACCTGCGTCAGGACGCTATCGACGCGGCGGCACACCGTGAAACCGGCACCCCGCGCACCATCGAAGGGCCGCTGTATGTAGCCAATGCGCCGCTGGCCGACAGCCATGCCCGCATGGATGATGGCACCGATGCCGGCGAAGTGATGTGGCTGCACGGCCAGGTTAAAGATAGCCAGGGCCAGCCGATCGCTAATGCCATCGTTGATATCTGGCATGCCAATACTCTGGGTAATTATTCGTTCTTCGATCAGAGTCAGAGCGATTACAACCTGCGTCGTCGTATCCGCACCGGTGCCGATGGCCGTTACAGCGTACGCAGCATCATGCCGTCAGGCTACGGTTGTCCGCCGGATGGACCGACGCAGAAACTGCTGGACCAACTGGGTCGCCACGGCAACCGTCCGGCGCATATTCACTTCTTCGTCTCCGCGCCGGGCCATAAACATCTGACCAGCCAGATCAACCTCAGCGGCGACAAATACCTGTGGGATGATTTTGCCTTTGCCACCCGCGATGGTCTGATTGCCGACCCGGTGAAAGTGAGCGACCGCGAGACGATTGCACAGCGTGAACTGGACGGAGAACACACCGAAGTGCGCTTTGATTTCACCCTCTGTAAAGCGCTGAGCCCCGACGAAGAGCACCGCGGCACCCGTCTGCGCGCCAAAGAGTAATCTGCTTTAGCGGCCCCGGCTACGCTGCTGGCCCGGGCCGCGCTCTGCACCCGATAGTCACCACATTCGCCAAATATCTTTAATCCTGAATCCTGCAGGAGGAGTTAACTCATGCAAAAAACGCTATCAGCGCTTAAAGACAAAATTAACAACGCGTTAATTGTCGACCGTGAAAATCATATTTACCGTTGCCACCGTTCTATATTTACCGATCAGCAGTTATTTGATTTTGAAATGAAACATATCTTCGAAGGTAATTGGGTTTTTCTTGCCCATGAAAGTCAAATTGCCGAACCGGGAGACTATTATACCCTGACGCTGGGACGGCAGCCGGTTATTATTACTCGCGATAAAAAGAATGAATTACATGCATTAATTAATAGCTGTGCCCACCGTGGCGCCATGTTATGCCGACGCAAAACCGGGAATAAAAATTCGTTTACCTGTCCGTTCCACGGCTGGACCTTCAGCAATAACGGTAAATTATTAAAAGCCAAAGATGAGAGCACCGGCGCCTATCCCGATACCTTCAAACATGAAGGGTCTCACGATTTGCAAAAACTGCCGCGTTTTCAGTCTTACCGCGGCTTCTTATTCGGTAGCCTCAATGCGGACGTGCAGCCGCTGGAGGAGTATCTCGGCGAAACCCGCAAAATCATCGATCTGATCGTCGATCAGGCGCCGGAAGGGCTGGAAGTGCTGAAGGGCTCGTCGAGCTATGTTTACGAAGGCAACTGGAAGCTGGGCGCGGAGAACGGCGCCGATGGTTATCATGTCAGCGTGGTGCACTGGAACTACGCCTCTACCATGTCACGCCGCAACTATGAAGCGGAAGGGACGCATGCGGTTGACGCCAACGGTTGGTCAAAGAGCGTCGGCGGCGGCTACGGTTTTGACAATGGTCACATGTTGCTGTGGACCCGGGCGCTGAACCCGGAAGTGCGCCCGGTCTATGCCCACCGCGAGCGTCTGCAGGCGGAGTTCGGTGAACTGCGCGCCGACCAGATGGTTAACGAAACCCGCAACCTGTGCCTTTATCCCAACGTCTACCTGATGGATCAGTTCTCTACCCAGATCCGCGTGATCCGCCCGATTGCGGTCGATAAAACCGAAGTCACAATCTGGTGTTTTGCGCCGAAAGGGGAATCCGACCAGGCGCGGGCGTTACGCATCCGCCAGTACGAGGATTTCTTTAACGTCAGCGGAATGGGGACGCCGGACGATCTGGAAGAGTTCAGCGCCTGTCAGCGCGGCTATCTTGGCGAAAATCTGCCATGGAGCGACCTCAGCCGCGGCGCGCTACGTTGGGTCGACGGCCCGGATGAACACGCCAGGCACGCGGGCTTTACGCCGCGGCTAAGCGGGGTGAAATCGGAAGATGAAGCGCTGTATATCGCTCATCACCACCACTGGCAAACGGTCATGCTGGCGGCGCTGGAACAGGAACAGCAGCGTTACGACCAGTCCATTACCCAGCGCGTGGAGGTGGCCTGATGTTGAATATCGAACAAGTTCGCCAGTTTCTCTATTACGAAGCCCGTCTGTTAGATGACCGTCAGTGGGATGAGTGGCTGAGCTGTTACAGCCCGCAGGTGGTCTACTGGATGCCGGCATGGGGCGACGATGACCAACTGACGCGCGACCCGCAAAAAGAGATTTCCCTTATCTACTACCCCAACCGGGAAGGACTGGAGGATCGTGTCTACCGTATTAAAACCGAGCGTTCCGGCGCCAGCACGCCGGAACCGCGCACCACGCACATTATCAGCAATGTCGAGCTGATGGGCGAAAGCGATGAGGGGCTTGCGGTGCGCTACAACTGGGTTACGTGGAGCCATCGCTATCAACACACGGATGCCTATTTTGGCTCTACCTGCTGCACGCTAATTGAGCAGGACGGCAGGCCGCAGATCGTACGTAAAACGGTACGCCTGAATAACGACTATATCCGTCAGGTTATCGACGTTTACCACATTTAAGAGGCGCTTATGACTTTTAATATTGCTCTTAATTTCGAGGACGGCATTACCCGCTTTATTCAATGCCATGCCGGGGAGAAGGTGCTGGATGCGGCCTATCGCCAGAAGGTAAACCTGCCGATGGACTGTTCGGACGGCGTTTGCGGCACCTGCAAATGCCATTGCGCCAGCGGTGAATACGATCTGGGTGAAGATTATCTCGACGAGGCGTTAAGCGATGACGAAGCGCAGGCTCGCCAGGTGCTGACCTGCCAGATGGTACCGACCAGCGATTGTGTGATCGATGTGCCGGTGGCCGCCGCGCAGTGTAAAACCGCGTTGACCAACACCGGGGCGCAGGTGCGACAGGTGAATTTACTGTCCGATACCGCCATCGAACTGGTGGTCGCGCTGGATGAGCCGATGGCTTTTCTACCGGGGCAGTACATCAACATTCAGGTACCGGGCACGCCTCATGTGCGCGCCTATTCATTCAGCTCGCTGCCGGGTTCTCTCGAAGGGCGTTTTCTGATTCGTAACGTGCCTGGCGGCATGATGAGCCAGTGGTTAACCCAGCAGGCGCGGCCCGGCGATCGCCTGACCCTCAGCGGCCCCATGGGCAGCTTCTATTTGCGCAGCGGCGAACGCCCGCTGCTCATGCTGGCGGGCGGTACCGGGCTGGCGCCGCTACTGTCCATGTTACACACCCTGCAGACACAGGGTAGTCAGCGTCCGGTAACGCTACTGTACGGGGTGACCCGTGACGGCGATCTGGTGAAAACCGACGCGCTGGACACCTTTGCTCAACAGCTTACGGGGTATCGCTGGCTGCCGGTGGTGGCGGATGAAAGCAGTTCCTGCCCGCAGCGCGGCTTTGTGACTGAACATCTTGACGATGCCATGCTGAATAACGGCGACGTCGACATCTATCTTTGCGGACCGCCGCCGATGGTGAATGCGGTCGCCACGGCGCTGCGCGAAAGAGGAATTTCCCCGGCAGGGTTCTGGTATGAGAAATTTATCGCCAGCCAGAGCGCGGCGGCATAAGGAGGCATGATGCGTTTTACCGATAAAGTCGTCGCTATTACCGGCGCGGCGCAGGGCATTGGTCGCCAGACCGCGGAACAGGCGGCAACTGAAGGCGCCGCCCTATTGCTGATTGACCGCTCGCCTTACGTGCACGAACTGGCTGCCGTTTTAGCCCAGGCCGGAAGCCAGGTACTGGCGCTGGAGGCTGACCTTGAGCAGTGGCAGAGTACCGAACAGGCGTTTGCCGCCGGGGTCGCGCATTTCGGCCGGCTCGACGTGCTCATCAACAACGTCGGCGGCACCATCTGGGCGCGACCTTTCGCCGAGTATCAGCCAGAACAAATTGAGAAAGAGATCCGCCGTTCGCTGTTCCCTACCTTGTGGGGCTGCCGCACGGCGCTCCCTTGGATGCTGAAGCAGGGGAAAGGCAGCATCGTCAATATCTCGTCGGTGGCGACGGCAGGGGTGAACCGGGTGCCATACTCGGCGGCGAAAGGCGGCGTTAACGCGCTGACCCGGTCGATTGCTATGGAGTACAGCGGCAGCGGCATTCGGATTAACGCCGTCGCGCCGGGCGGCACGGAGGCGCCGCCGCGCCTGACGCCGCGCAACGATGAGCAGCCGAGCGAGCAGGAAAAGGCGTGGTATCAGCAGGTTGTCGATCAGACGGTGGAGAGCAGCCTGATGCATCGTTACGGCACGCTGGCGGAACAGGCGAATGCGATCCTGTTTCTCGCCAGCGATGAGGCCAGCTATATCACCGGCGTAACGATACCGGTGGCGGGCGGCGATCTCGGCTAGCGGCGGGTGGCATACCAGCAGAGCAGGGAGCCGAGACACACCATCCCGGCTCCCTGCCAGAAGGACCATGAGAGCGCGGCGCTGAGCAGTACTGCCGCCAGTGCGGAGGAGAGCACCGGCGTGAAGTACGAGGCCGCCGCCAGCAGGCTGACGTTGCCGTGCAGGATGCCAACGTTCCACGCCGCGTAGGCCAGCCCCAGCGCCACGGAGACCGTAATCAGCTTAATGACTACCGGCCAGCTAAACTGCATCGGCGGCTGCGTGCTGGCCAAAAACTTCAGCCACAGGGTCAGCGCCGTTAATAAGACGAAGAGGGTAATGCCATTTTTGCCTTTGGCATACTTCGCGGTCACCGTGCAGTAGGCTGCCCAGATAAATGCGCCGATAAATGCCAGAAAGTAGCTCAGCGGGCTCGAAATGACGTTATTGATAATTTCACTGAGGTTGAGTCCGTGCTCGCCGCCGAGCACCCAGCTCACGCCGAACAGCGCCAGTAGTAAGCCGGGGATCACCAGCCAGCTGCTTTTCTGACCGTTAAAAAGAATGGCGAATAAAATAGTCAGGCTGGGCCACAGGTAATTGACCATCCCCACTTCAATGGCCTGCTGGCGGGTGGCGGCGAAACCCAGCGACAGGGCGAGGCAGATCTCATAGCTAACAAACAGCACGCTACCGGCCAACAGATAGCGGCGCGGGATTTGGCGCAGGTTGGGAAAGCCGACGGTAAAAATGAGCAGCAGGCCGCTAAGGCTATAAATCATCGCCGCGCCGCCGACAGCGCCTAGCCCTTCGCTGACGCCGCGGATCAAACCGACCATCGTGCTCCATAATATAATGGCGGCGAAGCCGATTGACGTCGCTCTCTTTTTTTCCATGTTTAACCTGATAGTGACTCACACGCAGCCAGAATTTATAACATCTTTTCGCTCCCGGCGGTCGATCTTTTCCGTAGCGCATAACTCTTTGGGGTTAGTCAAACTCGCTAGCGCTGACTCTTTAGGGGGCGAGCGTTGGCGACCTTGATTTGACGCAATAAAAAAAGGGACATTGCTGTTAGTTTCCTCCGCGCGATGAACACACATCCTGCATGGAGGAATCAATGGACGTCAGCCGCAGAAAGTTTTTTAAAATCTGCGCAGGCGGTATGGCCGGAACAACAGCTGCCGCACTGGGCTTCGCCCCAAAAATGGCGCTGGCTCAGGCACGCAATTTCAAATTGCTGCGCGCAAAAGAGATCCGCAACACCTGCACTTACTGCTCCGTGGGCTGCGGGCTATTAATGTATAGCCTGGGCGACGGCGCGAAAAACGCCAAAGAAGCGATTTATCATATCGAAGGGGATCCGGATCATCCGGTAAGCCGCGGCGCGCTGTGCCCGAAAGGCGCCGGTTTGCTGGACTACGTCCACAGCGAAAATCGCCTGCGTTATCCGCAATACCGTGCTCCGGGCTCGGATAAATGGCAGCGCATCTCCTGGGATGAAGCTTTTAACCGCATCGCCAAACTGATGAAAGCCGACCGCGACGCCAACTTTATTGAAAAGAACGAGCAGGGCGTGACGGTTAACCGCTGGCTTTCCACCGGGATGCTGTGCGCCTCGGCGGCGAGTAATGAGACCGGCATGCTGACGCAAAAATTTGTGCGCTCGCTCGGCATGCTGGCGGTAGACAACCAGGCGCGCGTCTGACACGGACCAACGGTAGCAAGTCTTGCTCCAACATTTGGTCGCGGTGCGATGACCAACCACTGGGTTGATATCAAAAACGCTAACGTCGTGATGGTGATGGGCGGCAACGCCGCGGAAGCGCATCCGGTGGGATTCCGCTGGGCGATGGAAGCGAAGAACAATAACGATGCCACGCTTATCGTTGTCGACCCACGCTTTACGCGTACCGCGTCGGTGGCCGATATCTATGCGCCGATTCGTTCCGGTACCGACATTACGTTCCTGTCGGGCGTGCTGCGCTACCTGATCGAAAATAATAAGATCAATGCCGAGTACGTAAAGCATTACACCAATGCCAGCCTGCTGGTACGGGATGATTTTACCTTCGAAGATGGCCTGTTCAGCGGCTACGATGCGGAAAAGCGCCAGTATGATAAATCGTCCTGGAACTACCAGTTCGATGAAAATGGCTACGCGAAACGCGATGAAACGCTCTCCCATCCGCGCTGCGTGTGGAATCTGCTCAAGCAGCACGTTTCCCGCTACACGCCGGAAGTGGTCGAAAATATCTGCGGTACGCCGAAAGAAGACTTCCTCAAAGTGTGCGAGGTACTGGCTTCAACCAGCGTCGCGGATCGCACCACCACCTTCCTGTATGCGCTGGGCTGGACGCAGCACACCGTCGGCGCGCAGAACATCCGCACCATGGCGATGATCCAGCTGCTGCTCGGCAATATGGGTATGGCAGGCGGCGGCGTCAACGCGCTGCGCGGACACTCCAATATTCAGGGGCTGACCGATTTGGGCCTGTTGTCGACCAGCCTGCCGGGTTATTTGACGCTGCCGTCCGATAAACAGAGCGATCTGCAAAGTTATCTTAGCGCCAACACGCCGAAAGCGACGCTGGCCGACCAGGTGAACTACTGGAGCAACTACCCGAAATTCTTCGTCAGCCTGATGAAATCGTTCTACGGCGATGCGGCGCAGAAAGAGAACTACTGGGGCTTCAACTGGTTGCCGAAATGGGATCAGGCTTACGACGTTATCAAGTACTTCAATATGATGGATAACGGCAACGTCACCGGCTATATCTGCCAGGGCTTCAACCCGGTTGCGTCCTTCCCGGACAAAAACAAAGTGGTGCGTAGCCTCAGTAAGCTGAAATATATGGTGGTTATCGACCCGCTGGTGACCGAAACTTCGACCTTCTGGCAGAACCACGGCGAGTCTAATGATGTCGACCCGTCGGCTATTCAGACCGAAGTCTTCCGTCTGCCGTCGACCTGCTTTGCCGAAGAGGATGGCTCGATCGCCAACTCCGGTCGCTGGCTGCAGTGGCACTGGAAAGGCCAGGACGCGCCGGGCGAAGCACGCAACGATGGCGAAATTCTTGCCGGGATCTATCACCGTCTACGTGAGCTGTACCGTCGCGAAGGCGGTAAGGGCGCGGAACCGCTGCTGAAAATGAGCTGGAGCTATAAGCAGCCAGATCATCCGGAATCGGAAGAGGTTGCAAAAGAGAACAACGGCTACGCGCTGGCGGATCTCTACGATGGCAATGGGGTGCTGCTGGCGAAAAAAGGACAGTTGCTGAATAGCTTCGCGTTACTGCGCGATGACGGCAGCACCGCGTCATCTTGCTGGATCTACACCGGCTGCTGGACCGAGCAGGGTAACCAGATGGCGAATCGCGATAACGCCGATCCTTCTGGGCTTGGCAATACGCTGGGATGGGCCTGGGCCTGGCCGCTCAATCGCCGCGTGTTGTATAACCGCGCATCAGCTGACATTAACGGCAAGCCGTGGGATGCGAAGCGGATGCTGATCCAGTGGAACGGCAGTAAGTGGGTCGGTAATGATATTCCGGACTTCAATACCGCGCCGCCGGGGAGCAACACCGGGCCGTTTATTATGCAGCAAGAGGGGCTTGGGCGCCTGTTTGCGCTCGATAAACTGGCGGAAGGGCCGTTCCCGGAACACTACGAGCCGATGGAAACGCCGCTTGGCACCAACCCGCTGCACCCCAATGTGGTCTCAAGCCCGGTGGTGCGTTTGTATGAAGATGATGCCCTTCGCCTGGGTAAGAAGGATAAGTTCCCGTATGTCGGTACTACCTATCGTCTGACCGAACACTTCCATACCTGGACCAAACATGCGCTGCTTAACGCAATTGCGCAGCCGGAACAGTTTGTCGAAATCAGCGAAGGGTTGGCGAAAAGCAAAGGTATCGTTAACGGCGATTGGGTGAAAGTCAGCAGCAAGCGCGGGTTTATTCGCGCGGTTGCCGTGGTGACCCGCCGACTGCGCACGCTGAACGTCAACGGGCAGCAGGTAGAAACCGTCGGTATCCCGCTGCACTGGGGCTTTGAAGGCGTGGCCCGTAAAGGCTATATCGCCAACACCCTGACGCCTAATGTCGGCGATTCCAACTCGCAAACGCCGGAGTATAAGGCGTTTCTGGTCAACATCGAGAAAGCGTAAGGAGCGATTAAATGGCGATGGAAACACAAGACATTATTAAACGCTCCGCGACCAACCCGATAACTCCCGCGCCACGCGCGCGGGACTATAAGGCGGAAGTCGCCAAGCTTATCGATGTCTCCTCCTGCGTAGGCTGTAAAGCCTGCCAGGTGGCCTGTTCCGAGTGGAATGACATTCGTGATGAAGTGGGGCACTGCGTCGGCGTGTACGACAACCCGGCGGACCTCAGCGCTAAATCCTGGACGGTAATGCGCTTTAGCGAGACCGAACAGAACGGCAAGCTGGAGTGGCTTATCCGCAAGGATGGCTGCATGCACTGCGAAGAGCCGGGCTGCCTGAAAGCCTGCCCGTCCGCCGGGGCGATCATTCAATACGCCAACGGCATTGTCGATTTTCAGCAGGAAAACTGCATCGGCTGCGGTTACTGCATAGCAGGGTGCCCGTTTAATATCCCGCGCCTCAATAAAGAGGATAACCGGGTCTATAAATGCACGCTGTGCGTGGATCGGGTCAGCGTTGGTCAGGAACCGGCCTGCGTGAAAACCTGTCCTACCGGCGCTATCCACTTCGGCACGAAAAAAGAGATGCTGGAAGTGGCGCAGGAGCGGGTGGATAAGCTGAAAAAACGCGGTTATGCCAATGCCGGGATTTACAACCCGCAGGGCGTTGGCGGCACCCATGTGATGTACGTACTGCATCATGCCGACCAGCCGGAGCTGTATCACAAGCTGCCGAAAGCGCCGCAGATCGATACCAGTATCAATCTGTGGAAGGGGGCGCTGAAACCGCTGTCGGCAGCGGGCTTTATCGCTACCTTTGCTGGGCTGATTTATCACTACATTGGTATCGGGCCGAACAAGGAAGTTGACGATGACGAGGAGGAACACGATGAGTAAATCGAAAATGATAGTGCGCACCAAATTCATCGACCGCGCCTGTCACTGGACGGTGGTTATCTGTTTCTTCCTGGTGGCGCTGTCGGGGATTTCGTTTTTCTTCCCGACGCTACAATGGTTGACGGAAACCTTCGGCACCCCGCAGATGGGGCGTATCCTGCATCCGTTTTTCGGCGTGCTGATTTTTGTCGCGCTGATGTTTATGTTTGTGCGTTTTGTCCACCACAATATCCCTGATAAACAGGATATCCCCTGGCTGAAAGGCATCGTGGAGGTTCTGAAAGGCAACGAACATAAGGTCGCGCGCGTCGGTAAATATAACGCCGGGCAGAAGATGATGTTCTGGACCATTATGAGCATGATTTTTGTGCTGCTGGTGACCGGGGTGATTATCTGGCGCCCGTATTTTGCGGAATATTTCCCGATACCGGTTATCCGTTACAGCCTGCTGATACACGCCACTTCGGCGATTATCCTGATCCACGCGATCCTCATCCATATGTATATGGCATTCTGGGTCAAAGGGTCGATTAAAGGCATGATCGAAGGCAAGGTCAGCCGCCGTTGGGCGAAGAAACATCACCCGCGCTGGTATCGCGATGTCGAACGCCTGGAAGCGCAAAAAGAGAGCCGTGAGGGAATGAAGTAAGCCTTTACGGGGGAAACCCGCTCCAAAGATATTGGGGCGGGCTCCCGGCATTCAGCAGTTAGTGATAAGTGTATCGATTGAATCAATGACCCCCTGACGCGCACAACTCAGATTACAGACGAAAGCCTGTGGCTGGATTCGTTTATTATTTAAATTACTGATCATCGGCGTACAAAGTAAAAAGCTGTCAAACTCTATATTTATCCTTGGGGCGACATGCTGATGCCAACGAGGTAACTGTCGCGCCCGCATTAAAGGAATAATGACTCTAGTGGCCGTAATCATTCTGCACTATCATATAATACGGCAGGGTGTTATTTGTTTGCGCAGAATAATTTCGATAGACATTGAATTGTTTAAGCATCATAGCACCCTGAAAAACTCATCATCTGTGAGAGTACCTGCTTTTGCAATAAATTCATTCATTGCGGCAATGAATTCCTTATGCTGGCGCTGCTTATCTGTTTCTCGTAAATCCTTTCCTGTCTGCGCTGACTCCTTCTGGGCTGGCACGTCAGTACATCTTTTACGTAGCGTATTACTTTTCATCGTTGGCTCCTTGCTGGTGGTTCAGTGATTATTCTCTTTACTCACTTAAAAATAAACCTCAGCAGTAATTTTAATATTTATTTTGCGAGCCGGGTTCCAGAGCAACGCAACAGATGAAATATTAACGTTTATTGTAATAATCCTTTGCGCAGGGGTAATACTGCGCAAAGGTGATAAAGCTATTCTTTCAAAACTTCTCAGGAATAAACCGGAAAGGAAAATGGGTCGGTTTCACTTTGCCAATTTTACGTTTCGGTAAGGTAATGTGTTCCGTTGGTAGAGCCTCGTAGGGGATCTGCGAAAGCAGATGGGTAATAATATTCAGGCGTACGCGTTTTTTATCTTCCGAGCGGGCGACAAACCACGGCGCCCAGGCGGTATCGGTGGCGGCAAACATCGCATCGCGCGCTGCGGTGTAATCATCCCAGCGGTTGAAAGATTTAATATCCATCGGCGATAGTTTCCAGATTTTGCGTCCGTCATCAATACGGTCGCGCAGGCGCCGTTCTTGTTCCTGCGGCGTCACCTCCAGCCAGTATTTCAGTAAAATAATGCCGGAATCGACCATCCCACGCTCCACCATTGGCGCGCCGTCGAGGAATTTTTGCACCTCCTCCTCGGTACAAAATCCCATCACCCGTTCAACGCCGGCCCGGTTGTACCAGCTGCGATCGAAAATCACTATCTCGCCGGCGGCGGGAAGATGTTTGATATAACGCTGAAAATAGAGCTGGCTGCGTTCGCGCTCGGTTGGCGCGGGAAGGGCGACAACGCGGAAAACCCGTGGGCTGACGCGTTCGGTCATCGCTTTGATGGTGCCGCCTTTGCCGGCGCCATCGCGTCCCTCGAATACGATGCATACCTTAAGCCCTTTATGCACGACCCACCGCTGTAGCTTGACCAACTCGACGTGCAGTTTACGCAATGCCTGCTGATATTCTTTCTCGCTTAACGGCTCCGTTTTGGCGGGTATGACGGGCGCAACGGCTTTCTTCTTGTTTCCCATGGCTGTCCTCATGCGTGGTGGCCTGAAAGGCAGGTCGCTGTTTAAAGTGTAATCAGAGCCAGACAAAGCGGCGGAAAACTTCTCATCCAGTGGAGGGCGCAAGATAGCCATTAAGCGCATCAACTCACTGCTGCTTAATCAGGAATCGGGTAGGATAGGCTGGTTAATTAACTGAAATCATTCAGGGAGAGAGTATGTCGAATAAACTTCTGCAAGTGCACTTTGCTTTTAGCGGCCCGTTTGGCGATGAAATGTCGACGCAATTAGCCGAACTCGCGCAATCTATTAACCACGAGCCCGGTTTTATCTGGAAGATCTGGACGGAGAATAGCGCTACGCAGGAAGCCGGTGGCATATATCTGTTTGAAGATGAACAAAGCGCGCAGGCTTATGCGAAAAAACACGCCGCCCGCCTGCAGCAATTTGGTGTGCAGGAGATGTTCTACAAGATTTTCGATGTCAATTTAGCGCTCAGCCAGGTTAACCACGGGCCGCTCAATTAAAACAAACCGTGGTTACATATAGCGCTCAAACTGCCATGCCGCCACGGCTTCGAGGATAAACAGCCCGGATACAACGAGACCCGCCACGCGATGGCGGGAATAAAATAGTATTCCCGCGACCACGGCTAACACCGGTAACGTAATGGGCCAGCAGGCGACGATAGTAATCCAGGCGATGATCAGATAATCCTTCATCATGGCGAATACTCCGTGGTCAATGTTTACCGGCGCGCACGATGCGCCGGTAAAAATCAGAATTCGACGACGCCGCCTTGTTCAATACGGTCAATATCATTGGTGACAGGATTCACCTTTTCGTTGTAATAGGTGTAGGCATTAACGTCGGGAGTCATCGCTAATTTTGGTTGTTCCGTTTTCGATTCAGGCGATTCTGTCTGTGGATTAGCGGCAAGGTCTGCCGGTTCCGGCGGCGTATAGTGTAACTGGTCGGCGAGACTGCCCGCCGCGAAGGCGCTGGCGTTAATAGAAAGCGCGCTGATGGCGACAATAATTAATTTTTTTAAAGTCATAAATTTCATCCATGAGACGAAACCCGCCACGGCGGCAGGTAAAAAGAGCAAGGTTTAAGATAATACGTAAAAGAAGTTAATGTTTCAAAGCGTAATCGCCCTCCGCTAGTATAAAGTTGCTATTCATCGGCAATTCTTTATGGTAGCTACTTGTATTACCGAGCATTCCCCGTGTCCTTATCGTTAATTTCACATTAATGTAGCAAAATTTTCACTAGTTTTGATCATCTCCGCACTTTTGCACCAGCCCGGTGCGCAAGGTTGCTAAAGTCGTTCTATGTTTAGCTCACTGTCGGTATGGACACCAGCGTTCCTGGCAGGCCACGTGACGGCAACAGACCTCCTGACCTGTAAAGACTGGCGTATTGCCGGGTGGTACCGATTGCGGTCACGCTACGCGACTATTAGTAATCGATCTGGCGATACCTCTCTTCCTGGCGGGTTTTTTGCTTTATCTACCGAAGCCGCTACGGCTTATTCCAGCATTGGCACGTTACGCTGTAAGTGGTTTTTACTGCGCCAGTTTATGGCGTCTGTTCGATATCGCTGAGGACTATCCGAATGTCTTTAAAACTTAAAAAGTTGACTCTGCATTTTGCAATAGCAGGTTGTTTGAGCGCGGCATTTTACGCACAGGCGGATGTGAAGATTGGCGTGGCCGGCCCCTTTACCGGGCCGAATGCGACCTATGGCGCCCAATACTGGAAAGGGGCATCGCAGGCGGCGGCTGATATTAATGCCGCCGGGGGAATTAAAGGCGAAAAAATTGTGCTGGTGCAGGGCGATGATGCCTGTGAACCCAAGCAGGCGGTGGCGGTGGCTAACCGCCTGGTTGACGACTCCGGCGTCTCGGCGGTGGTAGGCCACTTCTGCTCTTCCTCGACAATGCCCGCCTCCGAGGTCTATGACGAAGCCGGGATCCTGACCATCACGCCGGGTTCCACCAATCCGCAAATCACCGAACGCGGAATGAAAGATATGTTCCGCATGTGCGGGCGCGATGACCAGCAAGGGGTGATTGCCGCCAACTACATGCTGGATGTGCTGAAGGCGAAGAAGATCGCCGTCATTCACGATAAAGACACCTACGGTCAGGGATTAGCCGACGCGACGCGCGCGGCGCTCGCTAAACGCGGGACGAAAGAGGTGTTGTATGAAGGCCTATCCCGCGGGGAAAAAGATTTCAATGCCCTGGTAACCAAAATCGGCGCCCTGAAACCGGATGTGGTTTATTTCGGCGGCTGCCATCCGGAAGCCGGCCCGCTGGTGCGCCAGATGCGCGAGCAGGGCGTCCAGGCTAAGTTCTTCTCCGGCGACTGCGTGGTGACCGAAGAGTTGGTTACCGCCGCGGGCGGGCCGCAGTTTACCAATGGCGTGTTAATGACCTTCGGTAAAGATCCGCGCACCATTCCTGAAGGTAAAGCGGTGATCGACAAATTCCGCGCCAGCGGTTTTGAACCGGAGGGCTATACCCTTTACGCCTATGCTTCAATCCAGGCTATCGCCGCCGCCTATAACGCTGCCGGTACCGATAATGCCAAAGCCAGCGAATGGTTGAAAAACCACAGCGTCGATACCGTGATGGGTAAAAAAGCCTGGGACGGCAAAGGCGACCTGAAAGTATCGGATTACGTGGTTTATCAATGGGATGATAAAGGCAAATATCATCAGCTGTAACCCGGGATTGTAGTGCGCATAACGCCCTCATCAGAGGGGCGTCGTACCACCGTAAGCAGCAGACGTTAAGGCCTCTGCGTCTGCTGCACCTTGACTGGCAGGATGGTTCCTATGGCGGCATTCTTTCTGCAACAACTGATCAATGGCTTAACGCTTGGCGCGGTATATGGGCTTATCGCCATTGGCTACACCATGGTTTATGGCATCATTGGTATGATTAACTTCGCCCACGGCGAGGTATATATGGTCTCAGCCTACCTGTGCGCTATCGGGCTGGCGCTGCTGGCCTACTTCGGTATTCACTCTTTCCCGCTGCTTATTTTCGGCACGCTGGTGTTTACGATTATCGTCACCGGGGTGTACGGCTGGGCCATCGAACGCATTGCTTATCGGCCGCTACGGAATTCAACGCGTCTGGCGCCGCTGATTTCGGCAATCGGCATGTCGCTGATTTTACAAAACTACGTGCAACTGAGTCAGGGCCCTAATCAACAGGGGATCCCGACGTTGATGCACGGCGTATTGCGGATTACGGTAGGTGATGGCGTGGTGCAAATCACCTGGACCAAAATCTTCATTCTGCTCGCCGCTTTCGTCGGCATGGTGGTGCTGAGCTGGATAATCAACCATACGCAGCTTGGGCGGGTATGCCGCGCGACCCAGCAGGACCGGCGGATGGCGGCCATTCTCGGCATTAACACCGATCGGGTGATCTCGCTGGTATTTATGATTGGCGCGGCCATGGCGGGACTCGCCGGGGTACTGGTGACCATGAATTACGGCACGTTTGATTTTTATATCGGTTTTATTATCGGCATTAAGGCCTTCACCGCTGCGGTACTGGGCGGGATCGGTTCGCTGCCGGGGGCGATGCTTGGCGGCCTGCTGCTGGGCGTCGCCGAGGCGCAGTTCGCCGGGTTAGTAAACTCGGATTATAAGGATGTCTTCTCGTTCGCATTGCTGGTGGCGATTCTGATTTTCCGTCCGCAAGGGCTGTTAGGCCGTCCTGTCGTGGCCAAGGTCTAAGGGGGGCATATGACCGATATTTCCCGTTTAGACGGCATCGACGTCAAGCGCAGCCTTATCGATAGCGTGCTGGCCGGTTTATGCGCGCTGATAGTCTTTGGCCCGATCGTGGGGATCGTGCTGAAGGGGTACAGTTTTACGCTTTCCCCACAGCGCGTCATCGTGCTGGTAGCGGTGGTAATGGTGGGGCGTCTGCTGCTCAGCCTGCTTTTGCAAACCCGCAGGGGAAAGCGGTTTGTCGGACGTTTTGAAGGCAACGACCAGGGGGTATTCGTCCGCCCCCCTGGCTATCGTAGTCGGCTGCGTTTTGTCCTGCCGCTGCTGGCGATCGTGGCTGTCGCATTCCCGTTAATGGCCAGTAAGTATCTGCTCACCGTGGCGATCCTCGGGCTTATCTACGTCCTGCTGGGGCTGGGATTAAACATCGTGGTGGGTCTCGCGGGGTTACTTGATTTGGGGTACGTCGCCTTCTACGCCATTGGCGCCTATGGCCTGGCGCTCGGCTATCAATATCTTGGCCTGGGGTTCTGGGCAATGCTGCCGCTGGGGGCGGTGATGGCGGCGCTGGCAGGGGCATTATTGGGTTTTCCGGTTTTACGAATGCATGGCGACTACCTGGCTATTGTGACTTTGGGATTCGGCGAAATCATCCGTCTGGTGCTCAACAACTGGGTAAGTTTCACCGGCGGCCCCAACGGCGTTTCGGTGCCGTCGCCAACGCTTTTCGGCCTCGAGTTTGCGCGGCGAGCCAAAGAGGGCGGCACCCCGATTCATGAATTTCTGCATATCGCCTACAACCCCAACCTTAAATTTATTTTTATCTATGCCGTGTTGTTTATCGTGGTACTGATGGTGCTGCTGATAAAGCACCGCCTGACCCGAATGCCGATTGGACGTGCCTGGGAGGCGCTGCGGGAAGATGAAATCGCCTGCCGGGCGATGGGGCTGAATCACGTGCTGGTTAAGCTGTCCGCGTTTATGCTCGGCGCCTCGACGGCCGGCATCGCCGGGGTCTTTTTCGCCACTTATCAGGGCTTCGTGAACCCGACGTCGTTTACCTTTTTCGAGTCGGCGCTGATTCTCGCTATCGTGGTATTAGGCGGCATGGGCTCGACATTAGGTGTTGTGCTGGCGGCTTTCGTGCTGACTGTCACGCCGGAGCTGCTGCGTGGCTTTGACGAATACCGGGTTCTGCTCTTTGGCGTGCTGATGGTCCTGATGATGATCTGGCGGCCGCGCGGGCTGGTGCGTACCGGGCGTACCGGGGTGGAAATCCGCAAAGGAGTCGCGCCATGAGCGATGCAATATTGCAGGTCGAGCATCTGATGATGCATTTTGGCGGGATTAAAGCGCTGAATGATGTCAATCTCGAGGTTGAACGCGGATCGATCACCGCCCTGATTGGCCCGAACGGCGCGGGCAAGACCACGGTGTTCAATTGCCTGACCGGATTTTACCGTGCCAGCGGCGGTGCCATTCGGCTTAATGCCCGGCAACGAATAACCGATGTGATTCAGGTTCTCGGGCAGAAGCTGCATGCCGATGATTTTTTCCATCCCGCGCGCCTGGGGCGGCGGATGTACTACAAAATGTTCGGCGGCGCGCATCTGGTCAACCGCGCCGGGCTGGCGCGTACCTTCCAGAACATCCGCTTGTTTCGCGAAATGACGGTGATTGAAAATCTGATGGTGGCCCAGCATATGCAGGTCAACCGCCATCTGATCGCCGGGATCCTGAATACCCGAGGCTATCGGCAGGCGGAGAACCGCGCATTAGAGCGGGCCTTTTACTGGCTGGAAGTGGTGGAGATGGTCGACTGCGCCAATCGACTGGCGGGAACGCTCTCTTATGGCCAGCAGCGGCGACTGGAGATCGCCCGCGCGATGTGTACCGGGCCGGAAATACTGTGTCTTGACGAACCCGCAGCCGGACTCAATCCGGCGGAAACGCGCGCCCTGAGCCGGATTGTTCGTTTTCTGCGAGAACATCATGGCGTCACCATACTGCTGATCGAACATGATATGAGCATGGTGATGGAAATCTCCGATCGTGTGATTGTACTCGACCACGGCGATGTTATTGCTCATGGCACCCCGGCTGAGATCCAATCCAACCTGAGCGTGATCGCCGCATACCTTGGTACCGATGAACAGGAGATCGCCTGATGAGCCAACCGTTGCTGGAATTTCGCGAGGTTAATGTTTTTTACGGGCAAATTCAGGCGCTGAAGTCGGTATCGCTAACGGTCAATGAAGGCGAAACGGTGGCGTTAATCGGCGCTAACGGCGCCGGAAAATCCACGCTGCTGATGTCCATTTTCGGCCAGCCGCGGATTACCGATGGCAGTATTATCTATCGCGGACATGATATTAGCCGCCAGTCGACGCACTATATCGCCACCCACGGTATTGCCCAGGCGCCGGAGGGACGGCGCATTTTTGCCGATATGACGGTGGAAGAGAACCTGCTGATGGGCACTATTCCCATTGGTAATCGTTATCAGAATGAAGATAAAGCGCGGATGTATCAGCTGTTTCCACGGCTGGAAGAGCGTCGCGCGCAGCGGGCGATGACGCTCTCCGGCGGCGAGCAGCAAATGCTGGCGATCGCCCGCGCGCTGATGAGTCGGCCAAAGCTATTACTATTAGATGAACCGAGCCTGGGTCTGGCGCCGCTGGTGGTGAAGCAAATTTTCAGCATCTTGCGCGAGTTGACCGCCCAGGGGATGACGCTGCTACTGGTGGAGCAAAATGCGTACCACGCGCTAAAACTGGCTAACCGCGCGTATGTGCTGGTCAACGGCGAAATACGTCTGAGCGGTAGCGGCGCAGAGTTGCTGGATAACCCGGAAGTCAGAAATGCTTACCTGGGGATGGGTTAAGTTTTCGTCAGTCGTAGGGGGAGAAAACAGGGGGTGAAATCGGTTACACTAACGTCGTGAATGCACATTAAAGTGACCGACTAGATGAAGAAAACGATTTTTTCCTTAGCGCTGGGAACCTTTGGCCTCGGAATGGCGGAGTTTGGCATCATGGGGGTATTGCCGGAAATCGCCCATGATGTCGGTATTACCATCCCCGCGGCCGGCAACATGATCTCCTGGTACGCCTTTGGCGTGGTGTTTGGCGCGCCTGTCATGGCGTTGTTTTCCAGCCGTTTTTCGCTGAAATCGGTGATGCTGTTTCTGGTAGCGCTATGTGTGGCAGGCAACGCGTTATTTACCTTCTCCTCAAGTTATCCCATGCTGGCGCTCGGTCGCTTTATTTCAGGTTTTCCTCACGGCGCTTATTTTGGCGTCGGGGCGATTATTTTGTCGAAAATCGCCTCGCCGGGCAGGGTTACCGCGGCGGTCGCCGGGATGATAGCGGGAATGACGGTGGCAAACCTGCTTGGCGTACCGGCTGGCACCTGGCTTGGCCATCAGTTCAGCTGGCGCTATACCTTCACGGCCATCGCGGTATTTGATGTGCTGGTGCTATTGGCGATACTGCGCTGGGTGCCGACGCTATATGACAAATCCGCCTCCCGGCTCAGCGAACAATTCCATTTCCTTAAATCCCCGGCGCCGTGGTTTATTTTCGCCGCCACGATGTTTGGCAATGCCGGCGTTTTTGCCTGGTTTAGCTATATCAAGCCCTTCATGATGAATGTCTCCGGCTTTAGCGAGTCGGCGATGATGTTAATTATGATGCTGGTCGGATTGGGGATGGTTTTAGGTAATCTCTTTAGCGGCAGGATCTCTGGACGCTACAGTCCGCTGCGTATTGCGGCGATGACTAACGGCGTCATTGTCGCGGCGTTACTGCTCATCTTTGCCTTCGGCATACAGCCGCTGGCTTCGCTGGCGCTGGCGTTTATCTGCTGCGCCGGGCTCTTCGCACTCGCCGCGCCGCTGCAAATATTACTGCTACAAAATGCCAGAGGCGGAGAAATGCTCGGGGCGGCGGGCGGGCAAATAGCGTTTAACCTCGGCAGCGCGATAGGCGCCTACTGCGGCGGAATGATGATTACCTTTGGCGCAGGTTGGCGTTCGGTGGCGCTGCCGGCGGCAGCGCTGTCGTTCCTGGCGATGAGCTCGTTGCTGCTGTATGCGCGATATCAGCGGCGGGTAACGCGTCATCGCGTTACCCAGGCAGAGCAGGTCTGATTAATCCCGCCACGGTTCGCCAAGGGTTAGCATCAGGCGGTTAGCCCAGGCGAAGAATGCCGCCGATTGCAGCAGATCCAACTGTTCGACGATATCCAGACCCTGTTGCTCCAGCGCGCTGAGATGCGCTGAGGTTATCGCAGGCGGGGTAACGGAAAGCGCGGCGGCGGCGTCAATCTCCGCCTGCCAGCGCGGCTCTTGACCATCGCTGAGATTCTCCCCAGGCGTCACCGCCAGCAGGGTCTCCACCGCTCGCTCATCTTTTGCCAACTGCGCCGCCTTGCGCGCGTGTACCGACGCGCAGTAGATGCAGCCGTTGATTTTACTGGCCACCGTTGCCGCCAGTTCACGTTCGGCGCGCGGCAGGCCACCCGGCGTATAGAAGATCCCTTTATCGGTCAGCGTGCGCTGTTCAAGCACCGGTTGGTTGCGCGCCAGCAGGCGGAAGTAGGGGGAGTCACTGTGGCCGAACTGCGCCAGCAGCGCCTGCTCGGCGGGATTAAATTCAGCGAGCGGCTTATCGGCAATCCACGGTTCCCAGTGTAATTCATCGCGCGTAAAGGCCACCGGCGCAGGTTTACCGCTGGCCGTCCTGGGATGAGTGTGCCAGTATCCGGCGACCACCGGGGTCTCGGCTTCGGAAATTGATTTACCATTTAACAAACGCAAGCCGCTCAGTAATCGGCTTTGAAAACTGACAAACGCAATAAGCTGTGCCAGCGTCACAATGCCGCGCAGGCTCCAGCCCGCGTCGCTAAGCGTTTGTAACGCCGCTGGCGTCGCTTCCACCGGAGTAAAGGTCAGCAGGCGGGCAAATCCCAGCGCGGCGGCAAGCCGTGGGGTTGTCGGGTCGGCAAGGCCGAAACCGGCGTAATGCGCCGCCAGCGCATCTGCCTGATGAAGTCTGGCCACTTTTGCGGCGATGGCGAAACGTTCCTCGAGCGGAAAATCCTCATCCTGTTGGCTAAATAGCACCTCGTAGCTTCCCTGGGCGTGGCGGGTCGCAGCGTCGCGCAACGCGCGGGCCTTGCCCAGCGGTGAATCGGCGGCGATCTCCGCCAGTTCAGCCAAAATATCCTGACTTAAGCTCATAGCGACTCCTTATCTGAATTGCGGGGCAATGTGTTTAGCGATGTGTTCGATAGAACGCAGCGTGTCCTGATGCGATGGCTCCACCGAATGGACCTGAAACGAAATGTCAGTCACGCGGGTTAGCACGCTATCTTTGGCAAGCGATGCAAGCACATGTGGCGCATCGCCAATATGGGCATCAAGCTGGCGAGCATAATCCGTGACGTTGTCACCAATGATCTCATGCCCGGCAGCGCGATGGGCTGCCGCCTGTTTACTTAATCCTGGCTCCGCGGTCTGTAGCGCATACGCCTGGCTGTCGGCAATAAACGCGGTACGGGAGGCCAGAATTCGCGGCGACACGCCGGCAGGCAGCGCGGCGAGGTAGGCATCGATAATCGGGTTCTGAATCGCATCCAGCGGCAGCTCGCTTTGACCTGGCGGGCGCGGCTGCGTGCGCGATAGCATCAACCCATGGCCGGATTTAGCGGCCCGAATAGCGCCTTCAATCGAAAAGGTGGCGATCCAAATTCGCTCCGCCAGCTGCGGCGCGGGCGGATAAAGATGATTGTCAGGATGAGCCAACGTATCGCCGCGCCAGGCGCTTTCAATCAAATGCAGATGATCGGCGAAGACCGCGCCGCGTTGTTCGCAGGCCAGGCCAAAGGGGAGAAAGGAGGTTGGCGTCCCGCCGGAACCAAAACCCACTTCCAGGCGACCATCAGCGAGTAAATCCAACACTGCCGCGTCTTCCGCGACGCGCAGTGGGTTTTCCATCGGCAGCGTAATGATGGCGGTACCGAGACGGATCCGTTGCGTATGGGCCGCCGCGTGGGCAAGAAACACCAGTGGCGACGGTAAACCGCCTTCATTTTCATGGAAATGGTGTTGCGCCACCCAGGCGCTATCAAAGCCCAGCCGTTCCGCGTGGCGGATCTGCTCTGTCGCCAGGCGATAGCGCTCTTGCGGCGTGGCGCGGTCAAGTAGGCGGGTGAAAAATCCGAGGCGTTTAGGCATCATGCAATCTCCGTGCTGGGTGCGTGATAATGAGGAATGGCGGCAAGCAGCTCGCGGGTATAGTCGCGCTGCGGCGCGGCGAACAACTGCTTAACCTCGCCTTGTTCGATGACTTGCCCGGCGCGCAGTACCGTCACGCTATGGGCGATGCGGCTTACCGTCGCCAGATCGTGGGTGATGAACAGATAACTCAACCCTAGCTGTTGCTGTAATTGCAGCAACAGGGCGAGAATTTGCGCCTGCACCGTGACATCCAGCGCTGAGGTGGCCTCATCAAGCACCAGAATCGTGGGGTCGAGGATCAACGCCCTGGCGATAGCGACCCGCTGACGCTGGCCGCCGGAGAGCTCGCGAGCGGTTCGGTTGAGTAGCTCCGGCGCCAGCGCGACGCGGGCGGCGACGGACGCTACCCGCTGACGCCGCGCATCTTTGGTCAGGCGCTGAAAATTCTTCAACGGCTCTTCGATGATATCGAACAGGGTCTGGCGGGGATCGAGGGAGGCGAAAGGGTTTTGATAAACAAACTGAATTTTGCGCCGCAGCTGGCGCTGGGCCTCGCGGCTCAATTGTCCGCTGGCAATACCATCGATGGTCACCTGTCCGCTATCGGCCTGCTCAAAACCCAGCAAGATGCGGGCGAGGGTGGTTTTTCCTGAACCCGATTCGCCGACCAGCGCATGGGTACTGCCACGCGGTAAAATAAAGCTTACGTTATCCAGCGCCTGGAGATGACTCCCTCCTAACGCAAAGCGTTTGCTCAGGCCTTCAACCCGTATTGCCGGCGTAACAAACGGGCGAATGGCGGTGGTTAAGTGCAGGTTCTGTCCCTGCAGATCGCACAGCAACTGGCGGGTATAGCCGTGCTGCGGGGTGCGAATCACATCACCCGTATTGCCCTGCTCCTGAATTTCACCGTGACGAAAGACTACCAGCCGGTCGGCACGCTGCGCCGCCAGCGCGAGGTCATGAGTGACAAATAGCACCGCGGTGCCGGATTCACGACGCAAATGATCGAGCAGATCGAGGATTCTTTTTTGGACCGTCACGTCGAGCGCGCTGGTGGGTTCGTCGGCAATAATCAAATCCGGCTTCAGGGCGATGGCAATGGCGATCAGCACCCGCTGTTTCATACCGCCGGAGAGCTGGTGCGGATATTGGTCTACGCGCAGCTCAGGATGGCTTAAGCCGACTTTTTCCAGCAGGGCGATAACTTGCTGTCGACGCTCCGTTTTACTGCTTTTTTGATGCAGGCGGAGTATTTCGCCGACCTGTGCGCCAATGGTTTGCACCGGGTTCAGCGAGTTGCCGGGATCCTGCGGCACCAGGCTGATTCTGGCCCCGCGCAGGCTATTCAGCCGCTTGCCAGACCAGCGGCTAATCTCTTCACCGTTGAGGCGAACCGCCCCGGCATCGAGGCGGGCGTTTTCCGCCAGCAGGCCGATAATCGCCTGAGCGGTTGTCGTTTTACCCGAACCGGATTCGCCGACGAACGCCAGCATCTCGCCGCGTTTAACCGTAAAACTGACCCGATGAACCACTTCGCGCCACTGCCCGCCCGAGCGGTAGCTGATGGTCAGATTTTCTACGCTAAGCACGTTCATCGGCGATCCCTATTGAGTTGTTGGCTGATACGATTGGCTGCCAGTACCACGGCAATGACCGCGATCCCTGGGAAAGTGGTGAGCCACCAGGCGGTGGAAAGATAGTTACGTCCCTCGGCGATGAGTAATCCCCATTCCGGCACCGGCGGCGGAGTGCCGTAGCCGAGGAAACTCAGGGTTGAGAGGGCGAGAATAGCCTGGCCGAATTGTAGGGTGGCGAAAGCCAGCACCGGCGAAAGCGAGTTAGGCAGAATATGCCGCCAGAATACGGCTAAAAAAGTGCCTCCACTTCCGTAGGCCGCTTCGACATAGTCGCTGTGACGAATGCGGACGACTTCGGCGCGCGACAGACGGGCGAAACTGGCGATAGCGGCAACCCCGACCGCCATGGCGGCGTTCAGGGTGCCAAAACCGAGCAGTATGATTACCGTTAGCGAAAGCAGGAGCGAGGGGATAGCCAGCAGAATATCGACAATCCGCATGACGACCGCTTCGACCCGTCCGCCCAACGCGCCGGCAACGGTGCCCAACGCGGTGCCGACAACCAGTCCCATGGCGACGGCGGCCAGGGCCGCGGAAAGCGAATGCCCAGCGCCGTAGACGATGCGGCTCCACACATCGCGCCCGAGCTGGTCGGTACCCAACCAGTGTCCGGCCTGCGGCGCCAGACGCTGAGCGCCGGCGATGCCGTCGAGCGGATTAAACGCGGTGAACCATTGCGGCGCGCAAGCCATTAGTACCGCAACCGTCATCACCGACCATGCCAGCCACAGCCCCGGCTGGAAGGAAAAACGGCGCCAGTTGACCGGACGGCGTCGCACCGCCGAGGCGTAATCGACCAGACTCATAGCGCACCTCCGCGCAGGGGGGTTAAGCGCGGGTCGAGCATCGGCATCAGCAGATCGACCAGCAGATTGATCGCGACAAAGCCCAGCGCTGAAATCATCACCACGGCCTGAAGAATGGCAATATCCTGATTATTCACCGCCTGTTGCGTCAGTTGGCCGAGCCCGCTGCGGCCAAAAACGGTTTCGGTAATTAAGGCCCCGGCAATCAGTTCTCCCAACAGCAGGCCGGCAATGTTTAATGTCGGCAACAGGGCATTACCGATGACATGCCGCCATAACACCCGCGTTTCGCTCATTCCCTTGGCACGAGCAACGGCAACGAAGGGGTGTGCGGCGA
The DNA here is from genome assembly GCF_040065095.1 of Klebsiella sp. CN_Kp091. Classification (NCBI taxonomy): domain Bacteria; kingdom Pseudomonadati; phylum Pseudomonadota; class Gammaproteobacteria; order Enterobacterales; family Enterobacteriaceae; genus Klebsiella; species Klebsiella sp. CN_Kp091. Next base: position 564,744 of record NZ_JBEAIO010000049.1, on the reverse strand, counting down.
TATGATCCATGGCGCGTAACAGAATTTGCGCCAGCGGCGCGGAAATCGGTATCGCCACCGCGATAACCGGCAGCACCAGCCCTTGCAGTGGTCCGGGATTGATAACCGGAACCCAGTGCAATTGGAATGAAAAGATCTGGATTAAGGCGATGCCGAGCCAAAAGGTCGGCAGTGAAATAAACAGCACCGGCAACGACTGTAGCAAATTGCTGATACCGCGTAGCCCCGGCAAACGCGAAGCGATAGCAATCGCAAAGGCCAGCAGAACCGCCAGCGCAAAGGCCGGCAACGCCAGCGCCAGCGTGTCGGGTAAATTGCTGGCAATCAGGGAACTGACAGGCAGTCCCGCTTGCAGTGAATAGCCGAAATCTCCCCGCAGCATGGCCAATAAAGTGTGGAAATATTGCCGCCACAGCGGACTGTCAGCACCATAGGCCACGCGCATTTCGGCGATCTGTTGCGGACTCAGCCCCAGGTCGGGGTTCTGAAACTTAATCAAAATCGCGTCGCCGGGCAGGACCTGCAGCAGAAAAAAGGTCAGGGTGAAGGCCGCCCACAGCACCAGTACGCCTTGTGCCAACCGTCGCCAAAGATAGTGGCTCATGGCGCCCCCTTAGTGTTTATCCAGCCATGCGCCGTAAAACGACGGACGGCCCACGGCTTCAAAACGTACGCCTTTTACCCATGGCGCGCCGGCAAAGACCTGCGGTTCTTCAAAGATGGGAATGACGTAGGCGTTATCCAGCAGATAACGCTGCGCATCGCCAGTTAACTGCAGACGCTTTTGCGCATCCACTTCGGCAGAGATTGCGGTTAACAGGGCGTTGAGCTTATCGTCACGGAAGGTTTTTACTTTGTCGCTCGAACCGCCCTGTTGCAGTAGGGCATCGCGGTTGGCGGGGAAGAACATACTCTTCACCACATCCGGGTCGGCGCGGCCGACTTCAGAAACGGTCAATGGCGTTTTCAGCGGGTCGAGATTATCCAGTACCCGGCTGCCGGCGTCGCCGGCTTTCACGCTTAAGGCCACGCCAACCTGACGCCATTGCTGCGCGACCAGCTGTAGCACCTCTTTGTTCTGCGGCTGCGGCAGGGATTCATAGACGGTTAGCGCCAGCCGTTGTCCCGCTTTTTGTCGGATACCATCCGCGCCCGCTGTCCAGCCCGCCTCATCCAGCAGCTGTTTAGCTTTCTGCTGATCGAAGGCCAGTTTGTCGCTCAAATCGACGTATCCCGCCGCGGTGCGGGCGATAACGGAACTTGCCTGCGGATAGTTTGGCGAGAAAAGGGTCTCAACAATCTGTTTGGCGTTGGTCGCATGCAGTAATGCCTGGCGTACTCGCTGGTCGGCAACCAGCGGGTTATCCGGACGGAAGCTCAGGCTATCGTTAACGCCGCGCGTCGGCGCGGCATAAATATTAAAGCCCTGGCCGGTTGCCTGTTTTTCATCATAGGCCTGCACCTGGCGAATAAATCCGGCCTGTCCCGCCAGCAGCGCGCCAATACGTACGCTATCTTCCGGCGTTACGATATAGGTAATGCCGTCGAGGTTCGCCGGGCCTTGCTGAGCAAGATTTTTCGGCCCCCATTGATAATCTTTACGCGCCACCAGCGTTAATTCGCGTCCCGGTTTTTCATCTTTTACCGTAAAGGGGCCTGAACCGATGATATTGCGGGCATCGCCCAGCGCCTCAAAGCTCCGCGCCAGGGTGCTGAGGGAAACCAGCCCGGAGCCAATCGTTGCGGTCCCTTGCAGGAATCCCGGTGAGGGCTTTTTGAAATAGAATTTGACGGTCAACGGATCGATGACTTCACTACGATCGTAATTGTTGATCACTTCGGAAACCGGCAGGCGCAGTGCTTTATTGCCCAAACCGTAGGTATCAAAATTCTTTGCGACCGCATTGGCATCGAGCGGAGTACCGTCAGAGAAGGTGACCCCAGGCCGCAGCTTAAAGGTATATTCGGTCTTCTCGTCGTTGCTACTCCAGCTTTCGGCGATCCACGGCTCGATAGCTAGCGTTTCCGGGTTCTGCCAGGTCAGCTTGTCGGTTATCTGATTGAGGATCCCGCCGTTAGGGTAAAAACCGCCGGCCGGCGGATAGAGATTGGTGTGCGGCTGTTGTTCCAGATAAATTAAGGTGCCGCCTTTGATCGGCGTTTGCGCAGCCGAAACCGAAAACGCGCCTGCGATAAAAAGGGCGGCAAGCGTAGGCAGGCGAAAGCGATTTTGCATGGTGAATTCCTTTGTTATCTATTGTCTTGCCATCATCGGGCGCGACGGAATACAAAGGAACCAACGATTTGCGCTAAGCATTTGCGAAATCTGACTATTCCCAAGATGCGGGAATAGTCAGCAGGTTAGACTTTTTCGTCTGGCAGAGTCAGACAGAATTAACGGCGGAAATCGATAACCATGCGGCCGCGGATTTGCCCCTGTTCCATCTCCTTAAAGATGGCGTTGATATCACCAAGCGGTCGCAGAGTGACTTTCGGCACCACTTTGCCTTCGGCGGCAAACTGGAAGGCTTCAATCAGATCCTGACGGGTACCTACCAGCGAACCTACTACTTCAATTCCGTCCAGCACCAGGCGCGGAATATCGAGGCTCATCGCTTCTGGCGGTAGGCCAACGGCGACGACGCGGCCACCGGCGCGAACCGCATCCACGGCGGAGTTAAATGCCGCTTTGGCAACGGCGGTAACCACGGCCGCGTGGGCGCCGCCGGTTTTCTCCTGAATGATTTTGGCGGCGTCTTCATTGCGTGAATTCACGGTCAGATCGGCGCCCATCGAGGCGGCAAGCTCCAACTGCCCGTCGTTGACATCAACGGCGATCACTTTGGCATTAAAGACGTTTTTGGCATACTGCAGCGCCAGGTTGCCAAGGCCGCCGAGGCCATAAATGGCAATCCACTGGCCGGGTTTGATATGCGAGACCTTCACCGCTTTATAAGTGGTAACGCCGGCGCAGGTGATGCTGCTGGCGGCGGCTGAATCCAGCCCATCCGGCACTTTGACCGCGTAATCGGCGGTGACGATGCACTCTTCGGCCATCCCGCCATCGACGGTATAACCGGCATTTTTCACCGAGCGGCACAGGGTTTCATTGCCGCTGTTACAGTATTCGCAGTGGCCGCAGCCTTCGAAGAACCACGCCACGCTGGCGCGATCGCCCGGCTTCAGCGACGTCACGCCAGGGCCGACTTTTTCCACGATGCCGATGCCCTCATGGCCGAGAATGACGCCGGTTTTATCGCCGAAATCGCCGTTTTTCACGTGCAGGTCAGTGTGGCAGACCCCGCAGCATTCCATTTTCAGCAGCGCTTCGCCATGCTCCAGCGGGCGTAACTTTTTATCGGTTACATCAATCTGGTGGTCGTGGGTGACTACAGCAGCTTTCATGCGTTTCTCCTTGTTAATGATACGAAGGTGCTAGCAGCGAAAATAATACTCATTAAGGATTAGATCTTATGTCGCTAATTACAAGCGGTATGGTTGGGAATGGGGGGATTTGCCGCATATTTGGCACAATATTCATCCGTTTATACCAATTTTAGGGGGTTTGATCGGCATTGCTCTGCGTGCGTCAGATTTATTGACAGGGGGGAGTGAATGATGGTTGTATTGTGCAACTATCTTTATTCATGGATATCACCATGCCTGACACTTTACTTATCAATCAAATTCGTTCCGCATCACGATTGATGGTGCGCGAGCTCGGTTTTATGAACAGCACGCTGGCGGCGACCGACTATTCGCCTTCCGCGGTGCATGCGCTGCTGGAGATTTCTACTCATGGCGCGATGACCGCCGCGCAACTTGTGCAGGTATTGGGGCTGGACAAATCGAGCGTCAGCCGCATGCTTTCGCGCCTGCAGGCCGCTAACGAGATAGAGGAAAATGGTTGTGTTGATGACGGGCGTTTTAAACAACTCTCATTGACAACCAAAGGGCAGGTGACGGTCACCCGCATTCATGAGTACGGCGCCATACGGGTGATTGAGGCGCTGGCGCATTTGGATAGCGCACAGCAGCAGATCGTTGCCGAGGGGTTGACGGCCTATTCGTGGGCGCTTGAGCGCTGTCGTCAGCAGCCGGTTACGAGCAGACCAAACGACATCACGATAGTTACCGGCTATCAGCCGGGAATGATTGGCCGCATTGCGCAAATGCACGGTGAGTATTATGCCCATCATTACGGTTTTGGCCATTTTTTTGAAGGTAAAGTCGCCAGCGGTCTGGCTGAGTTTTCTGGCCGTCTGAACAACCAACGTAACCAGATTTGGCTGGCGGTCAAAAATGGCGTCGTCGTCGGCTCTGTCGCCATTGATGGCGAAGATCTTGGTAATAATGAAGCGCATCTGCGCTGGTTTATTCTCGGCGATGGCTGTCGGGGCAGCGGCGTGGGGCGGCGCTTGCTGACTGAAGCCATTAACTTTTGTGATAATCAGCGCTTCGATGCGGTTCAGCTATGGACATTTAGCGGCTTGCAGGCGGCGCGTAAATTATATGAATCCTTTGGGTTTACGCTGAGTAAAGAGTGGCAGGGCGATCAATGGGGGAAGACCATGCTTGAGCAGCAGTTTACCCGCCGCTAAAGCCGTCATGCCACCGGGGCGCTGACGCTCCGGTGGCATAGGCATTTAACTCAACTGTATATTTATCTCCTCAATCTCCTGACGCCACTGCGCCTGTAGCTGCGGCTTCTGATGTTTCGCTTTGCGCTGCAGGTCGTCCGCCAACAACTGCTCCAGCATCACCAGACGTTCCAGCAAATCCTCTTGCAGCTCGTCGACGGGCGGCGCCTGCGGCGGCGTTTGCGTCGCCGGGCTCGGAAGGCGCTCGTAGCCGCGCAGACGGGCGTACACCTCGTCGACGTCGTGCCACTCGCTTAACCCGTCTTCATCAATTAGCCAGAAGCGGTTACAGCTCTGGCTGATGAGCTGTCGATCGTGGCTAACCAGCAGCAGGCCGCCGGGATAATCCCGCAACGTCGCCGCCAGCGCCTCTTTACCCTCCATATCCAGATGGTTGGTGGGTTCATCGAGCAGCAGCAGGCTATAGCTCGCCAGCGACAGGCCGACAAATAGCAGCCGCGAACGTTCGCCGCCGCTGAGAGTGCTGACCTTCTGTCCGTGTCGCGCCCAGCCGAAGCCGGCGGAAATCAGCGCGCGCTTGCGCGTTTCCGGCGAAGGCTCAAAGGGCTCCAGCGCCTCCAGCAGGCTGGCCTCATCCGCCAGTTGATGCAGGGTTTGATCGTAATAACCCGGATGTAGCCGCGGATGTAAACGCAACCCGGCTTCGGTAGCCGGTTGCTGCATTTGCCGCCATAACAGGCGCAGCAGCGACGATTTCCCGCCGCCGTTGCGCCCCATTATCGCTACCCGGTCGCCGCTTTGCAGCCGCGCCAGACCGGTGGTGAACAGGGCGGGGAGACCGGGCGCCGGCGGCACGGGGAGATTTTCCATCTCCAGCAGACGATCGGCGCGAACGGCGTCGCCATGCACCTCCAGACGCCACGGCGTGCCGGCGGTGAGCTCCGTCTGGCTATCCTTCAAGCGTGAAACCTGTTTTTCCATCTGCTTGGCTTTACGCGCCAGATCTTCGTTATCGTAAACCCGGCCCCAGATGGCCAGCCGTTTGGCGCTGGCAGCGACGCGGTCGATCTCCTTTTGTTCCGCTTTGTGGCGCAGAGCATCGCTTGCATCTTGCTCCTGCAGCGCCCGACGGGCGGCGCTGCAGGGTAGTGAGAAAGCGTGCAGCGTTTTATCGCGTAAAATCCAACTGGTATTAGTTACAGCATCCAGTAAGAGGTTATCGTGCGACACCACCACGAAGCTCCCCTGCCAGGTTTGCAAGAAGCTTTCCAGCCACAGCAGGGTCGGCAGATCGAGATGGTTGCCAGGCTCATCCAGTAACAGCAAATCGGGTTGTTGGATCAACGCGCGGGCGAGCAACAGACGGGTATGTTGCCCGCCGCTCAGGGTGGCGGCTTGCTGTTGGGTCTGTTGAACGGTAAAACCCATTTCAGCGAGCAGCCGCTCCGCTTGCCAGCGCAGCGAATCCCGTTCGCCAGGCGCCAGTTTTTCCAGTACCACCTGCAATAGCGGTTGGCTGAGTAGGGCGTCAGGCAGATGTTGTTCCACGCGCGCCAGCAGGCAGTGATTAGCCCGCGATACGCTGCCAGAATTCGGCGTGAGAGTGCCGTCCAGCACCTGCAATAGCGTGCTTTTCCCGCAACCGTTATAGCCAATCAGGCCAATGCGATCGCCTTTTTTCAGGGTAAAGGAGAGGTCGTTGAAAAGTGGGCCAAAGGCCGTATCAACGTGGAGAGATTGTGCGCTTAAAAGTGTGCTCATTGTGAACTTACTCAAGAGTTACAGGCATGAGAATGCCTCGTCAAACATCGCTGACGATAACCCGGTAAGCCCGAGGAAGGGATTTAGACGTTGGCTTCTTCGCTCAAGCTAAAAGTTATCGCAGCACGATACCGATAACGCTTGAGCTGGTGCGATCGCCAAATGTATGTGAAACATTAAACAGTTCACAGTACAGCATGGGGATCCTCCTTATTTTTTCAGTAGGTTGATGGATGCAGGGAGTGTAGTGGCTAAATTGTCTTTTGACCAGATACCAGCATTGAGGATCGCGCCGCCGGTCTCATCGGCGGCGGGTATGACGGTTAGGCCGGGGCCACGGTGAGAAGTAGGTTGGCAAAACGACGCTGTTCGCCGGAAGCAATGACCAGTTGGGTCAATGGCAACCGGGACTTTGCGTAGAAAGCTTCGCGTTCGACATATTCAAGCGGGCAGTTTGTCGGTAGAAGTTCCCGGTATTCACTGGCGATGGTGTTAGTGAATTCCGCTGGCGATGCCATCAGCGTCGCGTGTTCGGCATTAACGCAGGTAAGCAGTTTTTCGACGATATAAGTTGCCGGAACCATGCCTGGCGCGAGGTTGAGCTGAATCAACGTGGCATCGGCATTGGCATTAACGCGACAGGCAAAATTGCTATCCGCGATGAGAATTTGTGATTTATGGCCGCAGCACGCCAGAGCAGCCAGCAGTTGTGGATGGATAATTTCGAATTTGATCATCAGGAACTCCCTGGCGGGCGGCGATTTCTGGCCGCCCGGTTTGCATTACATGCGATAAATTCCGCCGTTAATGTCGATAGTGGCGCCGGAGATAAATCCGTCATACTCGCCGGCAAGGAAAGTGATAGCGCGGGCGACGTCATCGGGCGTTCCCGCGCGCTTAAGCGGAATTTGCCGGATGGTTTCGTCAGCCGAAGCCTGTGTGGTGTGGCGGTTATGAAAACGGGTGCCGAGAATAAGCCCCGGCGCAACCGCATTGACGCGCACGCCGTGCTCGCCCAGTTCAGCCGCCAGCGAGCGTGTCCAGGTCAGGATGGCCCCTTTTGTGGTTGAATAGGCGAGAGAACCGGCATGCCCCCCGGAGCGCCCCGCCAGCGAGGCGAGGTTAATGATGCTGGCGCCATCTGTTGCCGATTTAAGCCAGGGAAGCGCCGCCTGGGTGACGTTAAGCATGGTGGTCATATTGACGTCTAATACCGTTTGCCAGAACTGACGATCAATTTCGCCAAGCCACTTACGCCCGACGATCCCGCCAACGTTATTCACCAGGATGTCGATACCGCCGAGGAATTCCGCGGCGGCCTGCACGCAGGCGGTCGCGTCCTCAGTGTCAATCAAATCCGCATAGCGCCAGGCCGCTTTTTGCCCTCGCGCGCTGGCGATAGCCGCCAATTTTTGCGGGCCTTCTTCTCCGCTGTGATAGTGCAAAAAGACATCGCATCCCGCCAGAATCAGTTTTTCCGCCGTAGCCCAGCCGATACCTTGTTCAGAGCCGGTGATAAATGCTTTTTTTCCAATAAGAGTTCCCATGATGTTTCCTTAAATTTTCAGGATTGAATGACGCCTTCGCGCTGTCTGGCGCAGTAGAAAATGCAAATCAGGCCGGTGATCAGCAGGCACATAGCGAGGAATATCAGGCCCGGCGTGCTGCTGTGGCTTAAATCGTTAAGGAGGCCGACCACGTAGGGAGCGACGAAGCCGCCCAGGTTGCCGATGCAGCTCACCACGGCGAGACCCGCGGCCGTCGCTGCGCCTGCCGAGACGTTGGCAGGCATCGATAAGAAACACGGTACCGCGGTATAGATACCAATGGCGGCAATGGTCAGGAATGAGAGTGAAATCGCGACGTTGAACTTAAAGAACACCACCGCGCCGGCGAGTCCTAATGCGGCGACGACCATACTGATACCGGCAAAAACGGCGATTTTTCGCGTTTTACTGGCCAGCATACTCCATGGATAAACCAGTAGCGCCGCCAGGCCGTAGGGGATGAGGGCAATCAGGCTAACGCGCAGAATATCATCGCCGGAAATGGCGGTAATAATCGACGGTAGCCACATCCCGAAGCCGTAAATCCCGCAAACCATCCCGAAGTTCAGCAGCGCATAAAGCAGATATTTGGGATTTTTAATACCGCTGGCAAACTCAGCCAGCGAGACTTTGCTACCTGATTTTGAACGGTTTGTACTACTCATTAACCACGCCTTTTCTTCAGCGTTGAGATAGCCGACTTCTTGCGGTGAATTCTTAATAATAAAAGGGATGAACAGGCCGATAACGATCGGCGGAATACCTTCGAGGATAAATAACCACTGCCAGGATTCAAGGCCAAACCAGCCGTTATCGATATGCAGAATTAAGCCTGAAATCGGTGAGCCGACGGCATTGGATAGCGGCTGAACAATAATGAACATGCCGAGAATTTTGGTCCGCCAGGCGGGCGGAAAAAAGATCGTGAAGTAGTACACCACCGAAGGGAAGAAACCGGCTTCGCACACGCCGAGCATAAAACGACAGATATAGAGTTCGGTCGGCGTTCTGACGAAACCCATCAAAGTGGCAAAGATTCCCCAGGTTATCAGAATACGCGCAAACCACAGCCGCGGACCGAACTTAATCGTGCCGGCGTTGCTGGGGATTTCAAACATAAAATAACCGATGAAAAATATTCCCGAAGCAAAGCCAAAGGCGGTGGCCGTCAGGCCAAGGCTATCTTCCAGCGCCATTGCGGCGTAGGCCATATTATTACGATCAAGAAAAGCCAGAAAATAAAGCAATATCATTAATGGAACAATGTGCCATGTCAATTTCTTAATGGCGCTCTTTTCTATATCTTGCGCAGATTGTAGGTTCATCATTATTTCCGGTTATACTCGTTAAAGTACAAAAGAATGGGATAGGAATCCCGACATTAATATGCGTTTTAAATGTGATGGGGTGTAAGCCTCCCTGCAGATAATAAATATTATCTGCATCATGCTATTTTTATAAAAACAACTATGGTTGCTTTATTTTTACCGACTGCCGCTGAATAACTTCCGGAGCAAAGATAAATTCGTCGGTTTGTAATCCCGGCTCAGCAATTCTCTGGACGAGCCGCTCAACCATCATCGACGCCATTGCCGAAAGCGGGGCCATTACCGAAGTGAGGCCCGGTGACGATAACGCCGACAGGGAGATGTTATCGATGCCAATCACCGAAATATCTTGCGCTATTTTCAGGCCCTGCGCGCGTAGCCCAACCATCAGACCGATGGCTAGAGCATCGTTAATCGCTACTACGCCATCCACTCGCGGCGTTAGGGCGCTAATTTTTTGCGCCAGGCTTACGCCCAGTTCGAACATTTCGGCGTCCCCGAACTCCCGATTGCCTTTGCCTTCTATCACCACGCCCCTGGCCGCTGTATCACTTTGGGCAAGCGCGGACTGAAAGCCGAGGATTTTATGGCTGCGTCCCAGCGTTAACCCGCTTTCGGTGGCGAAGACGATATTACGGCAACCGTTGTCCAGCAGATGTTGCGCCGCCAGACGTCCCGCTTCAACGTTGTCCATTGAGACACTATCGAAGTAGCGTGCCCGAGGCGGGACGCTTTCGGCCAACCGGTTATCATAGCTAATAATGGTCATGCCTTGTTCCGCTGCACGCACAAAGTGGGTTTTGCGTACGTCGCTGGCGGCGACAATCAACCCGCGTACGCCGTGGGAGAACATATCCGCGATAAAGGCTGACTCCTCGGCGGCATCGCGGCAGCAAATGCCTAATAACAGCCGGTGGCGAAACGCGCGTGCCGCAGTATCCAGTTCATGTGCCAGCGCTGAAAAGCTGGGATTGACGATAGACGGTACCATCAGGCCGAGCATTTTGGTTGCTGAGTCGGCGACCGGCGGGGCGCAACGCGCAGGGCGGTAATTTAGCTCAGCCATCGTTTTGACTATCCGCTGTCGGGTCTCTTCGCGCATCTGTTGCGTGCGATTATTAAGTACGTTGGACACGCTACTAATTGAAACTCCGGCCCGCCGGGCGACATCACGAATATTCGCCATACCAAAACCTTCTCTTTTTGCTGCGCGCTTATTTCAGCGCCGCGGTATCTGATTGCTAATTTATCGATGAGCGAACAGGCGGGCAAGGTATTTACCACCCGCCAAGCGAGTGAAATAAAACATCTGTGAAGCGCCTCGTAAGGATGGGCAGGTGTTTAGTAAACAGGGGGGAAAATGAAGCGCGGCAGTGCTGTTTTTTTTTCGGCGATGGCAATCCGGAGAGTAATGTGGGACGGCGGTTGGTTACTATAGCCGCAAAAATGGCAGGAGTAGTGTGGAAGCTATCCTGCCAGTCTGGTTAACGTATTAATCTCTTGTCAGGAACCAATGCGCCTGTGAAAGGGTAGATTCCGTCAGTGAATTGATTTCTTTTATTTGGCTGCAATGGGCATCCAGAATGTGAGGGTATTTATCCGGCAACCATCGTTGGTTGATAGTTAAAGTATAAAACTGAGTCTCCCGTTCAGTTTCACAGATATAAGCATTTTTTATATTGTCGGAGGTCTCCCCTGCCATAAGGTCCAGATACTCGAGAAAAATTTGAAATTTTGAATGTGTATCAATAAATTTTCCGGGAACCATTTTCTGCCAACGGATAGTCTGATAATTTAGATCAGAGAGGCCGTAGCGGTAGGCGGTTGTTTCTTCGCCGGGAATGATTTGAGGTTTAAGAAAGAAAAATAATAGCCCTGATAAAAATAGTAACAGCGGAAGGATTATGGAAAAAAATGGGCGTTGCGGCTTATTGTTCAAGAACAGTAGCCACAGAATCGGCGGGATAAAGGAAGCGATAAGAGCAAAAAAAACCTTAGCAGGGCTATACAGTTCATTAATAATAACTTCTCCTGTTTCTGCCAACAAAAAATCGACTCTGTTACCCAAATACAAGTGTTTCCCATTAATAGCACTCAAAACGCTTGCCAAAACTATAACCCCAAACAGCGCAAGCCAAACTCTTAATGCAGGTTTGAGAATTGTTTCTTTATTGTTCATTTTTCTGTACGCCCGCTTGATCATTTTGAGTTGAAATAGGATGGGTGCTGTAGAGTGTTTCTTCAGAGAGTCCTTCAATGTCCGTAATTTGGCTACAGTTCGTGGCCAGCAGTTGAGGATCGCTACCTGGGAACCAGCTTTCATAGAATCCTAAAGTTAAAAAGCTTGAGTATTGTATTGTTTTACAGTTCCAGGCACTTTTAATATTATGCTTGCTAAAATCCCATCTGGAATCTTTAGCCTCGATAAATGTTTCGTATTTAATTGTATTATTAAGATAGATACGGGTTATTCTTTCTCGCCAGAACATAGAAGTATGATAACTATTGTGGCGACTGTACTGAATGCTCAAGTCTTCGCCCGGTGTCACTTCTGGGTGCAAAAAAACAAAGACACCTGCGCAGAGAAACAGAATTACAGGGATAACAGGGTGGTGCAGGCGACGAATATTAATTTTACGAATAAGCAAAAGCCATATTAGAGGGGCGATAAAAATATATAACAACGCAAAAAAGAATTTGCTGGGTGAATATACAATAAGACCAACAAGAGTACCGGCAGTGGTTTTTTCCGAGTCGGCATCGGGTATGATGCGCCACATATCGCCACTAAGGAGAGAGAGACCCGCGAAGATAGCGCTCAAACCTATCAGGACTAATACGATGCGAATCATCGTTTGTGTCTTTTTGTTTTCTTTGATAGTCACATTTTCCACTTTGCATTCCTTTGTTTGATGTGGGGTTTGAAATGTTGCATGGGTAAGGAAAAGTAGCAAGTATTTTTATTTATATATTGGTGTAAGAAATATCAGGAGGAAAAATATAAATAAGCGGCAGGCGAATTGGACAAAAAAACCGGGCCCGATATTTGGCCCGGTTAGAGATAACGTATTAAATCGAGGTTCGGCGATAGTTGCGATATTCCGGTTGCCAGAAATTATCGCTAATGGCTTGCAGCAGCGCTTCGGCCGATGTTTTCACCGCCACGCCCTGTTCCTGAGCCACTTTACCGACCGCAAACGCAATAGCGCGCGACACGGCCTGAATATCTTTCAGTTCCGGCAGTACCGGACCTTCGCCGTTATTCACCAGCGGCGAGTGGTTGGCTAAGGTTTCGCTTGCCGCCATCAGCATCTCGTCGGTGACGCGCGATGCCCCCGCGGCGATCACGCCAAGGCCGATGCCCGGGAAGATATAGGAGTTGTTACACTGCGCGATGGCGTACTGCTTGCCCTTAACCGTCACCGGGGTGAACGGGCTGCCGGTGGCCACCAGCGCTTCGCCGTCGGTCCAGGTCAGGATGTTCTGCGGCGTGGCTTCGACGCGGGAGGTCGGGTTCGACAGCGGCATGACGATCGGCCGCGGGCAGTGCTTGTGCATTTCACGAATAATTTCTTCCGTGAACAGCCCCGGCTGGCCGGAGACGCCGATCAGAATATTTGGCTTCACATTACGCACCACGTCGAGCAGCGAAAGCGCTTCGTTGGTCGTATCCCAACCTTGCAGGTTTTCGCGCTTCTGCACCAGCTTGCTCTGGAACGACAGCAGATTCGGCATACCGTCGGTCAACAGGCCGAAGCGGTCCACCATAAATACGCGCTGGCGGGCTTCTTCTTCGCTTAGCCCTTCGCGCATGATTTGCGCGATGATCTGTTCAGCAATACCGCAACCGGCGGAGCCCGCGCCGAGGAAGACAATTTTTTGCTCGCTGAGTTGGCTGCCCGCGCCACGGCTGGCGGCTATCAATGTGCCGACGGTGACCGCCGCGGTGCCCTGAATATCATCGTTAAACGAGCAAATCTCGTTACGGTAGCGGTTAAGCAGCGGCATGGCGTTTTTCTGCGCGAAATCTTCAAACTGCAGCAGCACGTCCGGCCAACGGTTTTTGATAGCCTGGATAACGTCGTCAACGAATTGATAATACTCGTCGTCAGTAACGCGCGGATGACGCCAGCCCATATACAGCGGGTCGTCGAGCAGTTGCTGGTTGTTGGTGCCGACATCCAGCACGATAGGCAGGGTGTAGGCCGGGCTGATACCGCCGCAGGTAGTATAGAGCGACAGCTTACCGATAGGAATGCCCATACCGCCGATACCCTGGTCGCCGAGACCGAGAATACGCTCGCCGTCGGTCACAACGATCACTTTGACGTTATGGTTCGGTACGTTTTGCAGGATATCGTCGAGGTTGTGCCGATTCTGGTAGGAGATGAACACGCCGCGCGCGCGACGGTAGATTTCCGAGAAACGCTCACAGGCGGCGCCGACGGTGGGGGTATAGATAACCGGCATCATCTCATCGAGATGATTGCCAATCAGGCGATAAAACAGGGTTTCGTTGGTGTCCTGGATGTTGCGCAGATAAATGTGCTTATCGATCTCGGTTTTAAATCCCTGATACTGGATCCACGCGCGTTCAGCTTGTTCTTCGATGGTTTCGACCACTTCCGGCAGCAGGCCCAGCAGGTTGAAGCTGCTACGCTCTTCCATGCTGAAGGCGCTTCCTTTGTTGAGTAACGGAAACTCAAGCAGAACCGGGCCAGCGTAGGGGATATAAAGAGAACGGTTTTTTTTATAGATGAATTGCATCGCACTAACTCCTTGATGTTCACTTCAGACCCGGGCGCGGCGATAAGCGATCGGGCTGGCAGGAAATGCAGCGGGCAGAGTATAGAGCAGATGGTAACAAAAGAAGGATGCGAAGCGTGGGATTGTCTTAAAAAAACACCATCCTGTTTAGCGGATGGTGTTTTTATCATCACTCAGCTGAAAAATTAACCACCGCGGCGTTTGCGGCCTGTAGCATGGATATGGTTAACGGTAGTTTCTTCGTCGCCTTCCAGCACCACTTTTTTCTGGCGGGAAAGCTTGTAGTTCAGACCGAGAAGATGACGTGCCTGATGGTTCGATTTCATTCTTACTCCTTAATCCTGTTCTGGTTTCAAGGACAAGCCCGACGCAAGCCGGACGAAACGTAACCCTAAGTACGCCGCGCTTTTTAACGCGACGGGATTATCGTGGTCCATTTTTTTGCGAATAGCAACCTTGCGTCGGCAGATTAAGAGCGTTCTCGATTCAGGCGCGGGCGATTACCACTTCATTTCGCCGGTGTTCACTTTCGCGCTCAGCTCCAGCGAACTTTCTTCAGCGAGACCCGGATACTGCGCCTGCATGGCTTTAATGACGCTGGCGGAATCTTTATGCGCTTTCAGCGCCTGCTCGAATTTCTCCAGGTAGTCGCGGGTGAAGACGATAGCCTTATCGCCCGCCGGCGGCGTGCCGAGGTAGTGGCCCGGGATCACCTGTTGCGGATGCAGCGCAGCCATATCGTTAAGGGTCTGGCGCCACTGCTGACGGCTCGCCGCGCTTTGGGTATCGGCGGTCCAGACGTGCATGCCCCAGGCGATGCCGGTGCCGCCAAGAATCGCTTTATTCGCCGGGATCCAGACGAATGCGCCGTAGTTCTGCGGCTGACGAATTTCCACTTTCTCGCCGTCGATGGTGAAGCTATCTGCGGCTAATACCTGCGGAACATAGACCTGCTTCGGCGCGCCGTCTTTCATCTGCGGGCCCCAGTATGCCAGCTTCGCCGCTTTGGTCTCTTCAATATGCTTAACCACTTGAGGGGTCGCTACCACTTTGGCCTGCGGGAAGGCTTTCACCAGCGGCTCAAGGCCAAAATAGAAATCCGGATCGCCAGAGGTGATCACAATGTGCGTGAGCTTCTTACCGCTTTTGTTGATCATCTCAACCAGCTTTTCGCCATCTTTAACGCTGAACTGGGCGTCAAACAATACCGCCTCGTGCGGGCCGGAGGCCAGCGTGGAGTTCACCGCGAAAATCGCGTTCTCCTGCGGGTTGTAGGTTTGCAGGGTCAACGGCGCGGCAAAAGCGGTGGTGCTGAACAGGGCGGTGGCGATGGCCAGGGCAGATACTTTCATGTTGGTTTTCTCTCTTTCAGGTGAATAGGTTTATTTTACGTCATTCTCGATTTGCGAAAATTCCTGAAAAAAGAGATGCTGAGTTTCATAAAACGTGCAGATGGATACGGATATGGATCGAGTTATCGCCGCCCAGGTATACATGCGGATATGCGAGCTGGGCAGTTTGAGCGCGGCGGCCAGGGCGCTTGGAATGTCGCGGCCGATGGTGAGTCGCTATCTGGAGCAGATGGAACATTGGGCCGGTACCCGGCTCATTCATCGTTCGACGCGCAAACTGACCTTAACCAGCGCTGGTGAAAAGGTATTGCAGAAAACGCGTAGCCTCACGCAATTGGCGGATGAGATAGCGGGGCAGACGGAACGCGCGGTGCCGAGCGGCACGTTGCGGGTCGCCTGCGCGCACTTTACCGCCATGCAGTTGCTCTCACCGCTGCTACCGGAATTTTTGGCCCGTTACCCCCAACTGCGTCTCGAACTGGATATCAACAACCATCCGGTGAGCCTGATTGGCGAGCGTATCGATGTCGCCATCCGGATCACCGATAATCCGGAGCCGGGGGCAATAGCCCGGCGGCTCGGCATTTGCCGATCGGTACTCTGCGCATCGCCGCGATGGCTACAGCAGCATGGCCAGATAAATTCGCCGGAGGAGCTCAGTCAACATAACTGTTTGCACTATAGCCATTTCGCCACCCCAACATGGCAGTTTACCGATCCGCAGGGCGAACCCGTGTCGGTGGCCGTCTCCGGCAACCTGAGCGCCGGGATCTCCTCTCTGCTGATGGAAGCGGCGGTGGCGGGGTGCGGCATCGCCATGCTGCCGGAACTGGAAGCCCGGCGCGCGCTTAACAGCGGCGCGCTAAAACAGGTGCTGCCTGGCTATACGCCAAAATCCCTGGCCGTCTATGGTATCTATCTGTCACGAGATTATCAGCCCAGCGCGCTGCCGCTGTTTCTGGAGGCCATTCAGCAACAGTTGTCCCAGGTCAGCTAGAGCTGTCTATACTTACTCCTTTAACGTCAAAAAGGAGTGAAACGATGGCAATTCATAAGAAAGGTCAGGCGCATTGGGAAGGGGATTTGAAAAGCGGTAAAGGCACCGTCTCGACGGAAAGCGGTGCGCTGAACCAACAACCTTATGGTTTTAATACCCGCTTTGAAGGCGTTAAAGGGACTAACCCGGAAGAGCTTATCGGCGCGGCCCATGCTGCCTGCTTCTCAATGGCGCTGTCATTAATGCTCAGCGAAGAGGGCTATACGGCGACCTCTATCGATACCGTTGCGGTGGTCACGCTGGATAAGAGCGGCGGTGGCTTCGCCATCACGAAGATCGCGCTGCAGAGCAATATTGTCCTGCCGGGTATCGATAAAGCGGCCTTTGATCCGATTATCCAAAAAGCCAAAGCTGGCTGCCCGGTTTCGCAGGTGCTGAAAGCCGACATCTCCCTCGATTATCAGCTCAACGCTTAATCCGTGGCGCGCCCGCGGTAGCGCGGGCGCGTTGGCGTTTAAAGTCACCGTCGGCAAATGCCTGCCGCCGCGAATGGTGATATGTTGGTGGCGTTACGGATAGCGACGGATAACGCAATGAACAGCATACGCGGCATGATTGAATCGCAGGTCCTGGGTTTAACCGGGATGGCGCTAAAAGAGATTGATTTTGAAAACCCCAAGGGCGAGCCGGGTTTATTTGGCCCGCAGTCGGCTATCTGGCAGGTGCACGGCGACTTTACCTCAATGCTCTGCGGCGGCATTAGCGCGCTACTGTTACAGATGCTGCATCCGCTGGCGCTGGCCGGTGTGTGGGATCATTCGCGTTTTCGTGAAGATATCTTTGGCCGCCTGCGCCGAACCAGTCAATTTATCTCAGCCACCACGTTTGGCACTACCGACGATGCCGAAAGATTAATCGCTAAAGTACAGGGGATCCATCAGCGTATCAGCGGCGTTGCGCCGGACGGTACGCCTTATCGCGCCAGCGATCCGGCGCTCTTAACCTGGGTTCACGTGGCCGAATGCAGCAGCTTTATGGCCTCTCATCTGCGTTATAAGCGCACCATCGTCACTGCCGCGCGGCAGGAGCAATACTATCGCGAAGCGGCGGAAGTCGCCCGGCGACTTGGCGCCGAAGACATCCCCGAAACGCCACGTCAGGTGGCGGAGTATTTGCAGGATATGCGCCCTCAGTTACGTTGTGATGAACGAACGCGGGAGGTGGCGCAGGTGCTGCTCACCACCCGTCTGCCGGGCCGGCTAAGCCAGCCGGTAGGACGCTGGATGATGGTCGCCGGAATCGATCTGCTCCCCGATTGGGCGCAGCAGATGCTGGCGATCCCTATCAATCCGTTGCAGCGGCGAACCGCCAGAGTGGCGGTCAATGGCGTGGCGCGGGTGCTCCGCGCTTCGGTGCGCAATGGGGCTTATCACTGCGCTATGCGTCGAATGGCAACGTCATAAAAATAAAAAATAGCCGCTCAATGTCGGCTATTTTTAAAGCGCAATCATTCGCATTTATATATTATAACTCAGGCTATTTATTTTAAATTTATTATCAACAAGCTATTAATATTGAATATCGCTGATTCATATCAGGCTATCATCCACACTTTATTCGGGAGGGATGATGGAAAATAAAAAACAGCAGAGTGAAAATAAATATCATCAGCGTTCACAGGCTGCGCGAAAAAGCACCCTGGTCAGCGTAGTCGTTAATCTGTTTTTATCGACCGGGCAAATTATCGCCGGCCTGTTTTCAGGGTCGCAAGGACTTATTGCCGATGGCATCCACTCTCTTTCCGATTTAATTGCTGATTTTGTAGTTCTGATTGCCAATAAGAAAAGCCGTAAACCTTCCGACAGCGATCATCATTATGGCCACTGGCGCTACGAAAATGGCGCGTCGCTGATATTGGGCGCGATTTTAATGGTTGTCGGCGTGGGCATGTTGTGGTCGGCGGTGGATAAACTACTCCATCCGGAAACCATTCAATCCGTGCATGTAACGGCATTATGGGTAGCCCTTGCAGCGCTGATCGCAAAAGAGACGCTGTTCCGTTATATGCTGGCGGTAGCAAAGCGCATTCAATCGTCATTATTAATTGCGAACGCCTGGCATGCGCGCTCGGATGCAGCATCGTCGGTAGTGGTGGCGGTGGGGATCGTTGGCAATCTCGCGGGGATGGTCTGGTTGGATCCTGTAGCGGCATTGTTAGTAGGGGTATTGATTTCCCGAATGGGTTACACTTTTGCCGGCGATGCTTTACATGATTTAATGGATCGATCGGTCGACGCGCAAACCCAGAATGCGATACGCGACACCATCGCCGCAACCGGCGGCGTAGTGGGTCTGCATGATCTAAAAACTCGTAAGGCGGGCGACCTGATCCTCGTCGATGTCCATATAGAAGTTCCGGGCGAGCTGTCGGTTCGCGCAGGCCATGCTATCGCGCTGGCGGTGCGGGAAAATGTGCTCGCGCGCCATGCGGTGCTACAGGTGATGATTCACATTGATCCATACGAAGCGCCCGGCGGCGAACCGGCTCACGCGTAAACAACATTTCGACTCCTGCCTGCAGGAGCCAACGCTACCTTGCCGTTAATTGGCAATAACAGAGGATGATATGAAAATTAACGAACCTCAGGCGATTACTTTACCCCTGCCGCGAACGGCGATATTTATCGTCGCGACCGTAGCGCGCAGCGCAGAGAGCCTGAGCCGCGTGCGCGACTGGTGCGATGATTTCGCCGCGGTGGTGCGTTCCGTTGGTACCCGCATGCCGGAGGCGGGGATTTCCTGCATCTGCGGATTTGGCGCTGAAATCTGGCCGCAGTTGTTTGGCCAGCCCACCCCGCAGCAGCTGCATCCTTTTCGCCGCGTGGGCAGCGGAGAGCGCGTGGCGGTCTCTACGCCGGGCGATCTGCTGCTGCATATCCGTTCCGATGATATGGGGCTTAGCTTCGAACTGGCGACGCAGTTGATGGATAAACTGGGTGACGCGGTGACGGTTGTCGATGAAGTGCACGGCTTCCGCTATTTCGACCGTCGGGCGATGATCGGTTTTGTGGACGGCAGTGAAAATCCGCAGGGGCGCGCGGCGGCGGATTTCACCATTATCGGCGATGAAGACCCGGATTTCGCCGGTGGTAGCTACGTGATTGTGCAGAAATATCTGCACGATATGGCGGGCTGGAATGCGTTAACCGTCGAGCAGCAGGAGCGTATTATCGGGCGTAAAAAAATGACCAACATCGAACTGGATGCCGACGTCAAACCAAGTTGTTCGCACAGTTCGCTGACCACCCTTGAAGAGAACGGCGAGGAGATTAAAATCCTGCGCGACAACATGCCGTTCGGCAAACCCGGCATGGGCGAGTTTGGTACCTATTTTATCGGTTATGCGCGCAGCCCGGCGCCCATCGAACAGATGCTGGAAAACATGTTTGTCGGTCGCCCAGCCGGTAATTACGATCGACTGCTCGATTATAGCCGCCCGGTTACCGGCAGTCTGTTCTTTGTACCTTCTGCGACGCTACTTGAAGAATTATCCAGTCGTCAGGCTGAATAACCCTGCATAATATCCGCCATTACGCAGCCGCTGATGGTTTATTTCTCCGGCCTGCTTTGCAGGCCGAATATTGCGTGAAAAATAAAAACAGCCCATAATTAAACCACCATTAATTCATCGCTAATTAATGGCGGTTATCAACGCGATGTCGTGTTTGTGTACAATAAAATTAACCAATGGCTTAATAGATAATATCTATACCCTAAATAATTCGAGTTGCAGGAAGGCGGCGACGCAGGGAATCCCCAGGAGCTTACTCCAGTAAGTGACTGGGGTGAGCGAGGAAAGCCAACGCACATGCAACTTGAAGTATGACGGGTATATACCCATCATTTTTCATTAGGGTATGTACTGAGCATCATTGGGTCTTCAGGAAGTAATACAATGATCATCCGGCCAGAACAACACTGGTTTTTTCGTCTGTTTGACTGGCACGGTTCCGTGCTGTCAAAAATTGTTTTCCGCCTGCTATTGAACGTCCTGATGTCGGTCATCGCCATCATCAGCTATCAATGGTATGAACAACTTGGCATTCACTTAACCGTTGCGCCATTTAGCCTGTTGGGGATCGCGATTGCGATTTTTCTCGGCTTTCGTAATAGCGCGAGCTACAGCCGCTTCGTTGAGGCGCGTAATTTATGGGGAACCGTGCTGATTGCCGAACGAACGCTGGTGCGGCAGCTGAAAAATATCCTTCCAGCCGAGGCGGAAACGCATAAAACGTTAGTCAGTTACCTGGTGGCGTTCAGCTGGAGCCTTAAGCATCAGTTGCGTAAAACCGACCCGGCGGTCGACCTGTATCGCCTGTTGCCGAAAGAGAAAGTGGCGGAAATTCTCGCCAGCTCAATGCCGACTAACCGAATTTTATTATTGATTGGTAATGAGTTAGGGAAGCTGCGCGAGCAGGGTATGCTCAGCGATATTACCTACGGCTTGATGGATAATAAACTCGACGAGCTAGCCCATGTCCTGGGCGGCTGCGAGCGTCTGGCGAGTACGCCGGTGCCGTTTGCTTACACCTTGATTTTACAGCGCACGGTGTATCTTTTTTGTACGTTGCTGCCGTTCGCGCTGGTGGGCGATTTGCATTATATGACGCCGTTTGTTTCGGTATTTATTTCCTACACCTTCCTGTCATGGGATTCCCTGGCGGAAGAGCTGGAGGATCCGTTTGGCACTTCGGCCAACGATCTACCGCTCAATGCAATGTGCAATACCATTGAACGTAATTTGATGGATATGACCGGGCAACATCCGTTGCCGGAAAAAATGCAGCCTGACCGTTATTACAACCTTACATAAAAAAACGCCGGGCGGGTCAGCCCGTCCGGCGTTTAGTATTAGTGAGTGCGCATTCCTGCCGCCGTCATCAATAACTTAAAGAAGGTGGCGACCACGCCGAGCGCCAGCACGCTGGCCCCCCAGATAATCACCAGCCACATCAATTTGTGCCAGAACGGACGAGGATGCGTCGTTAACGTTTTATCAGATTGAGTCGCCATCAATGATACCCCTCATCGGGTTTGATTTTGCCGCGGAACACGTAGTAGCTCCAGCAGGTGTACATCAAAATAACCGGAATGATCAGCAGCCCGCCGACCAGCATAAAGCCCTGGCTCTGCGGCGGCGAAGCGGCCTGCCAGATAGAGATTGCCGGTGGAATAATATTCGGCCAGATGCTGATCCCAAGGCCGCTGAACCCGAGGAACACCAGCGCCAGGGTGAGTAAAAACGGCCCATAACTGGCCTGACGATTGTAGGCGCTACGGACAATCCCCCAGCAGCAAACCAGCACCAACAACGGCACCGGCATAAACCAGATGATATTGGGGAACGTAAACCAGCGGTGAGCGATTTCCGGGTGAGTCAGCGGCGTCCAGATGCTGATAATGGCGACCACTGCCAGTAACGCCAGCGTCAGCGGGATCGCCAGCTCGGACATTTTGCGATGCAGAGCGCCTTCGGTTTTCATTATCAGCCAGGTACAGCCCAACAGCGCGTAGGCAATCACCAGCCCGACGCCGCAAAACAGCGGGAAGGGCGCCAGCCAGTCGAGGGTTGAGCCGCTAAATTCACGACCCGTGACGCTGAGGCCGTTGAGCAGGGTGCCAACGGCGATCCCCTGACTAAACGTCGCCAATAGCGAACCGCCGATAAACGCTTTATCCCACAACGGACGATGTTCCGGCGTCGCCTTAAAGCGAAACTCAAACGCCACGCCGCGGAAAATCAGCCCCAGTAACATAGCGGTTAACGGGATGCTGAGCGCATCGATGATCACCGCGTAGGCCAGCGGAAACGCGCCATACAGCGCCGCGCCGCCCAGCACCATCCAGGTTTCGTTGCCGTCCCACACCGGCGCGACGCTATTCATCATCATGTCGCGGTCGGTTTCATTTTTATTAAACGGGAACAGAATGCCGATCCCGAGATCGAAACCGTCCATCACGATATACATCAAGGTGGCAAAAACGATGATCGTGAACCAGATAATTGACAGGTCGATACCCATATTATTTTCTCCCTGAGGTATTCATAGGTTCGCGCACTGCGGACAGCGGGCGGGCAGGGGTTTGGTTCTGAGTCGGGTCTTCCGGCGTGTGCGCACTTTCCGGCCCTTTCTTTATCAGGCGAATCAGATACACGTAGCCGACGCCAAACACCGAGGCGTAGACCACGATAAAGGCCAGCAGGCTGAGGGACATATGCAGATCGCCATGGGCGGAGACCGCATCCCGGGTGCGCTGAACGCCATAGACTACCCACGGCTGACGGCCAATCTCAGTAGTAAACCAGCCTGCCAGTAGCGCGACCAGCCCGGAAGGGCCCATCAACAGGGCAAAACGCAGGAACGGTTTTGACGTGTAAAGCCGGCCACGCCAGCGCAGCCAGGCGCTGACCACGCCGAGCAGTACCATTAACATACCGAGCCCGGCCATCACCCTGAACGACCAGAAGATAATGGTGGAATTTGGTCGGTCTTCTTTCGGGAAACTTTTTAAGGCTGGAACCTGTTTATCGAGGCTATGGGTCAGGATGATGCTGCCAAGATAGGGAACCTCAATTTTATATTTGGTGCGCTCCTCATCCATATCCGGCAGACCAAACAGCACTAATGGCGTGGCCTCACCCGGTTTATTCTCCCAGTGTCCTTCAATCGCGGCGATTTTTGCCGGTTGATGTTCGAGCGTATTCAGACCGTGCGCATCACCAATCATCGCCTGAATGGGGGCGACGATCAGCGCCATCCACAGCGCCATCGAGAACATCTTGCGGATTGCCGGCGTGTCATTGCCCTTCAGCAGATGCCAGGCCGCCGAAGCGCCGACGAAAAAGGCGCTGGCAAGGAAGGCGGCGGTGGACATGTGCAGCAGGCGATACGGGAATGAAGGGTTAAAAACGACCTTCAGCCAGTCTACCGGCACCACGATGCCATTCTCGATAATGTAGCCCTGCGGCGTATGCATCCAGCTATTGGACGCGAGGATCCAGAAGGTGGAAAACAGCGTGCCCAGCGCCACCATACAGGTCGCGAAGAAGTGCAGGCCGCGGCCGACGCGATGCCAGCCGAACAGCATGACGCCAAGAAAGCCGGCTTCGAGGAAGAAGGCGGTCAGGACTTCATAGGTCAATAGCGGTCCGGTAATACTACCGGCGAACTGCGAGAACCCGCTCCAGTTGGTGCCGAACTGATAGGCCATCACCAGGCCGGAAACGACGCCCATGCCAAAATTAACGGCAAATATTTTTGACCAGAAATGATAGAGCTGGCGGTAGGTATCCTCTTTTGTTTTTAACCACAGGCCTTCCAGTACCGCAAGGTAGCTGGCGAGACCAATGGTAATAGCGGGGAAAATGATGTGGAAAGATACAGTAAATGCAAACTGTATCCGGGCTAAATAAAAGGCATCTAATCCGAACATGGCTCACCCCTGTACGACATTACTTCATTGTATTTATGGAATATTTTCTGCATAGCGGATACGGCTTTACCTGCGCAAAGCCTCCTGTTAATGACAATTAAATTACGGCGTTGCCGGGCATTGAAATATGTTAATGCCCTTGATAATAAAGTTTAAAATTAATTCTTTAATTATCAAATAGGTTAAATTTAACACCCGATAGATAACATCTATTATACAACACGAAATGGCATGTTATTATTTAGTTAACGAACAAAATTGCTCATTTCATTTTAACCAGACATTTAGTTAAAGATTAAAAACAACGAGTTAACCCTGTCATTTGCTATTCATTGCAAAATGAAATGTGGTATTTCCCGCTTAATTACTGTGGTTATTTAACATCGCCGCAAAAAACCGTGACCAATGTTGTTAATAACATCCGTTAGCTGAAGAGAGTATTCAGGAGTTCATATGAATAAGAAAAAACGCGCTGTCCCCGGTGTTCATCCCTATGATGGCCCAGCGGGTGGATGGGGGGCGTTAAAAGCGACTGCCATCGCCGTGCGTACGCAAATGGACGCGCTTGACGCCCCGGTCACGCTGCTGCGTACCAACCAGCCTGACGGTTTTGACTGCCCCGGCTGCGCCTGGCCGGATAAAGAACATAAATCAACCTTCCAGTTTTGTGAGAACGGCGCGAAGGCGGTTACCTGGGAAGCCACCAGCAAACGCGTGACACCAGAGTTCCTCGCCGCCAATACCGTGACCTCGCTGCTGGCGAAAAGCGACTTTGAACTGGAAGGTTACGGACGTATTACCCATCCCTTGTCTTACGATCGCGAAAGCGACACGCTGCGCCCGGTCTCCTGGGAAAGCGCGTTTGCCCGCATTGGCGAAGTATTACAGGGCATGCAGCCCGATGAAGTTGAGTTCTATACCTCCGGGCGCGCCTCTAACGAAGCGGCATATCTGTTCCAGCTTTACGCCCGCGAGTTCGGCACCAATAACTTCCCGGACTGCTCCAATATGTGCCACGAGGCGACCAGCGTCGGTCTACCACAATCGATCGGTATCGGTAAAGGCACGGTGTCTTTGGACGACTTTGACAAAACGGAACTGGTTATTTCCATCGGTCACAACCCCGGAACCAACCATCCGCGCATGATGGGCACGTTGCATGAACTGTCTCGCCGCGGTGTGCCGATTATCGTCTTTAACCCGCTGCGTGAAAGGGCACTGGAACGTTTTGCCGACCCACAGAACGTTATTGAAATGGCGACCTACAGCTCGACGAATATCGCCTCAACCTATTTCCAGGTGAGAGCGGGCGGCGATGCCGCGGCGCTGAAAGGGATCGCTAAGGCGTTACTGGAGATTGAAGCGGACCAGGGCCAGGTGCTGGACCAGACGTTTATTAACGAGCACACCCTCGGCTTCGACGCTTTTGCCGAAGATTTACGTCAGACTAGTTGGCCGGAAATTGAGCGTGAGTCCGGATTAACTCGTGACGATCTGCAGCGCGTTGCCGTTGCCTACGCCAAATCCAACGCCACTATCGTGACCTATGGCATGGGGATCACCCAGCATAACAAAGGCACCTCTAACGTCCGATTGATCGCCGACCTTCTGCTGATGCGCGGCAATATCGGCAAACCGGGGGCCGGCATCTGCCCGCTGCGCGGTCACTCTAACGTTCAGGGCAACCGTACCGTTGGTATTACCGAAAAACCGAGTGCCGATTTTCTGAATAATCTTGAAAGCGTGTTCGGCTTTGTCGCACCGCGCGGACATGGCCATGATGCGGTAAAAGCCCTGCAGGCGATGGTTGCCGGTGAAGCGAAAGCGCTGATCTGCCTTGGCGGTAATTTTGCGGTGGCGATGCCGGATCATGAGCGGGCGTTCCCGGCGATGCGTGGGCTGGATCTTAGCGTGCACATCGGCACCAAACTGAACCGTTCGCATCTGCTGGTAGCCAAAGAGACCTTTATTTTGCCTTGTCTGGGCCGCACCGAACTCGATATGCAGGAGAGCGGACGCCAGTCAATCACCGTAGAAGACTCGATGTCGATGGTCCACGCCTCATCAGGTAAACTGAAACCGGCCTCTGACCGACTGCGCTCGGAACCGGCTATTGTCGCCGGGATGGCGTCGGCGACGCTGCCGAACAGCAAGATCGACTGGTTATCGCTGGTGGCGGATTATGACCGCATTCGCGATCTCATCGAGCAGACTATCCCCGGGTTCGAGGATTATAACGAACGTATTCGTCATCCGGGCGGTTTCCGTATGCCGCTGCCGCCAACCGAGCGGATCTGGCCGACGCCGACCGGCAAAGCGATGTTCTCGGTGTTCAAAGGCGTCCATGAGAACAGCCGGGTTGACGGCGACGACGTGATGCGCCTGGTTACGCTGCGCAGTCACGATCAGTACAACACCACGATTTACGCGATGGACGATCGCTATCGCGGGGTGTTTGGCCGCCGCGATGTGCTGTTTATGAATGAGCAGGATATGGCCGAGCAGGGGCTGGAGCATGGCGATCGTGTCGACATTTTCACCGCGCTCCCGAATAGCGACCTGCGCCTTGAGGATATCACCGTGGTTGCTTATAGCATCGCGCCGGGCACCGTGGGCGCTTATTATCCGGAAGCCAACGTGTTGGTGCCGCTGGATTACATCGATGAAGAGAGCGGAACGCCGTCGTACAAGTCAGTTCCTATCCGCCTGACGCTGCGTTCTAAAGAGGTGCGCGCCGTCCCCGGTCTGCGTTAATTTGCTGAATGTTGCCAGTGGCCTAAGACCGGGCCACTGGCAAATGGCATCTTGAAATAAGCCCCTACCGCAAGTAACATTTAAATAACATATCTTATCGCAGCTGTGTTCTGCATCGCGTCCACGAATGACCAGCGGACGTCACTATTCTGGAAGTTAAGATGGACATTAAACAGCTGAAATATCTGATCGCGCTCGATCAGACGCGCCATTTCGGCCAGGCCGCGGCGGCCTGCCATATCACCCAACCGACGCTTTCAATGCGCATTCGCAACCTGGAAGACGAACTTAATCTCACGCTGATTCAGCGCGGCCAACGCTTCGAAGGCTTCACCCCGGAAGGGGAACGCATCCTCGCCTGGGCGCGGGCGCTACTGGCTGCGCACGACGGCCTGGCGGCTGAAGCGGCGATTTGTCGCGGCCAGATGGTGGGCCAGTTACGCGTAGGCATGGTGCCGTTAGCCAGCCTGAACCCGATGCAATTGATCAAACCGCTGGCGGAAAAATACCCAGAACTGCAGTTCAGTCTGCTGTCGATGACCTCTGAGCAAATTATTGACGGCGTCAGCCGCAACCAGCTCGATCTTGGCATCTGCTATTTGCACCACGTCGATAGCGAATTATTTAACGTCACCTGGCTGCCGAAAACGCGAATGGGCCTGCTGCATGACAGTCGCCATTTCCAGTTTGACGCAGGCATACCCGAGTGGGAGACATTAGCGGGGCTACCGCTCGGTTTCCTTACCAAGGGAATGTATTATCGTGAATCGATCGAAATGAGCTTCAAAGCCAAAGGGTTAACGCCGAAATATGTCTTTGAAAGCGATTCGACATTTCAGATAATCCAGGCGGTACAGGCCGGGATCTGTTGCGCCATCATGCCGCTCAATAACGGCCTGGAAGCGCTGAGCGACAATCTGGCGATTATTCCCATCGCGGAAACCGAAGTAGATTCCACGCTTGCGCTCATCATGCGCAATCAGGAGCCGGTGTCGTCGCTGGCGGAAAAATGTTTCGCCGATGCACAGGCGATCTTTAGCGAAACGCCGCACACTTAATCGGCGGCAAAATGTTGTTGCATGAAATCGAGCCAGACGCGAGATCGGGCGGGTAAAAAATGGCGTTCGCGATACAGCGCCACGAGATGTAGCGGCGCCGGCGGTAGCTCCAGTTCAATCACCTTTAATTGACCTGAGGCGATAAACGGGCGGCAAGCCTGTTCAGCAAGGATGGCGAAACCCACGCCAGCGACGGCGGCATAAAGGGCGATCTCTCCGCTATTCACCCGAAAGTGGGCCTGGACGTTCACTTTTTTAAACACGTTCCGTGCGGTTATGAATTGCCAGGCTTGCCCCTTCAGCGCGCTGACGGTGGTGATACAGGGAAGCGAGGCAAGCTGCTCGCAACGTACTGGTTGGCCGTATTTTTCTAACAGAGAAGGTGCTGCGACAACACAGCAGGGAAATGTCGCTAACGGCCTGGCGATATAGCTGGCATCATCCATCTTGCCACGAACGATGGCGACGGCAATGTCAATATCCTCTTTAAGCGCGTCGGCTCCGGCAAGGCTGACCACACAGCTTACTTCAATGTTGGGATAACGCATGGCGAACTGCGCCAGCAGGGGGCCAAAAATCGTCGGTCCAATCTCGTTGGGCAGACATAAGCGCAACAGTCCTTCAGGATCGGCCTGCTGTTGAGTCAAGGCCGCTTCGGTTGCCGCGAGCTGATCGAGCAGGGGGCGCATACTATTAAAAAATGCCTGTCCGGCATCGGTGAGATGCATGTGTCTGGTGCTGCGCTGGATAAGCCGCAATTGCAGTTTTTCTTCCAGTTGAGAAATCTGGCGACTGACATTTGACGATGGCATACGTAACGCCCGCGCCGCGCCGCTGAAACTGCCATTTTCCACGACATTCACAAACAGCCGTAGTGCATTCAAATCCAGTTTACTCACTGCTGATTATCCCATTTTTGATAATTAACCCGCCCATTTTTACCGCCTTATGCGCATTTTTACTAGCCGATAAACTGACGCTTCCCCTAATGAGAGGAAGTGTAATGACCATAAATCTACGGCGAATGGGCGCGATCATCGCTTTTATCCAATTTACCAACGCGCTCGAATATATGATTTTCAATCCGCTATTTGTCTACATGGCGCCAACTTTTCAGGTGCCGGTGAGCTGGGCAGGTTATGTCAGCGGTATTTACACGCTCGCATCGGTCGTTTCTGGTATTGGGGCATGGCGCCTGGTGGGAAGGCTAAATCCGCGAACGTTTCTACTGGTTAATATGGCGTTACTGGGAGTGTTAACGCTGATGGTTCTGGCTACCCAGCACTTCATATTGTTGCTGATACTGCGTTTTTTGGCCGGGCTCCTCGGCGGGATGACGATGGGGGTGGCCAGCAGTTTACTGATCAACGCGGCGGACCAGCAACACCGCGCGCGCTTATTGGCGACGGTCATCTCTGCCTTTTCGCTAGTCAGTATTATCGGCATGCCCGCCATGTTGTTTCTCTGCGAACGTTTCGGTTGGCAGACCGCGCCGGCATTGATTGGCGTTCTTTGCCTGCTGGCGCTATTCATGATCCACCTTGGCCTGCCGAAGACTTCCGGCGGCGCAGGCTCTGGTACAAAGATACGCATCACGCCAACGATGCTGTTATTCGCCAGCGGCAATGCGTTAACCCAATTTAGCCCGATGCTGTTACTGCCGATCCTGGTGCCTTTGCTGATGGGTAATATGCAGGCAAGCAGTGAAGCGCTACCGTGGTTATTCTTTCTCGGCGGGATCGCGGGATTCGCGGCAACAAAGTTTAGCGGCAGTCTATGTCAACGCTTTGGCGGCTATCGGCTGAGCCTGGCGGCAACCGCAGTTTTTATCATCAGTTTGCTGATGGTGCTTTGGCTGGACGGTGCGAGCTGGCTGTTCATGATTGCCTTCCTGGGAGCATCTTATAGCCGGCTGGTTGCCTCCTCGGCGGTGGCGATTCGGTTCCCGGACGATAACTGGCGAGCGGGATTTACCACTCTGCAAGGCGGTTTCATGTCATTCAGTACCGCGCTTGCTTTTATGCTCTGCTCACTGTGGCTGGCCGATGGCGAGATGAGTCGGCAGGCGTCTACTGGCTTGATTGCATTTAGCGGAGTTAGCGCCTTGCTGCAGCCATGTTTACTGCGCTATCAAGAAAAAATACTCGTACGCAACGCCGCCGAACGGGCGCCCGGCGGCGTTAGTGAGGTTTAAATATTCTCCAGGCGAATTCCCCGGGTTCTTGGCCCAAATACGCCTACCGACAACATGACCATCAACATACTGGCGACGATAAAGCTAATCACTCCCGGGGTACCGGCATATTGCAGGATCACACCAATCATAATACTGGTGACCGCGGTAGACAGACGGCTAAAGGAGTAGCAAAAACCTACCGCCCGAGCGCGGATGTGGGTCGGGAACACTTCGGCCTGATAGGCGTGATAGCTGATGGTGAGCCAGGCATTAGACCAGGTGATCATAAAGCCACAGATAACCAGCAGTACTGGGTTATTTTGTAAAGCGAACAGTGTGCCGAAGATCACCGTCATCAGCGCTGACAGGACAATTTGCCATTTGTTTTCAAAACGATGGACAAAACGAGTGCAGAACAGGCAACCAAGCGGATAGGCAAGGGTGATAAAGAAGGCGTACAGCAGGCTGTGGGTAATGCTGGCACCCTGGCCGGAAAGCAGCGCGGGCAGCCAGTTACCGAAACCAAAGAAGCCGATGGCCTGGAAAAAGTTCATCACCATTAACATGAGGGTACGTTGCCGGTACTGCGGCGCCCAAATTTCTTTAAAATTACCGCGCTGCGGCGGCGCTACCGCCGACGTGGCAGGGCGTCGGGAAGGCGATAAACCGCAGCGCTTTTCCATTTCACACATCACCCGGTGCGCGTCATCGTGGCGGCCTTTGCTTTCCAGCCAGCGGGCGGATTCCGGCAGCTTTTTACGGATGACCCAAATGACCAATGAACACAGGGCGCCAAGAATAATCACCCAACGCCAGCCGCTCAGGCCGAGGATGGTCATTGGCACCAGTAGCCAGGACATCAGCGCGACCGTCGGGACCGAGAGAAACTGAATAAAGAAGGCGTAGGCGAAGGCTTTATTACGTAAATGCGTCGGCATCCACTCACTGAGATAAGTATCAATTGTTACCAGTTCAATCCCCAGGCCGACCCCGACCAGGAAACGAAAGAAAATGACCCCTTCAGCGCTATTTTGTAGCGCCATAATCAGCGAAAAGATGCCATACCATGCCAGCGCGAACATAAAGGTCAGGCGGCGTCCGAGCCTGTCCGCGAGCGGCGCGAGCAGACTGGCTCCGATAAACAACCCCATAAAGGTCGAGGAAGCGAAGGCTGCCTGATCGGCAATACCGAATACCCCGTCTTTTCCGGTATGAAAAATATTCTCGGCGAGCAGGCCAGTGCTGATATAACCGGTCTGGAACAGGTCGTAGAGTTCGAAAAAACCGCCTAATGCCAGCAGGGTGATAAAAGACCAAAGACTGGGCGAGGAGGGCAAAGCGTCGATACGCGCGGTTAAGCTGTCGGGATGTTGTCCTGGCGGGCTAAAGGAGGCCTCGCCGAGAACCTGGGTGGTAGACATATTATTATTTTCCTCAGGAGAAATGTTTGCCTGCTAATGTTAATTGGTTGTTAATGGTTTTAAATTTTTAATTGTTAGCGGCATCACGATTTAACAGTCAGAAATCATGCTTAATGCGTTTATGGATGGCGAATATGCTGGTTTTTTGCCTGGAGTCACGGCGGAATTGAAGTAAACGACCGGCGATAGAAATCAGAATAAGTGAAATGGTATCGGTGGCGAATATCACCTACATTTGCAGCGTGTACTCTGTGCATTTAAAGGAAAAGATCATGTTAAAGCGTCAGGTAGTGAAAGCGACATTGGCTATGGTGCTGTCGCTAACAATGGCCGCGGCACCGGCGCTTGCTAATCCCGGAAACGGTAATGGCAACGGTGGTCATGGTAATAGCGGCAACCATGGCAATAGTGGCAACCATGGAGACAAAAGCAACAATGGCCATAGCGCCAGCCAAAGCGATAACGCCGCAGGCAAGGGACAGCGTAAGAACTACGGCAAACCGGATCACGTCAACAGTGATATCAGCTATACCACTGCTCGCGCGCTGGCGGTGAACTATGGTTTAACCGGCTATCAGGCGCTGCCTCCGGGGATTGCGAAAAATCTTGCACGAGGAAAACCATTACCTCCGGGCATCGCTAAAAAAGCGGTGCCCGCCTCGATGCTCAACCAATTACCTTATTATCCTGGCTATGAGTGGCGGGTCGTTGGTGACGATCTGGTACTGATTGCGCTGAGTACCGCTGTGGTCACCGCGATTATTAATAACGTATTTGATTAAACCTGAAGCCCCCGGCGTTGCCGGGGGACTGGAGTGCCGTTATTCCTGATACAGCGCCAAAGCCTTTATTGACTTGGCAGAGGCAATATTACTGAGTTGCGCTTGAAAATCGTCATTGATGGCTGAGTGTAAATTACCAGCAAGGGTGTCTGCCGATTGCACATTCCAGCCGGTTCCCAGCAGGCTCAACGATTCGTGCTTGTTCTTATAATATTCACTATCAATATTCAGAGCGGTGCCTTTAATCCCAAGGCAAGCGCCTACCAGATGGTGATGAAAACGGGTACTAATCATCTCACCATCAGCCTGAACCGGGATACCTCTATGCCAGACATGCGAGAAAGGATAAAACTCAATATCAGGGATGGCCTTCTGCAGTTCGACAAATGCCGTGTTGTCGGCGCCTGGAATAGCTTCTATATAACCTATTTTCTTGCCGCATTGATGCTGTTGCTGAAGGTAATCGGCAACCTGGGAAACAAGTTTTTGAAATATATCGTCTTCAGAGAGTTCATTCTGAATGCAGCATAAAATATCCGGCAGATCGGGGCTATCGTTTTTGTATACCACATCCAGGTCATAACCCAGGAACACATCGTCCTGAGTATTTTCAACCGCAAATCGACTGGCAGTAGCAGGATCGCGAACGGAAAAGTAATCAAAAGAGGTTATCGCATCGTTAAAAATTTCGGCGGCAAGGAACTCTTCGTGCGGGTAAATGCTGATGCCGGTAGCAATCGTTTTAGCATGAGAGACCTGTTTTAACGCCTGGCAAGCGAACAGGATGGCATAGTTTTCCTTCCAGTTGGCATTGATATAGCCGCCGCCGAGTATGTGAACAATATCAGCCGAGCGTAAAATATCGATATTCAGGTCAATATCAGGAGAACCATAATCCTTAATAAGACTGGCGGTTTTATGATTTATATCCTTAAGATCGTTGACGGAACGCCAGCATATTTTCCACAGAGTATTAATGGCTTTGAAATTTGGGTGATATTTCATAAACAACGATTGCACGTTACCCGGTTCAGGGGTATCAAGCCAAACTTCATACTGTGGATAATTTTTATAAAGGAAAGATAGCCAAGTGGCGGTGATTAATTCATCGCCATAATTTGGTCTTCCGGAACATGAAACCAAATAAACTCTCTTGCTCATACCGTTTCCTTTATGTAGTTGTGTAAATTTGCTTAAATTATGATGGTATTTCGTACAGATAAATAAATAATGCGAATATTTAAGATGTTAATATAAATAACGTTTATCGTATAGGTATGTAGTCTGATTTGGTGATGTGGGTGGCACAATGTTCACGATAAGAGTTGTATGATGGCGGTCTGACGCATGGGCAGCCGACACGATTGTGCGCTGTGACTCCTCTGACGAGAGACGTTAAACGAGAGCAAATCTAAACCAAACCTCACTGACGGGCTTACGGAGCTTTACTCCCGGCAAGTCACGTCTATACTAAGCACAACTTCACACAGGAGAGATATGTTGGACAGTCACCCTTATTTAAACATCAAGGCAAACTGACGCTATCTATTCTGCGCTGTTTGCCAACCGGCAGGCAGCAATCCTTTCCCGAACCCGATTGCCTCCTGAGAACTGGAATTCGCTTTTTTGCGAGGTAATTCATCATGCTATTGTTTTTTTACGCACTGTTCCCTCCGCCTTTGACGCGGTAATACACGCTCACACAGGCCCTTAAGGCTATCTCACTGCGGTTTAGCAAACTACGTAGGGATATTTACTGCGTGGAATTGGTGAGTGTGAAAAATAATATCTAGCTATGCATGATTTATTTATGCAGGGACAACCACATCTAAATTTGGGGATGAATCATGACTGACATGAAATTAGAAAACCGGAATACCAACCGGTCTGCGTCAGAAAATGATAAGCAGCATAAAAAGAGCTTTGCGATTGAAACGGAGGCCTTTAATAGCCCGGATCACACGCTGTCGCGTTTAAATAGCAGTCGGCAGGGGCTAACGACCGCCGATGCGCTGGAGCGGCTGGAAGACTATGGCCGTAACGAAGTGGCACGAGAAACCGCGCCGCCGTTTTTTATTCAATTACTGCAGGCATTTAATAACCCGTTTATTTACGTGCTGATGGCGCTGGCGGCGGTCAGTTTTATTACCGATTACTGGCTACCGCTGCGTAACGGTGAAGAGACCGATCTTACCGGCGTCATTATTATCCTGACGATGGTAAGTTTGAGCGGTTTATTACGCTTCTGGCAGGAGTTCAGGACCAACAAAGCCGCGCAGGCGCTGAAATCCATGGTCCGTACCACCGCAACGGTACTGCGCCGCGGGCCGGGCAATATTGGCCCCAGCCAGGAGGAAATACCCATAGAAGAGCTGGTGCCGGGAGATATTATATTTCTTGCCGCAGGCGATCTGGTGCCGGCAGATGTTCGTCTGCTGGAATCACGGGACCTCTTTGTCAGTCAGTCTATTCTTAGCGGTGAATCACTACCGGTAGAAAAATATGATCTCATGGCCAGCGTGTCGGGTAAATGCAGCGATCGTTTACCGACGCCGGATAAAAATAACAGTCTGTTAGAGATGGGTAATATCTGTCTGATGGGGACGAACGTTACCAGCGGTAGAGCGCAGGCGGTAGTGGTGGCGACCGGCGACCGAACCTGGTTTGGCTCACTGGCAAAATCGATCGTCGGCACCCGTACGCAGACCGCCTTCGATCGCGGCGTGAATAGCGTCAGCTGGTTGTTAATTCGCTTCATGCTGATCATGGTACCGATCGTGTTGTTGATTAACGGCTTCAGTAAAGGTGATTGGGTGGAAGCCTCGCTTTTCGCCCTGGCGGTGGCGGTCGGTTTAACGCCGGAAATGTTACCCATGATCGTCAGTTCGAATCTGGCGAAGGGCGCGATCGCCATGTCGCGACGCAAAGTGATCGTTAAGCGTCTCAATGCCATTCAAAACTTCGGCGCAATGGATGTGCTGTGTACGGATAAAACCGGCACTCTGACCCAGGATAATATCATCCTTGAGCATCATCTCGACGTCGGCGGCGCGGAAAGCAATCGGGTATTAATGCTGGCGTGGCTGAATAGCAGCAGCCAAAGCGGGGCGCGCAATCTGATGGATAGAGCCGTGCTTCGTTATGGAGAAGGACGGCTGGCGCCGACGGAAAAAGAGCGCTTTGTGAAGCTCGATGAACTGCCGTTCGATTTTGTTCGTCGCCGCGTATCGGTCTCGGTGGAAGATAGCCGCTATGGCGATAAGAGCCTGATTTGCAAAGGGGCGGTTGAAGAGATGCTCGAAGCCGCGACCCATATCCGTGAGGGCGACAAGGTCGTTGAACTGGACGCGCTGCGCCGGGAACTACTGCTGACGAAAACCGAAGATTATAACGCTCAGGGCTTCCGGGTATTGCTGGTCGCTACCCGCAAGCTGGATGATGCCGCGCTAAGCGTTCCGCTCACTGCCGCCGATGAACAGGGGCTCACTGTCGAAGGCATGTTGACGTTCCTCGACCCGCCGAAGGAAAGCGCGGGCAAAGCCATTACCGCACTGCGTGATAACGGTGTCGCGGTTAAGGTGCTTACCGGTGATAACCCGGTCGTAACGGCGCGGATTTGTCTTGAAGTGGGTATTGATGCGCACGACATTCTCACCGGCCAACAGGTTGAGTCAATGACTGACCGTCAGCTTCAGCAGGAGGTGGAGAAACGCGCGGTGTTCGCCAAACTGACGCCGCTGCAGAAGTCGCGCATTCTGCAGATGCTACAGAAAAATGGCCATACCGTTGGTTTTCTGGGCGATGGCATTAATGACGCTCCGGCGCTGCGCGATGCCGATGTGGGTATTTCCGTCGATAGCGCGGCGGATATCGCGAAGGAGTCATCGGATATTATTCTGCTGGAAAAAGACCTGATGGTGCTGGAAGAGGGCGTTATTAAAGGACGTGAGACCTTTGGCAACATTATTAAATACCTGAACATGACCGCCAGCTCCAACTTCGGCAACGTGTTTTCGGTGTTAGTCGCCAGCGCCTTTATCCCGTTCCTGCCGATGCTGGCTATTCATCTGCTGATCCAGAATCTGATGTACGACATCTCACAGCTGTCGCTGCCGTGGGACAAAATGGATAAGGAATTTTTGCGTAAACCGCGCAAGTGGGATGCGAAGAACATTGGCCGCTTTATGCTGTGGATTGGCCCCACATCGTCGATATTCGATATCACCACCTTTGCTCTGATGTGGTACGTCTTCGCCGCCAATCATGTTGAGGCGCAGGCGCTGTTCCAGTCCGGCTGGTTTATCGAAGGGCTGCTGTCGCAGACGCTGGTGGTGCATATGTTGAGGACGCAGAAAATACCGTTCATCCAAAGCCGCGCGACGCTCCCTGTATTGCTCACCACCGCCGCTATTATGGCCATCGGCATTTATATCCCATTCTCGCCGCTTGGCGCCATGGTGGGGCTTGAGCCGCTGCCGCTAAGTTATTTCCCGTGGTTGGTTGCCACGCTGCTGAGCTACTGCCTGGTGGCGCAGGGTATGAAACGTTTCTATATCAAGCGCTTCGGCCAGTGGTTCTGATGACAAAAAGGAGGATGACGATGAATCGTTCACCGGAGGATCTCATCGCCTGGATGTTTTTACTGGCCGGTTTGCTGGTACTGGCGCTGGCGATACGGCAAATCTTTGAATAGCGGAGGGGACTATGCGCAAAACGTCGTTAGACCCAATCTTTATCCAGGCTGTGTTGATGATGGTGGTGATAGTCTTACTCACCGTCTGGATTAGGTAGTTTAAGGCCCGGGGCATTATTGCTCCGGGCATGATGTAACGTCCCTTCGGTATTCGCTCTGGCGCCTGCAACATGGCAAAAGACACTTCCCACGACGATTAGCTCAATAATGGTAGAGCTTCGAGCATATTCTTCAGGTTTAAGGCATCCCAGGGCAAGTGTTCGGCGACGGTGAGCCCCACCGGTTTGGCCTGCACGGCGGCCTTGTGGATAAGGTTAACCACTTCGTCAATTGTTAGTTTCCCTTCTGCGACGTCGCCAAAATCGTGTACGCCGCGCCCCGGTCGGGCAAACAGCACCGCGCGAAACAGGGCCGGGTCGAGGACATCCAGATCGAGATGGACGGCAAGGTACTCAATACCTTCCCGCGCAATCCACTCGTCTATTGCTTGAGGATGTTGGCGTAGTTCTGCCGGGCTCAAGGTCGTAATACCGTGTTCGCTGATAAACTGCCTTTCAATATCCAGCGGGCTATGGATCCCGGCAATAAGGGCTTTGCCAGGCGATAAGGGCTTTCTGACCACGTGGGTTAGTTCCACGTCGCCATTGCCCATTAACGCCCCAAGAACGTGGGCATGGGCATGTGGGTACTGCTGGGGCGTCATGACGTCAGGGTGAGAATCAATCCATAACACCCCCAATTTATCGCCATATTTTTCCGCAAGCCAGGCAAAAGGAGCCAGAGAGACCAGGCAATCACCCCCTAAGGTGACGATGGTCTCTGGCTGATTTCGCGTGATTTTGTCTTGTGCCTCAAGCAACTGTTCAACGATCGCCCGGCGGCCGACAATACCTTCTTCATTTGCCAGTTCAGCGTCTGTGGGTTCAGGTACGCTGATTTCCAGAACGACGCCTTGCGCTGGGGGCGCCAGCCAGGCCAGTAGCTGCGAACCGAAAAAGTAGGGCGGATTGTTACCGCCTTGCCACTGCGGGAAAAGTAAACGCAGACTGGCTTGGGTATTTGGCATCATGGTTCTCCTCATATTTATCATGGTAAATGAACGAACGTTCATTCATTTATAATGAAGCGCACAGTCGGTGATGGCAAGTAAAAATGGTTATTTACCCTAACATTAGGTTGCTAGCCAAAAAGCGGTTGAAGCAGGTAGAATTGCCCATCGCCGGAGGTAGTTGAAATGTTAAATAATTCAGAAACGTACCATAAGCTGATTGTCGCCGCGGCGGCGTGCTTTGCCGAAAAAGGATTTAATGGAACCAGCGTGCGCGAAATTGCACTGCGCGCAGGTATTAGCCTCGGCGCGATGTACACCTACTTCAAAGGCAAAGATGAACTCATTGAGGCGATTATCCTTGAAGAGCAAAAATCGGCATTAGCTAAGCATCAGGAGCGCTTCGAAGGTTCCCATTTTGCGCAGATTTGCGCCTTAGCCGTTTCCTGTATAGAAGAAGTGGGGTATCCCTCTTCGCATCAGCTGTGGGTGGAAATTATTGCGGAATCGGCAAGAAAGCCGGCGCTGCGGCAGATTTTCGTCAAAAGCGACAGGATTATGCGCGACGGAATGGCACAGATTATTGCTCAAGGAATTGCCGCAGGCGAGCTCAGCCCACACGTTAACGTCGAAGAAGCAACGCTTACCATCTTTGCGTTCATCGATGGCCTGATTGGCCGTAAAGCGATGAATCCCGCATTTAGCGTGGCTACGGATCTGCCGCATTTTGACAACGTCATGGCGGCCATTCTCGATAAAAATAGCGCCAGTGAATCGCATGCCACAGTACGCTGATTTCTGTTTTAGCGCCGTGATGGCCCAACGGGCGGCAAAAGAAAATCTCACCCTTGATGCCGACCAGCTCGCGTTGGTCGCCAACTTGCAAACGCTGAGCCAGCAGTTATTCCGGCAGCAAACGGCAATACAAGGATTGTACGTCTGGGGGCGAACCGGGCGCGGGAAGAGCTTTATTCTCGATAGTTTCTTTGCCAGCTTGCCGCTGCGTGAAAAGCGGCGGGTGCATTTTCATCACTTTTTCCGCGAGCTCCATCAGCGGCTGAACGCCTCTTCGGCGCCGCGATTGCCGCAAGTTGTCGCGCAAATGACCGACAACTGTCGTCTGCTCTGTTTTGATGAGTTTCATCTTCATGACCCGGCTGATGCGATGTTGATAAAGGTGCTACTGGAGCATTTGTTCGCGCGAAATATCGTCTTATTAGCGACTTCCAATTATCCGCCCGACCGTTTGCTGGCGAATCCGCTTTATCACGAACGGTTTTTGCCTTCCATTAACCTCATTAAACACCATATGAGGGTAACGGCGCTAAACGGCGAACAGGATTATCGCGAGCGACATACCTCGCTGGAGAATGATTTCTGCCGGGGGAAGCTGCTGGAACAGCCAACTCTCAGCACCCGCGCGGCGCTCGGATTGCCGGATATTGCCCAGCAGGCGCAGACTCTGGAGGTGGGTTACCGGACCTTGCAAACGGCATCGCAAGGCAGCGCTTTTTTACATTTCACTTTCGACCAGCTCTGCCTTGCGCCTACCTCGGTCATGGATTACCTGACGCTATGTGAGCAGCATAAGAACTGGCTCGTCGAGAATGTTCCACCGTTGGGGCGAGTTAGCCCTGCGGCGCAGCAGCGTTTTATCAACGTGGTGGATATCTTGTATGAAAAGCAGTGCCGCTTAATATTAATTACCGATTGCGGGCTGGAAACACTGGTGGCGGATGTGGAGCTGGATGATATTCAACGCACCTTTAGTCGGTTACAGCAGCTCGCGCGGGAAGCATAAAAAAAGCGCCTCTCGATAATGAGCGGCGCTTTAACCGAGTAACCTGCCGCCGGATATTCACCGGCGGGCAGGGGAATTACAGATCGAAGCGGTCCAGATTCATCACTTTCGTCCACGCGGCAACGAAATCCGTGACGAATTTCTGTTGCGCATCGGCGCAGGCATAGACTTCGGCCAACGCGCGCAGGACCGAGTTAGAACCGAACACCAGATCGACGCGAGTGGCGGTATATTTCTCTTCGCCGCTCTTACGGTCGCGACCGGTAAACAGCTCCGCCTGATCATCAGCGGCTTTCCAGACCGTGCCCATATCCAGCAGGTTGACGAAGAAATCAGTGCTGAGGACGCCGACGCGATCGGTGAAGACGCCATGTTGGCTGCCATCGAAGTTAGCGCCCAACACGCGCAGGCCGCCGACCAGCGCCGTCATTTCCGGCGCCGTCAGGGTGAGCTGCTGCGCCTTATCGATCAGCAGCGTTTCCGTCGACACTCCGCCTTCGATGCGACGGTAATTACGGAAACCGTCGGCTAGCGGCTGCAGCAGATCCATTGCTTCAACATCGGTCTGATCCTGGCGCGCATCAACGCGACCCGGCGCGAATGGCACGTTTACGCGAACGCCGGCAGCGGCAGCGGCTTGCTCAACTCCCACGACGCCCGCCAGAACAATGATATCTGCCAACGAAGCTTTACCGGATGCTTTCTGGATTGCCTGTAGCGTTGGCAGCACTTTGCTGGCAATGGCATTTACCGGCCATTCTCTCTGTGGCAGCAGGGCCAGACGCGCGCCGTTAGCGCCGCCGCGCTTGTCACCGCCGCGGAAGGTTGAGGCGGAAGCCCAGGCAACGGAGACCAGTTCGCTAACCGACAGGCCTGAATCCGCAATGGCCGTTTTCAATGTGGCGATATCGGAGGCGGTTGGGTTATGTGTCGGTGCCGGTAATGGATCCTGCCAAATCAGATCTTCTTTTGGCACTTCCGGGCCGAGATAACGGGATTTTGGCCCCATATCACGGTGAATCAGCTTAAACCAGGCACGTGCGAAGGCTTCGTTGAAGGCCTGCGGATCGTTCAGGAAACGGCGTGAGATTTTGCCGAATTCCGGGTCGAAGCGCAGCGTCAGGTCCGTTACCAGCATCGTCGGTTTACGTTTTTTATTCGGATCAAACGGATCGGGAATAATCTCCGGCGCATCTTTCGCTTCAAACTGAATTGCGCCCGCCGGGCTGCGCGTCTGCACCCATTCATATTTGAACAGGTTCTCGAAGAAGTAGTTGCTCCATTGGGTCGGGGTTTGCGTCCATACCACTTCCAGACCCGAAGTGATAGCGTCCGCGCCTACACCGCTGCCGTAAGTACTGCTCCAGCCGAGACCCTGAGATTCCAGCGGGGCGGCTTCTGGTTCTGGGCCAACGTGGCTTGCCGGTGCGGCGCCGTGCGTTTTACCCAGCGTATGGCCGCCGGCGATCAGCGCGACGATTTCTTCATCGTCCATCGCCATATTGCCGAAGGTCGCGCGAATGGCTGCCGCAGCGGAAAGCGGATCGCCGCTGGCGTTAGGGCCTTCCGGGTTAACATAGATCAGACCCATTTCGGTGGCGCC
This sequence comes from Klebsiella sp. CN_Kp091, assembly GCF_040065095.1. Lineage (NCBI taxonomy): Bacteria > Pseudomonadati > Pseudomonadota > Gammaproteobacteria > Enterobacterales > Enterobacteriaceae > Klebsiella > Klebsiella sp. CN_Kp091. Next base: position 523,561 of record NZ_JBEAIO010000049.1, on the reverse strand, counting down.
CAGTGCTTGTTTTTCCAGGCTTTCCGGGTGGCGGTGTTTCAGCCACTCTTTCTCATCGCCCCAGTCAACGTCGAGGTCCGGTTCCCACACGTCTTCACGCCCTGCGCCGAAACCGAAGGTACGGAAGCCGGCGTTTTCTAATGCGACGTTACCCGCCAGCATATACAGGTCGGCCCAGGAAATTTTCTGACCGTATTTTTGTTTTACCGGCCACAGCAGGCGACGGGCTTTATCAAGGCTGACGTTATCCGGCCAGGAGTTAAGCGGAGCGAAACGCTGCTGCCCGCGACCCGCGCCGCCGCGGCCATCAACGGTACGGTAGGTCCCCGCGCCGTGCCACGCCATGCGAATAAACAGGCCAATGTAGCTACCCCAATCGGCGGGCCACCACTCCTGGGAGTCGGTCAGCAGTGCGCGAAGGTCGGCTTTTAATGCGGAGTAGTCGAGCTTTTTAAACTCTTCCCGATAGTTGAAGTTTTCACCCAGCGGGTTAGAACGGTTGGAGTGCTGATTCAGCAGGTCAACACGAAGTTGGTTGGGCCACCAATCACGGTTAGCGGTACCGCTGCCGGCGCTTTGCTTCGGCGTCTCGGCGTGGAAAGGGCATTTCCCTGCGGATGGGTTGTTAGTGGGATCATTTGACGTGCTCATATCAGGCTCCGTTTGCTTTTGTGAATGCCATTACGATATACACTGCTACCAATAAGCGATATTTGAATGAGTCTACGGATTTAATAGCTTTTACCGTTCAACAAACATAAATAAAACCAGCGTTTTATTGTGTGTAATCGGCGAAATTCAAAACCACACCTTTAAACATAGTCGTAACGCAGCGGTAAAGGAAACGTTATGATGCGTTAACCGCTACGGATCGCTAATTGTTTGAGATATGACAATTTTACTGCGATGAAAGGATTAGCGTTGCCAGTCAAGCGGAGTGCCGAAAACGCCGGTAAACCCAAACGGTCGGGAAAGGCGAAATGGTTGTCGACCGAACGGGAATAAGCTAATACTTAGACACCATGTGACTGGCGCTAAAGACAGAATACTGTTGGGGAGCATGGTCAAGTACGCCGCGCGCCTGGGCATTACCCCTATCTGGAGATAAGTTATGCCTGAATTAGCTTCATTATCGGCTTTTGCCGCGGTGGCGTTGGGGTTGGTGTTAACGCCTGGCCCCAACATGATGTACCTCACTTCACGGTCGATTTGCCAGGGAAAACGCGCCGGCTTTATATCTCTTGCTGGCGTTGCGGTGGGATTTTTCTGTTATATGCTGTGCGCCGCTTTTGGCATAACCGCGCTGGTTTTCGCCGTACCCTATGCCTACGATGCGTTGCGAATTTGCGGAGTGGCTTATTTACTCTATTTAGCGTGGCAGGCGATTAAACCCGGCGGGCGGCCGATTTTCGCGGTACGCGACTTACCGGCAGATAGCGGGCGTAAGCTGTTTCTGATGGGCTTTCTTACCAGCCTGGCGAATCCTAAAGTGGCTATTATGTATTTGTCTTTGCTGCCGCAGTTTATCACCCCCGGACTCGGCAGCGTGCTGAGTCAGTCGCTCATACTAGGCTGCACCCAGGCGCTAATAAGCGTGGCGGTAAACGGACTTATTATTATGCTGGCCGGGCAGGTGGCGCTTTTTCTTGGGCGGCGGCCGGGCTGGCAACAATTTCAACGTTGGCTGATGGCGACGGTACTTGCCGGAATGGCCGTGAAAATAGCTTTTGAGGCCAGAAAATAACCGTTGCTGGCAAACCCCGCATGCTTATGCCTTTCTCAACCGGAGAAAGGCATCTCACGTTCTAACATACTGATACATTTCTGCCAGTTCATTAGCAACCTTTCTGTAGGGCTAATGCGTCAATAAAGCTATTCTTCCCCGCCTTTATTTTTTGTGCTTTCCAGTGACGCAGGTAAATTGCCGCCAATGCCCCTATTGAGAGATGAGATCCGCGACCACTCGGCAGAAGAGATGCTGTTTATCCGCCGCGCCGTTATTGCTTTCCTGTTGGTGGTGGTTTGCTTTGGCGTGTTGATTTTCAATCTCTACCATCTCCAGGTAGAGCAGCACGATTTTTATCAGACTCGTTCCAATCAAAACGACATTAAAATGCTGCCGATCGCGCCAAGCCGGGGGCTGATTTTCGACCGCAACGGTATTCCGCTGGTGCAAAATATCACCCTGTATCGCCTGCAGGTGATCCCCAGCAAGATTGCCGATATGTCGGCGCTGCTCCAGGCGTTAAGCCCGATTGTCGACCTGACGGCGGATGATATCGCCAGTTTCCGCGACGATATGCACCACAATAGCCGCTATAAAGAAGTGACGCTGAAATCCGATCTTACCGATGTGGAAGTGGCGCGCTTCGCGGTCAACGAATTCCGTTTTCCTGGCGTCACCGTCGAGAGCTACCAGCAGCGAAGTTATCCTTATGGCGCGGAACTGGCGCACGTCGTCGGTTACGTTTCTAAAATTAACGATAACGATTTGCAACGGCTGGCGAAAAACGGCGAAGCAGAAAACTACGCGGCTGACCGCAATATCGGCAAACAGGGAATTGAAGGCTATTACGAAAAAGAACTACACGGCACCACTGGTTATCAGGAAGTCGAGGTAGACAATCATGGCCGCGTTGTTCGCCTGTTGAAAGAAGTCCCGCCGGTCGCCGGCAAAAATATCTATCTGACGCTCGACCTGCATTTGCAGCAGTATATTGAGTCGGTCCTGAAGGGCCAGCGCGCCGCGGTCGTGGCCGTCGATCCGCGCGATGGCGGCGTACTGGCGATGGTCTCCAGCCCCAGCTATGACCCTAATCCCTTCGTTAAGGGGATTGGTTACCAGGCTTACAAATCACTGCTCGATAACCAGGATCGCCCGCTCATTAACCGCGTCACTCAGGGCTTGTATCCCCCGGCTTCTACGGTCAAGCCGTATATGGCGCTCTCAGCCCTTTCTGCCGGGGTGATCACGCCAAATACCACCTTCTTTGGCGCACCGACCTGGACGTTACCCGGTACTCAGCGCCGCTATCGCGACTGGTTAAAAACGGGGCACGGCATGTTGAACGTGACCAAAGCGATTGAAGAGTCGGCGGATACGTTCTTCTACCAGGTCGCTTTTGAAATGGGCATCGATCGCATACACGAGTGGTTGAGTAAGTTCGGCTACGGACAATCGACCGGCATCGATCTCAATGAAGAATACGCCGGGGTTTTGCCGAGCCGCGAATGGAAACAGCGGGTCCATAAAAAACCGTGGTATCAGGGCGATACGATTTCCGTCGGTATCGGCCAAGGCTACTGGATCGCCACTCCTATTCAAATGGTGAAAGCGCTGACCACCCTAATCAACAACGGCAAGGTACAAAACCCGCATCTTTTGTATTCAATGAAGCAGGGGAATAAGGTCGAACGCTTCCAGCAGCCGGCCAATTTACCGCAGGTTGGCGACCCGAAATCGCCATACTGGGGGATTGTCCGCAACGGTATGTATGGCATGGCGAACCTGCCGAACGGGACGGGATATAAGCTGTTCCATACCGCGCCGTACCAGATTGCGGCGAAATCCGGGACCTCGCAGGTATTTAGCCTGAAGGAGAATCAAACCTACAATGCCAAAATGATCCCGGTGCGTCTGCGCGACCACATTTTTTATACCCTGTTTGCGCCGTATCAGCATCCGAAGGTGGCGATGGCGCTCATTCTCGAAAATGGCGGCGGCGATGGCGTTGTCGCCGGCCCGACGGCGCGCGCGATTCTCGACCATATCTTCGACCCGGCGAATGCGCCAGCTGCGGATAGCGCACAAAGCAACGTACCGCAGGTCGAAAGCGCCGATGCGCAGTGACGACCTTAAGTGGTGGACGTCGTCGGCGCGCTATATAAGATTTGCCAACTGCGGCGACGGCGAGTTATCTCACGCCATAGCGCGATGATCTCGTCCAGCTGTAGGTCGTTAACGTTCTGCGGCGTGGCTACCGGTAGATGATAGCGCTGGCGCAGGGCGGCGAGCGCGGTTGCGCTGGCGTCCCGCGCCTGACCGTTCTGCTCAGCCAGCTGGTGTTGTAACTGGCTGAACTCAGCTTGCCCACACAGCGTTAACTGGCGAAGAAAAGTTTTACAGCAGCGTAGTAGATTACCGGCGGAACGGTCGGGCGACTGCAGCGCCAGCAGCAAGCCATCGCGATCGGCGAGCCGCTGATAACGGCAGCTCACCACGTAGCCAATCTGCTGTTCGACCCGCAGACGCTGGAAGAATTGCGGCTCGCAAAGCAGCGCCAGCAGTTGCAGCGCGGCCAGCGATGCCCCCTCGGGCAATAGAATAAAAACTAATAGCGCGTTATCCGAGCTGGCGTGAGGAATACGCTGAATACCGCGGCGACAGCCCGCCGAAGAGTGAAGTTCGGCGTTAACCGGGGTATTGAGCAGCGTCAACTGACGGGCAACCTGCTGCGCCAGATTGCCGCTGCCGCCCACCATCGCCGCCAGCCAACCCTCTTGCGCCGGGGCGATAGTCAGATGTTCAGGTAATTGTTGCAGTAGCTGGCGAATCGCAATGGTTTCAGGTGCGACCGTCGTCCCCAGTGCAGGTTGCGATAATCGGCGCATGAGCGCGGTGACGACGCGCTCCGCTACGCCGTCGGATTCAGGTAGCTGTAGAGTAAGCTGCCAGTTGCCGTCCACCGTTTGCCACTCGCCGCTGCCGCCTGTATGGCGAAGTTGCGCGAGCAAGGGACGGATCTGCTGGCTTATCGCCATCCCTTGCGCCTGGCTAAGCACGCTATAGAAAGGTTTGCGAACGATCAGCGTTGGCGTTTGATTATCTGCAATGACGTGCAACAGCGGGCTGGTCGTTAGCGGCAGTTCAGGTGCCTCAGCGGTCGCCGCCTGCGGATAAAAGCTAAATGCCAGCGGATCAATCACGACTGTCCGTGGTTGCCTGCGGACGAGCGGCAAGGTAAAGCCCTGGGTTGCCACGCCATCGCCAGCCGCTATTTTGCGGCACACCAGCGAAGAGGCTGGCGCCGTCAGCAAGCTGGCGCAGAAACGGGCAAAGTCGATGGGCGGGGAATCGGGCGCAAAACCCAATGCCCGCTGACGTAACTGTTCGAGCGGGGTGAGTGCGTTAAAACGCCTCTGCGCCAGCCTGTAATAGTGCAACTGCTGTTCAGGCGAGGTGTGGCGCAATGCCTGCAGCCATCGCTCGAGATGCTGCTGGATGGCGTCGGGATGGTCGCTGCTAAATACCAGCGCCAGCCAGCCGACGCGTTCATCCTGATAAAGCCAGTTCAACGCGATATCGTCCGCGAGCCCGCATTCACGCAGCCCGGCCAGCAGGCTGCCGGGCGCTTCATCCAGTAAGAATTCGCGAAAAGTAGTGACATTGTCACTTATTTCGATCAGCGGACAACGCCATACCGCCGGTTTGTCTTCAACGGCCAGTTGAAGATCCACATTGTTGCTAAAATACGCAGACGGCGGGCTTTCCGGCGGCAGGCCGCCAGGGAACCCCGCGGCAAAAAAATGGGCCAATTCGGCTAATTCATCAAGCGACTGCGGCCCCTGAAGCCATAGCTGCAGATGGCTGGCGACATAATAGCGCTGGTGAAACTCGCCGAGCGCACTCTGCAACGCAGGCAAGTTTCCGCCCAGCGAATCCATGCTGCCGACCTGAAAACGGCGAAAAGCCGCGGGCGCCGCCATCGCGTGACGGGCCGCGGCTTCACGGCGGGAGGGATCGTGCTGTTGGATAAGCCGGTTTTCCGCATCGATGACCGCCAGTTCCTGACGGATATCTTCAGGCGACAGCAGCGGCGCCTGGAGCGTATCCCGTAGACGGGTGATGCCCTCGGCCAGACTGTTGGCGGCGACCTCGAAGAAATAGGCGCTGTGGCGGGCAAGGGTGGTGGCGTTGACGCTGCCGCCCTGGCGTTGGATCCACGCCATCAATCGCTCATCATCGTGATAACGCTGGCTGCCGCGAAACAGTAAATGTTCCAGCAAATGAGCCAGCCCCGGCAGGGCATCGGTTTCGTGATGGCTTCCGGCGCCCACCTTAACCAACGCCGCCGCACGCGTCGTCTGCGGCTGATGAATCAGCGTTGCGCGCATGCCGCCTGCCAGTTCCACGATGCTGGTGGCGGTGGTCATCACAATTCCCGGGTATTATAAATCAGCTGTGAACGGGTGCGGTTGCGGAACTGCAGCTGGCTGATTTTTATGTCGCTGCAGGCCGCTTCGCGCCGCGCTTCGAGGATTTTATGGTGGTGCGGCGATTTGCTGCACACCGGGTCAGCGTTATCGGCATTGCCGGTTAGCATAAAGGCCTGACAGCGGCAACCGCCGAAATCTTTCTCTTTTTCATCACAGGAACGGCACGGCTCCGGCATCCAGTCAAATCCGCGGTAGCGGTTGAAGCCAAATGAGTCATACCAGATCGATTCCAGACTCTGTTCCAGCACCGACGGGAACTCGACCGGTAACTGGCGAGCGCTGTGGCACGGCAGTGCGGTGCCTTCCGGGGTTACGCTGAGGAATATCGAGCCCCAGCCGCCCATACAGCCTTTGGGTCGTTCTTCGTAGTAGTCCGGGGTGACAAAAAGCAGATTGGTCAGATTACCGTTAGCCGCCATTTTGTGTCGGTAATCAGCAACGACCTGTTCAGCACGGGCGATCTGTTCGCGGGTCGGCAGTAACCCCTGACGATTGAGGAACGCCCAGCCGTAAAACTGGCAGGTGGCGAGCTCAACATCATCCGCTTCCAGCTCGATACACAGCTCGATGATTTTATCGATCTGGTCGATGTTGTGGCGATGGAGGACAAAGTTCAGCACCATCGGGTAGTCGCGTGCTTTTACCGCTTTCGCCATCGCCAGCTTCTGCTGGAACGCTTTTTTGTTGCCCGCCAGCGCCGCGTTAAGCACTTCATCGCTGGCCTGGAAGCTAATCTGGATATGATCCAGCCCGGCCTCGCTGAAGGCGTCGAGTTTGCTCTCGGTGAGCCCAATGCCTGACGTAATCAGATTGGTGTAAAAACCGAGGTCGCGCGCGGCGCGAATCAGCTCCGGCAGATCTTTGCGCGTCAGCGGTTCGCCGCCGGAGAACCCCATCTGCACGCTACCCATGGCCCGCGCCTGGCGAAAGACCTCAATCCACTGTTCGGTGGTGAGTTCTTTCTCCTGCTGAGCAAAGTCCAGCGGGTTAGAGCAGTAGGGGCACTGCAATGGACAGCGATAGGTCAGCTCCGCCAGTAGCCACAGCGGCGGATTAACGGCGGGTTTATTCTGGCTCACGGAAGATAATCCACTTCTGTTGGTAAGCTATCTGCAGGAATTCGATGACGTCGTCATCGACGCCGCCCGCTTCCGGGAAACGGGCGTTGAGTTCGGCGATTATTTTTGCCGCGTCGCGTTGACCATCGACTAGTTCGAGGATCGCGGCGGCGGTTTCATTCAGTTTCGCCATTCCTTCCGGATAGAGGATCACGTGGCTATCCTGAGCGGCTTCCCACTGTAGACGGTAGCCGCGACGAAAGGCAATGATTGCGCTCTTTTGCATAGTTATACCAGTCGGGTTGTGTGCCAGGCCGCCTTGTCGGTGACCGTATGATAGGGAGGGCGCTGCAACGCGTAAGCCATGGTCATGGCATCCAGCATCGACCACAGAATGTCGAGCTTAAATTGCAGGATCTCCAGCATCCGGTTCTGCTTTTCCGCGCTATCGCAGTAGATCTTCGCCAGTTCCAGTCCATGTTCAACGTCGCGATTGGCCTGGCTTAAGCGGCTGCGGAAGTAGAAATAGCCTTCTTCTTTGATCCATGGATAGTGCTGCGGCCAGCTGTCGAGGCGCGACTGATGGATTTGCGGGGCAAACAGTTCGGTCAGTGAACTGCATGCCGCCTCCTGCCAGTTGGCCCGGCGGGCAAAATTGACGTAGGCGTCGACGGCAAAACGCACGCCGGGCAGCACGTGGCGCTCGCTGAGTAACTCATCGCGGCTTAGACCCACGGCTTCGCCTAACTGCAGCCAGGCTTCAATACCGCCTTCCTGGCCATTACTGCCATCGTGGTCGAGGATCCGCTGCACCCATTTGCGGCGGGTGTGTGGATCGGGGCAGTTCGCCATAATCGCCGCGTCTTTTAGCGGGATATTGGTCTGGTAGTAAAAACGGTTCGCCACCCAGCCCTGGATTTGTTCGCGACTGGCCTCGCCGTTATGCATCGCAATATGGTACGGATGATGGATATGGTAGTAGGCGCCTTTTTCCCGTAGCGCTTGTTCAAACGCCTGTGGCGATAGGGTTTCGCGTATCTGCATAGTTAGTCCTGAAGCGTGATAGGCATCCCGTCCCAGCTCACCTCAATTCCCTGTTGCGTCAGGGCCTTGCGCTGCGGCGATTGCTCGTTAAGGATCGGATTAGTGTTATTGATATGAATCAGAATTTTGCGCTTTGCCGGGAGTGAGGCCAGCAGCGCCATCATGCCGTGTTCATCGCCAAGCGCCAGGTGGCCCATATCACGACCGGTATTGCGTCCGACGCCGGCAGCCTGCAGTTCGTCATCCTGCCAGACGGTGCCGTCAATCAGCAGGCAGTCCGCTTTTTTCAGCCACGGCAAGAGCGCTTCATCCGGTTCGCCAAGCCCCGGTGCATAGAACAGCGTCTGGCCGTTACGGCGGTTTTCGATAAACAGCGCCACGTTATGGCCCGGCAGCGGCCTATCGCGAAACGGCGAGTAGGGCGGCGCATTGCTGGCGATGGGGACGGCGGTAAACTGCAGGTCGGGACAGGCGTCAACGGTAAAGCGATTCAACGGGGTCACAGGATGGTGAATCAGGCCGCCGTTCCAGTGCCGTAACATGGTAAAAATGGGAAAACCCGTGCTGAGATCCTCATGTACCTCCGGCGTGCACCAGACCTGATGGGGGCAGCCTTCGCGCAGGCTCAGTAGTCCAGTAGTATGGTCAATCTGGCTATCGGTAAGGATAATGCCGCCAATATGCGTGCCGCGCAGAACGCCTTGTTTATTTAACTCTGGCGTATGGGCAATCTGCTGGCTGATATCGGGAGAGGCGTTACACAGCACCCACTCTTTACCGTTATCACTCACGATAATGGAAGACTGAGTACGGGCGGTGGCCTGAATCGTGCCATTGCGCAGACCCTGACAGTTGGCGCAGTTACAATTCCACTGGGGAAAGCCTCCGCCAGCGGCGGAACCGAGGACTTTTATAAACATGAAGACGGACCAGATAAAAAAACAAAATGCCCGCACGGACGGCGGGCGGAGCGATTAGCGGTTGGAAATGTACAGCGTAACTTCCAGACCCAGACGTAAATCAATAAAAGCAGGTTTCTTCCACATTGTTTTTTCCTCTATAAAAATGCGACATCAACATCGTCGGTTGTGTCGGTTTTGTGATGGCAATCAAATATTGCCCCTCAGGGGGATAAAGGTCAACCGGCAACATGTAAGTATTTAACCTTATGTTTACAATATAACCTATTGTTGCCAAACATTTTTTAATACTCTTTGCCAGTTACCCCACAGCAGTTTATCCAGCACCAATTGTTCATAACCGCTATCGCGCAATGCATTGATTAGCCGTGGTAAACCGCTGACGTCGTCCAATTCGTCCGGTAGCGTGATGCCGTCAAAATCGGATCCCAGCGCCACGTGATCGTCGCCCATGATGTTAATAAGATAGTCGATATGGTGAACGATGGTACGCAATGGGGTATCGCTATCGCGTTTGCCGTCAGCGCGCAGGAAAGCGTTGCCAAAATTGACGCCGACCACGCCGCCGCTGTCGCGAATCGCCAGCAGTTGTTCATCGGTAAGATTACGCGGCTGCGGGCATAGCGCATGGGCATTAGAGTGGGTGGCGACCAGCGGAGACGTCGAGTGATGGGCGGTATCCCAGAACGCTTTTTCATTCATATGAGACACGTCAATCTGCATCTTCAAGGCATTGGCCTGCTTAATCAGAAAGATACCTGCCGCTGTCAGTCCAGGTCCAGTGTCCGGGCTACCGGGAAACGAACCGTTAACGCCGCTGCCGAAGCGGTTTGCAATATTCCAGAACGGACCAATGCTGCGTACCCCGGCGGCATAAAAGGCCTGCAGGTCGCGGCCCTCGCCATCAAAACCCCCGGCGCCCTCAATATGCGCCACCATCGCCAGTACATTATCCTGGCGGCAGCGTTCGATATCCGCCGCGCTCAGACACAATCTCACGCGTCCAGCGGACTGCGCGACAAGTTGCTTCAGAATGGCCAGCTGCTGCCAGAGGATATCGATCGGATCCCACCGTTGGTTGGCGTGTTGCGGCGCCATACGGGCAATATATTCCTGCGGCGGCACGAATAGCGCGAACAGCCCGCCGGCAAATCCGCCTCGCTGCATGCGCGGATAGTCGAGATGACCGTTCTCAATCCCGGCAAAGAAAGCGGTTGCAGGATCCTCGCGATGGTGAAGCCATAAATTGAGCAGCAGGTCATTGTGACCATCAAAAATCGCCATAGCGCGCTCCCTCTGCTGGTTGTACTGGAAATGCCTGACACGGTAACTGATTTGTTCGCTGCGGCAAGTGGAAATTCACAACTTAGCAACAATCGCCAAAGCTGGCGTTTGTATCACACTGTATCAATCGGCAAACCTCATACATGGCGATGCAAAAACACGATAAATCCCACATATGCTGGATACACAGGCCTGATTAACTGTTCACGTACTCGCTTAACGCTTCCAGATAAAAGGTGAAATGAGGATGAACAGCTTATCCGCAATCCGTCATGTCAGCGCTGCGGCGCTGTGTCTCTCCGCGCTGTGGTCCGCCAGCGTGTGCGCTGCTGAAGACGCAGGCGCTTTCGACAAGGTGCAACAAATCAACGCCGGCGATTTGAATATCGGTTATGTCGATATGGGGCCACGCGATGGCCAGGCGATAATTTTGCTGCACGGCTGGCCGTACGATATTCAAAGCTACGCGCAGGTGGCCCCGGCGCTGGCGCAGAAGGGTTACCGGGTCATCGTGCCGTATCTGCGCGGCTACGGCTCCACCCGATTCCTGTCGGAAAAAACGCCGCGTAACGGTCAGCCATCGGCGATGGCGGCGGATATTGTGCATCTGATGGATGCGCTAAATATTAAGCAAGCGGATTTCGCCGGCTTTGACTGGGGCGCGCGTACAGCGGATATCGTCGCGGCGCTCTGGCCGCAGCGGGTTAAGTCGCTGGTATCGGTGAGCGGGTATCTGATTAGCAGCCAGCAAATTGGCGAGAAGCCGTTACCGCCTCAGGCGGAACTGTCGTGGTGGTATCAATTCTACTTTGCCACCCCGCGCGGCGAGGCGGGCTACCGGCAAAATACCTATGACTTTGCCAAATTTATCTGGCATCAGGCTTCGCCGCGGTGGACATTCACGGAGGCCACGTTCGCCAATAGCGCGAAAGCGCTGGATAACCCGGATCACGTTGCCGTCACCATCAGCAACTACCGCTGGCGCCTGGGGTTGGAGCAGGGTGAAGCGAAATATGCGGCCTACGAACAGCGACTCGCGAAACTGCCGGCGATTAGCGTACCCACGATTACCATCGAGGGGGAAAACAATGGCGCGCCGCATCCGGCGCCGGATAGCTATCGGGCGAAATTCACTGGTAAATATGAGCATCGGGATTTCAAAGGCGCAGTGGGACATAACCCGCCGCAGGAGGCGCCAGCGGAATTTGTTCAGGCGGTTATTGATGCCGATCGCTTATAAGCCTCACCGCGCCGCAAGCGCAGAGTTGCGCTTGCGGAAAAGCCGCATATGCTTTTCATGAGCTTATTTTTCCGCAGGAGCCGCCTTTGGAACGTATTGACCACATCCTGGTTGTCGATGACGACCGCGATATCCGCGAACTGATCGTTGGGTATCTGGAGAAATCGGGCTATCGCGCCAGCGGCGCAGCGAATGGCAAAGCGATGTGGTCTGTACTTAAAAACCATCAAATCGATCTGATTGTCCTCGATATCATGCTGCCCGGCGATGATGGTTTAACCCTTTGTCGCCAGTTGCGCAATGATGACCAACAGGATATCCCGGTGCTGATGTTGACCGCGCGTAGCGAAGATAGCGACCGTATACTTGGTCTCGAGATGGGGGCCGACGATTATCTGGTGAAACCCTTCGTGGCGCGGGAGCTACTGGCGCGGATCAAAGCCATCTTACGCCGCGCCCGCGCGCTTCCCCCCAATTTACAAATCAGCGAAGCCGGCAGGCTTATCGCTTTTGGCGACTGGCAGCTCGATACCTCGGCGCGGCATCTATTGGACGAGAGTGGCACAATTGTGGCGCTAAGCGGGGCGGAATATCGCCTGCTGCGGGTGTTTCTTGATCATCCTCAACGGGTGCTCAACCGCGATCAGTTATTGAATCTTACCCAGGGGCGTGATGCCGAACTGTTTGAACGGTCTATCGATCTGTTGGTGAGCCGCCTGCGTCAGCGCCTGCGGGAGGACGCGCGTGAGCCCGCCTATATCAAAACCGTGCGCAGCGAGGGTTATGTGCTGTCAGTGCCGGTGTCGATCCGCGAGGCGCGATAATGAAAGTGTGGCCGGCGTCATTGCAGTCGCGCTTAATGATAATGATTTTTCTCGCTCTGCTGCTCGCTAATGCCCTGACGCTATCGCTTCTGCTCTACGAGCGCATGAGCAGTGCCCGTAGCGTCATGCTGGGCAACCTTGAATACGATGTCGCCACCAGCGTGGCTATCCTTGATCGTCTTCCTGCGCAAGAACGGCCGCATTGGTTGGCGCGTCTGGCGCGCGGTAACTACCGCTATCAGCTTTCAGCCGGACAAACTGGCGATTATCCCACCAGCTGGCGTACCCGCGATGCGGTACGCTCGTTACAGGAAGCCCTGAGCGGTCGCTATCCTGTGAGTATTATCGCCGTCCCTGGACCGCGCGAACATATTCAGGCCCACGTGACCCTGCGCGACGGCGCGCCGCTCAGCATTGACCTGTGGCCAAAGCTGCCGGCCATCGCACGTTGGCTACCGCTGGTGCTGGTCGCGCAGTTTCTGTTACTGCTATTTTGCGCCTGGTACGCCGTCCGCCAGGTGGTCGCGCCGATGACCCGCTTTACCCGCGCCATTGATACGCTGCAACCGGCTACTCCGGCTGCAGGGCCGCTGGCCGAGAAGGGACCACAAGAGGTGCAGCGCGCGGCGCGCGCCTTCAACGCGATGCAAAAGCGAATACAGGACCATTTGCAGGATCGCGCGCGGATCCTGGCGGCGATCTCCCACGATTTGCAGACGCCGATTACCCGCATGAAGCTAAGGGTCGAGATGGCCGATCAACCGGCACTCCGCGATAAGCTGTTACAGGATCTCGATAGCATGACCCGACTGGTTCGCGAAGGCATCGCGCTGGCACGAGCGGCCGAACCACTGGCAGAAGCGCCGCAGCGGATGAGTCTTAATGCGTTACTGGATAGCATCGCCTGTGATTATGCCGATATCGGTAAAGCGGTCAGTTTTCGTGCCGGTAAAGGGGCGGACGTCATGACGCTTCAGCCGCAGGCGCTGCGGCGGATCATGAGTAACTTAATCGATAATGGGCTGAAATACGCCGAAAAGGTGGAAATCAGCCTGAGTTATCCGCCGAATGGCGATGTTATCATTCACGTTGTTGATGACGGCCCCGGCATCCCGGAAGGAGAGCTCACCGCCGTACTGCAGCCGTTCTATCGCCTCGAGCAGTCACGTAATCGCGATACCGGCGGTACCGGTTTGGGGCTGGCAATCGCCGCCCAGCTCGCCGGGCAGATGCAGGGAAGTTTGACCCTGCACAATATGCAACAGGGCGGTCTTGAGGCGCGCGTACGTCTCAATGCCGCCGTTTTGTATCCTTCTGTATCCATTCCAACTGCAGACAAATCCCTATACTAAACCGCCGTTTCGCGGACATATCCGCCATACAATCGCCTGTTGTAATGCTGACGTTGCCACTTCGGCAACGTTGCGAAGGAGAATGATCATGGCTGTTGTGATTGCATTTTTGGCCGGTATGTTGACGCTGCTTAGCCCCTGTACCTTACCGGTGATCCCGCTGGTGTTTGCCAGCGTTCGCGGGCGTAAGGGACAACTCATCCTGTTGTTGTTCGGTATGGGATTGATGTTTACCGCTGTATCGCTGCTGGCCACGGCGGCAGGGGGATGGTTAGTCAATCTGACCATCGTCGGGCGTTGGCTGGCGCTGGGCTTTTTGGTCGTTGTGGCTATCAGTTTGCTGTCATCACGCGTTGCAGGCTGGCTCGGATCGCCAGCGGTGGCGCTGGGTAATCAACTTAACCAACAGAGCTATCGTTATGGCAGTGGTCTCGCTTCAGTGTTCGCCGGACTGGCGATTGGACTACTTTGGGCGCCGTGCGCGGGACCGGTGCTGGGGGCGATATTTAGCCTGGCGTTGTTGCAAGGAAATTCAGTGACTACCGGTATCTTGCTGCTTTCCTATGCCAGCGGATGCGCGCTGATGTTGCTGCTATTGGGGTGGTTCGGCGCGCGGCTGATTTCCCGTTTGCGCGGTGGCCAGGTGATAAGTGGGCGGTTACGCCAACTGGCTGGCGTGGCAATGTTGGCCGCAGTGGCATTAATCGCCAGCGGTAGCGATCGTTATCTGCAGGGCGCCAGCGGTTTAACCCATCGTCTGGAGCAGCGGCTCAGCGCGTTTATGCCCCAGGATCAACAACGAGTTCGGCTGGAGCCGATCGTTGCGCCGCGGCCAACCAGCGCTATGCCGGAATTGCAAGGCGGTACCGCATGGATTAATAGCCCACCCCTTACCAATGCGGCGTTAAAGGGCAAGGTGGTGCTGATTGATTTTTGGACCCGCGATTGCATCAACTGTCAGCATACGCTGCCTTATGTACGGGCGTGGGCCAATAAGTATCGCGATGCGGGGCTGGTGGTGATTGGCGTACATACGCCGGAATATCCGTGGGAACGGTCGTTGCCGCAGCTTCGTGAAGCGGTCAGCCAGCGGCAGCTAAACTATCCGGTTGTCGCAGATAACAACTACGCCATCTGGAATGCGTTTGGTAATCAGTACTGGCCGGCGCATTATTTCTTCGACGCGCGGGGACAACTGCGTTATACCGCCTTTGGCGAAGGTGATTATGCCCGTCAGGAGCAGGTGATCCAACAACTGCTGCGCGAAGCGCGGACGTGAGGAGGAAATAAAAAAGCCGATAACAGCAGTTATCGGCTTTGCAGGACACTCGCTAATCGGCAGCGTCTTATTTCGCCAGCAGTTCCTGGGCGGTGCGTTCAACGAGGCTCAGCAAGACCTTCACATCGTCCAGCGTCACCACCGGGTTGAGCAGCGTCAGCTTCAGGCAGGTTACGCCGTTATGCTCGGTCACGCCGACGTTGGCGCGGCCGGATTCCAGCAGGGCGTCGCCCACGCGCTGGTTGAGCAGGGCGATCGCGGCGGTATCACTACCAGCCATTTGCGCCGGACGTGAGCGGAACAGCACGCTTGCCAGCTGCGGCTGCATGACCAGCTCCAGCGTTGGCTGAGACTTCACGAATTCCGCGACGTTTTTCGCCATCGTCACGCCATGATCGATGATGGAAGCGTACTGTTTCTTGCCCAGTGCCTCAAGCCCCATCCACAGCTTCAGCGCATCGAAGCGGCGGGTGGTCTGCAGCGATTTGGAGACCAGGTTCGGAACGCCGTGTTCTTCATCAAACTCGGAGTTCAGATAGGCCGCCTGATAGCGCATCAGCTCGTAGTGGCGAGCCTCTTTCAGCAGGAAGGCGCCGCAGCTAATGGTCTGGAAGAACTGCTTATGGAAGTCCAGGGTTACTGAATCCACTAACTCCAGGCCGTCGAGGTAATCGCGATACTGCTCGGAGAGCAGCAGCGCGCCGCCCCACGCGGCATCAACGTGCAGCCAGATCTGGTGCTCCGCCGCGATACCGGCGATATCACGCAGCGGGTCAATCGCGCCCGCGTCGGTGGTACCGGCGGTGGCGACGATGGCCATGATCTGCTCGCCGTTGGCCTGCGCTTGCGCAATCTTCGCCTTCAGGTCGGTGACGTCCATACGGGCGAATTCATCGGTTTTCACCAACGTGACCGAGCGATAGCCAAGCCCCATCAGCGCCATGTTCTTCTGCACCGAGAAGTGGGCGTTTTCCGAGCACAGTACTTTGTACTGACGAATGTCGCCCGGAATACCATCCTGCTGGATGGAATGCCCCTGACGGGCAAAGAAGGCGTCGCGCGCCAGCATCAGGCCCATCAGGTTACTCTGGGTACCGCCGCTGGTGAAGACGCCGGCATCGCCAGCCGGATAACCAACCTGGTCGCGCAGCCACTCGATCAGCTTCATCTCAATGATGGTGGCTGAAGGGCTCTGATCCCAGGAGTCCATGCTCTGGTTGGTGGCGTTGATCAGCACTTCCGCCGCCTGGCTGATAACCAGGCTTGGGCAGTGCAGGTGCGCCACGCACTGCGGATGGTGCACCGACAGGCTGTCTTTCAGGAAGTACTCGATCGCACGTTCAATCGCCGCCTGGTTGCCCAGACCCTGTTCGTTAAAATCAAGGGTGATGCGCTCACGGAGTTCATCAACGCTTTTCCCCTGATACATTTCAGGTTGTTGCAGCCACTGCGCAACCGCCTGGCTGGCCTGGGAAATGACCTGCTGGTAAGCGTCAATGCTTGCCGCGGACCCAGCCAGAATCGGATTCAATTTGGACATTGCGGTCACTTACTCCACTCAGACCGGTTTTACGCCGGCGGCCAGCAGGGCCTGTTCAAACTTATCGAGGAACACTTCCAGCTCCGCGTCGCTAATCAGCAGGGACGGCAGCAGACGCAGTACGCAACCGTGACGGCCACCGCGTTCCAGGATCAGGCCCGCTTCGAAGCATTTCTTCTGCAGTAGCGCGGAGAGTTCGCCGTCAGCCGGGTAGCAACCCATATGATCCTGCGCCTCGTTCGGCTTCACGATTTCGATACCGATCATCAGACCGAGGCCGCGCACGTGACCGATAACCGGATAGCGTTTCTGCATTTCCGCCAGTTTGCCTTTCAGCCACTCGCCCTGGGCGGCGACTTTGTCGGCAATCTTGTTATCACGCAGGTGGCGCAGGGTGGTCAGGCCGGTGGCCATCGCCAGCTGGTTGCCGCGGAAGGTGCCGGTATGATGGCCAGGTTCCCAGGCATCGAACTCTTTCTTAATGCCCAGAACCGCCATTGGCAGACCACCGCCGACGGCTTTCGACATCACGATGATGTCCGGCTCGATGCCGGCGTGTTCGAAGGCGAAGAATTTACCGGTACGGGCAAAGCCTGCCTGAACTTCATCGATGATCAGCAGAATGCCGTGCTCTTTGGTGACTTTGCGGATGCGCTGCAGCCACTCAACCGGCGCCGGGTTCACGCCGCCTTCGCCCTGTACGGCTTCAAGGATGACCGCAGCAGGTTTACGAACGCCGCTTTCCACGTCGTTGATCAGGTTTTCGAAGTAATAGGTCAATGCCTTCACGCCCGCTTCGCCGCCGATGCCCAGCGGGCAACGATACAGGTGCGGATAAGGCATAAACTGGACTTCCGGCATCATGCCGTTGACCGCGGCTTTTGGCGACAGATTACCGGTCACAGACAGCGCGCCGTGGGTCATCCCGTGATAACCGCCGGAGAAGCTGATCACCGCCGTACGGCCGGTGTATTTTTTCGCCAGCTTCAGCGCGGCTTCAACGGCGTCAGCGCCGGAAGGACCGGTGAACTGCAGGCAATACTCTTTCCCTTCGCCCGGCAGGCAGGAGAGCAGGTATTCAGAAAAGCGATCTTTTAACGGTGTTGTCAGATCGAGGGTATGTAACGGCAAGCCGCTGGTAATGACACTTTGGATGCTCTGCAGTACTTCAGGATGGTTATGGCCCAGAGCGAGGGTCCCGGCGCCGGCGAGGCAGTCCAGGTACTGTTTGTTGTCCGCATCGGTCAGCCAAACGCCTTCGGCTTTGGTGATGGCGAGCGGTAACTTGCGAGGGTAACTCCTGACATTCGATTCGAATTCAGCCTGACGAGCCAAAAAGGTTTCGTTGTTCGCGTCCAATAAATCTGCACTTAAAGTATCAATACGGACTTTATCCGTCATCATATCACTCCCACAACCAGCGTTACGTTTGAACTCTGGTTGAATAAAAAGGTTTAGAAAATTGAATCGGCATTCATAAAGCGCGCACAATATATGGCTTTTTAAATCCGCATTCAATCTTTAATTTATGGCGCTATTTTGACGCGATTATTACATACAGGGATGTCAATATAATTAGCTGATTTTAAAAGCTAAATTGCGATTGTTTTTAAAACCATGGAAAGTGTAATTATTAGTGAGAAAGTCTATATATTTTTATTACCGCTTCGCTGAATGACTGACGGAAATACTTCCGTCAGTTTTATGGTTACTTAACGCAGTTCGATCGCATAATTTGCTAAAGGTGTTACTTTTTTCACCAACTTATTGTTATATAAAAATTGTTCATACGCGTCGTAGCGCGGCTTATCTAACGCTGCCGGATCGGTGGCGAACAGCGGCACGCTCTGCAACCACGCCTGCTGGTTCAGTTCGGTATTGAGTTCCGGATGCGCTTTGGCAAATCGCTGCCAGGTTTGTTGCGGATGCGCGCGCAAATAGCTCACTCCCTGCTGTAATGCGTCGAGGAATTTTTTGATTTTAGGGGCGTTGACCTCGGCTTTGTTTGCCACGATCACCAGTTCGTCGTAAGCGGGCACGCCATAGTCTTCCACATTCATGACCACCGGTCTTTTGCCCTGCAGTTTGAGTTCCAGCGCTTCGATATTGCGATAACCGCCGATAACAGCATCGACCTGGCCGGCCAGCAGAGCGCTGGTGAGCTGGAAATTAACGTTGATCAGTTTAATGCTGTTAGGGTCGATGTTGGCGTGCTGCGCCATGGTGGCCAGTGTCGCTTGTTCAATACCGCTCACCGAGTATCCCACTTTTTTCCCTTGCAGATCGGCCGGAGATTTGATGCGCGGATCCAGCGCAATCACGGTATTCAGCGGCGAATGGATCAGCGTCCCGACGCGAACCAGCGGCAGTCCTTCATCGGCGAAGAAGTGAACCTGCGGTTGATAGGTTATCGCTAAATCCGCCTGGCGAGCGGCAACCAGACGCGGAGGGAGCGCCGGGTCGGAAGGGGGGATGATATTGACATCCAGCCCGGCATCCCGAAAGGCGCCAATCTGTTGCGCCACCATAATGGGCGCATGATCCGGGTTGATGTACCAGTCCAGCACCAGGGTCAACTTTTCATTTGCCGATGCCTGGCCGCAGACCAGCAGAGTGAGGCCGGCCAACAGAGGTTTACGCATATCTCTTCCTTATTATCTGTTGATAAGTTATTCCGGCGACCAATTGATCAGCCGGTGCAAAAAGGCGTCGACCGCCAACCACAGCGCGATGGTCAGCAGCACTAAAATAAACAATGCGGCGAAGCAGATATCGGTTTGCAGGCGAGCATTGGCATTCAGCATTACGTAGCCAAGCCCCTCTGCGGAGCCGACCCATTCACCGATAATCGCGCCAATGGGGGCGACGGCGGCGGCCATCCGCAGGCCGGAACCGAGCGCGGGTAGCGCCGCCATCAGTCGAACATGGCGCAACTGAGCGCCAAAGGAGGCGCCCATGGTGCGGGCCAGATCGAGATAGTCGCGATTGACCCGTTGCAGACCGTCAAAGAAAGCCGAGGTAACGGGGAAGAAGATAACCAGCACCGCCATCATGACCTTGGCGCTCATACCAAAACCAAACCACAGCACCAGTAGCGGGGCGAGGGCGAATACCGGAATGGCCTGGCTGGTCAGTACCAGCGGCATCAACCAGCGTTGTAATCGCGGCGACATGGTCATACAGAGCGCCAGCACCATACCGAGCGCGACGCCGAGCGCCATTCCGCTGAGAATTTCGCTTAGGGTGACCAGAGTGTGGCTGGCCAGATAGCTGCGGTTGTTCCACAGCGCTTCAGCGACCGCCGCCGGAGAAGGCAACAAAAAGGCGGGAATGCCGCTGTAGCTCGCCAGTTGCCAGAGCAACAACAATCCGCAAAATACCCCAGCTCCGCGCAGTAACTTGCCCCTCATCCGTTCGCCCTCATCAATTGCTGCAGCAGCTGCGCCTGACTTGCCAACAGCGCGCCATCATCCGGAACGCGAGGCGGGACGCCACTTAAATGATGGCTATCATCAATTTCACCATCAGGCGAGAGTACCAGCAGACGATGGCTGAGGCGGCAGGCTTCCATCGGGTCATGAGTGATGAGCACCACGGTACGTCCGGTCAGTAAGCGCGCGGCCAGGGTCTGAATGCGTGTGCGGGTGAGGGTATCGAGAGCGGAAAACGGTTCATCCATCAGCACAATGGGGCGATCTTCATAAAGGGTGCGCGCCAACGCCGCGCGCTGGCGCATCCCACCGGACAGCGCGGCCGGGCGTTCATCAGCGCAGGAGGCCAGCCCGACCAGCTCAAGAAGCTCGTTTACCCGCGCGTTATCGGCCTTCTCACCGCGCAGCCTGGCGCCGAGGGCGACATTTTCCCGCACGTTAAGCCACGGATAGAGCAGATCTTTTTGCCCCATCCACGCCAGTCGTGTGGTAACAGGAAGGCCATCGCTGGCGACGACGGTTCCGCGGGTTGGCGCCGCCAGCCCGGCGATAATACGCAACAGGCTGGTTTTGCCCGCGCCGCTGGCCCCCAGCAGCGATACCCATTGCCCGGCGGCAATATCAAAGGAGAGATCGCGAAAGAGGGTCCGGGTGCCAAAGCGCAGACATAAATCGCGAATGTGAATACCTGGCGCCATCACCCCTGGTCCTGCCCGGCGGCGTTCAGTCCCATCTGCCAGAAATTACCTTCCAGCCGGGTAGCGGTAGTGAATATGTCGCTCAGTCCGGCTAACCGGGATTCCGCGCCGCGCTGTTGCCAGAGCGTTTCCAGCAGGTCGATCGCCGCGTTGACGCCGTGAAGATAGCTCTCGTCGCCGTAATTGCGGATCCACGGCGCGTAGGGGTTATCGTGCAAGTTGGTTTGTGGGTTGTGCAGCAGACCAAGCCCGATCTCCGCATAGCCCGCGACGCAGGGAAGCAGCGCCGCCAGTAGATCCAACGCGTCGCCGGAGTGGCCGATATCCAGTACGTAGCGGGTGTAGTTGAAGGTTTCCATCGCTTCGCTTTGCAGGGCCATAGCGTCTTCGCTCAACCCCCATTGCTCGCAATAGCCTACATGTAGCGGTAGCTCAGCAAGGATGGCATTCATCGAGGCGGCGGCGGCGCGCATCTCCGGCAACGTGCGAAGTTTGCTGACCAGCAGGGCATAGCTGCGGGCGAAATGGATCAGGAACAGATAATCCTGGGTTAAATAATGACGAAAGGCTGCCTGCGGCAGCGTACCCGCGGCTAATTGCTGGAGGAAAGGGTGCGACACGTAGCGTTGCCATTCGCCACCGGCCTGCTCGCGCAGTCGGCCGTAAAGATCTTGGGTAAAAGCGGGAATCATCATGGGACCTCCTGAAAATAGGGGGAGATCCGGGCGTGCAGAAGTGTGAACAGGCAAAACTGAAAACTGGCGAACATGCCGACCCGTCCCTTCGCTGGCATGACCCAGATCAGGTTCAAAGGGTTCGGCTTTTACGCCATCTCAGCCCTCACGGGACACCCCTCGGTTGCGACATGTTATACGTCATTCACTTTTTGATTACAACGGCGGCAAGGTAAAAAATGGCGATATCTGTGACGCCGTCACTTTTAAGGAGCGATGGGACGGATCGATAAATAACATTTATCAATTTGTGTGATTAACCACGCTTTTTTATCCAAAAATAAGCAAAGTAAGGAGAGGGTAAGTTGGCGTAGAACAAGGGCTTACGATATATTTTTAGCACATTACATTAATATCCTCTTATGAATGCGTCAGTGCTGGAGACCGCATGAAGCTGGCAGGCCTTACTCTTTTACTGATGCTTGCCCTCGCGCCTGGCGCGTCTATCGCAGCGCAATTATTCGACCCTGAAGACGGCATGCTCGATATGAGCCAGTATCTGCAGGATAACCCGTACGGTTTTCTGCCGGTACCTGTGATGATTACCGAGCCGGCTATCGGCTACGGCGGCGGTCTGTTTGGTTTATTTCTGCATGGTAAAGGCTCCCGCGAGGGCGATCGTTTTATTCCACCGGCGCTGACCGGGTTCGGCGGTGGTGGGACGCAAAATGGGACCTGGTTCATCGGCGCCGCGCATCGTCATACCTGGAATCACGACAGTATTCGTTATCTGGTTGGCGCGGGTTACGCCAATGTGAATCTCGATATCTACTCCGGTGACATTGCCGGGTTTAACAAAAATGTGGCAGTGCAAACCCATACCAAAGGCTTTGGCGGTTTACAAAAGCTGTTATTCCGCGTGGGGGATTCACCGGTTTTTCTTGGCGCCTCGCAATTCTATGCGCACACCGATGTGACCGCGGACAATCAGCTGATCAACAAGGTGTGGCAGCGGGTGATGGGGGAAAACAGCACCTCTTCGGCCTTGGGCGTGGTGGCGGAATATGACACCACTGATAATTTTTTCTACCCTAAGAAAGGGTTATCACTGCAGGGCGAGTACCGTTTTTACCGCGCTCTTCTCGGCGGCGACTATCATTACAATCAGTTGTCGCTGGATGGTAAATACTTTCTACCGCTGGCGCCGACCTTAACCCTGGCGCTGGCGGCAAATTATCAGTCGCTGACTCATCATGACAAGCATCTAACGCCAATGGCCCGGCCTTACATCGAACTGCGCGGCATCTCGCGTTTTCGCTATCAGGCCGATTATGTCGCTGTCGCCCAGACGCAACTGGCCTGGCAATTTGCGCCGCGCTGGATCCTGCAAGGTTTTGTCGGTATCGGCAGCGCGAGCGATGAGGCGGGGTCGCTGTGGCAGCAAACCGAAGTGGCGTGGGGCTCCGGGTTTCGTTATCTGGTCGCCCGTCAGTATGGTTTATTTACCGGCGTCGATGTCGCATTTAGCGAACACGAACAGGCGGTCTATTTTAACGTGGGTTCCGGACTGTAAAGGTACGAATAAAAATGAGATGGAAAATAACCGTCATGACGCTGCTGTTGACCTCTGGCGCCGTGTGGAATGCCTGTGCGGCGGAAATTGACGACAGTGATAGCTACTTTCCCATCTGGGGAGACGAAGCCCGCGCCCGCGGTTATTCCATCCCGCTGCCGTTTGGCGTCAATCTCAGCTATATGAATATGCGCCAGGATATTATGGTCGACAGCATCACCTTTTCCGGACTGAAGCTGGGTAACCATCCGATCCCCAGCGATATGTTCGCCATTGATGCCGGGCACACGCGGGAGAAGAGCAAAACCGAGAATCTTCGTCTCGATATGTGGGTGTTTCCCTTCCTTAATGTCTACGGGATTTTAGGCCACACCCGCGGTTCGTCGGTGTCGAATGTGTCGGTCGATGCCGACCCAACGCAATACCGCGGTCTGGATCGCATCATCGCCGGCGCGGTGCATAACCTTAATCAAAGTGGCGAGTTGCAAAATATCGATTTTGTTCTCGATTTCAAAGGTACCACCTGGGGGGGCGGGTTCACGCTGGCTGGCGGCTATGAGAACTGGTTTGCCCTCGTCGATACAAACTACACCCGCACCGATTTCGATATTCTCGACGGCAGTATTTCTGCCGTGACAGTGTCACCTCGCGTTGGCTATCGCTTCAACCTTCAGGGGATTTCCGGCCCTTCGCATCTCAGCGTGTGGGTCGGCAGTATGTATCAGGATGTGCAGCAGGAATTTAAAGGCAACCTGGCCGATTTGCATATGCCGCCACAGCTGCAGCCATTGATTGCCGCGGTCAATAAAGACGGCGACGGCAAGTTTGATGTCAAACAGAAACTCACTTCACCATGGAATATGCTGATCGGCGCCCAGTACGAAATCACGCGTAACTTCAACGTTCTGACCGAATTTGGCTTTAACGATCGCAATAGTTTCTTTGTCGCCGGTGAATACCGTTTTTGACTTAACGGCGTGTAGCCATCGGCGAGTATGATGCGCGCTGTTTTTGTGTCATGGAGAACGCTTTTGATGCGTAAGAGTTTGTGGTGGTTATTGGCGGCTGCTTTTTCGGTATTTGCCCAGGACCCGGTATTACCGACGATTCCCGTTAACCATGTCAGCCCGGTAGTGGGTGAACTATCGCCGCCGGAATCGCTGCGCCCATGCTGCGCCTTCGGTTTCGATCTGCGGGTGCGTGCCATTGGCGTGCCGATCCCGGTTTATCAGATTGGTAATGTGCTGACGCTCGATACCTTAGGTGAGCATCATTACAACGATAGCGCGCTCGGCGCGGTCAAAAATCTGGTTGGCTTAAGCGATGAGCACAATGGCCTTATTTATACCCGCCGCGGCGGCTTTATTGATATTGCCCATGTGCGTGATACCGCTGATTACACCTTTTATTTATTCAGCCGAATTTACCCGACGCTGGGGCAGTCAGGACGCATCTTTTATAGCGAGGAACTGGGCGTACGCCGCGTCCAGTTAAATGCCTTTACGCCGCCGGCTTCAATGCCGCAGCGATATACCATTGCCGCGTGGCTTGCCGGCCATCTGGCCTTCGAAATTGCGCAATGGCATGAGATCGCCCAATGGTATGGTTTCCAGTCGGTTCCGGGTTTTTCAGAAGAAATTTCCGCTTTTTCACCGGAAGATCTCTATTCCAATCTGCTTGGTGCGCGTCTGGCGATTAACGTCATTTTGCAAGGGCAAGCCGGTTCAGTCGATGCTTATAACCGGGCGATGGAAGCGGCGTTAAAACAGGCGCTGGTCAAACTGTTGGTCGCGCCGCAAAGTGAGACCGAGAGGATGTTCCGTGAAGTCGACGGCGACTGGTGGAACAGTAAACGGCGAGTGCCGGATAAATTTCTGGTGCTGAAGCGGAATTACGATCTCAGCGAAAATCGCCTGCCAACGCCGGTTCCTTTTGAACGCACGCCGCCGTATCGCCTGACGATGCCAAAGGAAGTTGCCGGGTTTACGCTCGCGGAACTGGGTCAACTGCAAATCCATCCGGGGCAGGATATGCAGTCGCTGCCAGCGCCGCATAATTTTTATTCTCCGCAGCAGTTCCAGGAGCTCGCTGATAAAGCGCAGCAGGCGGATGCCATTCAGCTGCAGCGTATTGAAAAATAACTAACGATTGGACGCTGCTGGCTATACTCAATCAAACGAATCCCCCCGTTGAGGTAGCATCAGACCATGGTATTTGTCGTTCCGCGCGCGTCCTGGCTACTGCTGGCGGTGCTATTAGTCAGCCAGGCAGGCTATGCCCTGGACGGCAGTCGGCTAAAGCAGCGCGCGGACGCGGTGCTCACCTTAATGAGTTACACCGTGGTACCTGACGTTACCGCCAGCGATCTGAATATTGGCTCCGGCGCGAATGAGAAAAACGAACTAACCCTCACCCAATTCGGCGGCGGCGCAACGCTGAGCGACAGCTTTCCTCTCTATCTGGAAGGCACCCTCGGTTACAGTCGCTACGATCCGCAATTTGTGGTCAGCGATGGTGCCCAGAGCCGTACCATTCCCACCAAATGGAACAGTCTGACCGCTACCGGCGGCGTCGGCTGGGACTTTCCATTGTATCAGGACCGATGGGGCGGAAAACTGGTGCTACGGCCTATCTTCAATTTGATGCTGGGCACCATGGCCAGCGATGCACGCCTCGGTCGCTGGGCGCTCGAACGTAAAACGGATGCCGATATTCGCTTCCTCGATGGTGGGCGACTGAACGCTTATGGGTTGGGCGGGTCGTTAATGCTTGATTATGAACTGTTTTCCAAAACGCAGGATATTGACATAGAAGCGCGCTATTCCGCGATGAATTTGCAAACCTTCGGTAGCACATCAGAAGCGGTCCAGGGGCAGGCCAGCGCCGAAAATCTGGGTATCTACCTTCGTCGACGCGCGCCGATAGCCGACTGGACGCTGCTGAAAAGCCCGGTGCGCTACGTGCTGGAAGGGGCTCATACTATCTATCTTGGCGACCAGCGCGGTGAACTCGGTTTTGATAGCCTGAGTTCGCTCGGCATTGGCCTGGAGCTCGACAGCAGCCAGTATCCGGTATTTATCACCCGTACCCGACTGGTGGCCCGCTATATGTTCGGTAATAACACCGAAGGGTATGGCCTCGGTTTAGCGATGAGTTTCTGAGTGATATTACCCGTTTTCATGATTGCGCTATTTTTTTCATTTTTATTGGCAATATTTTCTTCGCTGATTCGTCTACCTCGATACATACATTTTTATGAGGTAATTGACGATGAGAGATTTTGAACGACGCGGGCATCATCACCAGGGTTTTGGACGTCACAGAATGGCGCGGCCGCTGATTATCGGCGCGGTGATTGTTGTGGTGCTGAGTCTGGTCGTGATGTCGCTATGGAACGCATTGCTGCCAGCTATCTTCGGGGTGAAAAGCATCGGTTTCTGGCAGGCTTTGGGATTACTGGCGCTGTGCCGTATCTTGTTTGGCGGTTTAGGTTTTCATCGCGGTATGTTTGGTATGGCGCAGGCGCGTCGACGCATGCATGAACGCTGGATGACCATGACCCCGGAGCAGCGAGAGGAGTTTGCCCAACGTTTCGGCCGCCACGGACATCGCGGCCGTTGCGGCTGGCATGAACGTCGCGGTGGGCAACCGACTGACGATAACCCATCGGCGAAAGCGCCGGATGCCGAGTGAACGAGGTAAACAACGCGATGGCGGGGGAATCACGGCTGCTGTCTGCGCTTGCCGCCTGTCGTGCGCGTTTAAGCGCGTTTATTCGCGGTAGAACCGCCGTACGTGACGATGCCGATGACATCCTGCAGGAAGTCACCCTGCAACTGATGAAGGTCGAGCAACCGGTGGAGAACGTGGCGGCATGGTTATTCCGGGCGGCGCGTAATGAAATGACCGACCGGTCGCGTAAGAAGCGCGAGTTGCCATTAACATTCGATACTGATGAAGATGGCGATGGCGGCTTTGCCGAGGATGAGCTGGCGGAAACGTTGTTTGGCGTCGCGCAGACGCCGGAGGAAGCCTATCTTAAAGAACTGCTGTGGGAGGCTTTAACCGAGGCGCTGGCGGAGCTGCCGCCGCTGCAGCGTGAAGCCTTCGAGAAAACCGAGCTGCAGGGCTATAGCTACAGGGAGCTGGCGGCAGAGAGCGGCGCTAGCGAGCAGGCGTGGCTGTCGCGTAAACACAAAGCGGTGCTGTTTCTGCGCAGCCGTTTGCGAACGCTTTACGATGAACTTACCGCGCCTTAATTCATGCCCGGCGGCAGATAGCGCCGGGCTTTATTTTATCTGTATTTCTATAACATTGTCGCCAGCCACTCGGCGAAGACGCGCACCTTGCGCGAAACATGACGATGGGGATAAATAAGCGATAACTTCCTGGAGGGAACCGGATTATTCGGCAGGACTTCAACCAGCTCGCCGCTTTTCAACCAGGGGTGAAGGAAAAGATCCAGACCCTGCATAATGCCGAGTCCAGCAAGGCCAGCGGCGATGTAAGTCTCTGAATTATCCACCACCAGTTTACCCGCTAGCGAAATGTTCTGCTGCCCGGCGTCAGTCTGAAACACCCAGCGCATGGTCTGATGATTACTGTTATTCAGCCAGTTGATCGCCTGATGATGCCGCAGGTCGTCAAGGGTTACGGGAACGCCGTATTTCGCCAGATAGGCCGGGCTGGCGCAGGTTTTCATACCGACGGTACCGAGATGACGTGCGATATAGTCACCGTCTTCAAGCTCGCCAATGCGCAGGACGCAATCGAGGCCCTCGCGAAGCATATCCCGCCGCCGGTCGGAGCTGCTCAGCACAATTTCAATCTCCGGATGTTGCTGATAAAAGGCGGGGAGATTCGGCACGACCACTAACTTCGCCAGAGCGATAGGCATATCTATGCGCAGTTGACCACGTAGCGGACGCTGCGGGGCGAAAGATTCCATAAGGTCGTCGGCCTGCGCCAGCAGAGGTTTACTACGACGATAAAACGCCTCGCCATCAGGGGTGAGGTGGATCTGTCGGGTGGTACGCTGCAGAAGCCGAACGCCGCAGTGCTGCTCAAGCTGCTGTAGCGCTTTCGTGACCGCCGGGCGATGGATCTGCAGATTCTCGGCGGCGCGCGTAAAGCTGCCAGACTCGATAATCTCGATAAAAATCTTAATAGATTCAAACAGATTTAAGTTCATTTGTGCCAATGTGCTCCGATGACAACATCGTATTTCACTTTGATTATTACTTATTTAATAACAGTGAAGGATAACTTTTACTATTTTTCCCAACAATAAAGCGGCCTACAGTGGCGTCATCCCAGCGCTAAGCGCCAGAAAACACACTAAGGAAGCCGCATCATGCAAAACCATTCTGTTAGCCATATTCTCGGTATTGAAAAACCTGTCATTCAGGGGCCGCTATCCTGGCTAACCGACGCCCGGTTAGTCGCCGCAGTCAGTAATGCCGGCGGGCTTGGCGTATTAGGGCCGAATGCGGGTTTAACCGCGCAAACCGTCGTCACGACGCCGCAGGAAACGGCAGAAAAGATGCGTGAAGAGATCCGTAAAACGAAATTACTCACCGAGAAACCTTTTGCCGTCAATCTCATTCCGACGGTTGAAAACGATATCTGGACGCCGCCGATTGTAGAAGTAGTAAAAGAAGAGGGGGTTAAAGCGGTGGTTTATACCGGCTATGGTCAAGGAGCTATCATTCCCTCGCTGTTTGCCACGCTTAAGCAGGCCGGGATCAGCATTATTTATCGTGATATTAACCCAACACCGGAAAACAGCCGCGAGGCCGAGGAGATGGGCGCTGATGTTATTGTCGCCACCGGCTTCGACGAAGGCGGAACGCTTCCGGGAACGGCGCTAGGGACGTTTTCAATCGTGCCATTGATTGTTGATGCGGTGAAGCGTGTGCCAGTGCTGGCGGCTGGGGGGATTACCGACCGGCGCACCGCCAGGGCCGCCCACGCGCTGGGCGCGCAGGGGGTATTTGCCGGCTCCGTGTTTATCAGCACTACCGAGAGCCGCGTGCCGCCATCGGTGAAAGAGATGATCGTGCAAGCTAACGGCCTGGATTTGCAGCTATTTCGCACATTGCCGGATTACTATCGTTCGCTGCCGGGCAAATTAGCCGCCAGACTGGTAGCGTTAGATAAATCCGGCGCCAGTAATGAAACCATAGCCGCGGAAATGGGCGGTTTACGCGGTCTGCGAATTGGTATGCTGGAGGGCAACACTGACGAAGGCTACATTTCACTGGGAACCGGCATCGGCAGTATTCAGCGGATCAAGAGCGTAGCGGAAGTGGTGGAAGAACTGACGGTTTAATCTGCCTTCCCGCGCTATCACCCGGAAAACAGAAACTCCCCGTTTGCGACAACGGGGAGGGTGATAGCCGGAATTAGCTACCCCAGCGCTGCTGCAGATACTGAACCGCCTGCTGGGTTTGCGGCTGGTTAAGGTTGTTTTCACGAAACAGAATCGTCCCCTGAATACCCGGTGTGGTTTCATTGAGGTCGATCTGTTTTTTCAGCTCCGGCACGCCGCCGTCGACCATCCAGTCTGGTTCATTTTTTGACGGTTCGCCGACTTTATACAGCGCCACGCCGATATAGAGCCGGGTGTGAGTGGGTTTCACGACATCGGCCCACCACTTAGCCAGCACATCATAGCGCGCGGCGTCGCGGGCGAACGGCCAGTACAACTGCGGCGCGATATAATCCAACAGCCCTTGTTGAACCCAACTGCGGGTATCGGCATAGGACTCATCATAAGCCGCCGCGCCGCGGGTGTCAGAGCCGGCCGGATCGTGGGAGCGGTTGCGCCATACCCCCGCCGGGCTGACGCCAAACTCAACCTGCGGATTGAGTTTCTTGATGGTCTGTGAGACCTGCGCTATCAGCTGTTGGGTGTTGTGACGCCGCCAGTCGGCTTTCGAGGCATAACCCTGGCCATATCGCTGATAGGTTTGATTATCGTTCAGCGTCGATCCCGGCGTCTCAGTATAGAAATAGTCATCAAACTGCACGCCGTCGATGGGATAGTTTTGCACCACCTCCGCCACGATACTGGTGATCCAGTCACGGACTTCCGGGATCCCAGGGTCGAGCACAAAGCGATCGCTGGCGGTGCGTATCCAGTTGCGGTGGAGGACAAATACGCTGGCGGGGACCTGAGTCAGGGTGTGGTTAAGCTCGGCGATGGTAGCGGGTTTGGTATTAACCGATACCCGATACGGGTTGAACCACGCGTGAACTTTCATCCCGCGTTTATGCGCTTCATCGAGCATAAACTGCAGCGGATCGTAGCCGGGATTTTCGCCAATTTTGCCGGTCAACATGTCTGACCACGGCAAGATGTGGGAATCCCACAGCGCGGTGCCGTCCGGTTTGACCTGGAAGAAGACGGTATTGATGCCCAGGCGTTGCAGATTGTCGAGTTTGGCGATCAGCGCCAGCTTCTGCTGGCTGATGCGGCTTTCCGGGCTACTGGCGATAATTGAACCCACCGGCGGCCAGTCGAGACGGGAAACCGTGGTGATCCAAACGCCGCGTACTGGCTGCTGATTTTTTGCCGATTTTTGCGTAACGGGCGGTTTGCTGGCGGTCACCAGCGATTTTGGCGCTTTACTGGTGCAAGTCACGAGCAGCAATACGGCGGCAGCAACCGCGCCGAGCCGGGTCATGCAGGTGACGGAGAGAAGGCGACGAGAAGCGATAATCATTACTCCCGTAGGCATGTAGACGCTTGAAAAATCACATTGTCTTATGATTCCCCCACCAGGGCAAGCCGCGCTCCGATGCAAAGAAAAAGAAAATGCCTTTTGTCTGGTATCTGTACGCGTAACGTGCAGAACTAACGACAACCTTTCACAGCAGTTAGCTGAAAAAGCAGAATTAACCTGGATAATTAGCTGGTCAGTTGTGTTACAACATATTACGAGACGCACAGCTAAGGAGAATCCGATGCGAAAAATATTATTGCTGGCCGCCGTTTTGCTGGCATCCGCACCGATCGTCACCCAGGCCGAGGAGATTACGCTTTTACCGGCTATTAAACTGCAGATAGGCGACCGGGATTCCTACGGTCATTACTGGGACGGCGGCCGTTGGCGTGATAAAGACTACTGGCATCGTCATTATGAATATCGCGACAAGCACTGGCGAAAGCTAGAGAAAAAACAGCGTAAAGCCTACGAGAAGGGCTACCACGACGGTCGTAAAGATGCGAAGAAGCGTGAGAAAGAATACTATAAACATCACAAGAAGCATCATCACTAAAACATTAACGGGGCCATCAGGCTCCGTTTTTTAGCTACTGCAATTCACCCCTCAAGATTCAACTCATTATTCGCTGCTGTCGATGGTTTGCGTAAACTGTCTTTAGAAGCCTCCCGCAATAATGTCAAATATCACTTTGATTTTTTACAGCATCAGTATTACCTGATGAAAATAAAAATAGCCTACCAAGATTGGTGGGCAAATTTACCGCGAAATGTTTTTTAAGACTATTCCATATTCACAGCGAATGAAAAATCCGATTTGCAAAATAATTAAATATATCTTTTAAATCACATGGTTAAATTACACTTTCTTTTGTATGGTCTCTGGTATTACACTTTTTCGGCGATTGTTCGACTTTCTGCGCTAAAAGAGCGAGTGAGATTAATCCTAAAAATTTAAATACGCTAACCACCCATAACTACGAGGCGAAATTGCGTATTGAATTGACACGATCGATCTGTAAAATTGTGTGGTGATAGTTAATGAAATGTAATAAAGGGATCCACTGCGGTGAAGATTCGTGCGGTAGCTATGGCCATATCACAGCTGGAACCCTTTTACGCACAGTGATTAAGGATATTCAGACTTGTTATTCAAGCAGGGATAACCCTTAAGAAAATAATAGCATTGCAATGGAAAAGCATATGAAAACGCGAGTGTTTTTAGCCGCTATGATTGCGGTTTCACTGGCAGGGTGCGAAGCGCCGCCGAAGCCGCAAATTACCGATGACACCATTGAAACCACGCAGGTTAACGGCGTCAATTTGACCCATCGCCATATTGTTGTTCCTCCAACGGAATTTACCCCGATTAACGCAGAATATCGCGCGCTGTATTCCGCCGCGGTAATGAGCCAGGCAGGGTATGGCGGCAAAGTGATTGTGCAATTAGTTCCAGGTGCTAATTATATTGCATTGGGGCAGGCCCAGGACGGCTGGATAGCGTTAGCCAATGAAGGTCAGGAAAATTTAATTGGCTATGCTCCGGCCAATGCCGTTGTCAAAAGTGAGCTGTATGATAAAACGGTCCGTGAACAGTCGAAGCGCCCGAAGGCGCGTAAGAAAGCGACCTGCGTGAGCGTCGACGGAAATACCAAAGCCTGCAAAAACGGCAATAACGGTACCTGGATTCTGGATTAATCCCGCCTTTACGAGCGACACCGTATGAATAATAACTCTCTTTTACGCCAGGTCATGCTGGCGTTTTATTTGTTTCTTTTTACGTTGGTTAGTGGATGTGGTTCGTCTTCACACAGCGACCCTGCCCGATACAATCTTCAGTTCCAGGCCCACCCGCAAATTAACAGCTCTGCGCCATTAAAGGTCAGAGTGTTAGTGCTGAAATCCGACGCGGAATTCATGTCCGCCGATTTCTACTCCTTACAAAATAACGCGCAAAAAGTTCTCGCCGGCAACCTGCTGAACAGCGATGAATTTTTCCTGATGCCGGGGCAACTGGCAAAAAAACTCAGCGGGCAAAGCTCGCCGGAGGCGCGTTATATCGGAGTGATGGCGGAATACCAATCTCTGGATGGTAAAAAGTGGCGCATTTCTCTTCCTCTGCCAACGCCTGGCGAAACCCCTTTCTGGCAGTTCTGGAAACTGTCGGCAGATCAACTGCAAGCCAATTTATATCTTGACGTTAACGGGATCCGCGTCGTGCAGCAATAGCGCGAGCCCTAACAGGAAATTTGTATGAATAAAGCAGAAAAGGTGGTCTGGACCGAAGGTATGTTTTTGCGTCCGCATCACTTTCAGCGGGCAGAAAGCTACCTGCAAACGCAAATTCGCGAATGGGGCGGATTACAGCGCTCCTGGCTATGGGGTTTTCTTGAGATTGAACTTGATGATGCGATGCTGCGTCAGGGCTGTATTGCCCTGAGCTATGCCAGCGGCCTGCTGCCGGATGGGACTTTCTTCCAGTTTCGCGATGCTCGTCAGGGCCCGGCGCCGTTGCAGATCCCGGATAACATCGCTGGCGAAAAAGTCGTATTGGCCTTGCCGGTTCGTCGCGGCGGTCGGGAAGAGGTTATCTTCAGCGAGGAAAAAGACTCGCTGGCGCGATTTACCGCGTTTGAACAGGATGTGGAAGATGACAATGCGCTGTCGGTCGGCGATGCCACCGTGCAGTTTGCCCGCCCGCGGCTCACCCTGATGCTGGAAAAGGATTTGACCGCCGAGTGGACGGCTATCGGCGTGGCGTTCATCGCCGAGAAGCGCAACGATAACGCCGTAAAACTCGATAATGGCTACATCCCGCCGATGCTTAACGGCATCAATCATCCTTTGATTTACGCGATGATCAACGACTTGCATGGTCTGCTGGCGCAGCGTAGCCAGCAAATCGGCAGCCGGCTCCGACAGCCGGGGCGTTTTAATACTTCCGAATTAATTGAGTTCACTCTACTTGCGCTGGTCAATCGCCATCTCGGCCATCTCTCACATCTCAAAACGCTGCCGTTAGTTCATCCCGAGTCATTGTGGAATAGCTGGCTGCCGTTCGCCGCCGAGCTGACGACCTGGATGGCGCAGCGCGGTCCGGATGCTGCGCTGCCGATTTACGATCATGACGATCTCGCGAGCTGCTTCGGCAAACTGATGCTGTTGCTGCGCCAGGGGTTATCACAGGTAATGGAAGACAACGCCATCCAACTACCGCTGATAGAACGATCGCATGGGTTGAACATCGCGACGGTACCCGAGAGCAGCATGGTGCGTGATTTCGGATTCGTATTGGCGGTTAAAGCCAGCGTACCAGGTGATGTTCTGCAAACGCACTTCCCGGCGCAGATGAAAGTCGCGCCGGTGAGCAAAATTCGCGATCTGGTGCAACTACAGCTACCGGGTTTGATCCTGCGCGCTATGCCCGCCGCGCCGCCGCAAATTCCGTGGCATGCCGGTTACAACTACTTTGCAGTCGAAAAGGGCGGCGAGCTGTGGAACGACATGGAGAAATCTGGCGCCTTCGCCCTGCATCTGGCAGGCGAGTTCCCCGGCCTGGATATGGAATTTTGGGCTATCCGTAGCCCGTCGGAATAAGAAAGCGAGCGTTGATGATGCAGGAACAACAGGCCGCTGCCAGTCATGGCGTGAGCGGCAATAATCCCCTGGTGACGGCCGCCAACCCATTGCTAAATGCGATTCCCCAGATCCGTCATTCGGTATCGCACGATGACCAGGCCGGTTTGCGCCAGCGTTTGATTGATGAAATCCGCCGTTTTGAAGTGCGCGGTCAGCAGGCGGGGTTACCCTACGAGGTGATAGTCGGCGCTCGTTACTGCCTGTGTACCGCACTGGACGAGGCGGCGGCCTTAACGCCATGGGGGAGTAGCGGCGTCTGGTCGGGCAGTGGTCTTTTAGTGACCTTTCATAACGAAACCTGGGGCGGGGAGAAGTTCTTCCAGCTATTGGCGCGCCTGTCGCAGAATCCACGCGAACACATCAATCTTTTGGAACTGATCAACTACTGTTTGTTGCTCGGTTTTGAAGGGCGCTACCGGGTAATGGATAACGGCCGCACGCAGTTGGAAACCATCAAGCAGCGCCTGTGGCAGATGATTTGCGGCGTACGCGGCGGCTACGCACCGCCGTTATCGGTTCACGGCGAGGATCGCCCGGTGCTGCGTAAACTGTGGCGTCCGGTGGTGCCGCTATGGGCCTGCGTCGCGCTGGCGGGGTTCGCCGCCTGTCTGTTCTATATCATTCTTAACTGGCGGCTTGGCGATGCCACCAACCCGGTGTTGGCGAAAATTTACCAGACGCCGTTGCCGGAAGCGTCGATTGCTCAGCCGGCGGAAAAATTGCCGGCGGTACTTAACCTACGAGGTTTTCTGCGCCCGGAAATTGCCGAAGGGCTGGTTGCGGTACGTGATGAAGCGGACCGCAGCGTGGTGATCCTCAAAGGCGACGGGCTCTTTGCTTCGGCCTCAACGGTGGTGCGCGATCGCTACGACCCGGTCATTGACCGCATTGCGCAAGCGATGAACAACGTCAGCGGACGCATTCTGGTAGTCGGCTATAGCGATAACGTGCCTATCCGCAGCGCGCGCTTTGCCTCGAACTACGAACTGTCGCTGGAACGCGCGCGATCGGTACAAAAACAGCTGCAAAATCATCTGACGCAGCCCGAAC
This sequence comes from Klebsiella sp. CN_Kp091, assembly GCF_040065095.1. Taxonomy (NCBI): domain Bacteria; kingdom Pseudomonadati; phylum Pseudomonadota; class Gammaproteobacteria; order Enterobacterales; family Enterobacteriaceae; genus Klebsiella; species Klebsiella sp. CN_Kp091. The sequence continues at coordinate 488,012 of NZ_JBEAIO010000049.1, read as the reverse complement.
GCGTAAAAGCCGAAGGGCGAGGGGAAATGAACCCCATCGCGCCGAATACCACTCCTGAGAACCGTGCCCGTAACCGCCGTGTGGAAATTACTCTGCTGGTGTCGCCCGATAATACCCGGGCTGAGCTGAACGGATTGCCCCAAGGAAATTAAGGATGCTGACACTTCTGCTTTCCATACTGACCAACCGGCTGCTATGGGGTTTTCTCGGCGCCACGGCGGTGGCGGCCGTCATTTGGATGATTGGCCCGCTATTGTCGATTGTCGATACCCGGCCGCTGGAGTCGGAACAAAACCGCGTTATATCTATTGCGCTGGTCTACCTCATCTGGGCGCAAAGCCACATTCTGCCGCGTCTGTACAACGCCTGGCTCAACCGCAAGCTGATGGATAACCTGAAGGAAGACACGCCGAAGGGCAACGATCCGCAGCAGCGCCTCAATAGCGAAGACCAGATCCTCGCCGATCGCTTTGATGAAGCCGCGCAAATGTTGAAAAAAGCGCACTTCAGTAAAACAGGTAATGGTCAGTGGACCCAGCGCTTTAGCACCCACTATCTGTATCAGCTGCCGTGGTATGTGATTATTGGCGCATCCGGCTCCGGTAAAACCACCGCCTTAGCGAACTCCGGGCTGCAGTTTCCGCTAGCCGACCGCTTCGGTAAAACGGCGTTACGCGGCATCGGCGGCACGCGCAACTGTGACTGGTGGTTTACCAACGAAGCCGTGCTGCTGGACACCGCCGGGCGCTATACCACCCAGGAGAGCGAGCAGGCGCAGGACGCCAGCGAGTGGCTGAAGTTTATGGGGTTATTGCGGAAATACCGCCGCCGCCAGCCAATTAACGGCGTTATCGTCACGGTAAGTATCTCCGATCTGTTAACGCAATCGACGGAGGCCTCGCGGCAGCAGGCGGTTAATCTGCGCCAGCGTCTCTCTGAACTACATGAACAGTTGGGTATTCGTTTCCCGGTGTACGTACTGGTGACGAAGGCCGACCTGCTTAAAGGCTTTCGCGCCTGGTTTGCCGGTTACGACAAGGCGCAGCGCGATCAAATCTGGGGCTTCACTTTCCCGTGGGAGCAGGCAAGCCTTGCTGACTTCGATCTGATGGGCCGCTTTACCCAGGAGTTTGCGTTACTGCAACAGCGGCTTGAAGCGGGGCTGCCGGATACGATGCTGCAAGAGCATGATGCCAAAACCCGCGCCGAAGCCTGGCTGTTCCCGCAAGAGTTTGCGGCGTTGCGGCCGCTGTTAGCGGACTATCTTAGTACCGTTTTTGCCCGCTCTAACTTTGAAACCGAGTTTTCACCGCGCGGCATTTATTTCGCCAGCGGCACCCAGGAAGGGTTACCGTTCGACCGCGTGATGGGCGAACTCAATCGCGCGCTGTCTTTGCCGCAGGGAAATGAAAACGACAACTGGGACTCGGTCAGTAAAGAAGCGCCCATCCCCGGCGCCAAGGGCCAGAGTTATTTCATTAAAAACCTGCTGCAAAACGTGATTTTCCAGGAAGCCGGCATCGCCGGGCAGAACCGTTGGTGGGAACTGCGTAACCGCGCAGCGATCTGGTCAGGCTATGCGGCGCTCGCGGCGCTGTTAATCATTTCATGCGTACTATGGCTGACAAGCTACGGCAAAAATAAGGCCTACCTGCAAGAAGTCTCGGCGAAGGTACCGCAGGTTGAGCAGCAGAGCAAAGCGCTGCAAAACCCCGAGCAGCGCGATCTGTTCGCCATGCTGCCGCTACTCAACGGCCTGCTGGAATTGCCGAAGAGCGCCGACTTTGACGTCAACGACCCGCCGGTTAGCCGCCGGATGGGACTCTACCGCGGTAATGATGTCAGCGACGCCTCGCAGACGCTGTATCAAAAAGCGCTACAGCAAATGCTGCTACCGGATGTCGCCATGCGTATCACTACCTGGTTACGCAACGACAATGGCAGTGACGCCGAATATAGCTACGAGGCGTTGAAAGCCTATCAAATGCTCTATCAGCCCAAGCAGTATGACGGCAAGTTTTTACTCTCCTGGGTGATGCTTAACCTGCAGCGTAACCTGCCGCAAAACGTGACGCAGGCGCAGCTACGACAGCTGGAAGGGCATCTGGTCCAGCTACTGGAACCGCAAATCCAGTCCTCGCCGTATGCCAAAGACGATGCGCTGATCGCCCGCGAACGGGCGTTGATTAACCAGCAGCCGCTCTCCTCAAGAGTGTATGGTCGGCTGAAACGTCTGCTTGAGCATGACGACAATCTGAAAGCGGTCTCGCTGGCGACGCTCGGCGGGCCGCAGAGCGAACTGGTGTTCTCGCGTAAAAGCGGTACGCCGATCGCGGAAGGCGTGCCCGGTCTGTACACGCCAGATGGCTACTGGAAGGTGTTCAATAAACAGATCGATAACGTGACCAGCGCGCTGCATGAAGATGATATCTGGGTGCTGGGCGCCGCCAGCGCGTCGGAAGATAAACAGCAAACCGATAACGCCGTCCGTCAGCTCTATATGCGTGATTTTATCGCCAACTGGGATCGCTTCCTTGCCGATATTCAGCTCAACAATAGCGCCGATTTGTCATCGCGGATCAACACCGCGCGTCTGCTTTCAGCCAGTAACTCGCCGCTGCGCCGTCTGGTTATCAACCTGAGTCAGGTGCTGAACCTGGCGCGCGCCGAGCCGGATACGGTTAAAAGCGAAAGTTCAGCCGAGCAGGGCAACCGCGCGACCCGAACGCTGGAAGCGCTTTTCCGCCATGATGAGGGTGGCGCAACCCAGGGCGCGGCGCTTAGCCAGACGCCGGAACAGCTGGTAACGGAACACTACGCGCCGCTGATCGAACTGGCGCAGCCGTTGGAAAAGGGCGGCAAAACGATTGTGTTCGATGATTTCCTCAAACAGATCGACGAACTTTATCGCTACCTGACGGCGGTACAGGATGCCGCCAACAGCGGTATGCAACCGCCGGGCGGCGATGCCATTAGCCGTCTGCAGGCCAGCGCCGGGCGCTTACCGGGCGGCCTGCAAACCATGTTCAGCAAAATGGCGGTAGGCGCCAGTAGTGATACCCAGCGCCGCGATCTCGATAACGTACGTAAACGGATTAGCGTGGAGGTCGGCGGTTTCTGCCGCCAGGCTATCGCCGGGCGCTATCCGCTGGTTCGCAGCGCCAGTAGCGAAGTCACGCCGGACGATCTGGCGCGTATGTTCGCGCCGGGCACCGGCATGATGGATACCTTCTTCCGTGACAACCTGACCAATAAAGTCGATACCACGCAGTCCAGCTGGCGTTTTATGCCCGGCATCGATGGCAAAACGTTGCCGGGTAGTGAAGGGTTATTAAGGCCTTTCCAGCAGGCGCAATCGATCCGCGACGCGTTCTTTGCCAATGGCGCAACCACGCCGTCATTTAAAGTGACGGTGCGCACCATCAGCATGGACAACCGGATCCTCAACCTGACGCTGGATGTTGATGGCCAGCAGTTGCGCTACAGCCACGGTCCGCAGGCGGTGCAAATGATGAGCTGGCCGGGGCCGGGCGGAACCAACCAGGTGCGTATGCAACTCGGTCTGGCCGATGGTACCACCTCGACGCTGGTGACCAGCGGCTCATGGGCGCTGAACCGCTTTTTTGATAAAGCGCGCACCGCGCCCGGCAGCAGCAGTTTGAGCCGTCAGGCAACGTTTAATGTCGATGGTTACCAGGTCACGCTGGAGTTTGCGCCGAACAGTATCCGCAATCCGTTCCAGCTTCCCCGTTTCTCATGTCCATAACCGCAAGGAAAGCCGAATGACTCACGCCCCTGCGATGAGCTGGTACGGGAAACTCCCCAGTACCGGCGATTTTTTACAACGTCGATTTCCGGACATGCTGGTTCGCCAGTGGTCGCAATGGTTTCAGGTTGGGCTGATGGCCTGGCAACAGGAGCAACAGCGTAGCGGCGAACGCCAGTTCAGCAACGCGCCGGTATGGAACTTTATCGTTCCGCCGATGTTGAGCGGCCAGATGGTGCAGATGGGGTGTCTGATCCCAGGGCGCGACCGGGTAGGTCGCCAGTATCCTATCTGCGCGCAAATGGCCTTCAACTCGCTGGAGTGGTCGCCTTCGATCCTCACTCAGGCCGGAGAGTGGTATCAGCAGGTGGGCAGAACGCTGCTGCATGCGGTACGCAATGGCTATTCCGCTGAACAACTTGACCAGGCGCTACTCGCTATTCCGGCGCCAAAGCTGGTAGAGGCGGAAAAGCGTTCGGAAATACTCGACGTGATTGGCTATCAGCAAGATGGGCAAAGCTCCCTTGGCTGGCAGCAGGCGGCGGACTGTTTTGATCCGCAGCGTCAGACCAGTTTTTGGTGGACCAACCGCGCCGATGGTTATCCGCTCTATACCCACGTCCATAGCGGTAATTTGACCGGCCAGCTGTTCACGCTGCTGTTTGATCCCGCCGGGGGCGCGAGACCGGGCCGTCACGGTCTGTATCCGCCGATGTTTGAATAAGCAGGTAGGCCATGAATATTGATGAATTCCTTGCTCCGGTTAGCGCGGAGCAGCCCTGCGGTGAAAACCTCGAATATGACGCCGACTTCCAGGCAATGGAACAAGCGATGCAGGGTAAAGCCGAGCAGCAGTTTGGCGACACCATCATCCCGGCGGAACCCGCTGACTGGACGACGGTAGAAAAGCTGGCGGCGGGGTTACTTAGCCGCACCAAAGATTTACGCGTCATGCTGGCGCTGACTCAGGCGTGGACAAAACGCCGCGGCCTGAGTGGCTACGCGGATGGCCTGCTGTTGGTGCAACAGGCGCTGTCGCTTTACTGGCAGCCAATTTACCCGTTGCTGGAAGAGTATGGCGAAACTGATCCGTTTTACCGCATCAATGCGCTCGCGGGGCTGAGTGATAAATCAGCGCTGACCAGCGCGTTACGCAATGCCGTGTTGTTACGCAGTAATGGCGATGAACTGCTATTGCGCGATGCGCAGGCGCTGCTCGATGGCAGTAAAACCGAATGCGCGGATTATCCCGGCGGCCGTTCGCGATTGATTGATGAACTGGCCCGCGGCGGACAGCCGGGGATTGACGCCATCCTCGCCATTCACCAGCGCTTGCAGACCATCCGCGAAATATTAAGCGATTGTCTGGGTGAAAGCGGCGTGCCGGAAATGGAACAACTGCAGAAGACCGTCGGTATCGTCGCCGGCGCCTGCCAGATAACCGATATTTCGTCCTTTCACGCGTCCCGCGAGGAGAGTGCCGTGAGTGAACATCAAGCGATTCCCAACGCGCCGCCGCCGTCTGCCGTTGACTGGCGCAGCGCGCAAATCAGCAGCCGCGCCGAGGCGCAGCAGATGCTGGAAAAAGTAAAACAGTACTTCGCTCAGCACGAACCGAGTCACCCCGCGCCGCTGATGATTGAACGGGTACAGCGGCTGATTGAGCTGGATTTTATGGACATCATCCGCGATTTAGCGCCGGACGGCGTTCATCAACTGGAAAACATTTTTGGACGTCGCGACTGACGCGTCCGGACATTATGGCGACAGGCATAAGGTCTGGCGCTCAACCTTTACCGCGCATCTTCGATGGAGAACATCATGGCAATAAGTAAAAGTGGGCAGAAATTTATCGCACGCAACCGTGCGCCCCGCGTACAGATCGAGTACGACGTAGAGATTTATGGTGCGGAACGCAAAATCCAGCTTCCGTTTGTAATGGGGGTGATGGCGGATCTGGTGGGTAAACCGGTCGACAATCAACCGGCGGTCGATGAACGTAAGTTCCTCGACATCGACATTGATAACTTCGACGAACGTATGAAAGCGCTGAAACCGCGCGTCGCTTTCCAGGTCGACAATACGCTGACCAACGAAGGCAAACTGAACGTCGACTTAACCTTCGACAGCATGGACGACTTCCTGCCGGATGCCGTGGCCCGCAAAGTGGAGCCGCTGAACAAACTGCTGGAAGCCCGTACCCAGCTTTCGAATCTGCTCACCTATATGGACGGCAAAAACGGCGCGGAAGAGCTGATTGCCAAAATTTTGCAGGATCCGACGCTGCTCAAATCGTTGAGCCAGATGCCGAAACAAGATGACAGTGCGAAAGGTAGCGAGGAGTAATCGATGAGCAACCCGACTCAACAACATGAGCAGCAGTCCAGCCAGGCCTTTAGCCAGGATGAATTCAGCGCGCTGCTGAACAAAGAGTTTCGCCCGAAAACCGACCAGGCGCGTTCCGCCGTTGAGAGCGCGGTAAAAACCCTCGCGCAGCAGGCGCTGGAAAACACCGTCACGTTTTCCAACGACACCTATCGCACCATCCAGAACCTGATTGCCGGTATCGATGAACAGCTGTCGCGGCAGGTGAATCAGATCCTGCATCATGACGAGTTCCAGAAACTGGAAAGCGCATGGCGCGGCCTGAGCTACCTGGTCAACAACAGCGAAACCGACGAGATGCTGAAAATCCGCTTTATGAGCATCTCCAAGCAGGAGCTGGGGCGCACTCTGAAGCGTTACAAAGGGGTGGGCTGGGACCAGAGCCCGATCTTTAAGAAAATTTATGAGCAGGAGTACGGCCAGTTTGGCGGCGAGCCATTCGGCTGCATCGTCGGCGATTACTATTTCGACCATAGTCCGCAGGATGTGGAATTACTGGGTGAAATGGCGCGTATCGGATCGGCTGCGCACTGTCCGTTTATTACCGGTACCGCACCGGAAGTGATGCAGATGGAGTCCTGGCAGGAGCTGGCGAACCCGCGCGACCTCACCAAAATCTTCCAGAATACCGAATACGCCGCCTGGCGTTCGCTGCGCGAGTCGGAAGACGCGCGTTATCTGGGGCTGGTGATGCCGCGCTTCCTGTCGCGCCTGCCTTACGGGATTCGAACCAACCCGGTGGACAGTTTTGATTTTGAAGAGCAGACCGACGGCGCGGATCACAACAATTACGCGTGGGCCAACTCGGCGTATGCGATGGCGGCGAACATTAACCGCTCTTTCAAAGAGTTTGGCTGGTGCACCTCCATTCGCGGCGTGGAATCCGGCGGCGCGGTGGAAAATCTGCCTTGCCACACCTTCCCGAGCGACGATGGCGGCGTGGACATGAAATGCCCGACCGAGATCGCCATCAGCGATCGCCGCGAGGCGGAGCTGGCGAAAAACGGCTTTATGCCGCTGATCCATCGCAAAAACTCCGACTTTGCCGCCTTTATCGGCGCGCAGTCGTTGCAGAAACCGGCGGAATATCATGATGCCGACGCCACGGCGAATGCACGTCTGGCCGCGCGTCTGCCGTACTTGTTCGCCTGCTGCCGTTTTGCTCACTACCTGAAGTGCATTGTGCGCGACAAAATCGGCTCCTTCCGCGAGCGCGATGACATGGAACGCTGGCTGAACGACTGGGTGATGAACTACGTTGATGGCGATCCGGCTAACTCGTCGCAGGAGACCAAAGCGCGCAAACCGCTGGCGGCGGCTGAAGTGCAGGTAGCGGAGATCGAAGACAACCCGGGTTACTACACCGCGAAGTTCTTCCTGCGTCCGCACTACCAGCTGGAAGGGCTTACCGTGTCGCTGCGTCTGGTTTCCAAGCTGCCGTCGCTGAAAACCAAGGAAGCGTAATATGATGCCGCCGGGAGGCGACTCCCGGCAGGTACAACGCCATGGAAGGAGGTAAAGAAATGAAATTATTACCACTCTGCACGCTGGGACTGCTCACGGTGCTGACGCCATTTACTGTCGTCCAGGCGGCTGATGATTCCGCCAATTTACTACGCGATCCCAATCAACTATCACGTAATGATGTGCGGTTGAGCGGCGAAAAGTTTCTCAAGGCCTGGCTGGCGCAAGACAATACCCAGCAGCAGTTAAAGGCCAATATGTATCTGCTTGGCGTGATGGATGCAACAGAAGGTAAAGCCTGGTGCGGTTATCAGCAGGCACTGCCGGGATCGCTTCGAGAAAGCGTCTACAGCTATTTCAAAAAGCTGCCCGACGAGCGAATAAAACAGCCTGCGGCGATGCTGATTACCGAAGCGTTGGCGAAGGAGTTGCCTTGTCATGGATAACCACTGGAGAATAAAAATGAACGCCAGACCTTCTTTTGTAGCCGCATGGGCGGCGGCAACGCGCATTTACGACGCTAACGATCCTATTGGTAAAGTTAAGCGAGTCATCGGTGGAAAAGTGAAACACAACTTTGAAATACCGGAACAGCAGGGTGGCTGGTCAAATAGCTGTGCCGTACGCATGAGCTATGTGTTGAACTATACCGGGCATCCAGTGCCGCGTATTGCCGGACTGACAGTATCTGGCGCAGATAACAAATGGTATTTCTTCCGGGTTAAAGATGTTATCGCCTGGCTGACCCGCCAGTGGGGTAACCCCGATATGATCGTTAGTTATCCTTCTTTACCCGTTCAGCAGTTGGCTAATACAAAAGGCGTGATTTTGTTCGAAGTACAGGGCTGGAGCGATGCCGCTGGCCATGCCACTTTTTGGAATGGCTTAACCTGTTCGGATCACTGTTATTTCAATGCCCAGGACACTAATTACACGACGACCAAAGCCAATTTTTGGGAGTTGCCATGAACAGAATCATTATCAGTCTGCTGCTTGCTAGCAGTGCGTCGGCTTATGCCTGGGACGACCCGGTATTGTTTGTTAAACAGCTACCCTATAAGCAGGTTGTTAAAGACGTGGTTTTATCCCGCTGTCTGGCGCAGGTAGCCGATGATAAAAGTCAGTTTTCTGTGGATGCTGCGCGCAGTAGCAATGCGTTGCTGGAGTGGGTGCCTTTCGATATTGAAAACGGTAATGACAAAATTAACGCCATTATTACTAAATACAAAAGTGCCACCAATGACTTTCATTCCGAGAGACAACCCGCAATTCAGGGCGTCACTTTGAATTGTTTGCGCCTTTATCATAGTACGGAACTGGATCAATTAACTTCGCAGATAATCATCGGTGATCCTAATAAAACCTGGAATCAGGATAACCCGCATTAATTTCAACTTTGCATTCCTGCTATTTCACAGCATGAGTGTTAAGACCAGCAATGGGCTTAAGCCTGTTGCTCTGAGGCAGAGGTAAAATATGGATGGTTTTATTCAGCCCCATGCTTTCCTGTTTGCCATATAAGTGCTTTTTCGAAAGCAATAATTTTCATTAACGAAGAGTAGATATTATGGCTATTGATATGTTTCTGAAGGTCGAGGGTGTAACCGGTGAATCAAAAGATTCTAATCACACCGGTTGGACTGATATTACCTCTTTTTCCTGGGGCGCATCCCAGCCGGGTAATATGAGCGTGGGCGGCGGTGGCGGTGCGGGTAAAGTGAATTTCAACGACCTGCACGTAAATGCGCTGATCGACAAATCCACCACCGCGATTCTGAAGCACTGCTCCAGCGGCAAGCACCTGACCAAAGTTGAACTTTCGGTCTGCAAAGCCGGTGGTCAGCAGGTTGAATATGCGCGAATCACCCTCGAAGATGTACTGGTGACTTCCGTGCAGTACACCGGCGCCGATAACGGCGACACCGTTGGCGTAACCTATGCCTTCCAGGCGGCGAAAGTGAAACAGCAGTACTGGGAGCAGACTTCCGCTGGCGGTAAAGGGGCAGAAAGCAGCGCCGGCTGGAATATCAAAGAAAATAAAGAAGCATAATTGCCTACGTGCCGGGGATTTTCCCCGGCCATTCTCAATCAAGGAGGAAGGATACATGGCAAATTTGCAGGAAGGGGGTTATCGTTCTCTTACTATCGGCGAGATAGCATTAGCACGTTTGGTTTTTGGCGACGCAATAAAATATTCTGAAGTTAAAGGACATAATAAAATTTACTTACCATTTAACATGCAATCAAATAATGTTGTAATGACGCCTAATGGTGAAATGTATTGATCGGCGGGCATGGTTATGAGTAAATTTTTTATTATATTGGCGTTCACAATCATGATAAACGCCTGTGTACCTCACCCGGCACAATATCAGACGTTTTCAGTAACACTAAAAAACAATGAACCTTGTTTTGCTCTCCCCGTTAACTCAGGGCTGGAAGCGCCTATCACTAGTTCTTCGCCCACCATTATGAAAAAAACGGCCAATGAATGGAAACCAATATCACCGCCAGCGACGTTCAGCCCTACCGCGATGTTAAATAGCCAGCAGTGTCACCAATGGAGTGGTATTACATGGCAAGCTGGAGAATATGATGTTGCACTAAAGGTGTCTGGTAAAAACGATTCCGTTCGTTATGGTGCTCGATTCTCCTTAGTAGAAAGTGCTTCAGGGCAATTTAAGCTTACACAGACTGAATAAAATGTGCCCCCGCAAACGCCGCCGTTCTTATTTCGAGAGCGGCAGCGTTTGTGCGCCAATCATATCAGCAGGAATAGGCTATGCGATTCACGATTATTTCGACCAAAGCCGGTCATCAGCCCCCGCAGGGCAGCTGTGACTTTTACGCGCCGGGCGGTACCATTGGGCGCGGTACGGACAATAACCTGGTGCTGCCGGATGACGACCGCGCCATTTCTCGCCTGCAGGCCATCGTTCACGTGGCGGCAGACGGCGAGTGCAAAATTACCAATCGCGGCAACGTGACGCGGGTGGTACTCAACGAGATCCCGCTGGAGCGGGGGCGTCAGGTTGAACTCCAGGATGGCGATATCCTCGCCATTGACGACTATCGTATCGAAGTCAGCGATCTGCTGCAGGATAGCCAACCGATAAGCCGAATGGCGGCGAGCGGTCAGCCGCCTGTCACTGCGAAACCGTCAACACCTGCGCCATCCGCAGCGCCCACCGTGGCGGAAGCCGCGCCAACCGCGGTGCCGTCAGAAATCTGGGATAGCCTGATGCAGGAATTCTCGATTGCCGACAGTATTTCCAGCAGCCGGGCTAAGCCGCAGGCCGATAATGCGCCGAATCCCTTCGCAGAGCCGAAGCCTGCTGAACGTAATCCGGAAGATCCGCTGGCGATGTTCGCTGATAGCGAACCGCTGTTTGAGCGCCCGCCGGTGGCGACGGACGACCTGTTTGCCGATGACACCCCATTTGATCGCGATAGTATCTTTGCCGACGTTACGCCAACGACGCTGGTGCCGCCAGTTGAAAAACCGGCTCAGCCTGTCGCCGATGAGCCGCAGGCAGAATTAGATCCGCTGGCGCTCTTTGGCGGCGACGCTAGCGCCAAAACCGCGCGTCATGACGATCCGCTGGGGCTAATGGGCGGCGCGCCGCTGACATCGGTAGATGCCTTCAGCAACGAAGAGCCTGCTAAAACGGTTGCCGACGAGCCTGATGCCGCTTTTGATTCGCCATTATTGATGGCCCAGCCGCCGCAGGAGCCGCCCGCGGCAGCGCGTGAAGAAGCGCCGGAAATAACCTTACCGACGCCGCAGGCCGTGGCGCGGCAAGCCGCCCAAACGCCAAAAGGGCGCTTGCGTATCGATCCCGTGCGTCATGAACATCAGGCGACCAGCACGCCGCAGCCGAGTAACGGCGAAGTGCTGCAGGGAGAGTTACTGGAGGCCTTACTGGAAGGCATGGGGCTCGGCGATATGCAGCCGGTCCCGCAGTTCGACAAAGAGAATATGCGACAGCTTGGCCAAATGCTGAGCATGTTCTCGCAGGGAACCGTCGCGCTGCTCTCTTCGCGTTCGATCCTCAAACGCGGTGTCAAAGCCGATATGACCATGGTACTGGACGACGCCAATAACCCGTTCAAGCTGTTGCCTTCGGGCAAAACCGTGCTGATGCAGATGTTCGGCGCGCGGATGCCGGGCTTTATGCCGCCGAAAAAATCGGTACGCGATGCGTTGATTGACCTGCAGGCCCATCAGTTAGGGATGATCTCGGGGATCCGCGCGATTATCGCCGCGATGCTGCAGTCCTTTAACCCCGAGCAGCTGGAAGAAGAGGCTAAACGCGATGGCCACACTTCGCGTCTGGCGCTTCCGGCCAGCCGCAAAGCGGCGTTATGGGACTATTTTGTCCGTACCTACGGCGAAACCGCCGGGGAAATTGAAGACGATTTCCACACCCTGTTTGGCGAAGCGTTCCTCTATGCCTATGACATGGAAGTGAATCAGTACAAAGACTCACAGAGCGGATCGGAAGAATAATGGACATTACCACGGCTTCTCTTTCCCGCCAGGGAACGCGCGCCAGCAATCAGGATCAGACCGGCGAATGCGTGGGTGAGCGCTCCGCCTGCTTTGTGGTCTGCGACGGTATTGCCGGGTTGCCCGGCGGCGAGGTGGCGGCGGAACTGGCGCGCAACGCGATTCTGGATCGGTTTGACGGCGATAATCATCTGAACGCCCAGACCATTCGCCAGTATGTACAGCAGGCCAACGGCGCCATTCTCCAGCAACAGCAGGCGACGCCGGATTATCGGCGAATGGGCACCACGCTGGTGAGCCTGTTTATCGATCGCGATTATAAGCTGGCCTATTGGGCCCACGCCGGTGATAGCCGGTTATACCTGTTTCGCCGCGGCTGGCTGTACCACGTCACCACTGACCACAGTCTGGTCCAACAGATGAAAGATGCCGGACATCAGACCGACGATATTAACAGTAATCTGCTGTACCGGGCGTTAGGCATGGCCAGCGACGGCGCGGAAGCCAGCTATAGCGATGTGGTGCCGGTGGAAGACGGCGATGCCTTTTTGCTCTGTACCGATGGTTTCTGGCACGGCGTTGGCGAAGAGCAGATGAAATCCTCCCTGCAGATGGTCAATACCCCGCAGGAGTGGTTAACCCTGATGAATCAGTATCTTCAGAGAAACAATGACGGCGACCAGGCCTCGCAAGACAACTACAGCGCCGTCGCGGTATGGATGGGCAGTCCGGAAGAGGCGACGCTGCTGCACTCGCTGGCCGACGCCGCACAATTTTTCCCCCTGCGGGATTGAGACAGGCTAAGAAGGATTTTTATGAAACATTGGATATTGGGTGCGGCACTATTTGCCGCCACCGGCGTCGCGCAGGCGGAAAACTACCGTATCGTGCAATCGCCTTCGCAAAAACTGGATGTCTGGATCGATAACATCAAGGGTAATACCGCGCAGAGCTGGTGCGCTAATGAAGTGGCGCTACGCATCGTCGCCAATGGCAATAAGAACGTTAAGATACTGGATAACTTCCTGCCGCGCGTCGGCGCATTAATGGAGCATCAGTGTTCGCGTTTGCAGCAGTTGAACTGGACGCTGGTTGACGCTAACAATGGGCATATCGCTCAGGGGAGCGCGGCGAAAAACAAAAAATGGGCGGTAAAAGTCGCGCCCGCCGAGACCGCTGCGGCGGCGGAAAAGCCCGTCGCGCCAGCCTGGCTGCCGCCGGAAGAGAAGGCGGAAAAACTGTCCCCCGCCGCCGACCGTACGCCGTGGCAGGAGTTCACATTGCAGGGCGGCTGTCGACTGCGCACCTTCTGGCAGGAAAACGCCGCCGCCTTATTCATCCCCGCCGTTGAATCCGGTAGTTGCGAAAAGGGCGGCTGGCTGAGCGGTCGCACCGTCATCACTCAATCCGTTAACGGTAAAGAAAAGCAGAGCACCGTGACGTTTGTGCACGGCTTCCCGGTGGTGGGTCTCAATGCCGCCGCTGACCCCAACAAACTTCTGATCACCGCGGTCAATAACCAACGCATGGTAGTCAGCAATGAAAACGCTCAACAAAGCTGGATGATCCTGCCTTATGACCCCGGGCAAAACGGTTGGCAGATGACCGGTACGCTGGCTATCGAAATGTCTCGCGAACTGGCCAACGATCCGTCGCGTCTACAGGCGCGGATAGAGGCGGCGCGTAGCGTCTGGACGCCGTGGCTGGCGCCGGATATCAAACTCAACGTTGTGCTGATCGACGGCCTGCACCCGCTGCTGCGTAACCCGGCGGCAGGCGCATGGCGCGCGGCGAACTAAGGAGCGACGATGAACACGCTATATCAACAGCTGGCTGGCGAAAGCGTCGGCGCAGCGCTGCAGCGCCTGGAAAGCGAGATCAAAAGCCGTCCCGCCGATGCCGATTTACGTGCGGCGTTCGTCCAGTTTCTATGCCTGAGCGGTAACTGGACGCGCGCGTTGGCGCAGCTAAAAAGCTGGCTGGCGCTGAAGCCGCAGGCCAGGCCAACGGTCACCCTGCTGGAACAGAGCATTCAGGGCGAGCAGCAGCGAGATGCGGTATTTGCCGGCAGCGCCCGCCCGCAGATGCCGGACAGCCAGTGGCTGTGGCTGTCTGCGCTGGCCTCCGCGCTTTGTTCCGATTCAGAAACCGCCCAGCGACAGCGGCTGGCCGCCTTTGAACAGGCGCCCCTTAATCCTGGTAATCTCAATCAGGCGGATACCCCCGAGGTCGCTTTTCACTGGTTGATGGACGGCGACGCGCGTCTGGGCCCGGTTTGCGAACTTATCTTCAATGGACGGTATTGCTGGCTGCCTTTTACCGCTATCGCCGAAATTCGTTTTCAGGCCCCGGCGAGCGTCACCGATCTGGTGTGGCGACATGCGCTGGTACGCCTGACCGATGGTAGCGAGCAAGTGTGTCAGATCCCCGCGCGTTACCCTGTCACGCCGCAGGCGGAGGCGCGCTTCCAGCTGGGCCGCGCCACCGAGTGGCAGCCGCTGGACGACGAAGGCGCGCTGTATCAGGGCCACGGGCAGAAAGTGTGGCTTAACGATAACGATGAATTCCCGATTCTCTCTCTCGACGTGGTGAGTTTTGCATGAACAAACCGGTACGCGACGGTGACGCGCTGCGCAGCGGCTGGCAGGCGCGTAGTAAGCAAGAGACCATTGGCGCCCGCGATAAGATGCAGCCGTCGCTGCTCGACCGCCTGACCGATAATCAGCCGCAGAAAAAATCGGAGCCGCTTAACAGCAACCTGATCACCCACAGTACGCTGCGCCGTCACGTGCTGCGCGATCTGCAGTGGCTGTTTAATACCATCAATCATGACGATCCGCAGGCGTTGGCCGCGTTGGCGCACGTGCGCCGTTCGGTGGTTAATTTCGGCGTCGCGCCGCTGGCCGGGAAACGGATGTCGGATATTGAGTGGCAGGATATTCAGCGCAAACTTACCGAGGCGATTATCAGCTTCGAACCGCGCATTCTGCCGCAGGGGCTGCAGGTCCGCTGTATTTCTGATACCCAGTCACTGGATTTACATAACGTCCTGTCGATTGAAATTAAAGGGCGTCTGTGGTGCGTACCGTATCCATTAGAGTTTTTGTTCCGTACCGATGTGGATCTCGAAAATGGCCACTTTGAATTGAAAGACGCGGGGTAACGATGGAAGGCAAACTGCTTGAATATTACAACCGCGAGCTGGCCTATCTGCGTGAGATGGGCGCTGAATTCGCCGAACGCTATCCGAAGGTTGCCGGCAGGTTGGGCATGCGCGGTATTGAGGTCGCCGATCCTTACGTTGAGCGGATGATGGAGGGTTTCGCCTTTCTGACTTCGCGCGTGCAGCTAAAAATGGACGCCGAATTCCCGCGCTTTTCACAGCGCCTGCTGGAGATGATCGCGCCCAATTATCTGGCGCCTACGCCGTCGATGGCGATAGCCGAACTGCAGCCGGACATCAATAAAGGCGATCTGAGTAAAGGTTTCGTGGTGCCGCGCGGTACGATGATGGACAGCCAGGTACTGAAGAAAAACGGCGTCACCTGTAGCTATACCACCGCGCACGATGTCACGCTGTTGCCGCTGCGTATTGAGAAAGCCGAACTCGGCGGGATCCCCGCCGATGTGCCGCTGGCCGCGCTTGGGCTAAGCCAGCGCGGCGCCGTCAGCGCTTTGCGCCTGCGTATTAGCTGTGAAGGGGCTCAACATCTTGGCCATCTGACCTTTGACCGGCTGGCGTTTTTCTTAAGCGGCCCGGATATTGAGGCGCTGCGCCTGCTGGAGCTGATTCTTGCCCACCAGGTCGGCGTGGTGTGCCAGACCACCGGGCGCGATCCGCTGCGTTTTTCGCTGAGCGAAGAGGCTATACAACAAGAGGGTTTCGCCGCCAATCAGGCGCTGTTACCGGAAGATCTTCGCAATTTTGACGGCTACCGGTTGCTGCACGAATACTTTGCCTTCCCGGCGCGCTTCCGCTTTATCAGTATTAACGGCCTCAGCAAGTTAATCGGCCAGTGCAAGGACGAAAAATCCTTCGATATTATTGTTCTGCTGGATAAAACCGACGACCGGCTGGAACAAGTGGTGGAAGCTAACCACTTCGCGTTGCACTGCACGCCGGTGATTAACCTGTTTCCGAAAATCGCCGCCCGCCAGTCGCTGAGCGACAGCCAACATGAATACCATCTGGTGGTCGATAACATCCGCCCGCTGGACTATGAAATCTATTCGGTGAGTAAAATTCACGGCAGTGCCGATGGTCACCGCGACGATCGCGAGTTCCGTCCATTCTGGAGTTCATGGAGCAAGGATGCCGGAGATTACGGCGCTTATTTTTCGCTGCGCCGCGAACAGCGGGTGCTTTCCGAACACGCGCTGCGCTATGGCACGCGTACCGGCTATACCGGCTCTGAGACCTTTGTCTCGCTGGTCGATGAGCAGCACGCGCCGTGGCAGGAAGATCTGCGTTACATCACCGCCGAGGTGCTGTGCACCAGCCGCGACCTACCGTTGATGCTACAACAGGAGCTGGGGCAATTCGTGCTGGCGGATTCGCTACCGGTAAAAACATTGAAAATGCGTAGCGGCCCGACGCCGCCGCGACCGGCGCTGGCGGAAGGGCTCAGCACCTGGCGGCTGATAAGCCAGCTGCAGATGAACTATCTCAGCCTGATGGACGGTGAAAATGGCGAAGGCGCCGCGGCGCTGCGCCAGTTGCTTGGGCTGTATGCCGGGCTGGCGGAGACCGCCGTGGCCCGCCAAATCGAAGGGGTACGCCACTGCGTGCTGGAGCCGGTTCATCGCCGGGTGCCGGAGCCGGGGCCGATCGTCTTCGCCCGCGGTATCGGCATCACCTTAACCGTAGATGAGCGCGCTTTTTCCGGCGCCAGCCCGTGGCTGTTTGGCAGCGTACTGGAACGGGTCTTTGCCCGGCTGGTGTCGCTCAACAGCTTTACCGAATTCACCTTATGTAGCCAGCAGCGCGGCGAAATCGGTTACTGGGCGCCGCGAATGGGGAAAAGGGCGCTGATATGAGTGAGACGTTGGCTACCATTCATCGCCTGACGCCGCTGGCGGACGTTTTCTGGCGCGAGGTTACCGCCGCGCCCTGGCGCTACGATCTTTTTCATCTGCTGCGCCGCATTGACGCGCAAGGGGGCGAACGTTACCCGCTTGGGCGCGCGCCGCTGCCGAAATTTGAATCGCTGCGCATCGGGCAAACGCCATCAATGGGGTTTGCGCCCGCGACGCTGGCCAGCGCGCAAAAACGGGCAAATAGCGCGGTGCATGAGATATCGATTCTCAGCTTCGGTCTGTTCGGCCCCAATGGCCCGCTGCCGGTTCATATGACCGAATACGCCCGCGAGCGTATTCATCATCATCAGGACGACAGCCTGAGCGCTTTTGCCGATCTCTTTCACCACCGCCTGACACTACTGTTCTACCGCGCCTGGGCCGACGCGCAGCCAACGGTATCGTTAGACCGTGCGGATAACCGCCGCTTTGAGCGCTATCTCGCCTCACTCATCGGCATGGGTCAGCCGGGGCAACTGGAGAAGGGCGACCTGAGCCCGCATGCGCGTTTCACCCACGCAGGCCATCTCAGCCGCCATGGTCGGGATCCGGAAGGGCTGGAGAAGATCCTGCGAAATTACTTCAAAGTCCCGGTCAACATTATCAGCAACGTGCCGCAGTGGATGCCGCTGACCTCGCGAGAACAAGCGCAACTGGGGGCGGGAAGGCGTTTACCTCGTCTGGGCGTCTCGGCGTTTCTCGGCGTCGCGGTACGCGATGTTCAGCATAAATTCCGCCTTGAAATCGGCCCGCTTAGCGCCGCCGAATACGCCCGTTTTTTGCCGGGCGAAAACGCGGTGAACGAATTACGCGACTGGATCCGTCAGTATCTTGGGATCGAATATGCATGGGATGTCAGGGTACTTATCCGCGGCGATGAAATACCCGGTACGATCCTCAGCGGCGACGGCAAACTGGGTTACAGCACCTGGCTTGGCCACCAGCCAGCCCCCGTGCCGCGTGGCGATTTAGTGTTTAGCGTGGAGCAGAGCGACGCCTGATGTTGTCTGCTCTCTGACACCTTTATTAATGTTATCAATGGAACCGAACATGTCAGAAATCAGCCGTGCCGTACTCTTCGGCAAACTGGATACGCTGTTGTTTACCTCGCTGGAAAGCGCAACCGCCTTTTGTAAACTGCGCGGCAACCCTTACGTTGAGCTGGTGCACTGGCTGCATCAGCTGATGCAGCAGCAGGACGGCGATCTGCAACACATTATCCGCCATTTCGCCCTTGATGAGCAGGCGCTGACCCGCGATATCATCGCGGCCCTGGATGCGCTGCCGCGCGGCGCCAGCTCGGTCTCCGACCTTTCTGAGCATATCGATAGCGCCGTCGAACGCGCGTGGGTTTATGGCTCGCTGAAATATGGCGTCAACCGCATCCGCGGCGGCCATTTGTTAATAGGGCTGCTGAAAACCTGGAATCTGGCTAACGTTCTGAAAGGCATTTCGCCGCAGTTTAGCAAAATCAATGTCGATGCCTTGAGCGAGAGCTTTGAGACGCTGCTGGCCGCCAGTAAAGAGAGCCAGCAGGCGGCGGTGGAGACGGCCAACACGGGCGCGACGCCGACGGCGCAGGGCACGCTGGCTCAGTACGGACAGAACCTGACGCTGCGGGCGCAGGAGGGCAAGATCGATCCGGTGGTTGGCCGCGATGAAGAGATCCGCCAGATGGTGGATATCCTGATGCGGCGCAGGCAGAACAACCCGCTGCTGACCGGGGAAGCCGGCGTCGGTAAAACCGCGGTAGTGGAAGGGCTGGCGCGGCGGATCGCCGCAGGCGATGTCCCGCAGCCGTTGCGTAATATTGAGCTGTGGCTGCTGGACATCGGTATGCTGCAGGCCGGTGCGGGCATGAAAGGCGAATTTGAAGCCCGTCTTCAGGCGTTAATTAACGAAGTGCAATCCAGCCCGACGCCGATCGTGCTGTTTATCGACGAGATCCACACTCTAATAGGCGCAGGCGGCCAGCAGGGCACCGGCGATGCGGCGAACCTGCTGAAACCGGCGCTGGCGCGCGGACAGCTACGTACTATCGGCGCGACCACCTGGGCGGAGTACAAAAAATATATTGAAAAAGATCCGGCGCTGACCCGCCGTTTCCAGACGGTGCAAATCCACGAGCCGGATGAAGAGAAAGCGTTGCTGATGCTGCGCAGTACCGTATCGCCGCTGGAGAAACACCATCGGGTGCTGCTGCTTGATGAAGCTGTCAACGCGGCGGTGAAGCTGTCGCATCGTTATATTCCCGCGCGGCAGTTGCCGGATAAAGCGGTCGCGTTGCTGGATACCGCCTGCGCCCGCGTCGCCGTCAGCCAAAGCGCACCGCCGCCGCAGTTGGAAGATTGCCTGCAGCGCATTGCCGCCCTGGATGTGGAACTGGAGATTGCCCAACGCGAGAGCCGGGTGGCGATTGGCGATGCCCAGCGCATTGAGCAACTCAAGCAGGCGCGTCAGCAGCAGGAAACCGAACGCGATACCTTGAGTCGTCGCTGGGAGCAGGAACGCGCGTTGGTTGATGAAGTCATCGCGTTGCGCGCGCAATTGCAGGAGGCTGATGACGACGCCCAGCCGGCGCTGCGCCAGACGCTTAATGAAAAACAGCTGGCGCTAAAAACCCTGCAGGGTGAGATGCCGCTGCTGTTCGCGGCGGTAGATGAGAACGTAGTGGCGGCGGTGGTCGCTGACTGGACCGGCATTCCGCTGGGGCGGATGGTCAAAAATGAAATTGACGCCGTACTGAGCCTGGCCGACACGCTCAACCAGCGAGTGATTGGCCAACGCCACGGGCTGGATCTGATCGCCAAACGTGTGCGCACTTCACGCGCGCGGCTCGACGATCCCAATAAGCCGGTCGGCGTCTTTATGCTTTGCGGGCCATCCGGCGTAGGTAAGACCGAAACCGCGCTGGCGCTGGCGGAAGCGCTGTACGGCGGCGAACAGAACGTTATCACCATCAACATGAGTGAGTTCCAGGAGGCGCATACCGTCTCGACCCTGAAGGGCGCGCCGCCGGGTTACGTGGGTTACGGCGAAGGCGGAGTGCTGACTGAAGCGGTACGCCGCCGCCCGTATAGCGTGGTGCTGCTGGATGAAATCGAGAAGGCGCATCCGGACGTGCACGAAATCTTCTTCCAGGTGTTTGATAAAGGCTGGATGGAAGACGGTGAAGGCCGCCATATCGATTTCCGCAACACAATCATTATCTTAACGTCTAACGTCGGTACCGAGCTGATTAGCGCTATGTGCGCCGATCCGGATCTGATGCCCGAGCCGGAAGCGCTGAGCGGCGCGCTGCGTCAGCCGCTGTTACAGGTCTTCCCGCCAGCGCTGCTTGGCCGCCTGTTGGTGGTGCCGTACTACCCGCTGAGCGATGCGATGCTGGGGCAAATCGTGCGTATGCAGCTGGCACGTATTCAGCGTCGTCTGCAGGACAATCACAACATTGTCTGCGAGATTGACGACAGCGTCGTCGAGCAGGTGGTTCAGCGTTGTACCGAAGTGGAATCCGGCGGGCGTATGGTCGATGCGATTCTGACCAACACGCTGCTGCCGCAGATGAGCCAAATTCTGTTAACCGCCAACCGTAACGATGAGCAGTTTACGCAACTGCGCATCAGCTATGCGCAAGGCGAGTTTCATTGTCAGTTTGCCGCGTAACACCATCAGAAAGTGAGTCTTAAGATGACGGATCACGAAAACAATCGGACTGTCCTGAACGCGCTGCCGGTCGGGTATCGTTTTAACGAATTTGAAATAAAGGAAGTGATTGGCGGCGGCGGTTTCGGCATTGTGTATCGCGCCTGGGACCATCAGCTGGAACGTACCATCGCGATTAAAGAGTTTATGCCTTCGTCGCTGGCGGTACGTAACGAAGATATGACCCTGGTACTGCGTAGCGAGCGCTTCAGCAAAGCGTTCTCCGCCGGATTAAACAGCTTTATCCAGGAGGCGCGGCTGCTGGCGCGCTTTAATCATCCCAACTTGCTGCACGTGCTGCGCTTTTGGGTTCAGAACGACACCGCCTATATGGGCACGCTGTTTTATAGCGGCACCACCTTGAGCCGGCTGCGCGAGCAGCAGCCAAACCTCATCGATGAGGCATGGATCCGCCGGATGCTGCCGATGCTATTCGGCGCCATTAAAACCATTCACGACGCCGGATATTTGCACCGTGATATCTCACCGGAAAATATCCAGATCCAGGATAACGGCCTGCCGGTGCTACTCGATTTCGGTTCGGCGCGCCGGACCATCGGTAATCTCTCCGACGAAACCGAAACCATGCTGCGCCCGGGTTATGCGCCTATCGAGCAGTATACCGACGATAATGACAGCGAACAGGGCGCCTGGACCGATATTTATGCCGTCGGCGCTGTGCTGCATACGCTGATCGTGGGTTCACCGCCGCCGGTGAGCGTGGTGCGGAGTATTCAGGACAACTATCAGCCGCTGGCGGAACTGAAGCCGGCGGGTTACTCGCTGCCGCTGCTACAGGCGGTCGATAAAGCTCTGGCGCTGCGGGTGGAAGATCGTCCCCAGTCAATCGACGCGTTTGCCGAGCTGATTGAAATGCCGGTGTCCAGTATCGATGACGTCTTGTCGGTCAAAAAAACCGGCACCATGCTGGCGCTGGTCGAAGAGGAAGAACAGGCGCCGGCCGTGACAGACTGGCGGCGCTATAAGGTTCCGGGGATGGTCGCCGCAGGCGTACTGGTCGGCATTATTGCCGGCGGTATGCTGTTCAGCGGCGGCGGCAGCGAGGCGCAACCTGCACAGAGCGCCAGCACCCAGCCGCCAGCGGCGGTTACGCCGCCGGTAACAACGCAGTCCGCTCCGCCCGTTGCTGTTCAAGAGAGCAAACCTGCCGCCGCGGCGGCGCCTGTTGCTCAGGTTTACGTGCGCATGCGGGAAGGGGAAAAGCTCAAACTCAATGGCGAACCTCATAATACGCAACCGGCCACAAACGGCTTCGCCTCGCTGAAACTGGCGCCGGGACATTATGAAATTACCCTGCAGGGTAATGGACAAACCCGCGAGCAGACGCTGGAGATCGCCAAACCGGGAACCTGGCTTATTAATCCATCGAGTTGATAAGCCAAAACTGACGAGTGGAAGATGAGTATTTTTACTAACGTAATCGTTCTGGCCGTGGTCCTACTGTTTATTTATATTTTTGCGTCATTGCTGATTCGCGATGCGAAAAATAAAAAAATCAAAGCGGCTATCCACAATGATGGCGTTGCGGTGTCTGGCACCATCACAAATGTGAGAAGCCGCTCGGGCGGTAATTCCGGGTTTATTAATATTAGCGTCGATTTTAATTACGTTAACGAAAAAGGTGAATTGCTGACCGGTCAGCGGGATATCGTTATTGATATTACGCGTATCCAAAACTTTCAACCGGGAAAGCCGATTCCGTTACGCTACTTGCGCCTTGACCCGCAACAGGTGCTGGTCGATCTGCCGAACCCACTGTTAACGCGCAGCTAGCGCTGCACAAACTGTATCCCCCTGAATGGAATAATATTATGTCTAACAGGATCACCGTTCAGCTCCCCGTTGAGGGGCTGCTTTTCTGGAAACTCAGCGGACATGAAGCCATGTCGGAAATGTTCGAGCTCAGCTTAACGCTGCTTGGCAGCGATGCGCGTCTGGATCGCAGCAAACTGCTTGGCCAGCCGGTCACCGTGACCATTCCGACGCAAAACGCGCTGAGTTCGCGTTATTTCAACGGTAAAATTACCCGCGTGGCGGTGAGCGCCGTTGAGCTGAGCGGTATCCGCTACGCCGCTTACCAACTGAGCGTTGAACCCGACTTATGGCCGATGAAACGCGACCGCAACCTGCGTATATTCCAGGGGCAGACGGTACCGCAGATCATCAATACGTTGCTGAGTGAATACCAGGTCAACGTTGAGGATAAGCTGAACGGCAGTTACCGCGTCTGGGATTACTGCGTCCAGTATCAGGAAAGTAGTTTCGCCTTTATCAGCCGCCTGATGGAGCTGGAGGGGATTGCCTACTATTTCCGTCACGAGGCGGGTAAACATACGATGGTTCTGACCGATTCAGCCACCCAGCATCAACCGGTAAGCGGCTATGAAACCATTCCCTACCACCAGACAGCATCGGGCGGTATTACCACTGAAGAGGGGATCGGTCAGTGGGCGCTGGAAGATAGCGTGACGCCGGGGATTTACAGCCTCGATGACTATGATTTCCGTAAACCTAACGCCTGGCTGTTTCAGGCGCGGCAGAACCCGGCATCGCCCTCGCCGGGCAGTATCGACGTGTACGACTGGCCGGGGCGGTTTGTCGATCACGGACACGGTGAATTCTACGCGCGTATCCGCCAGGAGCGCTGGCAGGTGGAACATCAGCAGATCCAGGCGTCCGCCACCGCGGTAGGCATCGCTCCCGGCGCAACGTTTACCCTAACTAATGCGCCATTCTTTAGCGATAATGGCGAATATTTGACGACCGCCGCAGATTACTTGTTTGAAGAGAACAGCTACGCCAGCGGCGGCAATAGCGATATCTCGCACCAAATCCATTTTAGAGTGATCCCCTCTTCAGTAGTCTATCGCCCGGCGCAGGTAACCGACTGGCCGCGCACCTATGGCCCGCAGACGGCGAAAGTTGTCGGGCCTGAAGGGGAAAGCATCTGGACCGACAGGTATGGCCGCATCAAAGTGAAGTTTCACTGGGACCGCCACGCCAAAGGCGATGACACCAGCTCCTGCTGGGTTCGCGTGTCTAGCGCCTGGGCAGGCCAGGGCTTTGGCGGCGTGCAAATTCCCCGCGTCGGCGATGAAGTGGTCATTGATTTTATCAACGGCGATCCTGACCGCCCGATCGTCACCGGACGTGTGTATAATGAAGCCAGCATGCCGCCATGGGATCTCCCCGGCGACGCCACCCGGATGGGCTTTATGACGCGGAGTAAGGATGGGAATATTGATAACAGCAGTTTCTTGTTCTTCGAAGATAATCCGGGCAATGAATCTGTCGAGATGCATTCAGAGAAAGATATGAAGATCTCGGTAGAGAATGATAAAACAATATTGATTGATGGCAATCGCAATACAACTATACAAAAAAAACAGCAGGATCATGTTATTGGTTCCGTAATGCAGACTTACGAGGACTCTTGGAATATTACTGTTACTAATGCTGTTATCAATACATTTAATGGGGGAGAAAAAACAACCATCCAAAAAGGACGCATTCTTAAAATAACTAGCGGAGGTGATGACGTAAATATAAATGATGGCAGAGCTACAAATATAACAGGGGATGACACACTACACATCACGGGGGCATTGACTAAGACAATTGAAAATGGAAGCCACGCAGACATTAAGGGTGGACAAAGTAAAGTGATCAATGGTGGTTTATCCATTAATGTGGATACCGGGGATTGGGTCCAGAATGTCAATGCGGGTACTATTACCATCACAAGCCCTCTGGATATTACATTGAGAAGTGCAACCAACATAAATATTCAAGCACCAAAGTCAAGTTGTACTATTGCAGGGCATAAAGAAGCAATTACGGGGAATAGTGCGAATATAACTGGTGCATCGGAGAGCTTAACTGGCGCTGCTGTTGATGTAAAGGGATTGTCTGTTAGTTTGGCCCATTCGTATGTAGCTCACAATGTTATATCAATTAGCCACAAAACATTTGAACTTAAAAATAGCCCCATGGAACTTAAGAAAATAGGCGCTCTGATTTCAAGCGGAGCTATTCATTGGAGCTCAAAGGCTTTAACTTTATTCTTATAAAAATGGTGACTATATGGATTTTTTAAATACGAAGTGGTTTTATATTCTGCTTGTGGCATGCATTATAGCATTCTATATTATTGGGCGAGATTTTCGTAGTTCCGTTATCCCTATGATTAAAGCAGGGTTTATTGAAAGTGCTGTTCTTAAAACAGGAATCGCAGTAAATGCCGATATTATTGCTGCACATCAAACTAGTATGTGGGGTGGAAATAAGCCAATATATCATTTGACCTTAAAATTTAAAACTCTTGAAGGAGTTGAAACCGAAGCGAGTGTTGATATGGGGCTAAGCTTTGAAGAAATTGAAAGATTTAAACCCGGCAATGGGACAACAATAAAATATGACGCTAAAAATCCTAAACGAATCGCAATTTATGACAGACCATTGTTTTTATAAGTTGACAATTATTTATATTTAAAACCTAAAGACCTAACAATGAACTTTATTTATCAACACTCTTTGTTAATTGTCATTGCATCGGTTGCATTTAGCTTTTTTCTATTGTTCGGTTCGTTGCGAAGTCTCAAAGGACAGGGAGGGGACCTTACTGAAATAAAAAACTGGTTAAACCGTGAGCGCTGGCCCGGTGAGATCAAAAACGCATCTCTGGTAAGTTGGCGTCAAACTAACGCGACCAATAATTTCGATTATTATTTTGTATTTACCTTTGATGCGAACATTGAGGGTACGACAAAACAGTATAATGCTGCCGCCGTAGTACGTGCTTTAGAAATCCCAAAATTAAAACCGGGGCTTCAATTAACTATAAAGCATGAGGGCGTTCCGCCAAAACGAATGGCTGTTATGGATGTGGATTATGAATAAATAGTCGGCTGGACTTACTATGTCTGTGGTCATTCATATGGCCACTTAAAAATACTCACAATATGTCTAATTGGAAATATGGAGTAAGCTATCGATGATGGTTTTTGTTAATAGCACGGATGCAACCCTATGAATGTTATCACAGAACCATCTTTTATCTTTGGCATTGTGATGACAATCATAGCATTAGGTATATCATTTGCTGCATTCAAACCAAATAAAGCTGAAGTCTCAGCAATTAAAAACTGGTTATCGAGAGATAAGTGGCCCGGCCAAACAATCCAGGTTCCGCTAGAATCATGGCGTCAGACAGAAACAAAGTATGGCAATGATTATATTTATGATTTCTATTTTAGTGCGAATATAACCGGTTCTGTGAAAAAATACATTGCGAAAGGCATTGTGAGACCTAATGACATTCATAAATTAAAGAAAGGAATGTTATTATCAGTAAAGTACAGTAATGACACGCCCGTAAAGATAGCGGTTATTGCTGTCAATTATTAAATTGTAAGCCATGAGCAAATAAGGCTTGTCACTATGGATACACTCTTTTTTGTCGTCATGGGGCTGATTGTCCTGGTGTTTGGTATCTATCCCATGGCCCGTTTTCTTTATCAGGATTTTTACCCGTATTTAAAGGATAGTTTCACCCACAGTGAGGTCCTGCAATCCGGCATTGCGGTCAACGCGGATATCATTGCCGCACACCAGACCAGCGCCTGGAGCGGAAGTAAACCGGTCTATCGTCTCACCTTTAAATTTAAGACCCGCGAGCAGGTGGAAGTCCAGGCTAGCCTGAATTACACCCTGAATTTCAGCGACATTGAGCGTTTTAAGCCGGGTAATGGCACAACGATTAAATACGATCCGGCGAACCCGCAGAGAATTGCGCTATATGACAGGCCGCTTTTTTTGTGACAGCTAATCAGGAGATAACATGGAAATCGTCTCTACCATAATGCTAACCATGGCATGGGCCATTCCGCTGGTAGTATTGCTCTTTGTGGCCTGGGTTGCGATGCAGAATATACGCTCTGCGCGACAAGATAAAAAAACGAAAATGAATGGTGTCAATGTTAAGGCCACCATCCTGCAGATCAAATACGATCGCGACCAGCGAATTAATAATCACTACTCAGCCATTTTGACCCTTCGTTATCATTGGCATGAGCAAGAACTGCAGGGCATCCGCGGCGTTATATTCCCCGCGCAAGACCAATCTGAGGTTCAGGTGAATCAATTAATCAATATTCGCGTTCACCAGGACGACCCACAACATTTCTACTACCTCGATTATCGTAATGTCTGATGCTAAGCATCAATTCCCCTTAAGAACCTATCGCATTAGGGCTATATGAAAATCATTAAACCCTTACGTCTGAGCGTACTGAACCGGCCATTCCGCTGGCAGGGCAAAAATTATCTTGGCGTTTCGGTGCTGGCGTTGGCGGATATGGGGCCAAACCCGCAGCTGCGCCCCGAGATGGAACTGTGGCAGCTTGCCGCCGACGAACTGCAAACCAGCGGCGGCGTGGTGGATATGGCCATCCCTAAAGTCCGCGCCGAATTTCTTGCCACCGGTTATGCCTATACCCATCATCAGCAGGAAAAAAGCGCCTGCGTGGCGCGCATCGATATCGACAAACTGAGTAAGTCGTTGGTGGTGTTCGGCGATCGCGAGTGGGCGGGGCAACGTATGACCCGACCGCAGCCGTTCAGCGAAATGCGCCTCGACTGGAGCCGCGCCTTTGGCGGCGGTGATTATGCCGACAACCCGCACGGTCTTGGTGTCGCGCCGGTAAAACAGCAGGGGCGCGAACATCATCCTCTGCCGAATATTGAACCGCTGGAGGGAAGAGTAAGCTCGCCGCAGCAGAAACCGCAACCGGCAAGTTTTGGCCCGTTGGATATCCAGTGGCCGCGGCGCTTTAGCCGAATGGGCAAAAAATATGATGCCAGTTGGCTACAACAGGAGTTTCCCGGGTTTGCCCGCGATATTGACTGGAAAGTCTTTAACGCCGCCAGTCCGGACCAATGGTGGGAGGATCGGGATACCTTGCCGCCAGGGGCGAAATGGCGGATCTGGAATATGCATCCTGAGAAACCAATGCAGGAGGGCCAGTTGCCGCCGTGGCAGGCTCGCTGTTTTATACATCGCCAGCGCGCGGATGAAACGCTATTCGAAGAAATTGCCTTACGCGCCACCACGGTATGGTTCTTTCCCCATCGGGAACAGATGATGCTTATCTGGCAGGGGCACATTCGTATCAATGAAGACGATGCCGCCGACGTCCTGCAGCTGATCCCGGCGCTGGAAAAAGAGGGCGCCGCCCGTTCGCTTAATCACTATCGCAAGGTACTGGCCCAGCGAATGGATAAAGAGAAGGGCGCGCTCTTCTCCTTCCGCGAAAAGGATCTCATACCGGAAGAGACCATCGGCCCGTGGATCGACAATGAAATTGAACAGTCGCCGAGTCCGCAGCAGGAGAATATGAAAAACCGCGCCCGTCTGCTGCGTGAACAACACCGCGCCGCCATCGAAGCCAGCGGCGGTGATATCGATAGCCTGTTGGCGGATATCGACGAACCCACGTTGCCTAAGCTTGAAGACCTGCCGGAGTTTATCGCCGACATGGAGCGTCAGGCGCAGGAAATGGAGAATGATGCACAACAGCGCAAGCGTGAGATGGAGGCGCAATATCCGCAGTTGAATAACGATGAAAACCAACCGCGCGGCCCCGAATCCATGCACCGGATGCAGGAGATGCTTCATCAGCACCAGCAGGAACTGAGTGAGAAAAAGCGCGCGCAAACGCGCGAGGCGCTACATCAGATGTACCTGGCCGCGGTGCAACATCAGCCGCCGGCGGTCCGACTGAAGGGCGATCTGGCGATGATCCTGCGCCAGCGCGCCGAGCGTACCATGGCGCAGGGCGGCAATTTTAGCGGGATGGATCTGACCGGCGTTGATTTTTCTGGCATGGATTTTCGCGGCGCCAATTTTGAAAAGGCGTTACTGGAATGCGCGGACCTCAGCCATTGTCAGCTGGATAACGCCTCTTTTCAGGGGGCCGTGCTGGCCAGAACGGAGCTACAGCATTCGTCGCTGCGTAACTGTGATTTTAGCGGCGCCAGCCTGGTACTGGCGGAGTGCCATCAAAGCGACTTCACCGGCGCTCGCTTTGAAGATAGTCAGCTACAGAACGCGCTGTTTGCGCAATGCATTTTCGATAACGCGACGCTAAAAACGCTGATCCTTCGGGAAATCAGCCTGATTGACTGCCGTTTTCAGCGCGCCGAGCTGGATGGCTGCGTCTTTATGGAACTGACGCTGGCACAACCTGATTTCAGCCACGCGCGGCTGCACAAATGCTCGTTTTTACAATCTGAACTGGAGCATGCCATTTTCCACCAGGCGACGCTGGAAAGCTGTTCGCTGGTGCAGACCATAGCGGAGCGCGCTGATTTTAGCGCTGCAACATGGCTAGCCAGCGCTGCGGTTTCGGAATGCTCACTTATCGGCGCCGACTTCAGCCACGCGACGCTGCAGCAGAGCAATTTGCGCCAGACGCCATTACAGGGCGCGCGCTTTGGGCTGGCAAAAATCGAAAACAGCGATCTGAGTGAGGCCGATTGCCGTGATGCCAGCTTTGTGCGCGCGAATCTGGTCGGCAGTCTGTTTGTTCGCACCGATTTTCGCGAGGCCGATTTTACCGACGCCAACCTGATGGGCGCGCTGCTGCAAAAAAGCCAGCTTGCCGGAGCCAATTTCGAAGGCGCCAATCTGTTCCGCGCCGATCTTTCACAATCCTTTACCAGTAAAACCACGCGGCTGGACGGCGCATGGACCAAACGCATTAAAACCCTGCCGAAGCGCGATGGAGAAGTGATATGACGATACTGAGCCCGGAGGAGATCGTTCAGCGCATCAAAAACGGCGAGCCACTCAATGAAATATCGCTGGATGGTATCAACCTGCAGGGCTGCGATCTCTCCGGCGGTCTGTTTCAGGAGGTGTCGCTACGCGGCGCTAATCTGCAAAATGCCAATCTGCATGAAGCCCTGTTTACCGAGTGCCAGCTGCAGAACCTGCAGCTGCAAGGCGCCCAACTTAAGCAGACGACCTTCAATCAGTGTGAAATGGCCCATCTTCATGCCGCCGAAACCACGCTTGATAGTTGCGTGTTTAATCAGTGCGACCTGCAAGAGAGCGATTTTTCGGCGACGACGCTGCAAAGCAGCCAGTTTATGCGTTGCCAGATGAGCAGGAGCCGTTTTCGCGGTTCAACGCAGGAACGCAGCGTGTTTTATGAGGCTGATCTGACTCACGCCAGCTTTGCGCAAAGCCGCGGTCTGTTGACCACCTTTTATCATATCGATTTGCGGGACACCGCGCTGGACGGAATGCAGTGCGACCGGCTGGTGTTTTTCCAGTGCGATCAGCGCGGCAAAGACTATTCAAGGCAGGGTTTTACCGGCTGCCAGTTCACCGATTGTCCGCTGGACGGCGCGAAGTTTAACGGCGCCCAGCTAACCCAGTGCAATTTCAAAGGCGCGTCATTGCGTGAAGCAGAGCTCAATCAGGTGAACGCCAGCCAGGCGCTGTTTATGGAGGCCGATCTGCGCGGCGCCCAGTGTCGCGGCAGCCTGTTCGACCAGGCGATATTTGTTGGCGCGATACTGGAGCAGGCCGACTTTAGCCAGAGCAGGTTGTTCCAGAGCGTTTTACAGCGGGTTCAGGCCGCCGGGGCGCGATTCGCGCTCTGCGATCTGACGTGGAGCGATTTTTCCGCCGCCGACCTGCGCCAGGCGGATCTGCGCGGCGCGACCTTTTCCCGCACCCGACTGCACCGCGCCCGCCAGGACGAAGCGCTGCTTACCGGCCGCCTGGGGATCCTGGAATACGATGAAGAGTTATTAGTCGCTGAGGCGTGGAGCGCCCAGCGCCACAGCCGTTGTTAAGGAGACAACAGATGACAACCATTAATCACAAACTGGCCCAGGCGGCGATGCCGCCGGCGCAGGCTTCCGGCACGGTGACCCATTGCTTTGCCGACGGAAGCGTGACCGTCGAGAGCGAAGGGCGCGGCTGGCACTGTCGGCGTGCGGTCAGTTGTCTGATCGCGCCGCAGGCTGGGGATCGCGTACTCATCAGCAGCGTGGACAACCAGATCTGGCTGTTAGCGGTACTGGAGCGTGATGAAAGCCGCCAGGCGGAGCTCAGCGTACCGGGTGACCTGCATATTCAAAGTCAGGGAGAACTCAGCCTCAGCGGTCAGCGCCTGTGCGTCAATGCCGCGCAGGGGGACTGCCATATCAGCGAGATGAACTACAGCGGCGATAAGCTCTCGGCATGGGTGACACTGTCACGTATTGTAGGCAAACGCGCCGAATCGGTCTGGCAAACGGTGACGCAAATTAGCCACAATCTGCTGCGCACTACCCGGCAGACCGAGCAGGTGCGCGCCGGGCAGCTGGATATGAAAGCGGAAGATTACGCCCGCCTGCATGCGCACAATACGGTTATCACCTCAAAAGCGATCACCAAAGTCGATTCAGAACAGATCCACATGGGCTAAGGAGCTAATCATGTTTGCCAACTGCCAGCTATTCGGTGTCGATTTAGCCTTCCCCGACGTCTGTCTGACCCCGATGCCGGCGCCAACGCCGATTCCCTATCCGGACATCGCGCTGGGGCCGACGGCGATCCCTAACGCGCTCAATATTCTGTTTATGGGCATGCCCGCGCACAATATGGCGACGGTGACGCCGCTCACCAACGGCGATAACCCCGGCGTGGCGACCGGGGTGGCGTCAGGTACGGTGATGGGGCCGTCGCGTCATCTGACCGGCGCATTTACCGTGCTGCTGAAAGGCACGCCGGCGACGCGTCTAACCAGCGTTAGCCTGCAAAATTCGACAAATGCGGTCGGTATGCGCATCGTCCCCAGCCAGTTCAAGGTATTGATGCTGGCGCCGTAAGCTGTCGGCTATGCGAGAAAACGATTACAATCGCCCAACTGAATCACTTTTTGTGCAGAGTTATAAGGGTCAAAATGAATCCGAGCGTTATTCAGTGGAATGAAGACAATTTCTCGCAAGTTGAACGCTATAACGGCGTGGCTGTTGTGCGTTTTCATGCGCCGTGGTGCGGCCCTTGTCAAAGCAGCGAAAGTCTGTTTCTCCAGGCGGCAGACCGGCTACCGTCTGATGTATTAGTCGGTACAGTAAATGTCGTTCAGGCTCCGGTGCTGGCGGCGAAATATAGCGTCTGGGGGTTACCCAATACGCTTGTTTTCCGCGATGGTCAGGTGGTGGAGCGACTCAGCGGCCCACAAACATTCAGCGCTATTTTGGCAGCGATAATTCGCGCCCAGGCCGTCATCTGATGTCGATAGTTTCTCCGATAGTGGGGCCCGTCTTCTACGATCTCCTGCAGCATGGCCGGGCGTTCGCCGCGCTGGCATTACTGTGTTGCCGGCTAATATTTAACCGCCAGGGATTCGTGCTGTTCGCGATTTATTGTCGTAGCCAGCGGTTGGCTCTTCTCGCGGGCAAACTACGTCAGAAGCGCAGATAGAGAGCGGCGAAGACGGTGAGCAACCCCTGACTATCAACGGATAGCCAGGGGTTTTGTTTATTGCGGATAGTTAAACGCGTCAGGATGGTTTTCAAGGCTGCCGCTCAGCGCGGCAAACAGCACGGTTTTGCCATCAATCGACAGCGCATCGCTGACGTTAAGCCAGGTCAGTTTTTCCTGCGATGTCTTCTCATCAACCACCGAGAAAACGCCCGACATCTGTTTGGATTTTTCCGACCAGATCACGGCGATACGTTCGCTTCCGCAATCGTGTGGTTTACAGGCGCTTAATACCTGCCAGGACTCAGAGCCCAGTTTCACGGTCTGTGCCGGAGAACCGGTACCGCCGCTGTTAACCCAGGCCGGGAGTTTATGGCCTTTCACCATCTGGCTGAACGACGCTTTGGTCGCATTATCTTTGGCAAGTGAAGTCAGCGTGACATCACTTTGCGCCATAACGCTGGCGGATGCGGTGAGTGCGACGATGGCGGCAAGTGCTTTGAACATGTTTCCTCCTGGAGTTGATATGTCCTCATTTCGGGCCCCTTAATAGTGGGCGCAGAGCATCATTAATGCAAATGAACATATTTATACAATGAATGTCATCGCCCGCGCAAAGCGTGGACTTATCCGGCTTTGACATGTCATGATGCACATTGGTTAAATTTTTGTATTAATAGCCGAGAGTGAAGGGCTAATACAAAAGGGCATATTTATTCAGGCGATAACGCATGGCGTATTTGAATCATCTGTTGACGTTTATTGAAAGTAATCCGGCACTGGCGATCGGCTTTAACCTTATTCTGCTGGTTGTCTCCGGCATATTTGCCCATCTTTTATGCAAGTTTTTGCTGATTAAAGTGATACGCAAGGTGTTCTTCGCCAGCCATAAGCAGGACGTACCGCTGGAAAAAGACCGCCGTATCGCCGAGAAACTGTCAAACTTCATTCCGGTTATTATCGTCTACTACGTTCTGCAGTTTATGCCCAATATGCCGGCATCGCTGGTAACGGCGATTAATACCATCTGCGGAATTTTGTTTTTTATTTTTCTGTCGATCTTCTTCAACGAAATGCTGGATATCGTCAATAGCTCTTATCTGCGTAAGACCAAGCGCAAAAACCACTCCATCAAAGGCTATATCCAGATAGGCAAAATCTTAGTTCACATTCTGGCCGCAATTATGATCCTCGCCGTGATGTCGAATAAATCACCGGTGATTATCATTTCCAGCCTCGGCGCCGTCGCGGCGGTGCTGATGTTAGTGTTTCAACATACCTTGCTATCGCTGGTGGCCAACGTCCAGCTATCGTCTAACGATGTGCTGCAACTGGGCGACTGGATCGAAATGCCCGACAAGAACCTGAGCGGGGAAGTGACGGATATCGCGCTGCATACCATTACTATCCGTAACTGGGACAACACCATTTCGCGTATTCCGACCAAGAATTTCCTTACAGAAACGTATACCAACTGGCAGGCGATGTTCTCGTCCGGCGCACGGCGGATCATGCGTAGTATTAATATCGATCAGCACTCGGTGACCTTCCTGAATCAGGAGATGTTAACCCCGATGCTGGCAATCCGCGGGGTGAGTGAGCCGCTCAGTAAATTACTGGATGGCCGGGATCCGGGCGGCGTCGCGGATCGCTGGTTTATTGATAACGGGTTGACTAACCTGACGCTGTTTCGCCATTACCTGATGAGCTATCTCGCCGAACGGCCAGATATCGTTAAAGATATGTACATCGTGGCGCGAACGTTAAAACCGTCGCCGTCCGGGCTGCCGCTGGAAATCTACTGCTTTACCTCCTCGACGCTGTGGATGGATTACGAGAACACCCAGTCCGCTATTTTTGAATACATTACCGCCGTGGCCGGGCAGTTTTCACTGCGTCTTTACCAGTATCCCGCCGGGCATGATTTCTGGCGCTTATCGCAGGAAAACAGTTCACGGACGACGACACCGCCGTCGACGGAAGGGCCATAATTGGCGCGTATATCCATCTCGACAACAGGATGTTCAGAGGATGCTGAAGTTCATTAAATACAGTTTGCTGCTCAGTGCGGCCGTCAGGGACAGAATAAAAACCAGCGATCCGCAGCAGCTTGAAAAGCTTAAAGACAGATTAAAAGACCGGATGGGTATTCCGGTCGGCTGGCATATGTCAGGAATACCGCTGGTAGGGGCTATGATTCTGAGCATGTTCGCTTTTGCCCTAGCTCAACCTTATCTCTGGTTGGCGGTGTTCGAGCTATTTGGGCTGCCGCAGTATGCCGTGATGGCGGCGATTGTGCCTGTATCGCTAATTTATAGTCTGATAATGGTTCTGACGATGTACTTCGTTGCCAGAGGCAATTTTCTGGCGCTTAAATTATCACTGGCTTTGATGGCTTTTAGCGGTCTGGTTGCGATTGTTTATTTTCTTTCTGTTTGCCTGGGGGCATTATTCGGCGCCGGACTAAAACCAGGATTTCTCATTAGCGCCGTGCTGGGGCTAGTATTCATTTTAGGCGGTATCCGATGCATTAATAGCCAGACTTTTTACCGGGCAAACGCCCTTTATCTACATAACAGGGTCTGGCGAAAACAGCTTAATATTCAGCGCCAGACGCTGCGCCGCGCTTCACGTTAGAAAAGGGCGACAACAGGCCAGTTTTAGCCTGGCCTTATTTTATAAATCAATGAGCAAATTCGTGCTGTGGCTGCGGGAGCAGCACAGCGCGACATGCTGCACGATGGCGCATTTTTCTGCTGCTGACTGCACCGTATCACGATGATCCACCTCTCCCTCAACCACCCTGGTCAGACAGGCGCCGCAAATCCCCATCTCACAGGAGAGCGGCACTGCCACACCATTTTCCTGCAATACCTGCGCAATGGTTTGATTGGCGGCGACAGGCCAGCACTGGCCAGAAGAGGCGAGCGTCACCGTAAACGTCTCTTCCTGCCGAACGTCGTTGGCGGGCATTGACGCCTGAAACGCCTCCTCATGGATCTGCTCAGCCTGCCAGCCTTGTATGGCCGCCGCCTGGCGCGCGGCGGCCATAAATCCCGCCGGCCCACACAAGTAAAGCCGATCTTCACGATGAGGAACGCTCAACCTTCCAGGCAAATTTTCTCGCGGGCTCTCGCCTTTAGCTGAGCTATAAATCCTCACGTTTTCAGGTGCCAGCTTGCGGGCAATCGCGGCTACCAGGGCGCCGTTTTCCCGTCGGTTGAGGTAATACTGTAAGGTAAATGGCTTTCCTTGCGCCGCTAACGCCCGCGCCATGCTATACAGCGGCGTAATGCCAATCCCGGCGGCCAGCAGGGTGACATGTCGCGCCGTCTGCAGGACAAACTGGTTTCGTGGTAGCGAAATCATCAGCCTCTGACCCGGTCGCAGCGTCTCATGGATGTAGCGCGAACCGCCGCGCGATTCTGCCGCTCTCGCCACGCAAATCAGATAACGTTCCAGCCTGCGGTGGCTCCCGGTGAGTGAGTACTGACGGGTCACGCCGTTCGCCAGATGCAGATCGATATGGGCGCCGGGCTGCCATGCGGGTAATGGACCGCCGTCAGTCGTTACCAGCCTGACCGCCAGATTATGTTCGCCTTCACGCCAGAGACCATCGACAACCACCTCAATCAGATTACTCATCGTATAACTCCTTGCTCAGACCAGGAAAAACTCACCGAAACCCAGCCGCTTCAAGCCGCGACGGTAGGCAATTGAGCTACGGTCGGCTGGAATATGTGCTTCCAGGGTAAGATCCAGAGGTAGCGTCTCCGGGCGCTGGCTTTCAACCATCAGCCGGTCTTCTTCGAACACGCGAAGGTTGAAAGCGTAGACTTCCTCCACCGGCACATGCAGGTCGAAATTGCGGGCGATAGGGGCAAACATTCGCGTGACCCGTGATGAGACGGGCGAGGCGGCATTCATTATTACCAGTCGGGCTTCTCCGGGGAAATGAATCGTCAGGGTAGCGGTAAAGGGCAGATGCATCTCAAAGCGACGCAGCCATTGAAATCCCTCCGGAGCGCGGTAGCCGGCGCTTGCCGGATAATTGCCGACCGTACTCCAGTAGTCGACGACAAACCCGTTTTCCGTTTCCTCAGGCAGGTAGTCAGGAACCTGTTGATTCTCCGCATCGGCGAAGGTGTCGGTATGGATCCACGCAAAATGCGCCACATCAAGAAACCCTTCCACCTGACGGCCTGCAAAGCCATTGACCTCAAACGCCGGGCAGGTCAGTTGCTGGAATCCGTCGTCTGCCCAGTGCGGCATGGTCGGTAACCGCGGGGGATTGTCAGCATCATAATCGAGACACACCCACACCAGACCATAGTGTTCTTCCGCCGCGTAGCAGGTCAGATTTAATTTCGCCGGTATCGGCTGATTTGGGCTGGAGGGGATTCGGTTACAGCGGCCATCTTCCCCAAAGCGCAGGCCGTGATAAGGGCAAATGATACCTTCTTCGTCATGAAAACCTAACGTCAATGGTACCCCGCGGTGGGGACAGACATCGCGGGCGACCACGACTCGTTCGTGCAGGCGATAGATAACCAGTTTTTCATCCAGCAGGATGGCTTTCACCGGTTGCGGGCCGATATCAGCGCTGCGAGCCACCGGATGCCAGCATTTTGCCAGCCGCAGCCAGTCCTGAGGTTCAAAGGTGCAATGCGCGGGGGGCGCGAGCGGTGGTCTGTTCATCGTCTTGCTTCCTGATGGCTAAGTTGATTGTTTAGTTGTTGTGAGTTTATTGTTGCCATAGTAGGGTGTTGACATCCATCAGCATTAATTCAGCTATCCGTTGCAAAAATCAGTACAGGTAACCGATGAGTCCTTTCTCACGCTTTGCTCGCTATTTTATGGAAGTGGCCCGCAGCGGCAGCCTGCGTCGGGCGGCGGAAAAACTGCATATTTCGGCTTCGGCGATTAACCGCCAGATACTGCAGGCTGAAGCTTCCTTCGGCACGCCGCTGTTTGAGCGGCTGCCGGAAGGTTTGCGGATGACCACCGCAGGCGAGTTGCTGTATGACAATCTGCTGCGCTGGCAAAAAGAGTTTCGCGTAACCCAACAGAAATTTGATGAACTGCAGGGGCTAAAACGCGGAACGGTGAATGTCGGTATGGTGCAGGCGCTGGCCGAAGGGAGTTTTGCCGCGGCGCTGGCAGAGATTATCAACCAGTGCGAGTGGCTGGAACTGATGTTGCAGGTCGCCGATAGCCAGAGCATCAGCGACAGAGTGCGTCAGGCCGATGTCGATTTTGGTCTGATCCTCGATCCTGAAGGTCAGGCGGGTCTCAACGTACTGGCGTTTATTGAAATGGAAGTCGGGGTGGTACTGCATCCGCACCATCCTTTTGCCGCTGCGCCCGCGATCTCGCTGGGGGAACTTAGCGATGAACGGCATATTATTCCCGGCGCGCCGTTAATAGTGCATGACCGGGTGACAATGCTCTATCGCCATTATGATTTTTCGCCGCCCAACACCGTTAGCTGCAATGATATTCGTCTGATTAAATCGCTGGTGCTTAAAGGCGGCGGGGTGGCGGTCCTGAGCCTGCTGGACGTGCAGGACGAGGTAAACAACGGTTCGCTGGCGTTTGTGCCGCTGCGTAATAAGCTGCTGCGGCCTTTGACTCTGGCGCTATGCACCGCGCCATCGCGCCAGCTATCTCGTCCGGCGCAAATGGCGATTCAAAAACTAACGCTGGTGATGGAGGAGATGCGTAGCGCTGCTCACTCTCAGCCTAATGGCCCGCCCTGAATGGTTTCGCACAAGCCGTTGATAATACGCTCGCCGGTTTCCGTTTTCAGTTCCTGGTACCAGGCTTTGGTTAACGCCATATCCTTACCGTGGGTGATATCACAGCGTTTACGCGCTTTGAGCACCAGGTCACGCACCCGTTCACAACGCAATACTTCGTACTGGCGCAGCGCGGTGACAATATCGCTATTGTCGCGCAGTACATTACCCAGCACGACCGCGTCCTCCATCGCCGCGCAGCCGCCCTGGCCGATATCCGGCGTGGTGCTGTGCCCGGCATCGCCCAGTAGCGCCACCTTGCCACGCACCAGCTTATCAAAAGGTTCAATATCGTGAATTTCTATCCGATTGGTGGTCTGCGGGTCGAGTACGGCGATAAGCTTTTGCACCGGCGGCGCCCAGCCGGCGAAGTAGCGGGTTAAATCGTCGCGCAGGGTGAGGCGATCTTCCGCTAATCCGGCCGGCAACGGCACATCGAAGAAGAAGTAGAAACGTCCGCCCGCCACCGGCATCAGCGACACGCGTTTCCCTTCGCCAACAAACGTCGTCCACTGATCGGCGGGAGCAATGGACTCATCAATATCGACCAGACCATTCCAGTTAACGTAACCGGCATAGCGGCGTTCCGGCGTATAGCCGAGCACATATGGCCGCAGCGCCGAATGGCTGCCATCGGCGGCGATAACCACATCGCCGTGCGCCTCGCTACCATCGGTAAACCGGACGGTTACGCCGTCGGTATGCTCCTCCACGCGGGTGACCCGCTTGTCGAACTGCACCTGCTCACGCCCCCAGAAATCGAGCATCTCGCGCTGCAGTTCCGTTCGCGACACAGGCGAAGGGCGGCCCTGCGTACGTTCTACCAGCGGCGCTAGGCTGAAGCGGGTGAGTGTTTCCCCGCGTTGATACTCCTTATACGCCAGATAATGCATCGGGCCGCCATAAGCGTCGATGATCTCGCCCATCCCCAGGCGGTTCATACACTTGACGCCGTTGGGCCAGATAGAGATCGCGGCGCCAACCGGCTTAATCTCTTTTACCGCTTCGAACACTTCGCAGGCGATGCCTGCATTACGTAGCGCCACCGCGGCGCTCAACCCGCCGATTCCCGCGCCAATCACGATTGCTTTCATTGTCTTCCCCTTAGGTGTGTTGTTTAAGGGGTTCAGCAATTTGCGTACCAGGTAGCAGAACCTGCGAAATCAGCGGTAAACGGACGGGTGATGGCGGAAAGGTGCACCAAAGAAGGGCAAAGTTGCGATTATGTTGCCTTTTTATGAATCAAAGATTTCTTTTAGTGAATTAAGGAATCAAAAGTTTCAACGCCCCGCGCCAACGTTCGTTACAGAACACCCGCTCTTTAATTTAGCTATTTCACTGATAAATAAAAGATAAAACGATTTTTAGGTGAGTAAAGATAGAGGGAGCCAGCAATGTGGCCTGCTTTGTGCACTACATCGTCAACGCTTATCCACGACGAGACGGTGACCCCATGTCTGATGAAAAGAACAGCAACCTGCTTTATGGCCTGGAGCAGCGCATCCCGCCGCTACCGGCTTTTTTTAGCGCCTTACAGCACGTGCTGGCAGGGCTGGTCGGCATTATTACGCCGCCGCTGATTATTGGCGCCGCGCTAGGGCTTGGCGAATGGCTGCCATATTTAATTAGTATGTCGCTAATGGCTTCGGGGATTGGCACCTTTCTTCAGGCTAACCGCGTCTGGGGGATCGGTGCGGGCATGATCTGTATGCAGGGCACCAGCTTCGCTTTTCTCGGCGTAGCGATTGCCGGCGGCATGTGGGTAAAAGCACAGGGTGGCGGCCCGCAGGACATTATGGCCATGCTGTTCGGTGTTAACGTTGTTGCCGCGCTGGTACCGGTCGTCGTCAGCCGCTTTATCGAACCGCTGAAAAAACTCTTTACCCCGATTATTACCGGCAGCGTCATTGCGCTGATCGGCATTAGCCTGATAAAGGTCAGTATTATTAACTGGAGCGGCGGCGAGCACGCGAAGGATTTCGCCAGCCCGGGCAATATCGCATTGGGCGGCGTGACCTTAGGGATTATCGTGTTATTAAGCTGCGCGAAAAACCGCTGGCTGCGTTTATCGTCGGTGGTCATCGGCATGGCGGTGGGCTGTATCGCCGCCGCGTTGAGCGGGAAATTTCATCTGGCGCCGGTCGGCGAGAGCTGGTTTCGTCTGCCGGCGCTCTTTCCTTTTGGCTTTCAGTTTAATAGCGCCATCTTTTTACCGGTCGCGCTGGTGTCGCTGGTCTGCATTCTTGAAGCCGTCGGCGATTTAACCGCCAACTGCCTGATCTCAAAACAGTCCATCGATGATGGCGCGTTTCGCTCACGCCTGAAAGGCGGGATCCTCGCGGATGGCATTAGCTGCCTGATCGCCGCGGCGATCTGCGCGTTTCCCAATACCACCTTCGCGCAGAATAACGGCGTCATCCAGATGACCGGCGTCGCCAGCCGCTATGTCGGGCGTTATATTGGCGTATTGCTGATTCTGCTTGGGCTGTTTCCTCCCTTTGGCGAGATCCTGCGCCAGATCCCCACGCCGGTGTTAGGCGGCGCGACGATGGTCATGTTTGGCTGTGTCGTGGCGGCCGGGATCCGCATCATCACCCAGAACCCGCTAACCCGCCGCGATATGCTGATTGTTGGCCTGGCATTTGGTTTTGGCCTCGGCATTGAGGCGGTTCCCGCTTTCCTTGCCCATTTCCCGCCTATCATCGGCAACCTGTTTGGATCTGCGGCCACCAGCGGTGGGCTGGTGGCGATTGTACTGAATCTGATTATTCCGCAAGAGAAAGCCGCCATGACGGCAGCGGCAAGGAGCAATGATGATAACACTCAACCACTTTAATCAGCTGCCGCAGGCGGAAGCCATTCGCCAGCTTGAACCCTGCGTGGCGCTCCCCGCCTGGCGCGAAGCGCTGGCGCTGGAGCGGCCCTATGCCACACTGACGGCCTTAACGGACCGCGCACAACAGCTGATGCAGCACTGGGGAGAGGCAGAACTGGCGCGGGCGCTCTGCGCCCATCCGCGGATCGGGGAAAAGCCGACGGGCGGGGAAGCGCATGCCGCGCTGTCTCGCCAGGAGCAGGCGGAGGTTAATGCCGACGATGCCGCTATCGCCCGGGCGCTGAAAGAAGGGAACGCCCGTTACGAAGCCCGCTTTGACCGCGTGTTTCTAATCCGCGCCAAAGGGCGCAGCGCCGCCGAAATCCTGCAGGCGCTGACCCAACGGCTGACCCATAATGACGCGCAGGAAATTGAAGCGGCGCTGGAACAATTACGTGAAATCACCTTACTCAGACTGGCGGGAGTTATTAGCGAATGATCACCCTGAGCACCCATATTCTTGATATTTCTACCGGCAAGCCTGCACAAGGCGTGGCGGTCACCCTGTTATGCGAAGGGCGCAGCCTGGCATCAGGCGTGACAGACAGCCATGGCCGCCTGGGCGAGCTGGCGACGGGACAACTGCGTCCCGGCAACTATCAGCTGGTGGCCGAACTGCAATCGTGGTTTGCGCGCGATGGACGCCAGACCCTGTACCGGCAGGCGCAGATCGATTTTATGATTACCATTGATGACAAAGACCATTTTCATCTGCCATTTTTAATTGCCCCCGGCGGCTGGTCGACCTATCGCGGAAGTTAAGTTGAGTCCGCCGCCCGGTCAGAATGAAGCGCCGGGCAGCGGTTCAGCCTTCGTTACACCATACCTGTTCGCCATTGACCCAGGTTTCACTAATGTTCCGTTCATCGCCTAAGGTCATCAATACGAACAGCTGCTCATAGACATCATGACAGCGTGCGCCGCGCAGCTTTTGTAGCGGCGTTACCGCCGGGTCGATAACCACCAAATCGGCCTCTTTTCCCGACTGGAAATTACCAATTTTGTCATCCAGGCGTAACGCATGCGCGCCGCCCAACGTCGCATGATAAAACGCTTCGCTAGCGCGCAGGCGATAGCTCTGTAGCTGCGCCACTTTATAGGCCTCGCCGAGGGTGCGCAGTAGGCTGAAGGTGGTTCCGGCGCCAACATCGCTGCCGATGCCAATCCGGACCTGATGTTGCCAGCTGGCGGGCAGGCGAAATAGACCGCTACCTAGAAACAGGTTTGACGTCGGGCAAAAGGCGATTGCCGAACCGGTCTCATGCAAACACCGCCACTCTTTCTCCGCCAGATGGATCCCGTGGGCGAAGACGCTGCGCGCACCGGTCAATTGATAGTGATGATAAACATCAAGATAGTGCTCATGCTCCGGCCATAACTGCTTTACCCACGCGATTTCATTAAGGTTTTCACTCAGATGGGTATGCAGCCAGGTATCAGGAAACTCCTCCCGCAGCCGCTGAACTGCTTGTAGCAGCTCCGGTGTGGAAGTGGGAGCGAAACGCGGCGTAATAGCGTAGCCCAGACGGCCGCGCCGGTGCCAGCGCTGGATCAGTTCGCGGGTCTGGCAATAGCTTTGTTCGGCGGTTTCAGTTAAATACTCCGGCGTATGGCGATCCATCATCACCTTACCGGCCAGCAGGCGCATGTTCAGACGTAATGCCTCGGTAAACAGAGCCTCCACGGACGCCGGATGAAGCGTACAAAACACCAGCGCGGTGGTGGTGCCATGGCTGAGCAACTGGTTGACAAAAAAACGGGCGATATCTGCCGCGTACCGTTCATCGGCAAACTGGCTTTCCACCGGAAAGGTATAAGTGGTCAGCCATTCCAGCAGCTGTTCGCCAAAGGCGCCGATCATTTCGGTTTGAGGATAATGAATATGGGCGTCGACAAACCCCGGCAGTAGCAGTTTGCCGCGCAGATCGCGATAGCCTTTATGTGGATCGAGTAATGCTTCGCCTTCCTGCCATGGCAGTAGCGCCTGAATCTTCCCGGCGTAAATAAACAGCACGCCATCATCAATATATCGCGCGTAGCGGGCGATATCGTCAGCGCTGGCGGCGGGTTGGCTAATATCAAAAAACGCACCGCGTAGCGCGGTGTGGTATTCCAGCATGGTGCCGCCTTATTTGAGTGGTGATGTATCCGTTGTGCAAATTTAATGCCAGGAAGCCGCGGCAGGCGCCGCGGCCGGTTGGGATTATTCTTTCTGCGCCAACGCGCCGGGGGTAAAGCGGGCGGAGGAAGCAGCCTGCCGCTCGTCGCGGGCAATCCAGCGATACAGGCTGCCGCTTAGCAGCACGCCGATGAACCAGCTAAAATTGGCCACCTCATGCAGAGCGGGAATAAAGCTGATAATCAGGCCGACCGCCACCGAGGGCAGCAGCGCGGCGATGGCCTTCGGGTTAAAGCCGTTGCGGTACCAGTATTTGCCTTTCGGGGTATCATCGAAAAGATCGTCGATCGATACCTGTCCGCGTTTAATCAAATAGAAATCAACCAGCAGAATGCCAAACAACGGCCCGATAAACGCTCCCAATACATCCAGGGTGTAGTGGATAAGCTCAGGGGAGTTAAACAGGTTCCACGGGGTGAGCAGTATCGAGCCGACGGCGGCAATCATCCCGCCGGTGCGGAAACTGATTTTTTGCGGCGCGCAGTTGGAAAAATCAAATGCCGGCGAGACGAAGTTGGCGACAATATTGATGCCGATAGTGGCGGTGATCATGGTCAGCAGGCCGATGGCCACCGCCAGATCGTTACCCACATGGCTCACCGTTTCAATCGGATCGGTGATCATCCGGCCAAATAAAGATTGCGTCCCGGAGACGATTACTACGGTCACTACCGAGAACAGCAGGAAGTTAAACGGCAGCCCCCAGCGGTTGCCGCGGCGAATTTCGCCCATGCTTCTGGCGTAACGGGAGAAATCGCCAAAATTGAGCAGCGGACCGGAGAAGTAAGAGACCACCAGCGCGGTGGCGGTGATCATCTGCCAGCTTTGCTCACCGGCGGTCAGTGTCTTACTGGCGAGGGTAAAGGAGATACCATCGAGGCCTGTCTTGTATACAATCCAGCCCGCCAGCGCCAGCATCA
This sequence comes from Klebsiella sp. CN_Kp091, assembly GCF_040065095.1. Taxonomy (NCBI): domain Bacteria; kingdom Pseudomonadati; phylum Pseudomonadota; class Gammaproteobacteria; order Enterobacterales; family Enterobacteriaceae; genus Klebsiella; species Klebsiella sp. CN_Kp091. Next base: position 443,834 of record NZ_JBEAIO010000049.1, on the reverse strand, counting down.
CCACATATACCGCCGGGCCGGCGATATCAATAAAGCGCTTAATCGCGCTCATGCCGTGCCAGAACACCATCGCCTGCAACAGCCACATGGTGGCGAAACAGATCCAGCCAAGCGATGAAAGACCCAGCAATGACGTTTGCGTCATTGCCGCCAGCGAGGGCCAGAACTTCAGCAGCACCAGCATTAAGGCGTTCGCAGCCAGATAAGTTTGGATCCCGTACCAGGCGAAAGCAATCAGCCCGCGTATCACCGCTGGAATATTGGCGCCGAAGACGCCGAACGCCTGACGGCAGATGACCGCATAGGGCACGCCGGCAATCTGGCTGGGTTTGGCCACCAGATTGGCGCAAAGCTGGACGATAACAATTCCGGCTAACAGACAGATAAGCACCTGCCAGCTCGCCAGACCCAGCGTAAAGAAACTCGCCGCCACCACATAGCCGCCCATGCTATGCACGTCCGACATCCAGAAAGAAAAAATGTTGTACCAGTTCCAGTTTTGCTCGCGCGTCGGCGCCAGATCCTCGTTGCAAAGACGCGGGCTGTAGCCTGATGCCGGGTCTCCGGCGTTGAGCTGATGCGTGTTTTGTGTATTTGGCATGGATCCTGCTCCTCTGAAGACAAACGTTTTGCCGTTGATAGCGGAAGGCGTTGCAGGATCCAGGCCAGAATAGTTAATCTTGTATACAAAATATTTATTTTATGTATACGATTTGATATCGAAATGGAAAGTGGAGTGGACCAATGGGCAATGAAAATCCGCTGCAGGCCGCAGCCGGACTGCATGACAAGGATGAGTCTATCTACGAAGCCTTGCTGACCGCGATTGTCGAGCAACAGCTGCTGCCGGGCAGCAAATTGCCGGAAGAGGCGCTGGCGGAGGTGTTCGGCGTCAGCCGCACGGGGGTACGCAAAGCGCTGCAACGACTCGCCGCTGTGCAAATGGTGACATTAACGCCCAAACGTGGTGCACAGGTCGCCAGTCCGACGGTCGACGAGGCACGGGAAATATTCCGCACCCGCGCGCTACTGGAAGTGGCGAATCTGCCGGATGTACTGCAACGCTGCCAGCCTCCGCATCTGGCGGCGCTGGAAGCCATTATTCAGCAGGAGCAACTGGCGCATGAGGCCTATGATGGCCCGGCGGCTATCCGCCATTCCGCTAATTTTCATATTCAGTTACAGGCCATTTCCGGCAACCAGGTGCTAACGGAGATGGTCACCCGGCTCAGTCAACGCTCATCGCTGGTGATTGCCGCCTGGGGCGCGCCGTGGCGGCAGGGGTGCCGCTGCGATGACCACGAGCGCCTTGTCGGCCTGCTGCGCGAAAAAGCGCTAACCGCGCTGACCGAGGCGCTCAACCATCACTTTGAACACATCGTTGCCAGTTTATGTTTTTCCCGCACGGGGGAGTCGGTTCCCGATTTCGCCCGGCTGTTCGCCGGCTATAAGGAGCGGTAATGTCCACCATCTGTATACAAGTTATCAATCCCAATACCGATCCCGGTATGACGCAAACCATCGCCGAGGCGGCCCGCGCCGCGGCGTCGCCAGGAACCGATATTGTCGCGGTCTGTCCACCAGACGGCGTGCCGTCGATTGAAGGGCATTTTGACGAAGCCATCGCCGCCGTCGGCGTGCTGGAGCAAATAAAAGCCGGGCGGCAGCAGGGCGTTTCCGGGCACGTTATCGCCTGTTTTGGCGATCCGGGATTACTGGCCGCCCGTGAACTGGCCCAGGGACCGGTTATTGGTATTGCCGAGGCGGCGATGCATATGGCGACGCTGGTCGCTACCCGCTTCTCGGTGGTCACTACCTTACCGCGCACGCTGATTATCGCTCGCCATCTGCTACATCAGTATGGTTTCCATGAGCATTGCGCCGGTCTGCATGCGATCGATCTACCGGTGCTGGCGCTGGAAGATGGCAGCGGCGTGGCGCAGGAAAAAGTACGCGCCCGCTGTATTCAGGCGCTACAGGAGGATGGCTGCGGCGCTATCGTGCTGGGCTGCGGCGGCATGGCGACCCTGGCGCAGCAACTGACCCGGGAACTTCAGGTACCCGTTATTGATGGCATCAGCGCGGCGGTGAAGATGGTGGAATCTCTGGTGTCGCTAGGCCTGACAACCAGCAAGCACGGCGATTTAGCTTATCCGGAACGTAAAACGCTTAGCGGTAAATTTGCCGTGTTTAATGATTAAATGAAGGGGTGGGAGATGATACCAGCAGCAGAATTATATCCGCGCGATTTGCGCGGCTACGCGGGAAAGCCGCCGCACGCGCAGTGGCCAAACCAGGCGCGTATCGCGGTGCAGTTTGTGCTTAATTACGAAGAAGGCGCCGAGAATCACGTCCTGCACGGCGATGCGGGTTCTGAACAGTTTCTCTCCGATATCATCGGCGCTGCCAGCTATCCCGACCGCCATATGTCGATGGACTCATTGTATGAATATGGCAGCCGCGCGGGTTTCTGGCGTATCCATCATGCCTTTCAGGAGCGGGGGTTACCGCTGACGGTGTTTGGCGTGGCAATGGCGCTGGCGCGTCATCCGGATATCGTCGCGGCGATCAAAGCGGCCAACTACGATGTGGTCAGCCACGGGTGGCGTTGGATCCACTATCAGCATATGGCGATTGAACAGGAGCGCGACCATCTGCATAAAGCGGTGCAGGTGCTGACCGACCTGTTTGGCAAACCGCCCACCGGCTGGTACACAGGGCGCGATAGCCCTAACACCCGGCAACTGGTGGTCGAACATGGCGGATTTGATTACGACAGCGACTATTATGGCGATGATTTGCCGTTCTGGACGGAAGTGCCTTGCGCCGACGGGCAGCGTAAACCGCATCTCATCGTGCCTTACACGCTCGATGCCAACGATATGCGCTTTGCCACCGCTCAGGGGTTTAATACCGCTGAACAGTTTTATACCTATCTGAAAGACAGTTTTGATGTGCTGTACGCGGAGGGTGAAACGTCGCCGAAAATGATGTCTATCGGCATGCACTGCCGGTTGCTGGGCCGCCCTGGACGCTTTCGCGCTCTGCAACGTTTTCTCGATTACGTGCAGCAGCATGAGCGCGTGTGGATTTGTACCCGCCAGCAGATTGCCGACCACTGGCGGCAGGTGCATCCGTACCAGCCATAGCGGCAGACCCATTGCGCCGTTATTTGTCGGGTGGCGGCTAACGCCTTACCCGACCTACGGTCCGTGCGGCCTGCCTTTAATTTATACTGCCGGTGTTGGTAGCCTCAAAATCCCCGGTGGCGCTGCCGCTTACCGGGGCTACAGCACAATGCGATTTGGTAGCCCGGAGAAGGCGCAACGCGCCGCGTCCGGGAAAACCTCTTAAAAAAGTTGCAAATCGATAACAGTATCTACGGTCCGTGCCATTGTGAGCTTAAGATCTCTATCTTGTAAATGGCTACTGAAACTGCGGTGTTGGTGGCCTCAAAATCGCTGAGACGTTCCCGGAAGGTCGGGGCAGCCCGCATGGATGCGGGCTGAGGGCCGTGATTTGCAGGGACGCTGCCTCGGCCCGACCCGAAGCCTGCAGGGATTAGTCGAAGGAACCACGAAGTGGCGATTTTGGCGGCCAGAGCCCGGGGGTACAGGGGGCGGCGGCGACTGGCCGCCCTCTGTGCGCTCCCAGCGCCACGGAAAACATATTGCGGAAAAATTAACCTGGAGCGCAATGTGCTCAGAATTAACACAAAGCACATGTTTTTCCCAGACCAAAACCGTTGCAAATCGATAACAGTATCTACGCCGGCATGTGATCTGTAGGCCTGCTAAGCGCAGCGCAAGCAGGGGGCGACAACGGCATCAATGTCCCATCAAACTAACCTGTGCGGCAACGATACGCCAGCCGCAGGCAAACCGAACCCAGGTTTGCTGCTGACGGCCGATACGATCGCTGCCTTCACGGGTGAACTCGGTACTGCATACCGCATAATCCTCCCCATAGGTGGTGATCACCGTATGGCGTAACTCCCGCGCAAGCCCTGCGGCAGGGCGCGCGGCGCGGAAGCCGCGGATCTCATCAATACCATACAGATTCTCTCCGGCGCCGAGGCGAACCGTGCGCGTATCGTGCCAGAACAACGCATCCAGCACCGCGATATCGTTACTCACCAGTGCCTGTTCATAGCGATAAAAGGCCGCCGTTACTTCAGCGACCACCTGCGGAATATTGATTTCTTGCGACGCGATCATGCGGCTACCTCCACCGGGCGGGAATCGGTTATTCCCATCGCTTCCAGCGCATAGGCGGCGCGCAGACAGGCCTGTTCATTAAACGGTGCGGCAATTAACTGCACCCCGACAGGCAGCCCTGTCGCTGTACGTAGCGGGACGGTTACCACCGGCAGACCGATAAAGGAGATTGGTTGAGTGAGCATGCCCATGCTGGCGCGTATCGGTAAAGACTCGCCGTTGATCTCCATCGTCTGCTCGCCAATAAGCGTGGCGCTGCATGGTGTTGCCGGGGCGATGAGCACGTCGGCATGGGTGAATAGCGACGCGACTTGCTGCTGGGCGTGCCGACGGAAGCGCTGCGCCTGCAGGTACCAGGCGGAAGGGATCATCGCACCCGCCAGCAGACGTTCGCGCGAGTGCGGTTCAAAGCGCTCCGGCTCACGCCGTAAGGCTGGCAGGTACTGGTTTCCGCCTTCAGAAGCGCTAATGATAAAAGCAGAAGCGCGCGCCAGCTCCGCCTCGGGGAAGAGATACTCTTCAGAGGCTTCGAGATAGCGGGCGACGCGAGCCACCGCCGCGCGGGCATCGTCATCGCACCAGCGGCTGAAATAGCCGCCTAAAACCGCGCAACGCAGCCCCTGGAGGCCATATTGCAGATGCGGCGTAGCTGGGGTGACGCCGCGTTCGGCCTGAAAACCGTCATTAACGTCTCGCCCCTGAAGAACATCGTAGACTGTGGCTAAATCCTCTACCGTACGGGCAAACGGACCAATATGATCGAGGCTGGGAACAAAAGGGTGGCTGCCGGTACGCGACAGACGGCCGAAGGTTGGCTTGAGACCAAAAATCCCGCTCAGGGATGCCGGAACGCGGATTGAACCATTGGTGTCGCTACCGAGCGAGAAATTAACCAGCCCGGCGGCGACCGCCGCCGCTGAGCCGCCGGAGGATCCGCCGGCAATGCGGTTAAGATCGTGCGGATTGCGCGTCGCGCCATAGTGGCTGTTTTCCGTAGTAAAACCGTAAGCATAGGCGTCCATATTCAGCATCCCGCTGAGCAGGCCGCCTGCGGTATGGATTTGACTTACTGCCCAGCTATCGACGCGGGCAGGCGGGTTATCGCTGAACAGTTGGGCGCCGGCGAGTGTGGTTTCCCCCGCGACATCAAACAGATTTTTGACCGCGTAGGGAATGCCTGCCAGCGCAGGCAGCGGCTGATTCGTGCGCCGTAGGGCATCAATGGCGTCCGCTTCGTCGAGCATCCGTTTCCCGGTGACAGTCGTCCAGGCATTGAGCCGCGGGTTACTTTGCGCAATATCATCAAGCGTCTGGCGAGCCAGCTCTCTGGCGCTAAATTCACCGCGACTCAGCGACTGCTGAATGTCGGCAATGGTCATCTGATGTAGCTTCATGCTTTATACACTCCGGCGATTTCCAGACGCTGATCGAGCGGATAGGCCATCAGCGGTTCAGCCATATCGGCAATGCGGCGAAATTGCGCCAGCAGCTCAGCGCGGCGCGATTCATTCAGTTCAAGGGCGAGGATCTGCTCCATCTGTCGAAGCCAGTCGCGCCACTCTTTTTCGGTTTGTTTCATGCTTCTCCCCCTAATAGCCAGCGGCGGTGCCGTTACTGCGCGGGTCAGACGCGCCTTCAAACAGGCCGTCAGGATGGCGGACAATGGCGCCGGCATGTCCCATGGCCTCGCTGAAGTCGGCCAGTACCTCAACCTCATGCCCCAGTTCCCTGAGCCGGGCGAGGGTTTGCGGCGCAAAGCGGCCTTCTACTTTTAGTGAGTCCGAGGTCTGTCCCCAGGTGCGTCCAAGCAGCCAGCGCGGACGAGAAATACTCTCCTGAAGCGGGACATTCTGCAGGATATAGCGGGTGAAAAGCGCCGCCTGTGTCTGCGGCTGCCCGTCGCCGCCCATTGAGCCATAAACCATCACCCGGCCATCGTTCAGGCGTGCGGCGGCGGGATTAAGGGTATGGAAGGGTTGCTTGCCCGGCGCCAGGGCCAGCAAATGCGCCGGGTCCAGGCTGAACGACGCACCGCGGTTTTGCCAGACAATACCGCTGTCCGGAAGTACCACGCCGCTGCCAAACTCATGGTAGAGACTCTGGATAAAGGAAACCGCCAGCCCGCTACTATCCATCACGCCCATCCAGACGGTATCGCCGGGGCCTTTGCCTGCGCCCCATGGCGCGGCGCGCTGGTCGTCGATCTTCTCCGCCAGCGGTTGTAACGCCTGCGGGGACAGCAGGCTTTGAATATCCACGTCCAGATGCTGCGGGTCGGTAATATGTTTATCTCGCAGGCTAAAGGCCTGTTTTGTCGCTTCCACGATACGGTGGATAGTCTGCGCATCGTCGGTCTGCTCCATCGCCAGCCGGTCAGTGATGCCGAGAATGGCCAGCGATACCAGTCCCTGCGTCGGCGGCGCCAGGTTCCATAACTCACCGTGTTGATGCTGTAACCGCAGTGGTTGCGGGCGACGCGCGCGATGCTGGCGCAGATCGTCAAGCGTTATAGGAAGGCCGTAACGGGCCATGCCGGCCGCCAGTTGTTCCGCCAGAGAGCCGCGATAGAAACTATCAAGCCCTTCCGCAACCAGCCGTTTTAGCGTGGAGGCCAGCGCAGGCTGACAAAAGCGGCTGCCGCTTTGCGGAGGGCGGCCATTGACCAGAAAGGTCTCAGCGAAGCCCGGCTGGCGCTGAAGTTCATCTAATTTTCCGGCGGTGGCGCTGGCTTGCGAGGCGGTCACCGGAATACCGTTATCGGCATAGCCGATCGCGTCCTGTAACAGGCGCGAAAGCGGTAGTGATTTACCGGTCAGCGAGTGTGAAACTTTCAGCGCCTCATCCCAGCCGCTGACGGTGCCGGCGACGGTCAGGGCGGATTGCGGGCCGCGATGCGGGATGTGCGTTAGTCCGGCATAGGCTTCCGGCGTCGCCAGTGAACCCGCGGCGCCGCTGGCGTCAATGGCGATCGGATCGCCCTGCGGCGGTACGATCAGCCAGAACCCATCGCCGCCTAAACCATTCATATGCGGATAGACCACCGCGATGGTCGCGGCGGCGGCGACCATCGCTTCTATTGCACTTCCGCCTTCGCGCAGCACGGACAGCGCGCTTTGGCTAGCCAGATGATGGGGGGCGACCGCCATCCCCTGGGTCGAGAAATGACTCTGCATAACTTATCCTCGTAACGAATCATGCAGCCACTGCTGCAAACGCTGTCCGTGCAAAAGCTGTTCCACTTTGAAAAGAAAGTTTCAATGATGCGGCGGCCGTTTGTCTTTTCTCATTGTGGCATGCATTGTGAAGGGGGTTAGCGGTATAGTTCAGTGAAACAAAAGTTACAGAGGCGCTATGGAACAACTCGATGAACGGCTGAAGGCGCAATATGCGTCGTTGTCACCCCAGGAGCAGCGGGTGGCGGATTTCATTGTCGACCACTTTGATGACCTGATTAGCTACAACAGCGCCGAGCTGGCCCAGCTGAGCGGGGTATCTAAAGCGACGGTAAGCCGCCTGTTTAAACGGCTGGGGTATGAAAAGTATCGCGATATGCGCGATGAGCTGCGCACGTTACGCCAGAGCGGGATGCCGTTGACCGATCATCGCGAGGCGGTGCAGGGTAATACGCTGCTGGCGCGGCATTATAAACAGGAGATGGCAAACCTGACGCAGTGGGTAAACGCGCTGGATGCCCGCCAGTTTGCCGAAGCCATTAACTCACTGGTGAATGCCAGGCGCGTCGTCATTATTGGGATGCGTAACTCCTGGCCGCTGGCGCTGCATTTGCGCCAGCAGTTGCTTCAGGCGCGTGGGCAAGTGGTGGTGCTGCCGCAACCGGGGCAAAGCCTAAGTGAAGAGCTGGTCGATTTAAGCGCGGAAGATATCGTGGTGGTGATGGCGTTTCGCCGTCGGCCGCGGATTATTCGTCCCCTGATGCAGCAACTGCAACAGCGGGGAGTTCCGCAGCTGCTAATCTGCGAGCCGCAGGCGCATAGCCTGTTTACTCTGGCCCGCTGGCGGCTTTGCGCCCCGCTGGACAGCGTGTCGGCTTTCGACAGCTACGCATCGGCCAATAGTCTTATCAACCTGCTGGCGAACGCCTTGCTACATGAGATTCTCGATAGCGGTCGCCCGCGCATTCATGACATCGCCACGTTATACCAGCAGTTGGATGAGCTTGAACAACGATAATGGGGAGTCATGCTGGTGCTTTGCACCTTTTTGGTGCCAATAAGCGGTAAGAAGAAGGGCAACTCTTCTTACCGCCATGCTTAATATTCGCGTCATTTCCCGCTAAAAGCCGATTAGGCAGCGCAAATTTGTTTTGTCCGTATCTGGCACATTAGTTGCAGAAGTTTATTTAAAGAATCTTTTGTTTCATACTAACGTAACGGGTAATGATGATGAAAAAACTGCTGATTGCGCTGACCGGGGTCGCTTGTCTGTTGACACAAATCACCGCCGCACACGCGGACCAACTCCAGGATATTGAAAAACGCGGCGTGATCCGCGTCGCCGTTCCCCAGGATTTCCCGCCGTTTGGTTCTGTCGGCACCGATCTCCAGCCACAGGGGTATGACATTGATATGGCCCGCTATCTGGCAAAGCAGATGAAGCTAAAACTGCAGCTGGTTCCGGTGAGCAGCGCCAACCGGGTACCGTATCTGCAGACCGATAAAGTGGATCTGGTGATCTCAAGCCTGGGTAAGAACGCCGAGCGGGAAAAGGTCATTGATTTCAGCCAACCCTACGCGCCGTTTTTCCTTGGCGTCTTCGGCCCGCAGGGAGCTGCCCTGAAAGACGCAGCCGAACTGAGCGGTAAGAGTATCGGCGTGACCCGCGGCGCGGTGGAGGATATGGTGCTGACCAGCATTGCGCCGAAAGCGGCGCAGATTAAGCGTTACGAAGATAACAACACCACGCTGTCGGCCTGGCTTTCTGGTCAGGTGCAATACGTGGCGACGGGTAATCTGGTGGTGGCGGCTATCTCGCGGCAAAACCCGGCGAAAGCCCCGGTCGCCAACTTTATGCTTAAGGATTCACCGTGCGTGATTGGCCTGAAAAAAAATGAACCGGCGCTGAAGGAAAAGGTGAACGCCTTAATCGCGCAGGGCATTAAGGACGGCACCCTCAATACGTTATCACAGCAGTGGCTGAAAGCGCCGTTGCCCAGCGACTTTGCCGCTTAAGGTACGGCGATGACGGAGCAATTACATTTTTCCGCGCTCTGGCCTTATTGGCCGGAGCTCGTTGCGGGACTCTGGGTCACTATCCAACTCACGGTACTCGCCACGCTCGGCGGCCTGGCTATCGGGATCATCGGTGCCGCTCTGCGTAGCGGACGGACAAGCTGGCTGAGTCGGATATGGGGGGCTTACGTTGAGGTTATCCGCAATACGCCGTTCGTGGTTCAACTGTTCTTTATTGTCTTCGGCCTGCCGAATCTGGGGTTGAAGATGACGGCGGGCGAAGCGGCGCTGCTGGCGATGATCGTCAACCTGGGCGCCTACAGTACGGAGATCGTCCGCGCCGGGATCCAGGTGACGCCAAAAGGGCAGTGGGAGGCCGGCCGGGTACTGGGGCTCAGCCGGAGTCAGACCTTTATTCAGGTGGTTTTACCGCCGGCGTTGCAGCGTATTTATCCGGCGCTGGTGAGCCAGTGCATTATCGTAATGCTCGGATCGTCGGTGGTATCGCAGGTCTCTTATGAAGAGCTGACCTTTGCCGCCAACTTAATTCAATCGCGAACGTTTTTGAGCTTCGAGGTGTATCTGGTGACGACCGGTCTCTATTTAGCGTTATCGATAGCGATGCGCCAGCTGCTAATGGCGGCTGGACGTAGATGGCTGAGGGTACAGGCATGATGACAACCTTTACCGACTGGGACATCGTACGCAACCTGCTGCTGGCCGGACGCTGGACCGTGCTGCTATCGCTGACGGCCTTTATTGGCGGCGCGCTGGCGACATTACCGCTGTTGCTTCTGCGCCTGCGGGGTAAATTGTGGCTGCAGCGCCTCATTCGCGGCTATATCGAGCTTTTTCAGGGGACGCCATTGCTGATGCAGCTGTTTCTCGCCTTTTTCGGCGTGGCGTTATTCGGGATCGATGTGTCGCCGTGGACCGCCGCCGCCCTGGCGCTGACCCTCTATACCAGCGCCTTTTTGCTGGATATCTGGTACGGCAGTATCCGTGCCTTACCGAAAGGACAGTGGGAGGCATCGCGTTGTCTGGGGTTAAATTTCACCCAGACGTTATGTCGTGTGGTGGCGCCGCAGGCGGTGCGTATCGCCATCGCTCCCACCGTGGGTTTCGCCGTACAGGTAATAAAGGGCACCGCGCTGGCGTCGATTATCGGTTTCGTCGAGCTCACCAAGGCTGGCACCATGCTCACCAACGTGACGTATCAGCCGTTTAAGGTTTTCGCGCTGGTCGCGTTGGGCTACTTCATCTTGTGTTATCCGCTGTCCCGTTACAGCCGCTATCTGGAGAATAAATTCAATGCCGCTCATCACCATTAATCAGGTGCAGAAATTCTACGGCGATAATCACGTGCTGAAGGGAGTTGATCTCGATATCAATATGGGTGAGGTGATCTCCATCATCGGCCGAAGCGGCTCGGGGAAAAGCACCTTATTGCGCTGCATTAACGGGCTGGAGGGGTACCAGGAAGGCAGTATTAAGCTCGGCGGCATGACCATTACCGACAGCGATTCGCAGGCGCGGGAGATTAGCCGCTCCGTTGGCATGGTATTCCAGAACTTCAATTTATTTCCGCATATGACGGCGCTGGAAAACGTGATGCTGGCGCCGCGGCGGGTATTGAAAAAAAAACCTGCCGAATGCCGCGAACTGGCGCAGCAAATGCTGGTTAAAGTCGGGCTTGGCGATCGGCTGGATTTCTATCCCTCCAGCCTCTCCGGCGGGCAACAGCAGCGGGTAGCTATCGCCCGCGCGCTGGCGATGTCACCAAAAGTTTTACTCTGCGACGAAATCACCTCCGCGCTGGATCCGGAACTGGTGGGCGAGGTGCTCAAAGTGCTGGAACAGCTGGCCGCGGAAGGAATGACGCTGATTCTGGTTACCCATGAAATGAATTTTGCCCGTGAAGTCGGCGACCGGGTGGTGTTTATGCACCAGGGGCGAGTCTGGGAGCAGGGCGACAGCAAAACGCTGTTCAGCCAGCCGCAAACCAATGAACTCAAACAATTTATCTCCTCCGTGCGCGGACTGAATTAATAAAGGAATCTACGATGGATATCGCTCAATTTTCACCAATCAATCCTCCGCATCGTCTGCTGATGGGGCCGGGGCCGATCAACGCCGACCCGCGCGTCCTGCGCGCGATGTCCAGCCAGCTTATCGGCCAATACGATCCGGCAATGACGCACTATATGAACGAAGTCATGGTGTTATACCGCGGGGTATTCCGCACCAGCAACCGCTGGACCATGCTGGTGGATGGCACCTCACGGGCGGGAATTGAAGCCATTCTGATCTCCGCGATCCGCCCCGGCGACAAAGTACTGGTGCCGGTATTTGGCCGCTTTGGCCATCTGTTATGTGAAATTGCTCGCCGCTGCCGGGCGGAAGTGCATACCATTGAGGTGCCGTGGGGTGAAGTGTTCTCTCCCGAGCAGATTGAAGATGCGATCAAACGGGTGCGTCCACGTATGCTGCTGACGGTGCAGGGAGACACCTCGACCACCATGCTGCAGCCGCTGGCGGAGCTGGGCGAGATCTGCCGTCGTTATGATGTGCTGTTTTATACCGACGCCACCGCCTCATTGGGCGGCAATGCGCTTGAGACCGATGCCTGGGGGCTGGATGCGGTATCGGCGGGAATGCAAAAGTGCCTCGGCGGCCCCTCCGGCACCTCGCCCATTACCCTGAGTCCGCGGATGGAAGAGACTATTCGTCGACGTAAATGCGTTGAGCAGGGGATCCGCACCGCCGAGCACCTTGATGGCGTCGATGAGATGGTTTACTCCAACTATTTCGATCTCGGGATGGTGATGGATTACTGGGGGCCAGAACGCCTTAACCATCATACTGAAGCGACATCCGCACTGTTCGCCGCCCGAGAATGCGCGCGCCTGATGCTTGAAGAAGGGCTCGATAACGGCATTGCCCGCCACAAACTACACGGCGACGCGCTGGTGAAAGGGATTCAGGCGATGGGGCTGGAAATTTTTGGCGACCTGCAACACAAAATGAATAACGTACTGGGCGTGATCATCCCGCAGGGCATTAATGGCGACCAGGTACGCCAACTGATGCTGGAAGATTTCGCCATTGAGATTGGCACCTCATTCGGCCCGCTGCACGGCAAAGTGTGGCGTATAGGCACAATGGGTTACAACGCGCGCAAAGATTGCGTCATGACCACCCTCAGCGCGCTGGAATCAGTACTCAATTACCTGAAATTCCCCACCACGCAAGGGGCAGCCATGCAGGCGGCGTGGGATCATTATCGCAGCGAGAAACCGCTATGAACCTGGCCGCAGCGCGAGTGATGGCGCGGGCAGAGAGATTAGCGGCGATAAGCGAAACGCCGGAAGGCCTAACGCGGGTTTACCTTTCGCCACAACATCTTGAAGCTAATCAGCAGGTTGCACAGTGGATGCGTCAGGCAGGCATGATTGTGTGGCAGGACAGCGTCGGCAATATTTGCGGGCGCTATGAAGGCAGAGAAGAAGGGGCGCCGGCGATTTTGCTCGGATCGCATCTCGATACGGTACGCAACGCCGGGCGATATGATGGCATGTTGGGGGTGTTAGCCGCCATTGAAGTGGTGCAGAGCTTACATAATCAGGCGCGCCGCCTGGCGCAGGCCATCGAAATCGTCGGCTTCTGCGATGAAGAAGGAACGCGCTTTGGTATCACGCTATTGGGCAGCAAGGGGCTGACGGGAAGCTGGCCGCAAACCTGGCTGGACCAGCGCGATGCCGAAGGCATTAGCCTGACGCAGGCGATGGTCAGCGCCGGGTTGGATCCATCACGCGTCCATTCAGCCTCGCGCCCGGCGGAAGATTTTTCCGCCTATCTGGAACTGCATATCGAGCAGGGGCCCAGGCTGGAACAGGCCGGTTCGGCACTCGGCGTGGTCGAGGCGATCAACGGCGCGCGGCGGCTCAATTGCTGTTTTACCGGCGAGGCAGGTCATGCAGGCACGGTGCCGATGGACCAGCGCCGGGACGCGCTTGCCGCCGCCGCGGAGTGGATGCTGTATATTGAGAGCACGACGCGCCAGCAGGGAGGCAACCTGGTCGCCACCGTCGGGACATTGCGCTGCTCGCCCGCGGCGGTCAACGTCATTCCCGGCGAGGCCGCGTTGACTCTGGATATCCGCGGTCCGCAGGATCAACCGCTGGATGCATTACTGGAGTCATTGCTGGCGGCCGCCGCAGAGATTGCCGGGCGTCGCGGCCTGCAGTTTGCCGCTGAGGAGTTCTATCGCATAGCGGCAACCGCCTGCGATCCGCGATTACAGGCGGTGATTGCCGAAGCGGTATGCGAGGTACAGGGAGCGGCATTGACGCTGCCAAGCGGCGCCGGACATGATGCGATTGCCATTGCGGAACGCTGGCCGGTAGGGATGTTATTTGTGCGCTGCAAAGGGGGAATTAGTCACCATCCGGCGGAAGCGGTCAGCGAAGCCGATGTCGAACTGGCGATTGATGCCTTCAGCCGGGCGGTGATAAAACTTGCCGGGTAAATCACTAACGGGCGCATCCTCTTTTCGGGGATGCGCCGCAGACTTATCTCGCCCCTGCAGGAGAAGCTATTTTCCGCAGTCGGCTGGCGCTAACGGCCGCCGACAACGCCGAGGCCGCTGCGGCAATCCACAGCGCAAGATGAACGGCGCTTTCGTCTTTTGCCAACAGTACGCCCATCACGGCGGCGCCCAGACACTGCCCGAACGTGCGCATGATGGATAAAACGCCCGAGGCATAGCTCGCCTGTTCGCGACTCACGTTTGACAGCATTTCCCGGTTATTCGGGCTCTGGAAGCAGCCAAAGCCAATACCGCATACCAGGCTCCGCAGGCAGATATCCCACGCGGCGGGCGTAGCGGGCAGCAGCGCCAGAAGGATTAAACCCGCGACAAAAATCATCAATCCCAGCGTCGAAATGAGCGGAGCAGAGATTGAGTCCGCCCAGCGGCCGGCGTGCGGTGCGATCAGCACTATCCCTAATGGCCACGGAGTAAACAGCAGCGCCGAGAGCACCGGACTATAGCCATACTCGTTCTGGAACAGGAACGGCAGCGCAATAAAAGTGATCCCCTGGCTTACGAAGGCGATCAGCGACGTAAAGGCCGAAAGGGTAAAGCGTTCATTCTTAAACATCGCAGGCGGCAGCAGCGGGTTGTCCGTACGCCGGATACGCCAGATAAAGGCGGTGCCGCTTATTGCCGCAAGTAACGTCCAGTACAGACTATCGATATGATGCGAAGCGCTCTGCATGCTATTCGCCGCCATGATCGTTGAACCCAATAGCAGCGCCGACAATATCGCTCCGGGAGTATCGAAAGCGGCTTGCCCGCCAACTGTCGGCCGCGGGAGCGCTCTCACCGCCAGCAGTAAGGCGACGGTACCGGGGAGCACGTTTATTGCAAACAGCCATTGCCAGCTCAAAGTATGCAGGATCGTGCCGCCCAGAACCGGCCCGATGGCGGAGCTTGAAGCGATAAGCAGGGCGTGTATCCCGAGAATACGCCCCAGCAGTCGCGCCGGAAAAATGGAGCGCAATATGGCGGGTGCGATACTGAGCGTTGCCGCGCCGCCGATCCCCTGCAGCACCCGCATGCCGATGAGCAGCTCAGGCGTCGTCGCCAGCGCGCAACCTGCTGATGCCACAATAAATGTCGTCAGTCCGGCCAGAAACACCGGGCGGTAGCCGACACGCGCCGCCAGCGCGGCGAATATCGCCAGCGTCATCGCCGCCGCCAGCAGATACCCGTTGGCGAACCAGACGGCGGTACTGGCTGACGCCTGCAGTTCCTGCGCCATCGACGGCAGAGCAATGTTTACCATAGTGCCATCAAAGACGCCCATTAAGGTGGTGGTCATTATCGCGGCCATAACCCGCGCTCGCGCCGGGCCTGGTAGGCCGTCATCGCCAGGTTGGCTGGAAAATAGTGTCATCGTGTTGTCTCCTGCAGAGGATATCTGGATGACGAAACTATAAAGATGGCTTTTACCGGGCGGAAGGCGCACCATTTACACTCTATAGTTGCATGAAACGCCTTATCTGAATGTTCCAGGAGTTGTGGTCATGTCAGACCCCGATTTTAATTTATTGATTGCACTCGATGTATTACTGAACGAAGCCAGCGTGGCGGGCGCGGCACGTCGTTTGAATCTCAGTACGTCAGCCATGAGCCGCACGCTAAGCCGGTTACGCGACGTCACCGGGGATCAGATATTGGTTCGCGCCGGGCGTAACATGGTGCTAACGCCGTGGGCGGAGGCGACCCGCGATCGCGCCCGTCGCGCGGTCTTCGAGGCGAAGGCGGTGCTGCAGCCAGCGGCCGAAGCGCTCAACGTACAAAATCTGGAGCGTCTTTTCACCATCAGGGCAAACGATGGTTTTGTGGTGGCGTTTGGCCCTTCGCTCATTGCGGCAGTAGCCGAAGCCGCGCCCAATGTCTGTCTACGCTTTGCGCCTAAGCCCGAAAAAACGTCACGCTATCTACGGGAGGGGCTGGTCGATCTGGAGATTGGCGTCCAGAGCAATATGGGGCCTGAAATACGTCTGCAACGACTGTTTGAAGATCGGTTTGTGGGGGTGGTGCGTAAGCGGCACCCGCTGGCCGCCCTGAGAGAGATAACCGTGGCGGATTATGTCGCCTGGGGGCATGTGGTGGCTTCACCTGAAGGTACACTGCACGGTTCGGTTGATGATGTGCTGGCCGAGCTCGGCATGAAACGCAAAATCGCCAGCGTCGTCCCCGGATTCCCGACCGCGCTTTCCGTGGCGCTGCAATCGGATCTTATCGCCATGATCCCCGCTCTCTATTTAGTCAATCAGCAGGTCATGGAGCAGGTACATCTTTTTGAGCTGCCGTTTAAAAGCCGGCGGATTACCGTCTCGCAAATGTGGCATCCGAGAATGGAACGCGATCCCGCTCACCGCTGGCTCAGAGAGAAAATTGTGGCGATATGCCGCGTGGACAAGTCGTTACACCAGAAGCTGTAGAAGATTATTCGCATTGAGTTTCTTCAGGGCATTACATTTATAGGTCGAGACCTGTTTTTCACTCATCTTCGTCATATGCGCGACATATCTTACCGACTGCCCCTTAACCAGCCTGTCGAGGACGTTAAATTCCATCTCAGTCAGGCAACAGCGCAGGGTGCGGATCCGCCTTGGCTCTTTAGATAACAGCCAGGCAGCATCCGCCACGGAGATGCGGTCATCAATGATATGCAACGTTAACGTTTCAAAACGCTTGCGCAGATAGGTGGCCAGCCCCCAGCTTTTTTCATTACACACCAGGTAGCCCGTTCCCTGCCAGCCATGGGCTTCGAGGGTAAGTAAAATATCAACCAGCGACTGATGCGTACCGGTAATGGAGAAACGGCAGCGAATAACAAGGGTGGTGCTCTCTAACAGTAAGGGCTGCCACTGCACCGTGCCGCTATGCACTTTCGTCTTAACGTTACGACGGAGAAGGGCGTAGCGCAGCCCCTCCGCATAAAAGCGATTATTATCAAGAACAACGTAGCTCACAGTAGCCTCTTTATAACGTACTGGGGGTATAGATAACGCGTAACGTACCGGTATAGTCACCCGCGTTTTTGCTGCTGGCGGCAAAAGCGGGGGTCTTCAGGGTAATGGGCGCCGGGATGCATAACACGCTTTCGCGGCCGCCCGGCAATACCACCTGGCGCAAATAGCGGCGATTATTGGTGCCCTCCCAGGTCAACGTTTTACCGTTAGCGGCAACTTCAGTTGCGCCGGTGGTCGGGTTGGTCACCAGCACCTGATAATCGAGACGATCTCTTGGGTCTGTCTGGCTGCCCCCCCGTCGCCGGATGGAAAACGCCCCTTCGGCACGCCCGGTCGCGTCAAGCTCATCGTCTTCAAAGCGTAGAAACGCCCGCGAACTGGTGCTGTTGTTGCCATCATAGAGGCACATATCCAACGAGTTTTCGCCCTTAATTTCACTGCCGCCGGGTCTGCCGGGGAAATTGGTGAGGTTGAGGTTCACCACCGGCG
This sequence comes from Klebsiella sp. CN_Kp091, assembly GCF_040065095.1. NCBI lineage: Bacteria > Pseudomonadati > Pseudomonadota > Gammaproteobacteria > Enterobacterales > Enterobacteriaceae > Klebsiella > Klebsiella sp. CN_Kp091. The sequence goes on along the minus strand of NZ_JBEAIO010000049.1, from coordinate 426,391 downwards.
TGGAGTGCGGAAATGCCGGTAAATAAATCTGCTGATTGCCCGGGTCGACCACCTCAATACGCAGGTTAGCCTGCCATTTAGCGATGGTGAGGTAACCCGGACAACCAATATTGACGTTATTGAAGTCACCGCCGCAGCTGGCGCTTCCCCATTCGCGCAAATCCTGCTTCAGCGTTGCCGTCCAGATACCGGCCTGATCGAGTTTATTTAATTCGCTACGAACGATGTAAAAATCGAAGTACGGCGCACTGTTCCAGGCTGACAAATCTAGTGTACCGCCCGTTACGTAGCTGGCGAAAACAAAGGTTTTGTTATTAATGAACATGTGGTGTTCACCATAGACTTTTACATCCACCGTCTTGTTGGTTATTGCGTGGGTAAAGCGCAGATTTATCGGATACGGCGCGGCCGGGTTCGCAGGAAACCATACCGGCGCGGTCATGCAGGCGCCATAGGTTGTATCGGTACGTGACTGACAGGTCAGGGTATTTCGTCCCCATTTTTGCGGATCGCTCGTATCATAACCGCCGGATTCGTGCAGCCAGATATCCATCCGGGCAGGCGGAGACTGGCGATCGAAGGCGAACGCCACGCTGGTATTTCTGCCAGCGGGACTACCGGCCTGAGCCTCGGCAAAACAGATGCAGGCAAGCAGTAAAATCAAAAGACGCGTTATCACATCATTTTCCTGTAGAGAGAGTAGAGTTATTCATCGCCGTTGGGCTGACCGCCGGCGTACGGCCAGCCAGCAGTAATTGCGCCTGCTGCTGCACGGTTTCCGGTAACGCGGAATAAGTCAGTTCTTCGCAGGTCACCGTGCCGACATAACGCACGACGTCTCGCATGGTCTTCACCTTCAGCGCGCACTGGTAAAACTGCTGTTGTTTCACCAGATAGAGCGACTGGATCAGGCTGTCGCTTTCCGCGCTAAAGCCGCCATTACCTAAATCGCTCCAGCCGCTGACGTTGAGCGGCATGCCGCCGATAAACGGCGTATGTTGTTCATCGGTCAACTGGCCAAGCCAGGTGTAACGCGTGGTGGTTTGCACCTCTCTGTGCAGCATTTTTCCTGGCACCATGAATACCGTTCTGCTTCCCGACCCCTGCGTAATTTCACTGTTGGCGCCGTGGGAAATGTTCGTCGACTCATTAATAGTCAGCGTGGTTTGCTGATAGCCGGGCAGGGCGAACAGCGCGCGGGCGTTTGCCGGGATATCGGCGCTACCGCTGTTATCCAGCGAAACGGCAATGCGGGAATCAGGAGACGCTTCCGGCGTGGCGACGTTAACCGCAATGGCTGACGCCGGGCGTCCGTCACCCCAGCGGCCAAACCACAGGCCGGAACGAGATAACGCCAGCGTAGAACTGTAGTTACCGCTGCTGCTGAACCGGTGGCGATGATCCTGGCGATCCCACGAATCGCTGACGGTCAAACTTCCGTTACCAAAACGGCCGCCCTGACGGGTATAGGCCGAAGTATTCAGCGAGTCGCTATTAATCCCGGATGCGTTGAGACCATACTCATTTTCACCGCGCGCGTCGGTGTACCAGTTGTGCGCGACGTTATAGTTGAGCTGATTTTTTTCATGCTTCTGCTGTTGCCACGTGGCCCCCACCGAGGTGTAGCTGGAGGCATCGCCCTGACGATTATGTGCCAGCGACAGGCTTACGCTGAGGAAGCCGCCTTTATCCTTACCATCACCAGAATGATCGTTACGCATAAACAGGTTTATGCTGCTGTTGATATTCAATCCGCGGGTGCTGAACGCGTTGCTAAGTCCGGCCTGCCATGCCTGCGAACGGGAACGGGTCATATACACCGATTCCCAGGGCAAACCGTCGTCGCGCCGATCGTCATTATTCGGTAATTCGCGCCGCGAGACATAACGGCCTTCATTGCGGTTATCGGAATAACCCAGGTTGGCATACCACGAGCCGACAGGAACGGAGAACATCACCGAAAGGCTTCGGTAGCAACCATTCACCGCGTCAAATCCGGTACTGTTGGAATTACAGTTGTCGGCCGATAAGGCATTGCGATAAAAGCTCAGTGAAAAGCCATCGTTATAGCTGATTTGCTGGATATTGCCGCGTTGGCCCTGGCTGCCATAAAGGTAGCTAAAGCGTGTGCTGAGTACCCCATCAATGGGGCCGGTATTGAATCCGCGGCTCCAGTCGACGGCGCTTTCCACAAAACGCTGGTTCTTTTTCACCGTTGCGCCGCTGGTGACCGCAAGCGTAGAAGTCACCGGCAGGCGAATGCCCGCTTGCGCCACGGCGCTGCGTTCGTCGCTCATATCGTCGTTATCGGTTTCACCGGCCTGCATAAACCACTCGACGCGGTCGAATGGCGTGATGCCGGTGCGGGTAAACGGAACCTGCTCGGTGCGGGTCAGGCGGTTGTTTTCATAAATCGCCAGCGTCACGGTATAGCTCCCGTCCGGAAACGAACGGGTGTCCAGGGTTTGCGCCCCGGCATTAAGATAAAAACTGGCCAGCAGTTGATTGCCTCGGCGGGCGTCGATACGCGCGTCATGGGAAAGCAGCACCGTAATGGGCGTTCCACTGGACTGCTGAACGGGGTTGATCCACGCTCGCGTCGAGCCGGCACGCAAACCGCGAATTTTTCCAAGCGGTAACTGGCTGAGGTTGATATTGCCACCCGCCGCGCTGAAGAGATCGCGCGTATCCATTTCCCCTAACTGCACGTAATATTCATGCCACAGATCCTGACGGAACCAGGCGTTATTGACCGTGATCTCCTGCTGCTGTTGATGGCGAGAGCGCTGCCCAAGCCAGGTCCAGTCGAGGTTAAAATACCCGTCTTCAGTCATGGCCAGCGCGCCATTTCCCTGCACGGTCATCGACTGATAGTTTTCGTCGGCCACGAAATTGATATTTTGCTGGTGGATCAACGCATTTTCAGTATTGCGCGTAGGCTGATACCACTGATTTTCCGCCGTTTGTTTGGGTAGATACTGCCTGTCGAAAAACAGGTTTATGCGCGCGTTGTTCTCGTCATAAATCAGGGCCACGCTTTTGGTGTCGATAAAATCGCAACCCGGCGCGGAACCATTGCTGCTGCAGGCGAGATTGCCGTTACGCGCAAGCGGAGAGGAAAGGGCGCCGGTCACAGAGGCGATCAAGGCAGGATCATCGTTGAACTGACGTTTAATTGCCGCGACAAGCGTTTCCGGCGCCACAAAGGTGACCGTTTCAAGCGTAATATCGGCTTCAAACAGACCGAGCGACGCGCCATACAGACTGACTTCCGTCCACAGGCGCTGCGTTTTCGCCAGATCTTCAAAACCCGCAGGTACGACGATACTGGCGCTGGCTAATTGAACGGAAGCGGGTAACAAAACGACAAAAAGAAGAGCATTTCTGTGAAAAGCCATGAACGAGCCTCGACGTCATCCTGACATCAGAGGGCAGGCGCCCTCTGATGTACTTCCTTATACGTATTATGGAGTTACGCGCCGCCTTCCGCGGTAGTCGCCTGAGTCAGCATCAGGCTAACCACGCCGCTGTACTGACCAGTTTTCAGAATGCCTTTGGTGGTCTGAGAGATGGTCAGCGGCAGGACCGCAGAACCGTTTTCAACGCTGCCCGGGAACAGTTCGCTGCCGGTAAATTCTGCATCGGTGGTGTTCAGGGTCTTATCGCCCAGTTTTACGGTCATCGGTACCGTCTCGGCGCCCTCGGCATTGGTCAGATTCGCGGCGCTAACCAGACGGACTTTGACGTTGCTGGTGGCTGAGTTCGACCAGATTTTGGTATTGAGACGGTAGCTTTCCAGCCCACGGCCCGGCAGATATTGCATATCGATGCTGGCTGGTAACGGCGTATTATCGGCTTGGGTCATATCCAACTGGGAATCGACGTTGGCATTAACCGTAATATCCTTCTGAATAGCCATTGCGCTGAACGCAGTAGACATCGCAGCAACGATCATCAGAGGTTTAATATACTTCTTCATTGATATCTCCATATTTATAAACGAGCTCCATTAGCTCTTTAAACAAACCACTCGTGGTTTTGACAGTGATGTCGTGTTATTGCACGACGGGTAAGTCTGCTTCTTCAGCTGTTTTATTAATCCAGTTGAAATAGCGGAATTTATATTTTTGGCCGCGAGCCTTAGCGAATACTTTTAACTTTCGCTCAGTGTCAGGATAAATAGTCGCGTCTTCTTTAAACCATTGGCATTTATCATTACCATCGCATGCGCCAATTTCTTTCAACGGTACCCGAAACGTGCCATCATTTTTTAATGTTCCTGACGCGGGATTTATTCGCAGGGAAACCAGCGGCTTTTCCGGCGCCAAATGCACCAATGCTCCCCAGATAACGTTAACGCCAAGTTTGGCCGAAGCCGGCTTTCCCGCGGATGGTACGGGCAGAATGCTATCCGGCTGTTTTACACCTTCAAAATAAACGCGCCAGGTACTTTCTTTTTCAGGCGGCGTCAGAGATACCAGCCTCACGATACGTAATGCACCTGCCGCTAAAGCAAATTTTTCAGGGGTGACGACAACGCCTCCGTCTTTCCAGGCTGCCATCTCAACTTCTTTTTCCTGTGGCGTACCAGGATTAAGAATTTTCTTTTGCCTCACCCGAATGAACTGAATATCATCGCTTTTAGAGGCCACTCTGATTTGGGCCGTCCCGGAACTGTCGACGTTAAGTTCCATCGGGTAGACGCTCATATTGGCCTGTGTCATTTCTGCGAAAAATGACATCGACAGGGCGGCGAGATAAAGCGCAGTGGATTTGTTTACTCTGTTTTTTACTTTCACATTCATTCTGCCTGCTCTGAGTTCATGTACAACGTTTTGACACCACGACACCGTCTGCTTTCGTATCGCTTCAGGACAGGGAAACTTTAACCGGAACAGCAGGTTGTGAAAATTTGTATTAGTTAACTCAAAAAATACAGTTCTTTATCCTGCAATCCAGGCTTTAAAGTTGTATAGTTAAAAGAAAATGCCGCAACCCAGGATGGGGAGAAAATTCCTACTGATGAAAAAACAAGCTAATTCAGGAGGGGCTTTCTTGCCTGCAGTTACAGGGATAAAAAGCAAGCGGCAACAGCCGAGAATATAATATGTTTTTTATATGCAACAATTCGTTGTTATTTGATCCTGAAGCTCACACAATAAGTGTTGTTGGACAACCTGAATCCGTATTAACGCTTTCGGCACCCGCCGTGCGTCTGTTACAGGAGTTTATTCGTCATAAAGGAAGCGAACTCAGCCGTGAGGAGTTGATTACCCGCGTATGGCAAGAGTTTGGTTTTACGCCCTCGGGAAATAATCTCAACAAAGCGATAAGTGAGTTACGCAAAAGTTTCCAGTCGTTGGGAGAACATCATGAATTGATTGTGACCATACCGCGATATGGTTTCCGGTTTGATGCGGATGTTATTTTTCAGCCTGCGCAAAACAATTACGTCAGCGAACCTCAAACGAAGACACAAAAAACTGAAAAGTGGCAGCAGCGACCACGTCTGAGATGGTGGCTGGTATTTACGGCATTATTAGCGTCGGCATTCGGCATTGGTATAATTATTCGCCAGCAGCAGAATATAACGACTCCGCTAAAGCTAAAGGCTGTTGAGCAAAAAATTGCAAAATGTAGCATCTGGCTTATTAACGATCATGGGCGACCGCTGGTGCTATCTAAATTAGCCGCGTTGCTGGATAAAAACAACGTGGCGTGCCAGCGAGAGGAGTACAGCGTCTATTATTTCAGCGCTCGTTTTTCCCTTGTCGCGGCGGATGAAGTGTTTATCGGCGCATGCCCGGTCAATAAAGACAGTTTGTGTAAAACCATTCGTTATAAAAGCGGGGCTGAGAAATGAAAATTAAACTCATCGGCGGCCTCAGCATTTTTCTGTTAGGTGGCGCACTGGCGCTTTATTATTGTTCCACCGGTGTTGGTAAGCGGGATGTACTGGCCTGCAGTACAGTGTTTAATTTTACGCGCAACGAAGGTAAGGCCAGTGAAGTGCGGGTTAATACCGTTGCTCAGTTCTATTTTCACCGCGACGGCACTGGCCTGACAGCCTATAAAGGGGCCGCCTGGGCAAATGGCCAGAGCATGATCGTCGACAGAGACGTCGATTTTGTCTGGTCGCGGCGGGAGGATGATAAAGTGGTGGTACTGAGCTATACCAAAACCTGGCGCAGGCACAATGACAACACGCCGGATGCGCAATGGGGAAGCTTCGCCAATCCAACCGCCCGTTACTATCTGACCATCTCCGAGGTTTCGCCATCGGTGTGGCTGATCCAGGACCGACATTATCCCACTTATATATGCCGGGGTGATTAACACATAAACGAAGGAGAATACCGGTGGTATTCTCCTTTTACGGTTAGAGAATCTGCCGACAAGGGAAGGGCAAGATAAAGGGAAAGCGAGAGCGTTAGCAGAAGGATTCAGCCCGGATTTTAGAACATGCCGTTGCCGCTGGCGGTTTTTGGCGGGACGTTTTGGGTAACATCCCAATGCTCAACGATTTTGTGCTGTTCGTTAAGGCGGAAGATATCCACAATAGCCCGCGTAACGCCAGGTTCACGACCGGTCACTTCAACGTGCAAGATCACGTTATCTCCGTCGACAAACGCCTGCTTAATTTCGCTGTGCGAGTCGGGATATTTACTCTTCAGAAAAGCGATAAACTGCTCGAAGCCTTCCACGCCATCTTTTGCCATCGGGTTATGCTGTACATAACGATCCCCGAGATATGGCCTGGCGGCGGAGAAGTCTTTATCGTTCAAAGCTTTATTATAAAAATCAATGACATTCTTTTTATTCAACAGTTCACTTTCACTATTGCCAGCAAAAACGGCGGGCGTTAGAGCGAAAAACAATGAAAGGGCAACGATAGGTTTTTTCAGCATTGATCCTCCTGCGATGGTTTTGATGTCAGGTGCCAGGCCTGACAGGTGACTCCCAACGAACTTAACAGCCAGTTGGGTTGGTAGTTGATTGAGGTAATTCTTTCTGAACAAAATGGCATCTTGAATTTGCGGCATCGACTCGTTTAGATCAAGTTGCTTGTTCAATTAAGAAGGGGTGGTTCAAATCGTTAGGTCATAGGCTGATGAGGACATCGGTACGTGTGATTAAATCAATTTAACATAATATACATTATGCGCACCTAAGTTGATTGTGGTAGATAACGGCGTTTGCCGTGTGGCTTTCTTTTGCTTTGGTTATTGCTGGCCTGCGCTGGTTCCAATCTCGTACTGACAGTCATCTATCGTTGTTCTTCCTGTTTCGATTAACTTCCAGCCTCATGATATCCTCACCCTGACATGTCGCTTTTTTCCCATGGCGTCGGCTGCACTATTGGCCAACGGCAATCGCCAGTTGTCAGATTAATCGCGGACAACAACGTTTGCTGACCGCGTTTAAAAATCGTTATTAACACCGCTCATCGTTCGCTATCGCTTCCGAGCGGCTTCGCATCGTCTTGCATACCATCGCGATCAGAACACCTTGAATCGATATTCCATGATCACTTCCGACGACAGCGTGTTTGTACGTGTGTAATGGCCGTCCGTAAGGACTGGCGTTTTTCCCTGCGTCTTGTATGACCATCCTGGCCCGAACATCGCCCAAAAAGTGAAGTTTTTAAACATGGACTGCGTTGGAACCCAACGGCTAAAGGCATTGATCTCCCCGGTGCGCACATGATTCCCTTTATAGTTAAATTGCCCGATGTTTCCCGCCAGGCCAACGGCTAATTCAGGGGTTAATCGATATTCGGTGATGTTCGCCAGCATCAGTTCCCCATCACGCATGTAATCGTCGCCAGCGTAGGCCATGGAAATAAATGTTCCCCGGGAATTTTTACTCATGTGGCGTGGATAAAACCCGACTTCACCTGCTTTTTTAGCATTGGTGTAGCCTACACCCATTTTGCTATTCCAGCGTTCACCTTTCCAGGTCGCATCCAGCGCAAAATGCCAGGCATTATTGTCAAAATCCCGTTTGCTCGCAGGCATTGCGCGGTAACTTTCCAACGCGTGGGTGCCGTAGACTTGCGTTCCAATCGTTAGCTGCGAATCCGCCCGAAACTGAGTAAACAGCAGGTGCCGTTGCAGGTAGTTTTTACTCTCACCATAAGCATACTGTGCATCAAAATTTTTCCCCCGCCAGAGAATTTCTCCGCTTGCCAGGTGGCTAATATATTCACCGGTATTGGTCTGAAATCGCTTTTTATCTGGTGAGTTTCTGTCCATGGAATTTTCAAGCCAGGCCCCTCTTATGGTAAATGGGCCGTAGCTTACAGCACTGCTTACTCCGGAATACGTTGTCGGCGAAAGCCTGTTAGATGTTGAAATAACGCCATAATTTTTCAGCATCTGCCATCCCCAGCGCGCGTTTAGCTGAGCACCAGAAAGCGTGTAGTTAAGCTTCACGTTACGTTGGCCGAACTTTGAATACCCTTCGGCGTTGCTTTTTTTGTTACCTGTACCATTATTATAAAGCACGCCGCGGGAGTTGAAATAGTCGCTGGCACCCAACTTTATCGCGCTATAATATGATACATCGAAGCCGATAATATCGGCTAAATAACCAGACTGGTATTCTGCTGAAAATCCCTGCCCCCAGGCGTTGTGTACATGTTTAGGATTGGCATTTTCCTCCTTAAGATACTTCCAGTAATTCTTTGCAGAGACAGTGAGCTGTGAGTCAGTAAAAAAAGGATCATCAAAAATAGCGTCTGTAGCGGCCCATACAGGCGTAACCAGCCCGCACGCTATTAACGCAGAAGTTATGTTCTTAAACATTTTTATTTCCTGAAAAAAGATCCGCCATAGCTTATTTATGGCGGAAAACTAAACTGTAAGATTATTTGTGATTTAGTGAATTCTTGCCTGCTTCAACGTATTTCATGGTGCCAATTTCTGGCACGCTGTATTTACCATCGTGATAAGTGATTTTCACCACTGCAGCATTCGACAATGGCAGATTTTTGGCCGGGTCATCCGTCAGATCGGAAATCATTATCTGAATCGCCGTGCCTGAAGAAATGGCCAGAATATTTTTATCACCCTCTTTTTGAGCATTTTCTACCATAGTTGCCAGCGCAGCTTGTGTCCGCACTTTTACTTGCTCATAGTCTTCCGCTAGCTGTTTTGGATCGGACTTGGCCAGCGCGTTCTGGCTTTCCCTTACCGAGAGCGTACCTGCTTTCATCGCTTTAAAAAGCGCTTTACTGTCCGTCATTCCAAGTGCGTGTGCGCCTTCATTGGCCATATCGACATTATAACCGCCTTCAAAACCACCAAAAAACGCCTCTCGCAGGCCCGTCATTTCGGTTAAATGATAATCCGTTACGCCAGCCTGTTTAAGTATCACTGCCATAGTTTCGCGCTGCCGTCCGGCATCGCTGGAATAATAACGATCAAACTTTATCCCTTTGAGTCCCTCACCTAAATATTGAGCAACCTGCACCCCATCCTTGGTCAATGGGGAATCAATCCAACCTTGCACGCGGTCAAACGAATTAAGCAGCGTTTTCCCATGGCGCGCAAAATAAATATTGATGACCTCCTGCTGGTCATTTTTATCGTTAGTGTTCGCCATCAGCAGTGGGCTGGTAATGACAGCAACTGCCATTAAGACACCCAGAAATAATTTTTTCATTTTAAAGAATCCTTTTTCATAGCCAAAAAAAAACCTACGTACTCTTCAGCGCCCTGACATGCAGGTGGAGAAGAAAACGTAGGTTTTGCCTGTTGATACAGTAACAATCCAGCTATTACGGACCCTATCACTAATGCTTTTGAATTGCACTTAATCTATAACGATGATTTATGTAATTGTGATCCTCCTCATATCAACCGTATTCCCATCTGGACGTTAATATCTGCAGTACGTATTTTAAATTCTCTTGGGATTGTTACTGTTTCAGGCAAAACCTAAGGCCGTTTCTGTACTCGTTGCAGGAGCGGCCTTAGGTTTTTTTTTTGCATTTTAGTTACCCTCATGAATAACAGGAGTTACGATGAAAAAGTCATGTATTGCCGTTGCGCTGGTCTCTGCATTCGCCTTTACCGCAAGCGCCGCGCCGCTAAAAATTTTGATTGTCAACGACGATGGTTGCGAATCCCCGGGCAGTATTTCGCTTCAGGAAAAACTCACGCAAAAAGGTTTTGAGGTATGGATGGTCGCTCCTGCCGCCAATCAGAGCGGCATCGGTTCGGCCATTACCTTCAAAACGGGTAAAATCTTTGATGTAAAGAAGGCTGCTGATAAACGCTACTGTTTCCCGGGCACACCCGCCGATGCGGTTGATTTTGGCTTACGGGGACTACTCACTAATAATCAGCCGGACCTGGTTATCTCTGGCGTCAACGATGGCCCGAATACCGGGATGGCCCAGGTCAATTCAGGGACGGTAAGTGCGGCAGCCAGGGCTGTACGTTATGGTTTCCCGGCGATTGCGGCCAGCATTGGGTATATCTTTACCGAAGATGAAATGAAGAATAAATGGCCAAGTACACATAAATATTGGCCTGATGCGGTGGATTATGTGGTTGAGGTTGTTGAGACGCTTAATCGTAATCATGTTCCTGGTTCACCTTTAGTGCCTAAAGGATCGGGCTTAAGCATTAACTATCCGCCGCTGCCAAAATCAAAAATTAAAGGTGTACACTATATCGAAAATGAGATGTTCCCTACCCCACAGATTGGTTATGATATTTTGCCTGATGGACGCGCCAAACAAATCATCAACCCGGCATCGTTAAAGAACGTTGAGAACGATACCGATTCCGGCTGGCTTAATAAAGGTTATATCACCTACACCCTCTTTGATGGGGCAACGAACGCGCCGCAATTTCAGGCGCAATATGAAGAACTGCTGAATAAATAATTCACCAGTTTATTTCACAACTTTGTACCATCCACTTCGTTCCTGCCGGCGACACACTAAATCGCTGGCAGGCGATGTTTTCAATTTTTCATCACCGCCTAATTATATTGCTTAAGCCCTCATCCGTACTGTACGACGCGTACCGTTCCAATATCAGGTAAATACTTGATTGAGTTCAAAAGTTAGTCTGTTTCGGACTATTCCTGGTTGTTTATGGTTTTTTTAACATCTAACCTCATTTTTCTATAATTCCACAATTCACGTAGCGAGCAGCTCATGACCTTCCCTGCACATTCTTCAAATCTGCCCGACTATGGGTTTGCTCGTAGCCTGGGACTAGCCTCTGGTAGTGATTTTGATTTTACCGCGCTGGCCGCACAACTGGACTGCTCCCGTGATTTCTCTCAAGCCGGGATAATCTATTCCGACGGAATGAATCGCTGGCTTGTGCGCCCTTCACGTAGAATCGCCACACCAAACCAAAGTAGCGTTAGCCATGTTATCGTGACAAAAATTGCATCCTCGACGCCGCACAATGCCGCAAAAGCCACGATCAAAACGCTACAAGCACCGTCACTGGCTAATGAAATTACCTCCACGGCTATAGCCTGCGGTGCTGCCGTGGTCACTGTCTTTTTAGCGCTTGGAGCTGGCGCGGCCATCCCCCTCACCGCCGGAGCCTCTGGCGTGGTGGCAGCAATGATCACTGCCGGTGGTGTGGCGACAGGTTTACAGTGTTTTATCGGTAGCGGACGTCTGTTAGCTATCGGTATCGGCCATGAGGAGGATATTGCCTGGCTTGACAGCCAGGACTGGTATACTGCAACCTCAACAGCCCTGGATATCGTTTCTTTAGCTGGCGCTGGTGCGGGTTTAAAAAGTACCATTGCAACATATAAATTAATGAAAGCCAGTTCCTCCTCCGGGGCGATAAACTGGCTCAAAAGTCTGAGCCGGGCCGAACGTAAGCGTATTACAGAAGAAATCATCCGCGCCCAAAATCCAGGAATTTCTAACGGTGGAATTAAGGCGGCCATGCAGGCGCAGCTTTACCCTAAGCGTTTCCCGTCTGAGGCAATACAGCGTTCTTTGCAGCGCGAATTAACGAATGCGGTTATTAATACCTCAGCCTTCGCGGGGAGCGCGCTCACCGGAACAATACGCCATCCGCAAAATGTGTCGCAATCCGGTAAGTACGTCATCGGCGTTATACAGTCGTTCTCATTTTAGATAGTTAAAGCACTCGGCATAATGAAATATATTAATGACAGTCTCAAACTGGGCACCATCGTTGAGCAAAGGATAAAGGAGCAGGATCCTAAGCAGTTAGAGTCCGCGAAAATGTACTTGATGGAGCATATGGAAACGCCTGTCGGGTTGCATACGGCTGGCGTGCCTTTTATTTTAAGCGCGCTGTTAAGCGTAATAAGTTTTGCTATGCCGCAGCTAACGCTTTGGGGAGCCATCTTTCAGTGGTTTTCCTGGCCCGCGCATGCTGTTTTTGCTGGTATCATCCCCACAGGTTTACTCTACTGTCTGCTGATCTTCCCGTCGATGACGCTGTTCTCTCGAGGTTTTCTGGCGGCGCTTAAGTTCTATCTAGGTCTGATTTTCCTGACCGCCGCGCTCGCCGCGGGAAATCTCATTTACGCATTCATTTCGGTATTCATATTTGGTGGGCATGCCGGTTTGCTTATAAGCGCTTTGGTTGGTGTATTGTTTAGCGCTGGGAGCATCAAACTCATTAACAGCGCTATGTTTGTAAAAACCTCAGCATTTTATTTACATAATCGAGTTTGGCGCTGGCAATTAAAACATCATGCACAAAATGCGATATGATAAAAAACCTCTGCTGGCTCATGCTGACGTTGTTAAGCTCGACGGGGCTTGGCGCCTGGTTTCTTCAACAGCAATATGACGCGCGCTCCGCCGACTTCCGCATCCTGTATCGCGAAATCACGGTAAAGGTGTCGCAGCACGATGCCATCATCCCCCTGCTTCCGGCCGGTCAAAATGCCGCCGAAGTCCAGCAGATCCTGCCGCAGATCGTGCAATGGCGGCGCTATGATTCCCTTGAACCGCGACGCCCCATCGTCGCGCAAAGCCCTGCACGCTACTGGCTGAATCTTCCGGGCATCTCCCTGCTGATTGATTTGAACACCCTACTTAACAGTCTCAATGAGAAAAAGACATTCAAACATCTTGCCATTCTCTGGGACGATACCACGTTGTTTGAGGAAGGTACCGCCTCTGCCAACACCTGGTGGCGCTGGGAGAAAACCGTCGCCAGCCCAACACAACCTCTGCTAATTAGCGCAGGCGATAACCCGCAGTGGCATCAACTGCCGTGGTGGCTGATACTTTCACCAGCACTGTTCTGGGCGGTGATTATCTATCTCGTTAATCAGTATCGAACCAATAAACGCCGACGGGATATCGCCGATCTACGCTCTCGCTATGGCGAACTCACTCGTCTTAATACCATGGGCGAACTGGCCGCCGGCATCATACATGAGCTTAATCAACCGTTGACCGCCATCATGAGCTATAACCAGGCGGCTGTGCGCCTGATTAAAAAAAACGATCCCGTAAAGATCCCCGAACTGCTTGAGGCCTCAGTGTTGCAGATAAAACGCATTGACGCCCTGCTCAGCCAGTTTCGTCTCAAGCTAACCAGCAAGCGCGCCGAATATCAGCCGGTGGACCTTCCGTCTCTGTGGCTACGCGTTTGCGAATTGCTGGATAACGAGATCAGCGCGGGGAAAGTTCGCGTCTCCAGCCATTTTCCGTCGGACCTACCCGCGCTTCCAGCGCCGCTGCTATGGGTAGAGCAAATTCTGCATAATATCGTGAGCAATGCCATTCAGGCGCAAAGCGCAAATGTTCCAGGTAGCGCGTGGATCCATCTGCAAGCTGAGCGAGTGAATGACGGTATCGCCTTAACTCTTACTGATGGCGGACCAGGGTTATCATCTGAAGCGCTGGAGCAGGTTTTTATACCGTTTTATACCACCCGTACTGATGGTGTGGGACTCGGCATGGCCCTTGCGGATACCCTTGTTCAGCGTCTTAATGGCAAGATAGAAGCGAGCAATATCACCGGACAAGGCGCCTGCTTCCGGTTATGGTTTCCGCTGCGTAATGAGGAGAAGTGATGGAGCAGTATATCTGGTTAATTGATGACGATGCGGCAATACGCGATTCATTAAGTCTGCTGCTCTCAACCGTTGGCTGGCAGACGCAGGCGTTTGATAGCGCACACGCTTTTCAACATCAGGCAGGGAATCTCGCCGAATTAACCGGTTGTATGCTGCTGGATATTCGCATGCCGGGGAAAACCGGGTTGACGCTGCTCGATGAGTGGCGCCAGTCAGGTCTAACCTTACCGGTTATTATTATGACCGGGCACGGTAATATTGATTTATGCCGTCGCGCCTTCAAAAATGGCGCATTTGAATTTTTAACCAAACCCATTGATGCCGACCTGTTATTCGAAGTGGTTGGCGAAGCGATGGCGCAGCAAAGCGCGCACCTCGAACAACAACAGAAATTACTGCCGCTGCAGGAAAAACTCGCCACCCTAACCGCACGCGAGCATGAAATGCTCCAGCAGCTGATCCAGGGCTACTCAAGTAAAGAAATCGCCCGTATGTGTTCACTCTCGCCGCGTACCGTCGAAGCGCATCGCGCCAATATTTTTAGCAAGCTTGAAGTTAACTCGCTGCCCAAACTGTTGAAGATTTACGCTGATGTCGCCAGCGCGTCTAAGTAAAAATACCTGGTACGTTCCGTATTCGCGGCAATAGTCGCCATGCTCCCTGCCCCCTAGTATTGCCCTATCGCCACTCAACACGACGGAGCATCACTATGAAACGTATCCTTCTAAGCGCCATCCTGCTCGGCAGCCTGGTCACTACCGCAAGCGCCGCCACGGGCGTTCTCAGTCAGAAAAATTTGTCAGTGGAGCTCGCGGATAAAATCGCGCAAAGCACGCTACAGTCCTGCGCCAAAGACAGCTACAACGTCGCCGTTACTGTGGTCGACCGTGCCGGTACGCCGCTATTAATGAAGAGAATGGATAATGCCGGCCCGCACACCGTCGAAGCCAGCCGTATGAAAGCGTTCACCGCGCTAACCACTAAAAATGCCACCAGCAATGTCATGAAAGGTTCTCAGTCTAACGCTGGGGCCGCGAACCTGCGTGATATACCAGACTTCCTGCTGTTAGCTGGAGGAGTGCCGGTTAAGATGGGAGATCAGGTCATTGGCGCGGTTGGCGTCGGCGGCGCGCCGGGGGGAAATTTCGACGAAGCTTGCGCGATGGCCGGGTTGAAATCTATCGAAGGCGAACTTAACCAGGGCTAATCCAAAGCGGGTAGACTATTGCTACCCGCTTTGCCATAGCGTGTTACCGACTCACATGCTGCATGGCGTTTTGCTCAACCGCCCCGCTTATCTTCTTCGCCCGACTTTCTTGACCAAAGAAGGTCAGTATCGCGATAATGATCGCCACCGTACCGGCAACGATTGCCATCGCCAGCCCATAGTTCTGTCCATGGTGTTCCGCAATCGTGGCCTGTAAAGTCGCATTAACCGAAGCGATAAGATTACCCAGTTGATACACAAAGCCCGGCAGCACCGCCCGGGTATTCGCGGGAACCAGTTCATTTAGATAGGTCGGGACCACGCCCCAGGCGCCCTGAACCATAAACTGCATCAGGAATGCGCCGATTCCCAGCATCAGTGAACCGCTAGCGAATGCCCACAGCGGGATAACCGGTAGCGCCAGCAGCGAGGCGGTAATAATGGCCTTTTTACGGCCAATCTTCTCGGAAAGCGAACCGAACAGCACCCCGCCGATGATCGACGCAATATTGTAAGTGACCGCAATAATACTGATCGTTTTCGGATCAAAGCCATGTTGCACTTTCAAAAATACCGGATACAGGTCCTGGGTGCCGTGGGAGAAGAAGTTGAACGCCGCCATCAGTACCACCAGATAACAGCACAATTTCCAGTGCGTTTTCAGTACCGGCAGTAGCGCCGTGCTCTCCTTTTTCGCCCGTGACGCCAGCCATACCGGTGACTCCTGCACGCAGAACCAGATAAACGGCAGCAGCAAAATAGGCGCTGCGCCGATAACAAACATCCCGCGCCAGCCGAGTAAATCAAATAGCAGCCCATAAGCGACGGCGGCAATCAGATAGCCAAACGGATAACCGGCCTGGAAAATTCCCGACATTAGCCCACGGGAACGGTCCGGGATAGTTTCCATTGACAGCGACGACGCCACGCCCCAAATACCGCCCATCGCCACGCCATATAGCACTCTTAAAACCAGAAAAATTGTTAATGAGGGCGCCGCGGCGGACAGCAGCTCGAATATCGAAAAGAAGATGATATTCAACATCAGGATCGGCTTACGGCCATATTTCTCGGCGAGCCGTCCAAAAATGAGCGCGCCGATAGGCCGTACGGCAAGCGTCAGTAATATCGCCAGCGTGACCTTTTCCAGCCCAACGTGAAACGTCTGGGCAATGTCACTCAGTAAGAATACAAGGAGGAAAAAATCGAAGGCATCAAGTGTCCAGCTTAAGAAGCTGGCAATGGCGGCATTGCGCTGTAGTGAAGTCCAGCCTAACATCGTGTTATCCCTATCCTGGCACAGCGGCCTGGAGATGTAGCAGCTACCCGAATGAACATGCAGGGCCAACTGCATATGTAAATGTAAAGTTTCTTAAGTTACCCATATGTTAAATACACCCAATAATCGTATGGCCGCAAGTTAATTAGCATGCTAATTTGTTTCAAATTAAGTATATGTCCCCTGATATTCCGCGCTGGCAGAATGTATAGCATTTGATATACGGCTGTTCTACAATGAGCTGTATACCAATTGCTATACAGGAAAAGAAGATGAAATCAGATATCCAACTCAACATCCGGGCGAAGGAGTCCCAGCGGGCGCTGATTGATGCGGCCGCTGAAATTCTGCACAAATCGCGGACCGACTTTATCCTTGAGATGGCCTGCCAGGCGGCAGAAAACGTTATTCTCGACCGTCGGGTGTTTAACTTAAGCGATGAGCAATACGCCGAATTTATCGACATGCTGGATGCGCCGGTTGAAGCTAACCCCGCTCTCGATAAATTGCTGGCGAGAAAGCCGCAATGGGAAAAGTAAGCGCGCCTGCACCGCTATCCTCATACCATCAGATTGCGGAATTTTGTTGCGGAGAAACGGTTCTCGATCAATGGCTAAAACAGCGAGGAATGAAAAACCAGGCTCAGGGCGCCGCGAGAACCTTCGTGGTCTGCAAGGAAGATAGCCACCAGGTGGTGGGGTTTTATTCGTTGGCAACCGGCAGCGTTAATCACACGGAAGCCACTGGCGGCCTGCGGCGTAATATGCCCGATCCTATCCCGGTCATCATTCTCGCCCGCCTGGCGATCGACTGCGCTTTTCACGGACAGGGGCTGGGAGCTGATCTACTCCATGATGCGCTCTTACGCAGTTATCGCGTTGCCGAAAATGTTGGCGTACGTGCCCTGATGGTCCATGCCCTGACCGATAGCGCGAAACGATTCTATCTACACCACGGATTCAAAGCCTCAACCACCCAGGAACGCACTCTTTTCCTCGCGCTGCCTAAATAACTCCACCTTTCGTCATTTTCTCTACCACACTTATCTTTCAGTTCGGGAACCACACCAAAGGAAGGATAACGATGAAGAAAGTGGCGATTGTCGGCGTTGGGCCGACCGGGATCTATACTTTTCATTCCCTGGTTGAACGGGGTGAGCCGCTGGAGATAGTGCTCTACGAGCAGGGTGAAGAGGCTGGCGTCGGCATGCCTTATAACGATGAGCATAACTCAGCGCAAATGCTGGCGAATATCGCCAGTATCGAAATCCCCCCCATCTATATTACCTATCTGACGTGGCTACAAAATCAGAGCGAAGACTGGCTCAGCCGGCATGGCATTGAGCGTGAGGCCTTACATGAGCGGCAATTTTTACCACGCGTGATCCTCGGCGACTATTATCGCGATCGGTTCCTGGCGGTGTTGGAGAAAGCAAGGTTAGCGGGTTTCAACGTTAGCGTGCGCGAGGCCTGCGAGGTGACCGATCTCAAGGCGGAACAGGATGGCGTCAAACTGTGGGTTAACCATGCGCCCACAGCGGAACGCGCGGATTTTGCCGTTATCGCCACCGGACATCTCTGGCCGCAGGACGATGATTCCCCCCGCGAATATTATCCCAGCCCCTGGAGCGGTCTGATGCAGGCGCAGATCGCGCCGTGTCGGGTCGGTATTATGGGAACGTCACTCAGCGGTATTGATGCCGCCGTCGCCGTCGTCATTCAGCATGGCCATTTTTCGGCTGACGCCGATGAGAGCGTCCATTTTCGGCTGAATGACGCGAGCCATAAACTCCACATCACACTGATGTCGCGAAATGGCATTCTGCCCGAGGCCGATTTCTACTGCCCCATCCCCTATGAACCGCTGGAGATAGTCACCCATCAGGCGCTGGAAGCGGCCATCGCTAAGGGGAGCGAGGGATTGCTGGATCGCGTATTCCAGCTTATCGTCAAAGAGCTGGAGCTCGCCGCGCCGCAATGGTGCAGGCAGATAGGCTTGCGCCAGTTGACCGCGGATACGTTCAGCGACGCCTGGTTTATCGATAGAAAACGACACGATCCCTTCGCCTGGGCACATGTCAATTTGCAGGAAGTGGAACGCAATAAACAGCAACAGCATACCGTGCCGTGGCGGTATACCATTCTTCGTCTGCATGAAGTCATTGAGACGATTACGCCGCATCTTGATGAACGCGACCGCGAACGCTTTAAAACAGGGCTCGCCCGGATATTTATCGATAATTACGCGGCCATTCCGTCGGAATCGATTCGCCGTCTGCTGGCGTTACGGGAGGCCGGGGTTATTAGTATTTTGCCGCTGGGGTCCGATTATCAACTGGAGGTTCAACCACAGCTGACGGTCATCCACCACCATAACCAACGCAGCGAATTTGACGTCTTTATTGACGCCAGAGGCCAAAAGGCGCTGAAGAGTAAAGACATCCCTTTCCCGACGCTGCGCCAGCAGCTTCTCGCCTGCGGTGATGAAATCCCGGATATCGGTGATGACTACACCCTGCAGGCGCCAGCGTGCGCTCGCGGCCGCATTGCCTTCGGCGCGCTGCCGTGGCTGATGCATGACCGTCCTTTCGTTCAGGGGCTCGTCGCCAGCGCGGAGATCGGCGCCGCAATGGCCAGAGCGGTTTCACAGCAGGCCAGCGGACATCGGCGTAAGCTGTGGTTCAGTCATGATTGGTGATCCATTAGCATGCGATTAACAACTAACAGCCTCTTAAGCGCAACAACGGAAAAGAGGCCGTCATTCAGGCATGTTACAACTAAAGGTTATCAGGCAGCACAACGCTTACGAGGTACATATGAGTCAACTATTTAGCCCTGCGCGCATTGGTAAACTGGAGCTGGAAAACCGTATTGTCATCGCCCCGATGTGTCAGTACTCCGCCGAAAACGGCAAGGCGACCGCCTGGCACCGCATTCATCTTGGACAGCTGGCTTTTTCCGGCGCCGGTTTGGTGATTATTGAAGCCAGCGCCGTCGAGCCTGCGGGCCGCATTTCCCCGGCGGACGTCGGCTTGTGGGACGATGAAACCGAAGCCGCCCTGTACCGAGTGCTGGAAGATGTTCGCGCCTATTCAACAACCCGCATCGGTATCCAGCTGGGACATGCCGGGCGCAAAGCCTCCGTCGCTGCACCCTGGCTTGGCGGCGGTCAGTTGACGCTGGATAACGGCGGCTGGCAAACCGTCGCCCCATCCGCGCTGGCTTTTCATGACGGCGACCGGGCGCCAAAAGCGCTGAGCCATGACGATCTGGCGCGGCTTAAGCAAGCCTTTGTTGATAGCGCGCGGCGCGCCGAACGCCTGGGAATTGAACTGATAGAGCTGCATGCCGCGCACGGCTACCTGCTGCATCAGTTCCTCTCTCCGTTGAGCAACCAGCGTACAGATGAATACGGCGGTTCACTGGAAAACCGCTTACGTTTCCCGCTGGAGGTTTTCCAGGCAATACGGGAGGCGGTCAGCGAAAATATCGCCGTCGGCGTGCGACTTTCGGCGACAGACTGGGTAGACGGCGGTTGGGATACCGCGCAATCCATCGTCTTTAGTCAGCAGCTTGAAGCACTGGGTTGCGACTATATTCACGTCTCCAGCGGCGGGTTGTCGCCGCAGCAGGCGATTCAGGTCGGTCCTGGCTATCAATTACCGTTCGCCCATGAAATCCGCCAGCAGGTTAACGTTCCGGTCATTGGCGTAGGGTTAATTACCGAACCGCAGCAGGCTGAAGATGCACTGCAAAACGGCGACGCCGATCTGATTGCCATCGCCCGCGCAGCGCTCTACAACCCACACTGGCCGTGGCAGGCTGCGGCGGCTCTGGGGGCCCAGGTTAGCGTGCCGCCGCAATACCTGCGTTCAGAACCGCATGGGCTGAAAGGCACGTTAAAAGCTAATCGCTGAAGCTTAACGATATGAATGATAGCGGCGCATCAGCGCCGCTAGATTACGGCAGGGTTAATCGCGGGTTTGCACCCAGAACGCGTGGATGAGACCAGGAATGTAGCCCAGCAAGGTCAGAATTATATTCAGAACGAATGCCCAGCCGAAACCTTTACCCAGCAGTACGCCCAGCGGCGGCAGGATGATAGTAAATACGATTCTCCAGAAACCCATACACTCTCCATACAAACAAAATTAACGACTTAAAAAAGAGACCTCGTCTCTAAGCATAGTAATTCTACCTGATGCCGCCACGTTAGCCGCCCCTTTTACCCGATTTTACGCATCTTGTAATGAGTATTCCTTCAGTGAGTGTGCAATTCAGCCGATGTATGGTTTTGTGAGTTCGATCATGTCCCCCTCACCGCATTGTCGTTATCCTTAATCTAACTTGTATGGTAGTAGACTATAAACAACGCGGTAAGGAAAAGTTTTCATGCAAATGACGATGCGCTGGTTTGGACCAGACGAAGATAAAGTCACTCTTGAGCAGATCCGTCAGGTTCCGGGGGTGGAAGGTGTGGTCGGCGCGCTGTACGACGTTCCGGTTGGCGAAGTCTGGCCACGGGAGAAAATTAAGGCGTTAGTCGAGCAGGCCCACGCTAACGGCCTGACGATGGAAGTTATCGAAAGCGTGAATATTCACGACGCGATTAAAATCGGGCTGCCGGAGCGCGATCGCTATATCGCCAACTATCAGCAAACTATCCGTAACCTCGCCGCCTTTGGCGTTAAGGTCATTTGCTACAACTTTATGCCGGTTTTCGACTGGATGAAAACCGACATGAACTACCGGATGGCGGACGGGTCGCTGACGATGGCTTTTGAAAAAGCCGGCATCGATAAAACGCTGGAACAGGTCGTTACGGAAGTGCTCAGCAACGCCAACGGCTATGCCCTGCCGGGCTGGGAGCCCGAACGTTTAGCGCAGGTACAGACGCTATTCGACAGCTATAAAGCGGTCGATGACGACAAACTGCGAGAAAATCTGCTCTATTTCCTGGAGAAAATTATCCCGGTCTGCGAAGAGGTCGGCGTGAAAATGGCCATTCATCCTGACGATCCGCCGTACTCTATTTTTGGTCTGCCGCGCATTATTAAAAACCGCGACGATCTCGACTGGTTGTGTCGCGCGGTGGATTCACCGGCAAACGGTATTACCTTATGTACCGGCTCTATTGCCGAGGAGCCGCAAAATAACGTTTATCAAATCCTCGCGGAATTCAGCCAGCGCGGGCGCATTCATTTCGCTCATGTCAGAAATATTAAAATCATAAAAGACAAAGATTTCTACGAATCGGCGCACCCTACCCGCTACGGCTCGCTCGATATGTACCGGGTGATGCAGGCGCTGCACGACAACGGCTTCGACGGCTATATTCGTCCCGATCATGGCCGTTTTATCTGGGGAGAAACCGGCCGCCCGGGATACGGTTTATACGATCGCGCGCTCGGCGCCACTTACCTACTGGGATTATGGGAAGCGCTGGAAAACCAGCACGCCTGATCCGCTCGTCACCCTGGTGCCGGAGCTCTCCGGCACTGAAAATAATAAAATCTCTGTTGGGAGGATGCCATGTCTCCAGCCCTGGCACTGCTATGGGTGGTGGTCGGTATTGCGCTACTGGTCATCATGAATCTGAAATACAAAGTACACAATATTTTCGCCTTATTAATTGCCGGCCTGTTTGTCGCCATTATGGAAGGTGTGCCCCTCGATAAAATCGTCTCGATGGTTCAGCAAGGACTGGGCGGAATAATGGGACACCTGGCGCTGATCATTATATTCGGCGCTATCATCGGCAAATTTATGACCGAATCCGGCGCCAGCCAGCAGATTGCCGATACGGTAATCAGACGTTGCGGTACCCGTTATCTGGCGGTCGGCTTGATGTTTATCGGCGTCATCTTCGGCATCGCCATGTTTTATGAAGTGGCGTTTTTGATTGCCATGCCGCTGGTTCTCAACATCGCCAGCAAAGCCAATATCCCGTGGATGAAACTGGTTATTCCGACGGTCGTCGGCGCCACCATGGGACATAGTTTATTTCCGCCACAGCCGGGGCCGGTTGCATTAGTCAGCGCCTTCCAGGCGGATATTGTTCAGGTTTATCTGTACGGCATTATCGTGATAGTCCCGGCGCTGTTCTGTGCGGGGATTTTATTACCCGCCTGGCTTCCGGGTATCCGCGAGATGAAGTTGAATGCCATGATTAAACCGCAGGAGGAGAAACCTGCCGAGGTGCTGCCGTCGTTTGCGGTCAGCATTGCCATTCCGCTGATCCCCGCGATATTAATGATTGCGTCTTCGCTGATTCAGTCGCTGTTTGGCGCGGCCTCTTCTGCGGCAAAATTCTTCCAGTTCCTCGGTAGCGCGGAAATTAGCATGCTGCTGGCGACCGGCGCCGCAATCTGGCTGCTTGGCTGCCGCCGCGGTATGAACGCCGTTCAGGTTAACCACTGCGTAACGGATTCGGTCGCCAGAATTGCCAACGTCCTGTTCGTCATCAGCGCCGGCGGCATTCTTAAACAGGTTATTATCGATTCCGGCGTCGGCGACCATATCGTCACGATGATGAGCCACGTCCCGCTGTCGCCGTTTATCATCGCCTGGCTGATTACGGCTATTATTCGTATTCTTACCGGCCAGGGCGCCGTGGCGGCAATTACTTCAGCCGGGATTGTTTCGCCGATGGTTACCGCATTTCATCTTAATCCAGCGCTGATGTGCCTGGCGGTGGCCTGCGGTAGCAATACCATTACTCTGATGTATGACGGCGGGTTTCTGCTATTTAAGGAAACGTTTGGTATCTCGATGCGCGATACCTTTAAGACCTGGGGCTTACTGGAGCTAATCAACTCGGTGGTGGGTCTGTTGATGGTGTTATTACTGAGTCTGTTTATTTCCTGATAAAATACACCGCGGCGAGAATGGTATCGCCGCGGTAGCAGTCCAGTATATTACTGCTGGCTGGCCGGCGCCTGCTGCGCTGGCGCTTGCTCCGGCGCGATACTCTCTTTTATTTCTTTGGTTTTATTGGCGGCATCGGCGGAAAGCTGGTTGGCTTCAACGATAGCGTTATCTTTAATTTTTCCCGCCTCTTTCATAATCGCATCGCTTTTTTGCTGCGCATCCTGTTTTACCGCATCCGCTTTATTTTTCGCATCCTGGGCAATCGCGTCGGCCTTCTTGTCGGCTTCAGATTTAATACTGCTGGCCTGAGTTTTCAGGCTATCCGCTTCATTATTGGCCTGCGTTTTGATGTCGTCGATCTGCTTATCCGCTTCTTGCTTAATGGCCCGCGCTTTATCGGCGGCCGCATCTTTAATTTGTTCCGCGTTATCTTTGGCCTGATCCAGTTTATTGTCGACTTTCGATGAGTCATCGCAGCCAAACAACGCCAGGCACAATGCAGAGGTAATCAGCGTTTTATTCCACAGTTTCATCAGTATTCCCTTATCGGTCCAGGTGGTAATCCAGTGACGGTCATAGCCTTGCCGTATCGGCACAGTCAATTTATTTATAATCGCTATGCCTGGAGAGTCAAGCTATCGATAATTTTCAGTAATGCTTTGCCGGAAAATGCATAGATCAGCCAACGACGGCGGCTAATTTGCTTAAAAACAAGACAAAAAACCACTATTCCAGCAATCAATACGCCCGGGCGGATAACCTGCTTTCCTTCTGGATGGCTAAAAAGCATCTTATATTCCATTTTGCGCTAAACAGCAGATTTATGTTCTTTAAAATGCCGTTTTTACAGTTCTACCATTCAGCTATCTCGATACGAATGGGTAAATGGTTATGTCACTCTTTCACTCTGTAAGCGACCTGATTGGTCATACCCCGCTGTTACAACTGCATAAACTGGATACCGGCCCGTGCAGCCTGTTCCTGAAACTGGAAAACCAAAATCCCGGCGGTTCGATAAAGGATCGCGTGGCGTTGTCGATGATTAATGAAGCCGAGCGCCAGGGAAAACTGCGCCCCGGCGGCACCATCATTGAAGCCACCGCCGGTAATACCGGGCTGGGGCTGGCGCTGATTGCCGCGCAGAAAGGCTACAAACTGATCCTGGTGGTGCCGGACAAAATGAGCCGCGAGAAAATTTTCCATCTGCGTGCGCTCGGCGCCACCGTGCAGTTAACCCGCTCGGACGTCAACAAAGGTCATCCCGCCTATTATCAGGACTACGCCCGCCGTCTGGCGGAGCAAACGCCGGGCGCGTTTTATATTGACCAGTTCAACAATGAAGCCAACCCGTTAGCTCATGCCACCACTACCGCGCCGGAGCTGTTTGAGCAGCTCGATGGCGATATTGACGCCGTGGTGGTCGGTGTCGGCTCAGGCGGTACCCTGGGCGGTTTGCAGGCGTGGTTTGCGCAACACTCGCCGAAAACCGAATTTATTCTTGCTGATCCTGCGGGCTCGATTCTGGCAGATCAGGTAGAGACCGGGCAATACGGCGAAACCGGCTCCTGGCTGGTGGAGGGGATCGGCGAAGATTTTATTCCGCCGCTCGCCCATCTGGAGAAAGTACGCAAAGCGTGGCGTGTGACCGATCGTGAAGCGTTCGCCACCGCCCGGCAGCTGCTGCAAGTGGAAGGCATCCTCGCCGGATCGTCAACGGGCACCCTGCTGACAGCAGCCCTGCGCTACTGCCGGGCGCAGTCCACCGCTAAACGGGTGGTGACCTTTGCCTGCGATAGCGGCAACAAATACCTGTCGAAAATGTTCAACGACGACTGGATGCGCCAGCAAGGTCTGCTAAGCCGCCCGACGCGCGGCGATCTTAGCGATTTTATCGCCCTGCGTCATGACGAAGGCGCAACCGTCACCGCCGCGCCCGACGATACGCTGGCTGCCGTCCTTGCGCGTATGCGCCTGTACGATTTCTCACAACTGCCGGTGCTTGAAAACGGCCACGTGGTTGGCATCGTCGATGAATGGGATCTGATAAGCCACGTCCAGGGCGACAGCCGGCGTTTCGCGCTGCCGGTCAGAGAGGCGATGACCCGCCATGTCGAAACCCTGGATAAGCACGCCCCGGAAAGCGCGCTTAAAGATATCTTCGACCGTGGACATGTCGTGGTTGTCACCGATAACGATCGGTTTATCGGCCTGATCACCCGTAGCGACGTCCTGACCACCTGGCGTAACCGACTGGAACAATAAGGAACGAACATGAAAAACTTACAGACGCTCAGCGTCCATAGCGGCATTTTTAACGACCAGCATGGCGCGGTGATGCCACCAATTTACGCCGCCTCCACCTTTGCCCAGCCCGCGCCGGGTCAGCATACCGGCTATGAATATTCGCGTAGCGGCAATCCGACCCGCCACGCGCTGGAGACGGCCATCGCGGAGCTGGAAAGCGGTAGCCGGGGTTTTGCTTTTGCTTCAGGCCTCGCGGCCATTTCCACGGTACTGGAACTGCTGGATAAGGATAGCCATCTGGTGGCGGTAGATGACGTCTATGGCGGCACATACCGGCTGATTGAAAATGTTCGCCGTCGTAGCGCCGGTCTGCAAGTGACCTGGGTCAAACCTGACGATCTGCCAGGCATCGAAGCCGCGATCCGCCCTGATACGCGGATGATTTGGGTGGAAACGCCGACCAATCCGTTACTCAAGCTGGCGGATCTTGCGGCCATTGCCGAGATTGCCCGTCGACATAACATTATCAGCGTCACCGATAATACCTTTGCCTCACCGATCATCCATCGCCCTATCGAACTGGGCTTTGATATTGTGGTGCATTCAGCGACCAAATATCTCAACGGTCATTCGGATGTCGTCGCCGGGTTGGCGGTGGTTGGCGACAACCCCGCGCTGGCGGAGAAGCTGGGCTATCTGCAAAACGCCGTCGGCGGCGTACTTGACCCATTCAGCAGCTTCCTGACCCTGCGCGGCATTCGCACTCTGGCTTTGCGGGTAGAACGTCATAGCAGCAACGCTCTGCTGCTGGCGGAATGGCTGGAGCAGCAGCCGCAGGTCGAGAAAGTCTGGTTCCCCTGGCTCGCCAGCCATCCTCATCACACTCTGGCTCGCCGACAGATGGCCCTGCCAGGCGGTATGATTTCCGTCGTGGTCAAAGGAGATGATGACTACGCCGGGCGCATCATCAAAAAACTCCGGTTATTTACCCTGGCGGAAAGCCTGGGGGGCGTGGAAAGCCTGGTGAGCCAGCCATTCAGCATGACGCACGCCTCCATTCCGCTGGAACAGCGGCTGGCGAATGGCATAACGCCGCAGTTGATTCGACTCTCGGTAGGTATTGAAGATCCGCAGGACCTGATTGCTGACTGGCGAAACGCGCTACGTGAGTAAACGCTAACCCCGCGCGCCGCGCGGGGTTTCATTACCCTCAGCAGAAACATACCGCTTTGGCGTTTTCCGTCGGATGATAGGGATCGCTTCGGTGATCGTCGCTATCATCCCGTTTCCGCGGGATCTCACCGTGTTTACCCGGCTCTTCTCGCGCCGGGTGTTTACCGCGTTTATCGAGTTCATGGTGATGCACTCTGCTCATACTCAGGCTCTCCGGTTAATTGGGCGCTTGTTTGCGCAGCTTATCAACCCGCACCAGCGGCGGCGTCATTTTGCTATCCAGGCTTCCGTTAATACTCACCAGTTTGTCCGGCTTGATTTCCTGGCCATCGAAAACGGCTGCCGGAATTATGGCCGCAATGGTTCCGGTCTTATCACGGAACAGATAGCGGTCGTCGCCTTCATGCTTAATCACATTGCCGCGCAGGGAGATAGTCGCGCCGTCGTGCATGGTTTTCGCCTGCTCAATGGTCATGATCCGGCCATCCTCCATACCGCGATAGCCGTCATCCAGCTGGTGCGGCGGCGGCGGTGCGGCATCGTTTTTAAAACCGCCCTTTTCTTCAGCCCAGACGCCAGCGGTGAGTAACAAACAGAGTGTCGCGATTAGCTTTTTCCTCATTATTTCACCTTTCATGTCAGCAGACTGTTATTAAAGTCTGGTCGCGGATAGCGATTTTAACAACGTCAATAATTCTGATATCAGCTAAAATAACAACGTCGCTATCGTAGCGTTAAATATAAACATCATGCTGGAGCCGAAAGATGGACAATAATCAACAGGATCCGCCAGAGATAAACGAGAATCTACGGGCGTTACGCTTCGAGTATAACTTCCGGCGCTATGGGGTGGTTTTTCTCGCCATTATTATAATTACCGCATTATGCGGTTTATTTTCATCTGGCTTCCTGAGCTCCGCCCATCATGAGAATTCCTCTTCATCATTAACGGTAGACTATGACCGTTTTGCCAGGCTAATGAGCGAAACCGAAGTCAATGTTCAGGTAAAAAACAGTGGCCTCGCTCATACCTCAGTGGATTTTTCACCCACGTTATTAAGCCATTACCAAATTGGCGATATTCGACCGCAGCCCGATAAAATGTACAGCGCTAACGGTCATCTGATACTGGTTTACAATGAAAATAGCAGTGGCGCGCCGCTTTCGCTGTGGTTATCTATCACGCCAAAAACATTTGGCAACCTTTCCACGACACTACAGGCGAACCGGCAACCTGCCGTCACCTTTAACCAATTTGTCTTTCCGTAGGAGCCACAACGATGGAAATGGTGCTCAGAGCCGTCGCAATCTATCTTATCTTATTGATTATTTTTAAAGTTGCTGGCAGAAGAACGCTTATGCAACTCACCAGTTTTGATCTGATTTTACTGTTGATTATCAGTGAGGCCACCCAGCAGGCCATGCTCAGCACCGACTATTCTGTTACCGGTTCAATGCTGACTATTGTCACGCTGGTCAGCGTGGATATTTTATTTGGCTATATTAAGAAGCGCTTTTCACAGGCAGAGAATTATCTTGATGGTTCGCCGACGATCATCGTAGAAAATGGTGTTGTCGCTGACGATAAAATGAAAATGGTCAATATCTCTGTGGATGACATATTGCTCGCCGCGCGACAGCACCATGGTATATATCAACTTGAGAAGATTAAATTTGCGATCCTCGAACGTAACGGCCAGATTTCAATCATTCCGACCGAAGCGTAGAGACGTTACTTATCGCGTTCCGGTTGTTTATCGCCTGACTCAGGTGCCCGTGTCGGGTCGTCCTCTTCTTTTTCAGTAACATAATTAATATACATACCACCTCCAACTTTGCGGCATTGAATGATAAATTGTAGCGTTGTCATGAAATTTGGCCATTGCCATAATAAATAATGTCGCCTGTTAGCCATAATAAGTACTCTCGGATATTTCCGACCACCAGCCAGCAATGAATCAATAATACTCAAGTACTCATGACCAATACACCATGGCGAAATGCCATGTTCAGATCAATTGAGGCGACTATGGCGGTAAGAGGTATGCTGGATAACCAACTCAATGATAACGCGTATCCCCAGTTCCCGCGCGTCATCAATCAGTTGAATAACGTCACTGATTTGCCCAAAACGCGGATCGGGCTGCAGATGATCCTGCACGTCGTAACCGTCATCAAGAAATGGCGTCAGATAAAAGGGGGTTAACCACAATACCGTCACCCCAAAGCTACGTAAGTAATAGAGTTTTTGCCTTATCCCGGCCAGATCGCCACAGCCATCACCATTGGCATCATAAAACAGCGAGGTATCAACCTGATAAATTACAGCGTTTTGAAACCACGGTTGGCGAGGCATTATTCCCCCTCGTATCAGCAGAACATCACGAGCGCCCGAAGCATACCCGAGGTATAAGCTCTTATTTTCTCTGCGCGGGCTTCGAGCGTCTGGCCAGTTTATCTACCAGAATTTGCTGCCTCGGGGTCAACGACGGACACTGACAGTGCGCGTCAAAATTTATCTCTAACGTAATTTGCCGCCCTGCTGCCGTTAGCGGCGGCGCGCTATCGTTAATACGCGACAAGATAGCAAGGAGACGAAGCATTTACAGACCTTTTGCCGCTAACGCTTGGCATCAAAACCCGGCGTTTCGGAGCGAATAATATATTGCTCGGTAATATCCGGAATATGTTGCAGCAAC
This sequence comes from Klebsiella sp. CN_Kp091, assembly GCF_040065095.1. Taxonomy (NCBI): domain Bacteria; kingdom Pseudomonadati; phylum Pseudomonadota; class Gammaproteobacteria; order Enterobacterales; family Enterobacteriaceae; genus Klebsiella; species Klebsiella sp. CN_Kp091. Next base: position 396,865 of record NZ_JBEAIO010000049.1, on the reverse strand, counting down.
CATTCGGCCATGCCTCTCTCTTCCGCCAGAATACTTTCTAAATCCGCAATCGAATCATGATCGTTGACCTTTTGCGCGGCGGTTAATAAGGAGGTATAACAGGCGACCTCAAACTGCTCGAAAACGTAACCGCTGATCACCCCTTTCACCACTTCATCTTGTGGAAACATTCCACCAATAGATTGTCCCATCGCGGCGATTTTACTCATTGAGTCTTTAAGAACCGAGCGGGAAATATTATTGCGCGCAATAATATCATCCAGCACGGTAATTTGCCGACGGGTTTCAAAAAGATGCTGCTCAAGGCGGGTGCATAATTCCGGGTAGCTGTCGATGCGTTTGACCATCGATTCAAGCATCGATTCGGCCTGCTTTTCCATAGCGTGCGCGTCACGCAACCAATCGTGATAATTTTCAATATCAGTCATAACAACCTCTTTATAACAAGATAATTACTCTTCAGCCTTATCTTCATTTTCTTCTGCGGCCTGGTCGGCTCGCGCTGCGCTATACCCGGATAAGTGGCCGACAATATTTGCATAAATACTAATAATGATGACCCACAGGACACTGTCTTTCCACCATATTACCGACGGTATAGCCAGTACAAACCACATTATCGCCGCGACGAGATGACACCTTTTTATTACAACCGGACTAAGACTCATTTTTTTGCCTGATGCCTTAGATAGGATTAAGCGGACTGTTGGGCATCCTGATTGACGTGTCCAACGGCGATGTCCGTTAATTTCATATCAGCGTCTTTTTCTTCTTCCAGCGTTTCCGCCAGCAGTTTCACCGCGGCTTTATAGCCGAGCTGCTCTGCCAGCGTACACAGCGTACCGTAGGCCGCAATTTCATAGTGTTCAACTTTCTGCGCGGCGGCTATCAGCGCAGCATCGCGGATCTCGTTCTTTTCCGTCGCTTCGATCACTTCGTTGGCCTCTTCGATAAGCCCTTCCATCGCCACACACTTCATCCGTTTCAGGCGAATTTGATCATTCTGTTGCAGAAGTTTATCGATACGTTCTATATGGCCCTGCGTTTCCTCAAGGTGAGCGCTGAATGCCGTTTGTAGCTCTTCACATGCGCTGGCGCGGGATAGTTTAGACAGCGCGCGGGTTAACTGTTTTTCCGCGCTGTAGGTATCCGATAATAAATGGATAAAAATATCTTCAATGGTTTGTATTTTCATAAGTCACACCTTTTAAAAACTGCGGGTCGGATGACCCGCAGGGTATTTTTAACAGCAGTTACCAGATCAAATCACTTATATTCACAAGCTAGCTATCACCGGATTTACGGCCGCCGCCATGGCTGTTTTTACCGCCTTTTTTACCGGCTTCGGATGCACGTTCCGGGTCATTTTTAAAATTCCCGCCGCTGTGCTGTCCGCCTTTACGTCCGGCTTCAGATGCTTTTTCCCGGTCTTCTGCAAAATTACCTGAACCACCTCTGTGTTCTGCCATAACATTTACCTTTTAGCTGGGTTAGTAAAAGATGATTTGACGCTCTAAATCATCGCCGTCGAGAGTTAAGTCTGGAGCAATAAGTGAAATATGCAACTCAAATAAAATATATTAACAGTCGTTACATAATTAATACAAAAATAAATAACGGAACGACAAAAATAACCAATATTTCGCTAAGATCATATTAACCAGATGAAATAAACGCGACGGCAAAGCCAGAATTTTTAGTGCCCGACGAATGAGCAAAAAGAACTGTAAATAAGATTAAATATTCTATTTTTAAATATTTCATTGAATAATCCGAAAAATAATAAAATGAATAATCACATATAAATCGCCTTATATCAGTATGTTGGCTAAAGAAAATCTGGAATATACCCATTGGGCAAAGATTTACATTTATCGCTACAACCGCATACCTTCTATCATTACTCTTTTCTGTGAAGGAGATTGCTATGGATAATGACAAACTGCGTACCAACCATTGGCCACAACCCCCTTTCCCCGATCAACCGCAAACGCCTCCCGGCCTGGCCGCCGAAATGGAACCCACACCGGATCATGGTGAAGTCAGCTACAGCGGGTCAGGACGGCTACAGGGTAAGAAAGCGCTGATTACCGGCGGAGACTCCGGTATTGGTCGCGCCGTGGCCATCGCCTTTGCCCGCGAAGGCGCGGATGTTGCCATTAACTATCTTCCGGAAGAACAGAGCGATGCGGACGCCGTCATCGCGCTTATTAAAGCGGAAGGCCGTACAGCGGTGGCGATACCGGGCGATATTCGCGTGGAATCCTTCTGTGAAACGCTGGTGGAAAAAGCGGTAAGCGGTCTTGGCGGTTTGGATATTGTTGTGAATAATGCAGGACGTCAGCAATACTGTGAAAAAATTGAGCAACTCACCACTGCCGATTTTGATGCGACCTTCAAAACCAACGTCTATGCACCGTTCTGGATAACCAAAGCCGCGCTGCCGCACCTCAAAGCCCAAAGCGTGATTATCAACACTTCTTCGGTCCAGGCTTTTAAACCGAGCCCAATCCTGCTGGATTATGCCCAGACCAAAGCCTGTCTGGTGGCATTCACCAAATCGCTGGCCAAGCAGTTAGGGCCGCGTGGGATCCGGGTCAATGCAGTCGCTCCCGGCCCGTACTGGACGGTGCTGCAGTCAAGCGGCGGACAGCCGGCGGAAAAAGTGCAAAACTTTGGCGGCGATACGCCGCTGGGGCGGCCAGGGCAACCCGTTGAGATCGCCCCGTTGTATGTGACTCTCGCCTCTGATGCCTGCTCGTATGCCTCCGGCCAGGTCTGGTGTTCAGACGGCGGTGACGGCGTACTTTAATAATGGAATGCCGGCAGCACCAGTTCGCCAATCTCCTGCATCGTCTCGGCCAGCGGACGCTGGTTGCGACGAAAATGCAGTCCGATATGGTTCACGCCGGCATCGCGCATCGCATTTAATTCCTGAATGAGACCATGGCGGCCGCTGCTGATGCCGAAACGATGGCGCTGAATCGGCGCATTGGCGTCATCTTGCAGATCCAGATGGATAAAGCTGATATAGGGTTTCTCGCCCGCTACCCGGCGCCACAGCTTGACGCGGCTAACGTGCTCGTCAGGCTGGCCTGGATAGGCAAGCCAGCCATCCATATTACTGCCTACCCATTGCGCCGTTTGTTGCGCCAAACCAGCAACCAGCAGCGGCGGGGTCGGTTTGGCTGGCAGCAACTCCAGGCCTGGCTCCAGCTGACGGTCGGTCTCGCCCTTCAGCACGCTCACGCCGTGACGGAAACGCTCGCCGCGGCTGGCGTAGTCTTCACCAAATAGCGGGTATTCGACTGGCCTGTCGCCGCTGGCAATGCCCAATAGCAGCCGGTCGCCGCTGAGCGCCTGCACCGTGGCGGCGGCTTTACGTACCAGCCATGGCTGACGTAGCGGCAGCACAACTGCCGCCGTACCCAGCAAGATATTTTGCGTCAGGCTCGATAAATAGCCGAGGTAGGTAAAAGCTTCAAAAACGTTAGCCGCATCGCCAAACTGCGGATCGTAAAGCGGAACATCGCGGATCCAGGCGGCGCGAAAACCGAGCGTATCCGCCAGTTTAATGCGCTCCGCGTGCTCGCTCATATCCGGCACGCCAAACGGTCGCCCGTCACGCTGCCGTTTTAGCTGTCCGCTGGTCGACCAGTCATTGTCCAGCGGCAGTTCCACGCCAATCGTTAGCGGCTGCTGGGTTAATTTTTCGATGCTCATGAGTCACTCCGTCAACCGCCGGGCGGTATCACGTTGAAAATATGAGCAAAGTGTTTCATGGAATGCTATTGCAATAAACAGCACTAATCGCAATAGATAATTGCTATTTATGGAATTATCTTTAGTTCTGATTTTGTTTTAATGGACCGCTCACCAACACCAGAGGAAGAAACAATGATAAAAACCGACGCCTGGCTGTGGAAAAAGCACGCCTCCCCGCTTCTGCTCGAACGCCATGAGAAAACGTTAGTCACGCCCGCTGACGATCAGGTGCTGATCGAGAACCGCGCTATTGGCCTTAATCCGGTCGACTGGAAGCTGATGGCTGGTCTCTCCGACGCCTGGCAGGAGGATCAGATCCCCGGCGTCGACGGTATGGGGGTGATTACCGCCGTTGGCCACAACGCCCGCCACCTTCGCCCCGGCACGCGTGTGATGTATCACACCGACCTGCGTTTTGACGGTAGCTTTGCTCGCCATACATTAGTCAGCGCCCAAGCGGTGATTGCGGTTCCCGACCACATCAGCGACCTCACCGCTGCGGCGCTGCCATGCCCTGGTCTGACGGCGTGGCAGGCAGCGCAGAAAATCCCCCATCCGGCTGGCGAGAATGTACTGGTCAGCGGCGCGGGCGGCGCTGCCGGCAGTCTGCTAAGTCAATTACTGATTGAGAGCGGCGCTAACGTCTACGTTACTGCCAGCGCCACGCATCACCCGAAACTACTGGCTCGTGGGGTGATTCAGGCCTTTGATTATCACCATACTTCCTGGCCGCAGGAGCTAAAACGCGCGCTGGCGGGTAAATCGCTGTATGCCGCTTTCGATACCGTAAATCAGCAAAATGCCCTTTCGCTTGCCGGGTTGCTCGGCTACTACGGCCATCTGGTCTGTATACAAGACCGGCTCGAGCACGCGCCGCTACCGGCGTTTACTACCAGTATCTCATTGCATGAAGTCGCGCTTGCGGCAATCCATCCTTACGGAACCCAGAGGCAGTGGAGTCGATTACGTCAGGCCGGGGAAAACATGCTGCAGCAAATTGGCCGCGGCGAACTGGTGATGCCGCCGATAGAAAGCGTCAGTTTCGATGAGATCCCACAGGCGCTGGAAAGGCTAAAACAGAACAATAACGGTATTAAGTACGTAGCGGTGATGTAATATTCATCAGCACGATGAATAACCTCAATCCCAAAAACCGGGTAATCAATGCCACATCCAACGGACCTCTTCCCGCTGGATGAGGCATCCATCGCTTCGCTTCCGTAGGTCGGTGTGGTGCTGAATGGTTACAAGAGCCTGGGATTCAGCAGAGTATTACCGAAAATATAACAGCTAGATTGCTACCTAATAGTTACCACTGTCGATTAAAAATTCAGATTGAAAGAATCAAAAAAAGGAGTAACGTTAAAAAAACATTAACAAAGAGGTGCAAAATGTTACGCGATTATTTAAAACTGGATTCTGAAGACCAATTAGTTGAACAACAAAGCGGTCATCAACCTAGCCAGCAGTATACCGAAGTGACTGAGTGGGTGATCCTCAATAAAGAGGGTAAGAAAAAAGGCCGCGTCTCCCTGTTTGATAAATTTAATACTCGTCGCTCGTGGAATGTCAATTTTCGCATTACCCAGTTTGATAACAGCGGTAAAGTTATCGTTGACCAACTGACAGACGCTATTTAACAGAATAATTAATAACATAGCGCCCAATCTGTGATGGAAGCCACCTGACAAAACGCTGAGGCCAGCAACCGCATTCATGCGGGAAAGCATAAATAGTTTTCAACTCATCAACTATCCGCTCGTTTTATAAAAATAAAATGAGTACTCGCTGCGCCTGAAGAAAAATAAACGCGCCAGTTGGCGCGTTTAATAATTAATTGTTACTGACCGGCGGCGTCACCCTGACGCCAATAAAGACAATCAGCATGGCGCTTAATAATAACAGCCCGCTGCCGGTAAATACGCCGCTAGCGCCGCTAATATCAAATATTGCGCCACCGCCGGCAGCCCCGGCGCTGATGGCCAGCTGGATTGCCGCGACTAATAATCCCCCTGCGCTTTCCGCTTCATCCGGTACCGTGGTGGCAAGCCAGGTTGACCAGGCCACCGGTACCAGACCGAATGCAAATCCCCACAGAGCGACCAACAGACCATCCAGTAGCGCAATATGACCATACAGCACCATCATCAGCGCCAGCACGCTCATCGCCAGTGGAACCAGCGCCAGCGTCATCCGCAAACTGCGCGCCAGCAGATGCCCGGCAAGCGAGGTGCCAATAAAGTTGGCCACGCCGAACCCCAGCAATATCAACGATACCCCTTCTACGCTTGCCAGCGCCACGGTTTCGAGAAACGGCCGCAGATAGGTAAAGAAAGCGAAGTGTCCGCCAAAAATCAAAATCGAAGCCAGCAGGCCGCCAACCATTCCCGGCCGCCGCAGTACCTTAAAAAGCGTACTAAAGCTGCCAGCGCTCTCCGGGCGCATCGACGGCAGTACCCATAGCTGCCACAGCAGCGCGACCAGGCTCGGTACGGCGCAGATGATAAAGACGTTACGCCAGCCAATGAGCGCGCCCAGGTAGCTACCCAGCGGCGCCGCGACTACGGTGGCAATCGACACCGCCGAGAAGATAATCGCCAGCGCTTTCGGCACCATCGCCGCCGGTACCAGCCGCATCGCCGTTGCCGTCGACATCGCCCAGAAGCCGCCGATAGCGATACCAAGCAGCAGGCGTCCCAGCAGCAGGAACTCCAGTGAACCGGCAAAGGCCACGATCAGACTGGAGATGATTTGCAATACGGAAAAGAACATCAGCACCCAGCGACGGTCGATATTGCGGGTTGCAGAGGTAATCAACAACCCCGTCACCAGAGCGATTAACGCCGTGGCGGTCACCGCCTGTCCGGCCATCCCTTCGCTGACGCCAAGGCTGCTGGCCATCGGCGTCAGTAAACTGGCCGGTAGAAATTCAGCGACGATCAGGCCAAAGACCCCCAGCGCCAGCGCATACACGGCGCGCCACGCCGGGCGGGCGTTAACTGCGCTCTCTTCAGCGACAATGCAAGAACTCATATACATCTCTCCAGAATCATTAACATTCGCCAAGCTTAGTGGCTTCCGTTAAGACGATATATGATACATACTCTGCAATTATTGATTATTCGTCCGGAAAAAAGATGAGCCTGCAAACGTTAGATCTGACCAGCGAGCTGTTACAGGGCATGCGACTGTCGGGAGTGAAATACCGACGGATTGAAACCTCGCGTCCTTTTGGCGTGGAGTTTAATTCGGTTCCTGGCAAAGCGCAGTTTCATTTCGTCAGCCGCGGCCCGCTGCTGCTACAAATGAGCAACGGCAAACAGTTCTCGCTTGAGAGCGGTGATGCCGTGTTTATTCCCAATAGCGACGCGCACGCTCTGCTCTCAGATAGCAAAGCCGCGCGGGTGAACGTGATGGAGCTCGACAGCAAACCGGTCTGCGGGACGGTTTCCTGCGTTAAAAACGCGGGCTGCGTTAATACCGAAGAAAATGCGGTTATCTTCAGCGCCTGTATGGATTTTGAATTAGGCGGAATGCAGCCGCTGGTTCGGGCCATGCCGGAGGTGATGCTGGTCAGTAGCCTGTTAAGCACCCGCCCGGAAATTCAGCCGCTGCTGGCGGCAATGGAGCGTGAATCCCTGACGCGTCAGGTGGGCTATGCCGGTATTCTGGCACGTCTCGCCGACGTCGTCGCGGCGCTGATCGTCCGCGCCTGGGTGGAATGCGGCTGCGGTAACGCCACCGGCTGGGTACAGGTGCTGCGTGACCCGAAGCTATCGCGCGCGATATACGCTATGCATCAACAGCCCGGCGTCAACTGGAAGGTAGAGGACTTAGCCCGCGAATCCGGACTGTCGCGTTCCGTGTTCGCCGAACGTTTTCTCACCGCCACCGGTACCACGCCGGCCCGCTACCTGACGGAATTACGCATGCGCCTGGCGGTACAATACATCAGCCATGAAGGCGAAGCGCTGGAAAAAGTCGCCTTCCGCCTCGGCTACAACTCTCTCGCCGCCTTTAGCCGCGCCTTTAAACGCATTACCGGCAAAGCGCCGGGAGCGCTGCGCAATGGGGTCAATGAACAAGCGGTAACCTGATAAGCGTTACTTCTTCTGCCAGTTGGCCCACGGGCCAGCGTCGGCAGAGGCGGTAGATTTGTCGATAAGCCCTTCCAGCGAATCGAGATAAAAGTTTTCGACTTCTTTACGCGCCCACGGCGTGCGGCGCAGAAATTTCAGGCTCGACTTTATGCTCGGATCGCTTTTGAAACAGTTGATTTTGATGTGTCTGGCCAGTTCATCCCAGCCATATCTGGCCACAAGGTCAGTGAGTAACGCTTCGAGCGTCACGCCGTGAAGCGGATCTTTTGACGTGTGCATTGTCTTTCCTGCATGAAAAATTTCGCTCACCATACGGACCGCGGCGGCATCATGCAACATCCCGCCATTTTTTTACATCACACCCACGCAGTTTCCCTACTCCTTATCTGTTTTTCGCAAAAGCACTGAACCCGCAGCGGACATAAATTAGAAAAGAACGTTATTGGTCGAAAAAATTGCGCTAAGGCAAGCTGAGCGCATCTACCCGACAGAGGAAATCATCATGCGCCGTTGTTGTTGCCGAACCCAGAATCACTTTAAAGCCAATGACCCGTACCCCGTTTTCGGAGAAAACAATGAACGCCACAACTTTGCCGATTCTCGATCTGGCCCGCTATAGCAATCCTGCTGAAAAGGCCGGTTTTCTTGCCGACCTCCGCCAGGCCGCTCGCGATATTGGTTTCTTTTATCTTATTAATCACGGCGTGGACGCCGGATTGCAAACTGAAGTTCAACGCCAGGCACGACGCTTTTTTGCCCTTGATGATAGCGAAAAGCAGCAGGTGGCGATGATTCACTCCCCGCACTTTCGCGGCTATAACCGCGCGGCTTCCGAGCTCACTCGCGGCCAGCCGGACTGGCGCGAACAGTTTGATATCGGCGCTGAACGCCCGGCTTTAACCCTCGCCGAAAACGCGCCACGTTGGCAGCGCCTGCAGGGACCGAATTTATGGCCCGCCGCGCTACCGTCGCTGAAACCCACTCTGCTGGGCTGGCAGCAGGCGATGACCGGCGTCGGGATGACCTTGCTGCGCGCGTTTGCCGAAGCGCTACAGTTGCCTGCCGACGCCTTTGACGCGCTGTATGGCGATAAGCCGAATGAACATATCAAATTGATTCGCTACCCTGGCCAGCGTGAAACGAAAAGCGCCCAAGGCGTTGGGGCGCATAAAGATTCCGGATTCTTAAGCTTCCTGTTACAGGACGAGCAAAAAGGACTGCAGGTGGAAGTCGCGCCGGACCATTGGATCGATGCCACGCCGCTGGCGGGCAGCTTTGTGGTGAATATCGGCGAGCTACTTGAGCTGGCGACTAACGGTTATCTGCGCGCCACCGTTCATCGCGTGGTCTCGCCGCCGGCAGAACAGGAACGTCTCTCTATCGCCTTCTTTCTTGGCGCGCAGCTCGATGCCGTGGTGCCGGTGTACCGCCTGCCCGCCCATCTGGCGCAGGAAGCGCTCGGCCCGGATAGCGATCCGCAAAATCCGCTGCTGCGGGATGTTGGCTGGAATTACCTCAAAGGGCGGCTGCGTTCCCACCCGGACGTCGCCGAACGTTATTACCAGGATGTTTTTCGCGAACGTACTGAGCAACTGATCGTTTAATTTAATAAGGATAACAACATGAAATATGCCGCATTCAAACTGGCAGGGGTCGCTTTATCACTTTCTCTGGCATGGACATCCGCCCAGGCTGCCGCGCTGCGCGTTGCCGCTGACCCGGTGCCGCACGCTGAGATCCTCAATTACATCAAAAAAATCGATCCCAGCCTCGATATCAAAGTAGTCGAACTCACCAGCGGCGTTAACGCCAACGAACTGCTGGCAAATGGCGATGTTGATGCCAACTACTTCCAGCACGTTCCCTATTTGAAGGACCAGGAAAAAGCGCTGGGTAAGACTTTTGCCGTCGCTGCCACAGTGCATATTGAACCGCTGGGTATTTATTCCCGTAAGCACAAAGACTTTAATTCCGTCCCGGAAAACGGGACCGTCGCGGTGCCGAACAACACCACCAATCTCAGTCGCGCCTTGTTCCTGCTGCAAAGCCAGGGATTAATCATACTCGGCGCTAAATTCACCAACCCGGCGACCACGTTAGCCACCCCGAAAGACATCGTGGAAAACCCCAAGCATCTGAAGATCCTCGAAATTGAATCACCGCAGATCCCGCGTTCATTAGACGATGTCGATTTAGCGGTTATTAACGGCAACTACGCGCTGGAGGCGGGACTGGTACCGGCGAAAGATGCGTTAGGGCTGGAGAGCGCGAACAACAACCCTTACGCCAATATCCTGGTGACGACGCCGCAGTTGGCTAATGACCCACGTATTAAAGCGCTGGCCAAAGATCTCACCTCGCCGCAGGTTGCCGAGTTTATTCGCAAAAACTATAACGGCTCGGTTATCCCGGTAGCGCCGCAATCATGATTGAGGTCGTCGGGCTGAGTAAAACCTATGCCGGAACAGGCCGACCGGCGTTGAACGACGTGTCGCTGCAGATCCCGAAAGGCGCGATTTATGGCATTCTCGGACGCAGCGGCGCAGGCAAAAGCACGCTGATCCGCTGTCTCAATTTACTCGAACGGCCCTCTACGGGCCGGATTGTGGTGAACGGGCAGGATATCACTCAGTTAGACAAAGCCGGTTTACGTCAGCACCGTCTGCGCACCGGAATGATCTTCCAGCACTTCAACCTGCTGCATGCCCGCAACGTGGCTGACAACGTCGCGGTACCGCTGGAAATCGCCGGTGTCGACAAACGTGCGCGCCGCGAACGCGTGCTCGAGTTGCTGGAGTTGGTTGGACTGGCGGATAAAGCAACCGCCTTTCCATCCCAGCTTTCCGGCGGTCAAAAGCAGCGCGTCGGCATCGCCCGTGCGCTGGCGGCCGGCCCGGATGTGCTGCTATGCGATGAAGCAACCAGCGCCCTCGATCCGGAAACCACCGCCTCGGTGCTGGCGTTACTGGCCGATATCAATCAGCGGCTCAATCTGACTATCGTGCTTATTACCCATGAGCTGGAAGTCGTCAAAACGCTGTGCGATCACGCGGCGCTGCTGGAGCATGGCGAAGTCATCGAGAGCGGGAAAATCGCCGATCTGCTGGTGGCACCGTGGTCCAGATTACGTCAGTCGTTACTGCATAATCCGCAGGCGGAGCAAGATTTCCTTGCCCGCCACGGCTTTCACGGGAGGCCTTTATGCGTAGTCGCATGAGCTGGGAAGATTTATGGCCCTTATTATGGGAAGGCAGCCTTGAAACCCTCTATATGGTGGGGCTGGCGGCGCTGTTTACCATCTTAATCGGCCTGCCGGTCGGCGTGTTACTGTTTGTCTCCCGGCGCAACGGCCTGGCGCCGATGCCGAAACTGAATGCGCTGCTGGGGGCGATTATCAATTTTGGCCGATCGCTGCCGTTTATCGTGCTGCTGATCGCATTAATCCCCTTTACGCGGCTTATCATCGGCACCACCTTGGGCAGCACCGCCGCCGTCGTGCCGATTACTATCGGCGCTTTTCCGTTTTTCGCGCGGCTGACCGAAAACGCGCTGGATGAAGTGGATTACGGGCGCATTGAAGCCATTCTGTCGATGGGCGGTAATCTGTGGCACGTTATCTTTAAATCGCTGCTGCCGGAGGCGCTACCAACCCTGCTTGCCGGGATCACCCTGACTATCGTGATGCTGATTGGCTTTTCATCGATGGCGGGCGTCATTGGCGGCGGCGGGCTTGGAGACCTGGCGATTCGCTATGGTTATCAGCGCTTTAACGATCAGGTGATGGTCGGTACGGTACTGATTCTGGTGGTGATGGTTCAGGGCGTACAAATGATCGGCGACAGGCTGGTACGACAGCTTGCCCATCGCCGCTAAGTTCTCATTCGCAGGCGGCTACTGCAGGCCGCCTTCTACCACCAGAACCCTGACCAGGTCTGCCGCCGGCATTTCGCGGATCATCGCCACCCCTTGTCCCGCCCAGTGCGCGCCGAAACCATGGTCGCCCTGCGCCTTTGCCGCCGTCGCCAGCGCTTTTCCGGCGTCATAAGCGAGCGGATAGGCGGGAATGTCCCGTTCATTGAATGAAGCCACCATTTCGCTCCAGCTATTTTTAACGCAGCGTGCTGGCCGACCCGAAATGGCCGCCGTCAAAAAGGTGACAACGTCACTATTTTGCGTGAGCGCCTGTCGATATCCACTATCTATACCCGCTTCCGGGCATAATAAAAATGCGGTTCCCAGCTGAACGCCCGACGCGCCGAGCTGCATCAGGCTGGCTATCGCCGCCCCATGCATAATGCCGCCGGCGGCGACAATGGGTAAATCGACAGCCTGCTTTAAAGCCTGAAGCAGAGTGAAGGTGCTCATTTGACGATCGTCGCCGTGTGGGTCAAAAATCCCCCGATGGCCACCGGCCTCATACCCTTGCGCAATAACGACATCAATACCCGCTTGCGCAATTAATCGCGCTTCCGCGACGCAGGTGGCGGACGCCATCGTCACCGTTCCCTGTTGCTGGAAGCGGCGAATAACCTCCGAAGACGGCACGCCAAAATGAAAACTCACCACCGCCGGCTTCTCTTCAAGCAACATATCGAGCATGGATTGATGTTGATGGAAGCTCTGATAAATCTCGTTAAGCTGTTTCGGCGGCGTGCCGTGATAGCGGGCAAACGCCGGAGCCAACCGCGCCAGCCACTGCGCTTCCTGAACAGCATCGCGGCGCGACGGCGTATGACAGAAAAGGTTGACGTTAAAGGGACGATCGGTGAGCCGTCGGGTGTGTTCAATAAGCGCTTGCGCCTGCGTAACCGTCGACGCGCCGAGCCCAAGCGAACCCAGTCCCCCGGCGTTGCTTACCGCCGCAGCCAGGGCTGGTGTCGACACCCCAGCCATCGGCGCCTGAATAATCGGATAACGAATATTAAGTAATCGCGGTAAATGCTGATTCATTGGCGATCCTGTGCAATTTGCGATGTGAGGCATTAACCATCTCTTTTTAAGATGTTAAGATCAACAATATTGTCATATTGAGAAGAAAAATATGAACCACACCACATTACTGATCTTTAAACTGGTGGCCGAAACCCAAAGCGTCACTCAGGCGGCGAAACAACTTGGTCGCGCGCAATCCAATATCACCACGCGCATTCAGCAGCTAGAAGAGGAGCTGGAGGCCGAGCTTTTCGTGCGCGGAAACAAGAAGATGCTGCTTTCTCCCGCCGGGCAAAACTTCCTCAGCTACGCGCGGCGAATTTTAAGCCTTGCCGAAGAAGCCAAACTGGCGCTGCACCCTGCACGGCCCGCGGGAACGTTAAAGCTCGGCGCGATGGAAGCCTGTGCCGCCAGCCGCCTGCCGGCCATATTGCCTTTGTTTCAGCAACGCTGCCCGGACGCCGACCTGACATTGCGTACCATGCCCACCCGTCAGCTGACTGAACTGGTCGAAAACGCAACGCTGGACTGCGCGCTGGTTTCACTGCCGGCCGGTCCAGACGGCAGCCTTCAATGCCCACAGACGCTTGAATATCTACCGCTTTTCATCGAACAGCTGGTCCTGATCTCCCCTGTTGATGGGCGCGACTACCGCTTTGCCGCCTTCCCGGCAGGATGTACCTACCGCCAGCGCGGCATCGAATATCTGCAGCAGACGGGAGCGCACGTGGACATCGTCGATGTCAGCTCCTATCACGCGATGATGGCTAACGTCGCCACCGGTCGCTACGCCTGTTTGCTCCCGGAAAGCGTCCTGGCCCTGCTCACGCTGCCCGCAGGCTGCCAGACGCAATACGTCACCCAGGCCGCCACCCAGCTTATCTGGCGCCGCGGATATGTGTCGCCGATTCTCGACGCCCTGCGCCAGTTATTGCTGGCGCCGGCCGCAGGCAACCAGTCCGGCGGCTCCCAGCAACACGCCGCTGGCAGTTAATAGTGAAGGGTTAAACGATCCCGTCAGGCTGTATAACGCATCGGCGACCAGCGGCCCGATTATCTGCCCGACGCCGTAAGTCGCCGTGAGCGCGGCGATCATATTAAATTTTACCGCCTGATTTAGCCGCTTGCCCTCTGACAAGGCAATGGTTACCGTCCCAAGGAAGGTCGCCCCAACCAGCAGCGCGCTCAACAGACAAAAGGTGAATGAGTGGCTCCACGCCGGTAAGGCCACGCCGAAGGCCTGAATAACGAGATTGCTACAAAATGCCCGCTGATAGCCAATTTTCAGTACGAGTTGGTGCCAGATAAAACAGGAAGGTACCGCCGCGAGACCAAATACCGCCCACAGATGCACCGGGTCGATACCCGATAGCGCGCCGTGCAAAAACAGCGGCAAATAGGTCGCGGTGATGATGTAGCCGAAGCCCGCGAGGCCATAAATCAGCAGCAATTTTACCGCATCGCTCGTGCGCCCATCGTTGCTCGGCATCGTTGTTGCGGGTCCGCTGTGTAACGCCAGCAGCGAATCCGCCGGGCTTAATAACCCGCGCAAGGCGCATAAAAACAGCACCGTCGCCGTGATAGCGCACAGTAGCCAGATTTGCTGACTGCTAAACGCCTGCGCTTTACCGGCGGCAATAAACTCCGCCGACAGAAAAATCCCCATCCCGACCCCGGCAAACAGCACCGGCGCGCCGTTATGATGTTTCATATGTTGCAATAGCCATAAGGAGGCGGAGATAAGCGTTACCGCGCTTAGTACCCCGGCCAACCCGCGCAGGATAATGATAGCCAGCGACGAACGCAGCCAGGCCAGTAGCGCCAGACAAATTAACGTCAGAATGACCGAGACAATATTCATTCTGCTCGCCTGCTCCGGCTTTGCCTTCGCCAGCAACAATGCCCCCAGCAGGTATCCGGCATAATTAGCGGAGGCGGCCAGATTACCCTGACGCAGCGTCAGGATCTGATCGCTTAACATCACCGGCAGGATCCCGGTGAAAGCGAAGCGGCCATAACCCATACCAATCATTAATACCGTCGCCCCTGCCATCGCTAATAAGAAAGCGTTTATCTCCGGCCTGATTTGTCTCATCCCCATACCCCTTGCATAATTTAATCTTAAAAAGAGAATGTTATTTAGTTTTAATTCTCTTTTTATTATGTATTAGCACGATGCGACGAGCAAGCCGCCACACCTGAGCAAAGAGTAAAAGCACCAACCAGAGGATACTTCGGTTAGCGACGAAGGATGGTTGTCAGAAGCGCACGGTCGTTAAACGCCGTACTCGATAACGGGCCGCATTATCTTCAGCGCGGCGCTCAGTTTATCGAGACTCGGCGACGCCAGCGCCAGACGCAAAGCGTGCGGCACATCGCGCCCGACGCTGTACGGTTCGGCAGTGGAAATAGCGATATTCATGGTCAGCAGCTGTTTCACGACGCGCTCGGCGCGGATGTCCTCGCCCAACGGCAGCCAAAGAAACCAGGCATTTTCATTGCCGATAATTGGTAAACCCGCCAGCGCCTGACGGGCGATCGCCTGCCGCCGCCGCGCATCTGCGCGCATTATGGTTTCGAGCCGGGCCAGCGTCCCATCCTGGATCCAGCCGCAGACCAGCGCCGTCGTTAAGGCCGGCGTATTCCAGCTGGTGGCGCGGATCGTCCGCTCTATCGCCGGCATTAGCGCTTCTCGGCATACCACCATGCCAACCCGTAAACCGGTGGCGATGTTTTTTGAAAAGCCGCACACATAGACCGTACGCTCAGGCGCCAGAGACATCAGCGGCGGCGGCGCGTTCTCGATCAACCACGCATAGGCGGCATCCTCAATAATGAATAAATCGAACTGGCGGGCAATATCAACCAGTTGGCTACGCTGCGCCAGATTCATTACCCAGCCGAGAGGGTTATGCAGCGTCGGCATGGTGTAAATCGCTTTTACCCGCCGTTTTTCACAAAGGTTACGAAGCAAGTCGAGATCCGGCCCTTGCGCTGTGTGCGGGATAGCAACCAGTTCGAGTTGATAGAGCCTGGCGAGGGCGCGAAATCCCGGATAGGTCAATGCATCTGCCGCAACCACGTCGCCGGGACGCAGCAGGCCGCCGAGCGTGACCGCCAGCCCATGCTGAGCGCCGTTAACGATAGCGACCTGCCCGGCGCTGGCCGCCATACCCTGTCTGTTAAGATGCTGGGCCACTATTTCCCGTTCGCTCATGCGTCCGGCGTGCGGTTGATAGCGTAACAACGCCTCCAGATCGCCCGCGCCAGAAAGCTTTTTTAATGCCTCGCGCAGGAGAACGGTTTGTTCCGGCAACGCCGGAGAGTTGAAATTAAGATCGATCATATCCGGGGCAATGGCGTGCTGATCGACACCCAGTCCCGGCGGCAAGCTCAGTTCACGCACAAAGGTGCCGCGTCCCGTTTCGCCGCTGACCAGCCCCATTAACGCCAGTTCACTGTAGACCCGCGTCGCGGTAGCCAGAGAAATTCCGTGTTCAACGACCAATTGCCGATGGGTCGGCAGTTGGCTGCCAGCCGCCAGCGCACCGCTGCGGATTTCTGCCGCATAGCGATCAACCAGAGATTTATAGCGGTTTTTCATCGTCATTGTATCCATGACAATTATTTGATTGTCATGGATTGTGCGACCTACTATCGACCCGGTCAACCACCTTAACGATTACTACAAAGAGGTCACACGTGCACAACCGTCGCGCTTCCACTTCCCTATCCGGCTGGATAAACGGCTTTATCGGCGTCGCTATTTTTAGCGGCTCGCTACCCGCCACCCGCATCGCCGTGCAGGAATTCGATCCGTTTTTCCTGACTTTCTGTCGTGGGGCGATTGCCGGGGTGCTTGCGCTGGGCGTGATCTGGGTTTTACGCCTGCCGCGCCCGCAGGCGGGACAATGGCGTTCACTGGCGCTGGTTGCCGGCGGCGTGGTCATCGGTTTTCCGCTGCTGACGGCGCTGGCACTGCAGCGGGTGACATCCGCACACTCAATTGTTTTTATTGGTTTATTGCCGCTGGCGACGGCGGTTTTCGCGGTGATCCGCGGCGGTGAGAGACCGCGCCCTGCCTTTTGGGGATTCTCGTTACTGGGCAGCGTACTGGTGGCCAGTTTCGCGCTGGCCGGTAGTGCCGGGATGTCCGTTTCAGGCGACCTGCTAATGCTGGCGGCGGTAGTGGTCTGCGGATTGGGTTATGCCGAGGGGGCGCGCCTCACCCGAGAGCTTGGCGGGCTGGCGGTCATTTGTTGGGCGCTGCTCCTGTCCCTACCCCTGATGTTGATAGCCTGTGGCTTAACGCTTCCCGTCAGTCTCAGGGGTATCAGTACGTCTGCATGGACGGCGCTGGCCTATGTCTCGTTGTTCAGTATGCTGATCGGTTTTATCTTCTGGTACCGAGGACTGGCAATCGGCGGTATTGCGGCGGTCGGTCAACTCCAGCTATTGCAGCCCTTTTTTGGTCTGTCGCTGGCGGCACTGCTCCTTCATGAAGCAGTGAGCCCGTTGATGGTCGTCGTCACGCTTGGCATCATTTTCTGCGTGATCGGTTCGAAGCGCTTTGCCCGTTAAAATAGTCGGCGGCCTGATGTGAGGCGTGTTCCTCCATCAGGCTGTCTCATATCAATTAAATTGTGGCGCGACCGAATGACCGCAGGCGCTGTTAGCGTCAATGGTGTCGTTCATGCAGGCCTGCGAATCAAAGCCCTGACCGGGGGACATCCCTGAAGAGGATGATGAACCACCGGAACAGGCGGATGCTGCAAAAACAATGAGCAATATAAGTAATTTTTTCATCGAGATGACCTCCAGGAAGCGAATAGATTGCCATGCTCCGTGCTGAGACTGGCCACTCATCCATTTCCCTTTCAAACTCAGGCATCACTCTAAGAAATAATATGGGCGTCATTTATCACCTGTATAGCTATATTATCGGTCAGTTTGCCAATAAATGAACCGAGCGTTGGCATAAAATGCTCGTCCGCTCGCCGGAGTCGCCGCGCTTGCGCTATGCTTATCCTCCCTTTCGTTTTAAACACTTAGCGTTATGACTACTTCTGTCAGCACCACTCAGCTTAACCTGCGAATTATTTCCATCGTTGTCTTCACCTGTATCTGCTATCTCTCCATCGGCCTGCCGCTGGCGGTGCTTCCCGGCTACATCCACTACCAGCTCGGGTACAGTACGCTAATCGCCGGGGTCGTTATCAGCCTGCAGTACATTTCAACGCTAGTAAGTCGACCGCATGCTGGCCGCTATACCGATATCTGGGGGCCAAAAAAGGTCGTTAGCCTCGGCATCATCTGCTGCATGCTAAGCGGACTTTTCACCCTCGCGGCGGTGATGTTGCAAACTATACCGCTTCTCGCCGTCAGCGCCCTGTTGATTGGCCGGATTTTCCTCGGCGTGGGAGAGAGCTTCACCGCCACCGGGGCAACGTTATGGGGCATTAAAACCGTTGGCGCGATTCATACCTCACGGGTGATTTCATGGAATGGCGTCGCGACCTACGTGGCAATGGCCGTCGGCGCGCCGCTGGGGGTGATGCTCAATAGTTATTTTGGCATCAGCGGTTTTGCCGTAGTGGTAGTGCTGGTTGCGCTAATTGGCCTGCTCTTTGCCCGCACCCGCCTGGATGTCAGCGTGACTGCCGGAGTGAGAGCGCCGTTTCATGTGGTGGTTCGCAGAATCTGGCCGTATGGCCTGGGGCTGGCGCTGGGTACGGTAGGTTTTGGCGTCATTGCCACCTTTATCACCCTCTATTTTTCGGCTCACCACTGGCAGGGCGCGGCCTTCACCCTCTCTCTTTTCAGTATCGGTTTTATTTGTATACGCCTGATCCTTGGCAACACCATTACCCGCTACGGCGGCGTGCCGGTGTCGCTTGTCTGCTTCGTAGTGGAGTGTCTTGGATTATTGATTATCTGGCAGGCGCCGTCGGCGTGGGTCGCTGGTATTGGCGCATTCCTCACCGGTTCTGGTTTCTCGCTGGTCTTTCCGGCGCTGGGCGTCGAGGCGGTGAAACAGGTAGAAGAACAAAACCAGGGCACGGCGCTGGGTACCTATTCAGCCTTTCTCGATTTGGCACTGGGTTTGACCGGCCCGGTGGCCGGCTGGGTGGCGGGTTATTATGCGCTCGATACGCTGTACCTACTGGCGGCGGTGGTAGTCGCCATGGCGTTTATCCTGCTGCTTCGGGTTCGTCTGCAACAGACCAGGTCGAACGTATGATGTATGCCAATTAATCATGATACTGGTAACAATTTAATCAATAATTGACGACGCTTTAATATCCGTGCCACCATTCCGCAAGCATCCAGTCCTGGATGCCGGGCGGTACGGGTGCAGTGATAGAGGTCGTCAACAAAACGATCCCCCCGTGACCTGGCTCCATTCGACTCGTCGCCTGCCGCGGCGAGCGGCTTACCCTGGCGGGAAATACCGACATGCATCAAAGTTTCAACCAGCGAGTCCATTTTTACTACTGCATTCTGGTCGCGCTGAAAATCCACGTAAAAACGAAAAAATCGGGTGGAGCGAGAGGAAAAAATAACTTTCTTCTCAAATGGTTGCGTAAAGCGCAGGACAACAACATCTTTCACCCGGATATCACCAGCGAAATCGAATGGCTACGCGGTAAAATTATCCAGGCCGGTCATGATACAGACCTTGAACCGATGCTGGAATTCGTCTATGCCACTGCCCGGCGCGCCGAAATGCTCAAAGATGCCGACTGATCCTTATTAAGCTAGCTGCAAAATATCCCCTGTAGCCGGCGCCTGTGCGCCGGCGAGCCACAGTTTTCCCCAAGCGCCGGTACAGTGGCAGGCCAAAATTTTCTCCACCTGCAGCTGCTGTAAATAACTTCGGACCTGCCAGACCCTGGCGACGGATGCGGCGCGCAGGTGTAGCCCACCGATCAACGCGTGGACCCGCTCAATGCCGGTGATATTCTGACAATGCCGCACGATATTCTCTACGCCGCGATGTCCGCAGCCGCAGATGATGACCAGCCCATGGTCAGAGAGATAAATCAGGACGCCTTCATCGACGATATAATCAGGCGTTAGCGGCGAGCTGGCTAAAACGCCAAAGGATTGCGGACGGTTTACCACGATCTCGCCCGACCACAACATCCGTTCGCTGAGAGCAAACGGCTGCCGGTAGCATTCCATGCGAAAGCGGGAATAGTCGAGCTCAAGCGAAAGTTTTTTGATTTTGCGGACATGCCTGCCAACACTGATAGCGGCATAGCGCGGTTCGGCAAGCCGTGGATGACAGATAATTCGACTCTCTTCCGGCAGCCAGGGGACGCCGCCGCAATGATCGTAATGGCCGTGTGATAATACCGTCGCCGTCAGGTCATCCAGTGAGATTCCCATCCGCTGCGCATTCTTGAGAAAACTACCGTCCGGCCCGGTATCAAATAGCACTTTGCTGGTTTCATCTTCAAGGAGAAGGCTAAGTCCGGCTTTGGCTGTCAACGCCGGATCGGCGTGCGCCGCAAGGCGATTTTCCAGTAATACCCTGATGGTTAAGGCCATTATTTCATTCATCCCTGTTATATATGCGCAGCCAGTGTAACGAAGAAACCCTGCTATCGGTGTGATGAACGCCGCACCCTTCGCCTCGAAAAAGTGACGACGTCACTAAAAAACAGCTTCACAACCGCAGCGTGTCCTCTATGCTGATAGACTCGGATAGTTCACTTGAGGTTATCTATGGCAGACTGGAATCCCTCGCTGTATCTGAAATTTGCTGATGAGCGCACCCGACCGGCGTCTGAGTTAACGGCGCGTATTGCGCAACAGCCGGTCAAGCTGGCCGTGGATCTGGGCTGCGGTCCAGGCAATAGCACGGCCTTACTGCGTGCAGCATGGCCTGAAGCGCGAATTATTGGCGTTGATAATTCCGCCGCCATGCTGGCACAGGCGGCGCAAGCGCTTCCCGATTGTGAGTTTATCACCGCAAATATAGAAGACTGGCAGCCATCTGAGCCCGCAGATGTGATCTATGCCAACGCCTCTTTGCAATGGCTCACTGAACATCAAACGCTTTTCCCGCGACTGGTCAGACAGTTAGCCAATAATGGGGTGCTGGCCGTGCAGATGCCGGATAACTGGCAAGAGCCCTCTCATACCCTGATGCGCCAGGTAGCGGAAGAGCTGGGATTTCCAGATAGCGGCCGACAGCCGCTCCCCAGCGTCCAGCAGTATTACGACATGCTGACCAACAGCGGCTGCGAGGTGGATATCTGGCGCACCACCTATTATCACCCTCTGGAGTCACACCAGGCTATCGTTGATTGGCTGCAGGCGACCGGTCTGCGTCCGTATTTGCAACATCTTGATGAAGCAGAAAAGAACGTGTTTTTAGAGCGTTATCTGACGCTGTTGCAACAACACTATCCGTTACAGTGTAACGGAAAAGTGCTGTTATTGTTCCCGCGACTGTTTATTGTCGCGCGACGCCTGGCTAACGCGTAGTCGCCAGTTCGACGTCAACGTTAAGCGCATTCAGCTGATTTACCACACTGCCGCTCAGCCGGTCATCGCTGATGATGACATCAAGCTCGCTGAGCGGCAGGATCAGGTAATTCGCCATTTTTCCATATTTTGATGAGTCGCTTAGCAGGATACATTTTTCACTTACCTTCGCCACGGTCTGTTTCACGATGGCTTTATTTTCGTTGGGCGTCGACAGTCCGCGCAAATTCCATGATGACGCCGAAATAAACGCGACATCGATAAACAGGTTTTCCAGCATTTTCGCCGTCAGGTGGCCAACGGTCGACTGATTCTCACGGCATAAGCGTCCGCCGGTATGGATCAATTCACATTGCCCGCGTTCAATCATCAAATTGGCAATGGCAAAATCATTGGTGATGATCAGCAAGTCCTGACGCTCAACCAGGTTTTCGGCCAGCGCGAGCGTCGTGGTCCCGGCATCCAGATAGACGGTACTGTTGGCGGGAATGTGCTTAAGCGCCGCCAGACCAATAGCCTCCTTTTCCTGGGGGAACATCAGCGTTTTATCGCGATGCGAAGGTTCGTTCAGCAGGCGGGTTCGTTGCGGCAGGGCCACGCCCCCTGATACGCTGGCCAGCACGTTAAGCTGCTCCAGGCGCTGAATATCGCGCCGGATAGTCATATGCGACACGCCCAGCGCCTCGACCAGTTCGACGACGCTGACGACCCCCTTATCTTTAATAATTTCCAGTATCTTCTCTTGTCTTTCCAACGGCAGCATCGGTTTCTCCTGATGGTGTCTCGTTATCTCATATTTTCACATTTTATCACATCACATTAGGCTGTACATCGGATTGACAGCGTCACACGGTGTGAAAAATAGATAATAAATGTTATTTATTGTGATACAGATCGCTGTATTCATCACATCAATCATTGATATTAACATTTAACAACAGATAGTACCGTAAATTAACACTCGCTGTATGAAGAGGACAGGATATGAGAGCAGGCATAATTGCCGATGATTTTACCGGCGCGACGGATATCGCCAGTTTTCTGGCCAACAACGGAATAGCGACCAGCCTGTTTAGCGGTGTCCCCGGGGAAGATTACCAGGGTGATGCTCGCGCATTAGTCGTGAGTCTGAAATCACGTTCTGTATCAGCCGAAGAATCTGTGACACTGTCACTGAATGCGTTGCACTGGTTGCAACAACAGGGGTGCGATCGCTTTTATTTTAAGTACTGCTCCACCTTCGATAGCACGATCAAGGGCAATATCGGGCCGGTAACCGATGCCTTAATGGATGCGCTAGGCGTCGCAACCACGGTTATCTCCCCGGCGTTGCCCATTAACGGTCGTACGGTGTATCAGGGTCATTTATTCGTTGAAGACCGCCTGTTACAGGAATCCGGTATGCGCAACCATCCGGTCAACCCCATGGATGACAGCGATCTACGCCGTTTGATGGAACGCCAGTCTCGCGGCACATGCGCTCTTATCAATGTGCAGATTCTGGAGTCCGGCGAGGCAGCCGTGCGCGACGAGATCCAAACTTTATCCGCCTCGGGTTATCGTTATATCGCGCTGGACGCAATAAACGATAAACACCTGCAAATTCAGGGACAAGCGCTGCACGATATGAAGCTGGTTACCGGGGGTTCCGGTTTAGCTGCCGGTCTCGCGCGTAGCTGGGCCAACGCCACGGCGACGTCCCTTCCCTTTCACGTCACCACGTCAGCAGCCACCACGGTAGTATTATCCGGCTCCTGTTCTATCAGAACGCAGGCGCAGGTAGAAAAATACCGCCAACTGGCGCCAGCGCTGTCCGTGGATGTTGCAGGTTTGCTTGATAAACGTTGGACGCTTGATGAGTATTGCGGCCAGATCGTTGAATGGCTGTACCAGCAGTCTGATGCGGTCATGGCGCCAATGGTTTACGCCACCACTTCGGTCGCCGAGCTGCACAACATCCAGCAGCGCTATGGCGCCGAGCCAAGTCGGTTGATGGTTGAGGCGCTGTTTTCTCTGTTGGCAAAACAACTCGCGCAGCAAGGCGTGAGCCGGTTCATCGTCGCTGGTGGAGAAACCTCCGGCGCGGTAACGCAAGCGCTGGATATTAGCCATTTCGCTATTGGCGCCGCGGTCTCACCCGGCGTTCCGTGGATCAAGGCAGATTCCCGACCGCTTTTCCTGCTGCTCAAATCCGGCAATTTTGGCGATGACAATTTCTTTGCTCGCGCGCAGTCCGCGGAGGTTTGCGCATGAACGAGTCATCCCTACGCCAACAGATGGTGGCTATCGCACGCTCTTTCTTTAATCGCGGCTATGCAACCGGTTCGGCGGGCAATCTTTCCGTCCAGCTTGCTGACGGCACGATTCTGGCTACCCCGACGGGCTCCTGTCTTGGCGAGCTTAACGCCGAAGAATTGTCGCACGTGAACCTGAACGGTGAACTGCTCTCAGGGTTAAAACCCTCAAAAGAGGTGAGTTTTCATCTCGCGCTGTACCGCAACAATCCGCAGTGCCGCGCCGTCGTCCATCTGCATTGCCATTACCTGACGGCCTTATCCTGCCTGCAGGATCTGGATCCGGCGAATACCCTTCCGGCCTGTACGCCGTATGTGGTCATGCGGGTCGGTGAAATACCGCTGGTCCCCTATTTCCGCCCTGGCGATCCGCAGATTGGCCAATGGCTCGGTGAACGCGCCACGCAGCATAAGGCTTTTTTGCTGGCTAATCATGGTCCGGTGGTGGTGGGTAAATCGCTACGCGATGCCGCCGACAATCTGGAAGAAATGGAAGCGTCCGCCCGCCTGTTCTTCACGTTAAAAAACAGCCCGGTGAACTATCTCGATCATCAACAACTGACTGTGCTTCGAGGAATGCAATAATGTTGAAACTAGCTGCCAATTTATCGATGTTATTCGGCGAAAATCCGCCTCTGGAGCGCTTCTTCCTGGCGGCCAGGGCCGGTTTTAATGCCGTTGAGATGTGGTTCCCTTACGAATATCCCGTAGAGACCGTCGCCCGCGAATTAGAGAAACATCACCTCAAGCTTATCGGCATTAATACTCCGGCAGGCGATACCGCACGCGGCGAATGGGGATTATCGGCTTTACCTGGCCGTGAAGAGGAAGCCCGCAAAGCCATTGATTTAGCCATTCATTATGCTGCGGCTCTGCAGTGCCCGGCGATACATGTTATGGCGGGGGTCACCGAAGGATTCGACCGGCAGCACTGTGCGGACACGTTTATTGACAACGTACGCTACGCGGCGGATCGAGCCAAAGCGCATAACATCACTATTTTGCTTGAAGGTTTATCGCCCGCCACCCGTCCGGGTTATTTATTTTCCAGCCAATACCAGGCGATGGAATATATTCGCCAGGCGGACCGCGACAATATTCGACTGCAGCTTGATATTTTCCACGCCCAGCAGGTCGATGGCAATCTAACTTATTTATTGAAAAACTATAAAGAGTATATCGGCCATATCCAGATTGCATCTGTACCGGCGCGCCAGGAGCCGATTGACGGCGAAGTAGATTATCAATGGATTTTCGCCGTACTCGAGCAGGAAAAATATGATGGTTACGTCGCCGCGGAATATAGTCCTCGCGCCGGAACGCAAGCCGGACTGCACTGGGCGCAGGCCTGGTTAAATAACTAAAACCTACATAATATCAATGCCTCAGTGAGCGCCGATGCGCGCTCATTTTTTGGAGATAGAACTATGTCAAACCACTCTGCGTTGAGCCTGGAGGGCGCTGCGCCTGCCATAAATGAAGAGTTAGTGTGGAAGAAAGTTGTCCGCCGCACGCTGCCATTATTAATGATTTGCTATATTCTGGCCTATCTTGATCGGGTTAACGTCAGTATCGCTAAATTACAAATGTCGAGCGATCTGGCATTTTCCGACACCGTTTACGGTATCGGCGCGGGTATATTTTTCATCGGTTTTTTCTTTTTTGAAATTCCCAGCAATATGATCCTTCATCGCTTTGGCGCCAGACGTTTGCTTGGCGGTTTACTTATTTCCTGGGCGCTCATCGCGCCGCTGACGGCATTCGTGCGTACGCCGCTGGAGTTTTATACCGTGCGCTTCTTTTTAGGCGTAGCGGAATCAGGCTTTTATCCCGGGGTAATTTTGTATCTTTCCTTCTGGTTCCCCAGCTATCGCCGCGGGCGGATGTTCGCCCTCTTCGCTACCGCCGTACCGCTTTCCGGGATCCTCGGCGCTCCGCTCTCCGGCTGGATTATGGGCCATTTTCATGAGTACGGCGGTCTCGCCGGCTGGAAATGGTTGTACATTATTGAAGGCGCGCCATCTCTGCTGATTGGCGTGCTGGTGATATTTCTGCTGACCGACCGCATTTCTCAGGCGAAATGGCTGTCAGATGACGAAAAAGCGTTGCTCAAGGCGCGACTGCGCAGCGATGGCAGCCATAAGACCGAACAGCATGGTTCAATGCTGGCTGTATTGAGGAATCCGAAGGTTTGGTTACTAACTTTTATCTATTTCTGCCTGATTGCCGGGTTCTATACCGTCAGTTTCTGGATGCCAACGCTGATTCATAACGCCGGTGAAGGCGATGTGCTGAAAGTCGGATTGTTAACCGCTATTCCTTATGCCGCAGCGATAGTCACCATGATTGCCGCTTCGCGCAGCGCCGATAAACGCAGAGAACGTCGCTGGCATCTCGCCGCCATCGCGGTCATGAGCGGCATGGGCATGATTATTGCGGCGCTGTTCAGCCACGATCTGGTGATAGCGATGATCGGGTTAACAATTGGCGCCGCCGGCGGATTGAGCACCCTACCACTCTTCTGGAGCCTGCCGACGGCCTTCCTTGGCGGCGCTTCCGCCGCGGTCGGTATCGCGGTAATCAACTCCTTTGGCAACCTTGCCGGCTTTGTCGCGCCGTGGATTATGGGCCTGCTCACCGATATGACCCATTCGACGCTAACCGGCACCTTAATCATCTCCGCGACGCTTTTTATCGGCGCTGCTGCGATATTCCGTATTCCTGCCCGTATGGTTAACCATTAATAATATTGAGAAAATCACCATGAATAATACATTAACGATTGCCGTCACCGGCGCCGCCGGATTTCTCGGCACCCAACTGGTCAAGGCGCTGCTTCAGCGCGGTTCGTTGAGCGGCCCGCAGGGCGAAACGCAAGAAATCGGTAGACTGATCGCTATCGACCGCGTGGCGTTACAGGGGATCGACGATAGCCGTTTACAGGTATTAACCGGCGACATCAGCGATAGCGAATGGTTACGTAGCGCGATTCCAGCGCAGGTCGATAGCGTCTTCCATTTAGCCGCCATCGTTTCAAGCCAGGCTGAACAAGACTTCGAGCTGGGGATGAAAATCAACGTTGATGCCTTCCGTCAACTGCTGGAGCATCTGCGTCAGTTGCCGAAGAACGTCAAACTGGTGACCACCAGCTCGGTGGCGGTTTTCGGCGGCGACTTACCGGAAAAAGTCAGTGATTCACAGGTATGGTTGCCGCAAAGTTCTTACGGCACGCAAAAAGCCATTTGCGATCTGTTACTGGCGGATTACAGCCGTCGCGGTTGGCTTAATGGCAGAAGCCTGCGCATGCCCACCATCGTCGTGCGCCCGGGGAGGCCCAATCAGGCGGCATCGAGTTTTGCCAGCGGTATTATCCGCGAGCCACTTAATGGAGAATCCGCCGTTTGCCCGGTCACGGCGGATACACGTCTGTGGCTGTTGTCGCCCCGTAACGCAATTAAGGCTTTAATTCACGGCCACGAACTGGCTGAAACACAGTTGACGGACGGTCGGGTGATTAATCTCTGCGGGCTGTCGGTCAGCGTCGAACAGATGATCGTGGCGTTGCGCCAGGTTGCCGGCAGTGAAGTCGCGCAGCGTATCACCTTCACGCCCGATGCCGCCATTGAACGCATTGTCAATTCGTGGCCCGGCGATTTCGACACGCGCTATGCTCAGCGTCTTGGGTTTAGCGCTAACCACAGCTTCAGCGAAATGATCGAAGAGTATATGGCGGATTACCTCAAATAGGTTCGGTACCAGCGGCGCCCGACGGCGCCGCTGCATGTCACCAGGGGAAGTCGTGAACCAGCGAAAGATCCCAGGCGGTGGCCAGTAACGACAGAAACATAATCAGATTAACGGTAGTTTCGATTCGTTTTTCCATGTTGCTTCTCCTGTGTCGCACAGCTAGAGCTTCATCAGATATCGAACATAATCGTCCGCAGGGATAAATTCATCATACAGACGGCGGGCAGGATTATCGTGACGGGTGTGCCAGTACAGCCGCGACCATCCCTGAATTTTACCTTCAGCCTGCAGGGTTTGAATCAGCGTTCTCGCGACTCCCCGTCCGCGAGCTTTTGGCGCGACAAACAGATCTTCCAGATAACAGATAGGCATCGTCACCCAGGTGCCTTCGTGCAGAACGCAAATAGCAAACCCCAGTACCTCACCATCAACCACGGCTACCCGGCCTATTACCGGAGACTGCGGATCCAGCAGACGCCGCCAGGTATGTTCGGTGACGGTGTCCGGCTGCGGGCTATTATAGAACTGCGTGTACCCCTCCCATAACGCTCGCCAGGCGCTGTAATCCCGGTCAGTAGGTTCACGTATGTCGATATTCATTGATGGGATCTCCGCACGCTAAACGTCATCGTTAAGTCATTATTTTGCTTTCTGAAAATGACTTCAAGCGCCGAGTGCACATTTCATCCCTTTCCCCGCTGCGAAGCGATGCCGGTACGATGTTACTGCAACGGCTTACTGCTAATAACAACCAGAATGTTGTAACTAATGACAGAAATTAACCCGGCTACATGCCGGGTCGCTTCAGTTGGCGTGTTAGCACAGCGGTTTTACGGCGCTGCGCATGCCGTCACGTAAGATAGCATCCAGATCGGCCGTTACCTGCGCCGTCAGTCCTGGCACCTGCGTCAGATCCTGCTGCCAGTGCGATTCTACCGACAACACCGACGTTACCAGGTCCCGCGTTGCAAGCTGGCCGTCGCGATGCTGTGCCCACAGCGTCTGAAAGCGAGCGATCCACTCCGCGTCGTCCTGAACCGGGTAGACTTCACCGTTACGCTCTCCGCGGTAGAAGGCGATCAATGCCGCCAGCGCGAAAGTCAGGCGCGGTGGCAATTTACCGCTTTGCTTCTGCCCTGCCAGCAGCTGCGGCAGGATACGTGTACGGAACTTCGTCATGCCATTGAGGGCGATGGATAAGAGTTGGTGTTTGATATAGGGATTGCGGAAGCGTCCTGTTACCGCGCTGGCGAATGATTCCAGCTCATCGCGCGGCAGATCGAGAACCGGGATAATCTCCTGATATATCGCTTTTTCGACAAATGAGCAGACTTCCGCGTCGTTCATCGCTTCACCGACGGTATCCAGGCCTGCCTGCCAGGCTACCGGCACCAGCGCGGTATGCGCGCCGTTAAGAATCGCTACCTTCCGTTCTTTATAGGGTTTGATATCGTCAACAATCAGCACGTTGAGCGGTAATTTATCGAGGCGCAGTTCGGCGGCAAGCGATTTCGGTCCCTGGATCACGAACAGGTAAAAGTGCTCAGCGGTATCAAGAAAGGCGTCTTTATAGCCAAGCTGCGTTTCAATCTGCTCCGCTTCATCGAGCGGATAGCCGGTAACGATACGGTCCACCAGCGTCGAACAGAAGGTGTTCGCCTCTGCAAGCCAGGCGGAGAAAGCTGCCGGCAGCGCCCATTCATGCGCATAGCGCAGCACCAGTTCACGCAGCGCCTCGCCGTTATAATCAATGAGTTCACAAGGGATGATAACCCAGCCTTTATCAGCGGCGCCGGCAAAATGGCTGAAACGCTCATATAGCAGCCGGGTCAGTTTCGCCGGATAGCTCACCGCCGGGGCATCGTCAAAATGGTCCCCGGCATGGTAGCTGATACCCGCCTCGGTGGTGTTGGAGAAGACAAAGCGGATATCCGGATTGTGCGCCAGACGCAGAAATTCCTCATAGTCGGCGTAGGCGCTAATTTCGCGGTTTACCGAACGAATAAGACGCGCATCGCTGACTGCTTCGCCCTTTTCATTCAGTCCGCGAATAATTGTGGTGTAGAGGCCGTCCTGAGTGCTCAGCGACGGCGGGAAATCGCTGGCGATGGGTCGGACGATGACCACCCCAGCATTCAGGTCAGTATGCTCGTTAAGCAGGTCAATTTGCCAGTCAACAAACGCGCGCAGGAAGTTACCTTCGCCAAACTGGATGATACGTTCAGGGTACTGCGCGCCGGGGAAATCACGACGGTTTAAGGTTTTCACAATGGGTTCCCTCTTAGAGTAGTCATACAACCTGAGTAATTGGTCCAATAAGTTATCAGGTTTTATGGTTGGCGAAACCCCGTTTTGATCAAACCTCGTCGCATTATTCTGTCGCCGGGAGGATCTTATAGAACAGCGTGGTGCCCGTCATTTCCCCATCAGGCATTAAGGCAAACTGCGGAATTTCCCCCGCTTTTTGCCAGCCACACTGCTGATAGAAGCGTTCCGCGCCGCTGCCGGTGGCGGTATCCAGCACCAGTACCGTTTTCCCGTACGCCAGTGCAATAGCCTCAAGCTCGCTCATCAGCAACCCGGCGACTCCCTGTCGGCGCGCATTTTGGTGAACCAAAAGCTTGGCGACATCGGCGCGGTGCGTCTGGTTTTCCGGCTGGTCGATAATCAACTGGACGGTCCCAACTATCTGCCGTTGTTGGTTTTCGGCCGCCAGCACAATCCGCTCGCCGGCGGCGACGCTTTGCGCCATCCGCTGCCAGAAGCGCTCGCCGGTGTCCGGCGAAAACGGCTGCATAAAACTGACCGAAGCCCCGCCGTTCACGCAGCTGGCGAGGATTTCATTTAATTGTGGAAGAGATTCAAGAATAGATTCACGCGTCAGCGTGCGAAGTGAAATAGGTGTGGCCATAGGTTGCTCCCTGAAAATGACCACATCACTATGTTTTTAACTAATATTTAACTCAAGCAAAAAGACCATTGGATTTTCTTATCACACGCCGTCAGGCAGCGCCTGTACGCAAATACGATTGCGCCCGGCCTGCTTGGCGTTGACTAACAGGTCATCCGCTTCCATTAGCAGCTGATTAAACAGCTCGGCGATTCGTCCTTCACCGACTTCACGGCACTGCAGGCCGAGACTCACCGTCAGGCGAATACGCTGCTGCCCCCAGGTGAACGTTTCCGATTCTATCCCCTGGCGAATTTTTTCCGCCAGCACATGGGATTGTTGAGCATTATCGAGCAGCGCCGCGACGGCAAACTCTTCCCCGCCGATACGCGCCACCATTCCCTCATCGCCCGCCAGTTCACGCACCCGCTGGGCGAACTGGGCCAGCACGCAGTCGCCGCATTCATGACCCCAGGTATCATTCACTCGTTTAAAACCATCGATGTCCAGCACCATCACCGAGAGCAGTTTATCCGTCTGCGGCGCCTGGCGTTTCAATGCTTCGCCCAACCCGGAACGAGAGTAAACGCGGGTCTGAAAATCAAAGTCAGCGCGGAGCGCCAGCTGTTTGACGAGGTTGTTGATAGCCTCGACGCTGGTCGCCACGATAACCGGGCTTATCAGCATCGCCGCCATGCCAAGACGGGTTGAAAACAGCTGCCACGGCTGCGGACGCGCATCCGGCGACAGATGAATAAGCGAGTTCGCCACCAGCAAAATCTCAGTGATACCGGTAATAAACGTCAGCAGGCAGGTCAGCGGCAACGGATAGCGAATCGCGCACCAGATCAGCGCCGGCAGCGGGAAAGTAAGGCTTCCGGCGCCGCCTACCGCCACCCCAAGCGCCATCGATAGCACAAGCGCTATTACCGGTAGTAGTTGGCTAAAGCGAAAGCGGCCCAGCACCGATGGCAGCGTCAGGGTCAGAATAAACGGCAGGATGAGGACCGCGGTCGAGAACTGCTCGCTAAACCAGTCCGCCAGTTGCGGAATAAAAGTCGCCCGTTCAACATCAACCGAGCCCAATGCGCCTACCGCGGCGCACACCAGCGCCGCCAGCAGGCAATAACAAAAAAGATTCAGAGCGTTAATTGGCCCCGGCATCGAATCGGCGCGCCGCTTATCCCACAGCACCAGCTGCGCCAGAATGACGATAAAGACGATATTGGAGAAGTTAATCAGCAGCGACGCAAAGCCCATGCCCCAACGGGAAGTCAGGCCGTCATAAACCAGCATCGCGGCAAAACAAATAGCGTAGAAATAGCTGCGATTTAACCAGACGTAGCGTGCGAAAATACCTGCCATAACGGCATTGAGCGGCCAAAAAAACGAAAGCTCCTGCACCAGACGCAACATAGCGCCCATAAAGTGCAGCAGAATCGTCAGCGTGAATAACACCAGCGCATCGCGCACCGGTTGATCCTCGCGAAATAGCGTGAATGACCGAATCGACAGTGAAGACATTCAGTAATTATCCGTCTAATTGTTTCAGGCAATTATTATGTAAATAATTAGTTAGCGGATTATCATAGCATGAGAATATTTGTTAGGCATACTGCCATGCCTGAGCGAGACAGGTTAACGGTTGGTAATCGCGTTCATTTCCATCACCAGCCAGTGGTGAATTACCTGTACGACATAACGCTGCTCCTCGCCGCTCAGTTCCCGCCCGCGCGGGATCGCATGCCACTTTTCCAGACATCCGCGGCAGCAGGTGGCCGTGGCGTGCTGGGCGATAAATACCGGGTGCCCGCGCATCGGCGTTTGCTTACCATCATTAGCAATCTGCGCCGGAGCCAGCCGTTTGGCGATAAAATCCGCCGCGTGGCTGTCGATAACCTCCGGCCCTTTATCATAACAATACTGCCGCTCTTTCACCCCGAGGTGGAAACGAGAGCGGAACGTTGAACGCCCTAGCCGGGCGAACAGATTTTCCATTGCAGACATCAGAACACCGATCTTCCTAAACGTTGGGTAAGCTTCTCGAGTACAGCGATCCCCGCCAGCGAGTTACCCGCTTCATCAAGTTCCGGACTCCACACCGCTATCGCCATCTCCTGCGGCACAATCGCCACAATGCCGCCGCCGACGCCGGATTTTGCCGGCAGCCCGACACGCCAGGCGAACTCTCCGGCGTTCTGGTACATCCCGCTGGTCATCATCAGCGCATTAACCTGCCGCGACTGAATCGGCGCGATAACCGGGTCCGCCAGATGCGGGGCAATCCCCCGATCGGCGAGAAACAGGAAGGTCCGCGCCAGTTCGACGCAACTCATCTCAAGCGAGCAGTAGTGGAAATAGTTTTGTAGCACCGTGGCGACATCATTATGGAAATTGCCGAAAGATTTCATCAGCCAGGCGATGGCGGCATTACGCGCGGAGTGTTCGAACTCGGAGCGTGCGACCACTGAATCATAGGCAATATCGTCCACTCCGCTCAGCCGACGCACGATCTCCAGCATTCTCTGACGCGGCGCGCTCAGGCGGCTTTGCAGCATGTCGCAGACCACTAACGCCCCGGCGTTGATAAAAGGATTACGCGGTTTGCCCTGCTCGATTTCCAGCTGTAGTAAGGAGTTAAAGGGCTGGCCGGAGGGATCTTTACCGACGCGTTGCCAGATCTCCTCTTCCTGATAATGGTTCATCGCCACCACCAGACTGAGCACTTTCGAGATAGATTGGATCGAGAAGCGTTCGTGGGCATCGCCGGCGCTATAGTGTTGCCCATCAACCGTACAGATGGCGACGCCAAGTTTATTGCCGCTGACGCGCGCCAGGGCAGGAATGTAGTCCGCTACCTTGCCGCGCCCTATCAGCGGCCTGATTTCTGCCAGAACGGCATCCAGCATTGCATTATTAATAACCGTCGCCACACTCGGCTCCTTGCCCACCATCGAAATTCGGGTGGCGAGTATAGCAGAGCGTGACGACGGACGTCAGGCGCTAACGTCGATTAGCGACGGTCTTTCCATACGGTTTGAATATTGCAGAACTCATGCAAACCGAAATGCGACAGTTCCCGACCAAAGCCGCTCTTCTTCACGCCGCCGAACGCCACGCGGGCATCGCTGGCGCTATAGCCATTGATAAACACCCCGCCGCACTCCAGACCACGAGAAAAGCGCTCCGCTTCCGCGTTGCTTGCCGTAAATACGGTTGCCGAAAGACCAAACTCGCTATCGTTAGCCAGTTCAAGAGCATGCGCCGCGTCG
This sequence comes from Klebsiella sp. CN_Kp091, assembly GCF_040065095.1. Classification (NCBI taxonomy): domain Bacteria; kingdom Pseudomonadati; phylum Pseudomonadota; class Gammaproteobacteria; order Enterobacterales; family Enterobacteriaceae; genus Klebsiella; species Klebsiella sp. CN_Kp091. The sequence continues at coordinate 363,369 of NZ_JBEAIO010000049.1, read as the reverse complement.
CGGGCTTCGCTAATGGTAGCCACCGGACCAAACAACTCCTGACGGAAACCGGTCATCTCCGGGGTAACGTTCGCCAGCACCGTTGGCGCGTAGTAGTTGCCGGCGCCGGCGATTTTCTCGCCGCCAAGCAATAAGGTCGCCCCTTCCTTCAGCGTGGCTTCAACCTGCTGATGCAGTTCGTCACGAAGATCGAAACGCGCCATCGGGCCGATGTAATTTTGCTCGTCGCGCGGGTCGCCCATTTTCAGCGCCGCCACGGCGTCCACGAATTTTTTAGTAAAAGCGTCGGCAATACCCGCCTCAACGATAAAGCGTTTCGACGCCGCGCAGACCTGCCCGCTGTTCTGATAACGGCCGACAACGGCGGCTTTCACCGCTTCGTCCAGATCGGCATCGTTAAGCACGATGAAGGGATCGGAACCACCGAGTTCCAGCACGCATTTTTTCAGCGCTGCGCCGGCCTGAGCGCCGATTGCCCGCCCGGCGCGTACGCTACCGGTCACCGTGACCGCCGCGATACGATCATCATTGATAATTCGCGAGACGCCTTCATTGGTGGCGTTGATCCAACCAAAGACGCCCGTCGGCAGTCCCGCTTCGGCAAACAGTTCGCCCAGCAGCTGCGCGCTGCCCATCACGTTCGGCGCGTGTTTCAGCAGATAACTATTCCCTGCCAGCAGAATCGGTACCGCGCCGCGCAGAACCTGCCATACCGGGAAGTTCCATGGCATCACCGCCAGTATCGGCCCCAGCGGCCGGTATTCAATCACCGCCTTATTATCTTCTACCTGGGTGGCTTCGGTCGCCAGCATCGCCGGGCCATGTTCGGCATACCAGTCGCAGAGGTTGGCTGACTTACTCACTTCACCGCGCGCCTGGGCGATGGGCTTACCCATTTCAAGGCTAATCATTTGCGCAAGCTCTTCGCCGCGGGCGCGCATTACGCTGCCGACTTTACGCAGCGCGGCGGCGCGATCGGCGAGCGCGACCTGGCGCCACTGGCGAAAAGCCTGTTGCGCCTGGGCAATGGCTGAATCTACTTGTTGTTCGGTTGACCACGGCAGAGACGACACGACTTCACCAGTGGTCGGGTTAACGGAAACCGCATGGGTGGCAGATAAATTCATGGTTATTCTCTCTGTAGGGATTGCGAAGTGTGGATAGTGTGGCCTACCCTTCCTTTCATTGAAAATGAATAATATTAAGCAACGCATTCACAAAAGAAGAATACTATGGACCTTACCCAACTTGAGATGTTTAACGCCGTCGCCAGTACCGGCAGTATTACCCAGGCCGCGCAGAAGGTGCACCGCGTCCCGTCGAATCTGACCACCCGTATTCGCCAACTGGAGGCCGACCTCGGCGTCGAGCTATTTATTCGCGAGAACCAACGGCTGCGTCTGTCGCCCGCCGGACACAGCTTTTTACGCTACAGCCAGCAAATCCTGGCGTTAGTCGATGAAGCGCGGATGGTGGTCGCCGGCGATGAGCCGCAGGGGCTGTTTTCCCTCGGCTCGCTGGAAAGCACCGCTGCGGTGCGCATCCCAACCACGTTAGCCCTTTTCAACCAGCGCTACCCGAAAATCCACCTGGCGTTGTCCACAGGCCCTTCCGGCACCATGATTGACGGCGTGCTGGAAGGCGCGCTCAGCGCGGCGTTTGTCGACGGGCCGCTGGTTCATCCCGGTCTGGAGGGGCTACCGGTGTTCCCGGAAGAGATGATGATCGTCGCCCCTTATGGCCATGCGCCGGTAACCCGCGCCAGCGAGGTCAACGGCGCGAACGTCTACGCATTTCGCGCCAACTGCTCCTACCGTCGTCATTTTGAGAGTTGGTTTCACGCCGACCGCGCGACGCCCGGAAGGATCCATGAGATGGAGTCCTATCACGGCATGTTAGCCTGCGTAATCGCCGGCGCCGGGTTGGCGCTTATCCCACGCAGTATGCTGGAGAGTATGCCAGGGCATCAGCAGGTTTCCGCCTGGCCGCTCGCCGAAGAGTGGCGCTGGCTGACGACCTGGCTTGTGTGGCGACGCGGCGCGAAGACGCGCCAGCTGGAGGCATTTATTGAATTGCTGAACGAGGATCGTCAGGCGGCTAGCGCAACATGATGGCCGGACGTTAATCGGCGATAATCAGCCGCGGCGAGAGTTCCTGAAGCGCATCGCGGGTTTCCCCCGGCAAATGCCCGTCGGTGATGATGTCCGTGAGCGAGTCGAGGTGCGCGATATTGAACAGCGACCAGGCGCCGTATTTCGAACTGTCGGCCAGCAGGATCCGCCGCCGGGCGTTGGCGATCAGATCGCGTTTCAGCGCCGCCTTCTCTTCCGTCGGCGCGGTAATGCCCTTTTGCAAATCCCAACCGTTACAGCTGACGAATGCCAGATCCGGCCACACATTCTGCAGCAAGCGTCGCCCATGTTCGCCAATACACGACTGGCTGCTGTCATCAATGCGACCGCCGATAATCGTCACTTCAATCTGTTTGAATTCAGCCAGAAACAGCGCGATATGCAGATCGCTGGTGATGACCCGCAGCGGCAGATGCGTAATCTGTCGCGCCAGTTCAATCATAGTGGTACCGGCGTCCAGCACAATGGCATCGCCGGCCTTGATAAGCGACGCCGCCGCCCTGGCGATGGCGTATTTCTCCTGAGGGCTACGCTGCGCTTTTTCCAGCGTCGTCGGCTGTGTGGGAATAAATCGGTTGAGCGTCACGCCGCCGTGGGTACGGCTAATGACCCCTTCCTGATCGAGTTTAATCAGATCGCGACGGATGGTCGCCGGCGAGGCGTTAGTTACCGCAACCAGTTGGTCGACCGTTACCAGATTATGGCTTTTCAGGAAGTCCATAATCTGCTCTAACCGATTATATCCCTTCATGTTATTCCTGTGCGATTTGCATGGCGAGCTCAATGGAGGTTGCCATGCTCTCAGACTTCGCTTTACCTGTCCAGGCAATATCAAAGGCGGTGCCGTGGTCCGCGGAAGTGCGGATAAACGGCAATCCGGCGGTGATATTCACCCCATCATAAAATCCAAGCAACTTGAGCGGAATATGCCCCTGATCGTGATACATCGCCACCACCATATCGTACATGCCTTCGTGACACTGCATGAAGACGGTGTCCGGCGGGCACGGTCCGACAACATGGATACCCTGCGCCTCCATGGCGGCAACCGCTGGGGCGACGATACGGATTTCTTCATCGCCAAACAGACCGTTTTCACCGGCGTGCGGGTTCACGCCAGCGACCGCAATGCGCGGCTGCGAATACCCCACGCGGCGTAAAAAATTATCGGCGACCCGGATAACCGTCTCTACCCGCGATTGGCTTAGGGTATCGAGGAAGCGGCGCAGCGCGATATGGGTGGTGACGTGGATCACCTTAAGCTTATCGGTGTACAGCACCATGGCATAATCTTTGGTCTGCGTCAGATGGGCCAGCAGTTCGGTGTGTCCCGGGAAATGGTGCCCGGCCAGATGTAGCGCTTCTTTATTTAACGGCGCGGTGGCGATAGCTTTAACTTCCCCCGCCAGCGCCAGCGCGGTGGCGCGCTTGATGCAGCGATACGCCAAATCGCCGGCCTGAGCCTGGACTGCGCCGGGCCGCAGGGCCTGAGGATCGCTTAACGGTTCATCAATCACGTTAATCGTTGCGGGTGAAAACTGCGCTTCGCGCGGGTGTTCGATAATTCGCAACTCCGCGCGCGGGGTTATGTTCAGCGCCAGGATCCGCCGCAGCGTCTGCGCACAGCCCACTACCACCACCGGCGCGCCGCTCAGTTCGCCTTCGCTCAGCGATTTAATAATAATTTCCGGACCAATGCCCGCCGGGTCGCCCATCGTTACCGCAATCATGTTAGACACTCAGTTTCTCCTCAATAAAATTCACGACATCCCGCAGCGTGGTCTCCGTACCGAATCCCCCTGCTTTGGTCATCACCGGACGCGGCCAGCGACTTCCGAGAAAATGGCCGTACGGCACGCATTGCGCCACCCGGCCGGTTATATGAAACCCCTGCGCGCCGAGCGCATGAGCGACGGCGATCGCAACATCGCCGCCGGATAGATACAGCGCCCCCGGCGCATGTAGCTCAACGGCAAGTTGGGTGACCTGCGCGAGATAAGCGCAGATCTGTTCTCCCAGCGCAGCGCGGCTCAAGCCGCGTTCACGGCACTGCGTCTCAATACCGTGCCGGACAGCGTTATCCGCGCAGGTGGTGACCACGCAATGATGATTTGCCGCCAGCACCTCGGCGATTCGCCGGGCATCGGCCAACGCATCGCCGTTAAAGGCGCGGGCAACATCAATCCCGATCCGCCCGACTCGCGGATGGCCGGCCAAAGCGGCGACCTGAGCCTGCGCTATTTCGCTCATTGAGCCGACCACCGCCAGCAACGGCCCGGCCGCATCCCGGCGCAGGTAGCGCGAAAGCGCCTCGCAGATCCCCGCAGAGCCCACCAGCAGCGTTTGCCGCGCGCGGCTGGCTACCGCAGCGATAACCTCATCCAGTTGCGCGTCTTCTTCAGCATCAATAATCAATACACGCGGTTGGTCGCTCTCTTCCGCGAGGGCGGCGGTCAACTGCTGTACGTCAAGCGAACGGCACGGCAGCTGGCTCTGCATGGCGAGCAATTGCCCAATATCGGCGCTACTGACCGGGGTTTTGGGGTCGCTGGCGTATTCCGTTTTATCGAGTGCCACGCCGTGGACATAACATCGTCCGCCGCGGGTTATGCGCCCTGCCGCCGGAAAGGCCGGCGCGACGACCGCGGTGACGCAGCCCCGCGCACGCATCATCGCCTCCAGTTCCGCGCCGGGGTTGCCGCGTAGGGTGGAGTCGATTTTCTTCACCTGCCAGACGGCGGCGAAATTTGCCGCATCACGGAGTATCGCGTTCACTTTCTCTGCTGCCTGCGCCCCGGAAAGCGCCCGACTATCGCTATTGAGAACCAACGCCCGGGTGGTCGGCTGATAGCCGGCGCTAAACGCCACCTCAACCGCTAAACCCGCTTCTGCCAGACTGACACCGGCATCATTGGCCCCGGTAAAGTCATCTGCCAGCACCAGAACAGGATTATCGCCGCAGCTCATTCTCTTTCCTTCATCGCTTATCTGAATCGTTAATGATTATATTCAATCATTTTTGATTAAATGTGAGCAAGCTCAAGTTATTAAACGTCCGTATAAATTATAACTTTTGCTCATTGAAATGAGTGAACACTACGCATATTGATTGAATTCAATCATAACAATAGAGGAGTGAGACGTGGCGACGATTAACAGCACGATTATCAGCGGCGCGGGCGCCATATCAGCCCTGAAGCCAGTGCTGGCAGGTAAAAAGCGCATTTTACTGGTCACCGATGCGAACGTCGGTAAGCTGGCAGCGACCAAACAGATCCGACATCTGATGGACGAGACTAACGTTGATGTGAGGATCGTGGATTCCGTGCCGGCAGAGCCCAGTCAACATGATGTGGCGCAGATTGTTGCCCAACTCGCGGGAACGCAGCCACAGATGGTTGTCGGTATCGGCGGCGGCAGCGTCCTCGATGTGGCGAAGCTGCTCTCGGTACTACTACACCCCGCATCCTCTACGCTCAACGCGCTGATTGACGGCGAGAAACCGCGTCTGCGTCTGGCGTCACTGTTGATACCCGCCACCGCCGGCACCGGCTCGGAAGCGACGCCAAATGCCATCCTGGCTATTCCCGAACGTAATACCAAAGTGGGGATTATCTCCCCGGTACTGCTGCCGGATTTCGTGGCCCTGTTGCCGGAACTGACTACCAGCATGCCTGCGGCCATTGCCGCCTCCACCGGTATCGATGCGCTGTGTCATCTACTGGAGTGCTTTACTTCAACCGTCGCGAACCCGGTGAGCGATAACGCCGCCTTAATCGGCCTGCATAAGCTGGTGCGGCATATTGAGCGTTCCGTGACCCACCCGCAGGATCTTACGGCGAAACTGGAGATGCTGTGGGCCTCGTACTATGGCGGCGTGGCTATCAATCATGCCGGCACGCATCTGGTGCACGCGCTCTCCTACCCGCTTGGCGGCACCTGGCATTTACCACACGGCGTCGCGAACGCCATTCTGCTGGCCCCCTGTATGCAGGTCGTACGCCCGCACGCGGTGGATAAATTCGCCCAGGTCTGGGATCTGATCCCGGACGCCGATCTGACCTTGAATAACGAGGAGAAATCTCATGCGCTGGTCCGCTGGCTGGCGCAACTGGTGAAACGCCTGGCGCTGCCGGACAACCTCGCCGCGCTGGGTGTACCGCCAGAGAGTATTGAAACGCTAAGCGCCGCGGCGCTGGAAGTAAAACGATTAATGAACAATGCCCCATGCAGCGTGAACCAGGACGAAGTCCAGGCGATTTACCAGACGCTGTTTCCACAGTCATCTCATCAGGGAGAAGAGAAATAAATGCATCATTCCATTCGCGGCGTGTTAACCGCCATTGTTACCCCCTTTACCGCTAGCGGTGAACTGAACCTGACGGCGCTGCGCCAACAGGTAGAACGTCAGCTGGCCGCCGGTAATGGCATTTTCTGCGGCGGAACCAACGGCGAGTTTTTCGTCCTTAATGAGGCGGAAAAAATTGCGGTTGCCGAAACCTGCGTCGAGGCGGTTGCCGGACGCGCTCCGGTGGTGGCGCATATTGGCGAAGTGTCGACGCGGGAAACCATTCGTCTTGGCCAGCAGATAGCAAAGTCAGGCGTCGACGCGGTGTCGGTCATCACCCCGTGGTTCGTGCCGCTAAAACAAGATGAGTTGCTGAGTCACTACACGGCAATCGCCGATGCGCTCAGCGTTCCGGTATTTCTGTATAACATCCCGGCGCGCACCGGCAACACCATTGAACCGCAAACCGCACGTCAGCTGGCTGCGCATGACAACATTATTGGCATAAAAGATAGCGCCGGTAGTTATGACAGCCTGAAGGGCTTTCTTGATGCGGTGAAGGGTATCGACGGTTTTAATGTCCTGAACGGGCCGGATTCGCTGATTCATCAAGGGTTCGTTGATGGTTGTTCAGCGTGCATTTCCGGGTTGGCTAACGTTGCGCCACGGGAGATTAACGCGATTTGGTCAACCTTCAAGGCCGGCGATATTGAAGCCTCAAGGCTGGCGCAGGAAAACGTCACCGGCCTGCGTACCGATCTCTACAAAGTCGCCTTTTCCCCCGCCGCGGTGAAAAAAGCATTGCAGCTGATGGGCCATGAGGTCGGCGATAGCCGCTACGCGGTTCAGTTTAGCGCATCTCAACTGCAGCAAATACGTGGAATCATCGCGCAGTATCTTAATTAAACGCTGCGTTTCTTCAACAAAATAGACCGGGTACCTGTGTGCCCAGGATTCGTACGCCCAAAGAGAGGCTAAGATGAATCATTTTACCACTGAAGATACCTTTATTATTGTCGGCATTGTTATCGCCTATATCTTATTTACCACCTGGCTGACGTTCCGCATTAGAAGTAAAAACTCCGGGGATTTTATGGAGGGCTCGCGCGCGATGCCGGCCTTTATCGTCGGTATCCTGCTGATGTCGGAATATATCGGCGCCAAGTCGACTATCGGAACCGCACAGGCCGCGTTTGAGAGCGGGATTGCCGCTTCCTGGTCGGTGTTGGGCGCCGCTATTGGCTTTCCATTGTTTGGCCTGATACTGGTTAAACGCATCTATAACACTGGCAAAATTACTATTTCCGGGGCGATTGCCGAGCGATACGGCACCAGCACCAAGAATATTATTTCCATCATTATGATTTACGCCCTGTTGCTGGTGAACGTCGGCAACTACGTCAGCGGCGCGGCGGCAATTTCCACGGTATTAAAGATCAATTTACCCCTCGCGGCGTTTATTACCGCCATTGTCAGTACTTTCTATTTTGCCTTCGGCGGTATGAAAGGCGTGGCCTGGGTCACCATGCTGCACAGCGCATTAAAATATGCCGGTCTACTCATTATTATGGGTTTCGCGCTGGCAAAAACCGGCGGTTTCACGCCGATGATCGAGAAGATGCCTGATTACTACTGGACCTGGGATGGTAATTTTGGCGCCGGCACGATCTGCGCCTGGCTTATCGGCACCATCGGCTCCATCTTCTGCACCCAGTTTGTCATTCAGGCGATCAGCTCGACAAAAAACGTAAAATCGGCGAAACGCTCTACCTGGATTGCCTTTTTCTTCTGCCTGCCTATCGCCTTCGCGATCGCCATTATCGGCGTGGCGGCGAAGTTTCTTCACCCGGAAATCAACAGCCTGTACGCCCTGCCGGTGTTTCTGCAGGATATGAACCCATGGCTTGCCGGGTTGGTGACAACGTCACTTGTAGCTTCAATTTTCGTTAGCGTTAGTACCGTTGCCCTGGCGATTGCCTCGCTGGTGGTAAAAGATTTTTACGTACCGTGGCGCAATCCAACGCCGGAGCAAGAGTTTAAAGCCACCCGTTGGGCCTCGCTTATCATCGGTTTTCTGCCGCTTATTTTTGTGCTGCTGGTACCGGAAGTGCTGAAGCTCTCCTTCTTTACCCGCGCCATCAGGCTTTCTATCACCGTGGTCGCGGTCATCGCCTTCTATGCGCCGTTCTTTAAAAGCGCCCGCGGCGCGAACGCGGGCCTCATTGGCGCCTGTGTGGTGACCTCGGTGTGGTATTTGCTCGGCGATCCGTTCGGCATCAATAACATGTACATCGCGCTGATCACCCCGGCCCTGATTATGGTTATCGACCGTCTGATCCCCAATAAAACGCAACAATCATCCCCGGCCCCCATTGAACAACGTGGAGTGTAAAAATGACCACCACCCCAACTTTTGACGGCGTGATTCGCCAACACCAACTGGATCCTCATCTGGCATGGGCAATGTTGCCCTCCGGCTGCCCGCAAAACCACGCCGCCAATCTTTTGCCGCTGCCCGATGGCACGCTGATGTGCGTGTGGTTCGGCGGTTCGCAGGAAGGAAAAGCGGATATTTCAGTCTGGGGGGCGCGTTTAGCGCCGGGCGCCACAACGTGGAGTGAAGCGACAAAGTTATCCGACGATCCGCAGCGTTCGGAACAAAACCCGGTACTGTTTCAGGATCCTGATGGCGTACTGTGGCTGTTATGGACCGCGCAGTATGCCGGTAATCAGGACACCGCTATTGTGCGTTATCGCCAGTCGCGCGATGGCGGAAAGCACTGGGGCGCAATCGCCACCCTGCTCGATGAACCCGGCACCTTTATCCGGCAGCCCATAACCGTAATGCCCAACGGCAACTGGTTGCTGCCGGTTTTCTATTGTCGTACCCGTCCAGGGGAAAAATGGGTCGGTAACGACGATATCAGCGCGGTAAAAATCTCAGCCGATGGCGGCAAGAGCTGGCGCGACGTGGCAGTACCGCAGAGCCTCGGCTGCGTGCATATGAATATCACCCCGCTGGCCGATGGCTCGCTGGCCGCCTTCTTCCGCAGCCGCTGGGCCGATCATATCTGGTACAGCCGGTCGACAGATTTTGGCGAAAGCTGGTCAGCGCCTATCCCCACCACGCTGCCAAACAATAACTCGTCCATTCAGGCTACCACGTTGAGCAACGGCGATCTGGCGCTGGTATTCAATAACATGAGCGCAGCAGGCGCCAGCGAGCGTCGGGCGTCGTTATACGATGAAATAGAAGATGATGACGGCCGTAAAGAGCCTGAATGCACTGGCAAAACCGCCTTCTGGGGCGCGCCGCGTGCGCCAATGACCGTGGCTATCTCCGCCGACGGCGGCAGAAGCTGGCCGTGGATGCGCAACCTTGATGAGGGCGACGGCTACTGTATGACCAACAATTCAGAGCAAAAACTAAACCGTGAATTCTCCTATCCCAGTATTAAACAGGGTGAAGATGGTGATTTACACATTGCCTATACCTGGTACCGGCAGGCCATTAAGTATGTCCGCGTGTCGCCGCAGTGGGTGAAAGGAAAAATCGCATGATCATCGGTAATCTGAACGCCCTGCCTCAGGCGGGGTTGCCGCTGGCGTTGCGGCAAATCCTTTGCCGCGCTGAATGTTCTCTTAGCGCCCTGACAACCCATGAAGACGGCCGTTTCCAACCTGCTGATGGCGACTGGTACTGCACCATCGGCACCGCACAAACCCAGGCGGCAGAACAGCGACATACCGAATATCACCTCCAATGGGCCGATATTCAGGTCATTTTAGCCGGCGAGGAGATAATTCATGCCGGTACCTTGTACAGTGGCCAACCCGACGATGAACAGCGCAAACCGGATCTCTTTATCAGCCAGCAGACGCCGCACAGCGTCACGCTGCATTTGCGCGTCGGCGACTTCGCGGTCTTTCTCCCCGGCGAACCGCACCAGGCGCTATGCGTCGTTACGTCACCCGCCCCGGTGAGGAAAGCGGTGTTTAAAGTGCCGCGCAGCATGCTGGAGGCGCCATGAAACAGGCACTGGTCACGGGCGCCAGTTCGGGGATCGGCGCGGCGATTGTGGGGCAACTGCTGGCGGAGGGCTGGCAGGTGCTCGGTCTAAGCCGCTCCGCGCCGCCATTTACCCATGAAGGCTTCAGGCATCTGGCGGTCGATGTGAGCGACCGCCACGCGCTGGTTGATGCTCTGTCGTCAGTACCGCCGCCGCAGGCGATTATCCATGCCGCCGGTGTGATGGCGGCGGCGCCGCTAGGAGAACTTGACGCACAGCGTGGCGAGACGTTATGGCGTCTGCATGTGGATGCGGCGCAGACCTTAGCCAACCGCTTTGCGCCCGTTATGGGGCGCGGCGGTCGGATTATCCTTTTGGGTAGCCGAACCTCTCGCGGAGCGGCAGGCCGTTCTCAGTATACGGCAACCAAAGCGGCGCTGGTGGCGCTGGCGAGAAGCTGGGCGGCGGAACTTGCCGCGGCTGGCATAACCGTGAACGTGGTCGCCCCTGGCGCCACCGATACGCCAATGCTGCGCCAGCCAGGGCGCGAAAATTCGCCGCCGAAGACGCCGCCGCTCGGTAGATTGATTAAGCCACAGGAGGTGGTGTCGCTGGTAAGCTGGCTACTTAGCGAAGGGGCCGCGGCAATGACCGGACAAGAGCTGGTGATGTGTGGCGGCGCCTCGCTTGGCTAGGTGAACCCGGCTAAACGTCGCGCCAGCCGGGGGAAACTATCATTAACCTTCGCGCAAATAGACCGTGCCGCGCAGATAGGTGGTCGCCTGGCCGCTAATCAATACACGGTCATCACGCCACTGGCAGCGCAGCTCGCCGCTGCGCGCCGACACCTGCCGCGCCAGCAGGTCGGTTTTATTGAGCTTAGCTCCCCAGTAGGGGATCAGCATACTGTGGGTTGAACCGGTTACCGGATCTTCCGGTACCGCTTCACCGGGGCAGAAAAAGCGGCTGACAAAGTCATACTCTTCGTCGGCGGCGCTAATGCAAATCATTTTATCCAGCGTCTCCAGCAGCGCCATATTAGGGCGTACCGCTTCAACCTGCGCCCGGTCGCGCAGAACCACCAGATAATCACGCCCTTCCCGCACCTCCAGCGCGTCATCGATGCCCAACCCGGCGAACAGCGCCGGCGGTACGTCACGCACCGGCGTCGTTTGCCAGGCCGGGAAATCCAGCGTCAGCCAATCGCCGCTGCGCGTCACCCGCAGTTCACCGACAAAACGGGTGCTGAATACGATAGTTGCCGTGGGATGATCGAGATATTCAAAAATCACGTGCGATGCCGCAAGCGTGGCGTGGCCGCAGAGGTTAATCTCATCAAGGGTCGTGAACCAGCGTAGCTCATAGCCGCTATCAGTGCGGACAAAAAACGCCGTTTCGGATTGATTATGCTGCTGCGCCATTTTTAAAAGCGTTTCATCAGGCAGCCATTCACTGAGCGGGCACACTGCCGCCGCGTTGCCGCCAAAATTGCGATCGCTGAAGGCATCGACCAGGTAAAAACTAATTTCTTTCATCGTGCTCCCCTTTTTTATCGTCTATCAACATGACACAGAAAGCGCGGATGCACACTATTAGCTGAAAAATTAAGTTGTTAGCAGGCACAGACGTCAGCATAAAATGAGACGCAGATCACAAAGTGATTGTATTTTCAGCAGCATTCGTTTTAAGATCGCCTCCTCTTCTTCTCATTACTACCAGCCCGGAATTTATGCTTACAAATACGGTCTCACGCAAAGTCGCGTGGCTGCGGGTCGTCACGCTGGCAATTGCCGCTTTTATCTTTAATACCACGGAATTTGCCCCGGTCGGTTTGCTGTCCGATATTGCCGACAGCTTCGGCATGGAAACGGCCCAGGTCGGGATCATGCTGACCATTTATGCCTGGGTAGTGGCATTGATGTCGCTGCCGTTCATGCTGTTGACCAGCCAGATGGAACGCCGTCGCCTGCTCATTGGCCTGTTCGTGTTATTTATCGCCAGCCACGTCTTGTCGTTTTTCGCGTGGAACTTCACGGTGCTGGTGGTGAGCCGCATTGGTATCGCCTTCGCCCACGCGGTGTTCTGGTCGATAACCTCCGCGCTGGCTATCCGTATGGCCCCTCCCGGCAAGCGCGCCCAGGCGCTAAGTCTTATCGCCACCGGTACCGCGCTGGCCATGGTGTTCGGCATTCCTATTGGCCGTATCGTCGGGCAATATTTCGGCTGGCGTACCACCTTCCTGGCCATTGGTCTTGGCGCTTTAGCGACGCTGGTGTGCCTGGCGAAACTCTTGCCGGCGCTGCCAAGCGAACATTCCGGTTCGCTGAAGAGCCTGCCGGTGCTGTTCCGCCGTCCGGCGCTGCTCGGCATTTATCTGCTGACGGTTATCGTGGTAACCGCCCACTACACGGCGTACAGCTATATTGAACCCTTCGTTCAAACCGTCGCAGGCCTTAGCGGTAACTTCGCCACCCTACTGCTGTTAGTGCTCGGCGGCGCGGGTATTATCGGCAGTATTGTCTTCGGCAAGCTGGGCAATCAACATGCTTCCGGACTGATTACGACCGCTATCGCCATGCTGCTGATATGCCTGCTGTTGCTGCTACCCGCCTCAAGGAACGCCAATCAGCTCATGCTGCTCAGCGTATTCTGGGGGATCGCGATTATGGTCATCGGCCTCGGCATGCAGGTGAAAGTGCTGGCGCTGGCTTCGGATGCTACCGATGTCGCGATGTCGCTGTTTTCGGGGATTTTCAATATTGGTATTGGCGCCGGCGCGCTGGTCGGCAGCCAGGTGAGTACGCAGCTGTCAATGTCGGCGATAGGCTACGTTGGCGCAGTGCCGGCGCTGGTAGCGCTGGTCTGGGCAGTGATGATTTTTCGCCGCTGGCCTTCGCCGCTGGATGAACAACAAGCGCATCACTCATGATAACGCCGCGGGCGGTCAATGCCGCTCGCGGCGCCGACATCCTATCCCCAAAAGGCCCGAAACAGACACGTCGCCGGGCCTTTCAGAAAGTTACCGCGATCAGGCGTGATAGTTGGTGATAATTTCCAGCACGCCGTTAATGATGAACTGCACGCCCATACAGACCAGCAGAAAACCCATCAGGCGGGAAATCGCCTCGATACCGCCTTTGCCCACCAGTCGCATGATCGCCCCTGAGCTACGCAGGCAGCCCCACAGAATGATCCCCACCAGCGCAAAAATAATCGGCGGCGCGGCCAGCACGACCCATTCCGGGAAATCAACGCCGTGTTTTACCGTCGAGGCGGAGCTGATAATCATCGCGATGGTGCCTGGCCCGGCGGTACTGGGCATCGCCAACGGCACGAAGGCGATATTCGCCGTGGGTTCATCCTGCAGTTCTTCCGATTTGATTTTCGCTTCCATCGAATCATGGGCTTTCTGCTGCGGAAACAGCATGCGAAAACCAATAAACGCTACGATCAGACCGCCGGCGATACGCAGGCCGGGAATGGAAATGCCGAAGGTATTCATGACCACCTGGCCGGCATACCACGCCACCATCAGGATCGCAAAGACATATACCGATGCCATCAACGATTGCCGGTTACGCTCGGCATTGTTCATATTGCCCGCCAGGCCGAGGAACAGCGCCACGGTGGTGAGCGGGTTCGCCAGCGGTAAAATCACCGCCAGACCGAGCCCTATTGCTTTAAAGAGTTCCAGCATAGTGAGTCAACATCCCGTTAAGTATCATTTTTTCAGTACAGTTTCACCCCGTGAGTATATCGACAGCAGCGACTCAGATGCCACACCCACTGAAAAAATCACGTCGATAAAAAATAACAAGCGTTAGTAAAATGAAAAAAAGTGACCGCCATCAAACTATCAATCTTTAGCAAATCGTGGCATCGGCGAATTCATAATGTTGACTTATGATTGCCGCGGCAATAATATCCATCGCAACTAAATAATTGCCTGGGCAACTATCATGGAAAACACTAACAATCTGTTCAACGAGATGATCCCTCTCGGCCGATTGATCCAGATGGTTAACCAGAAAAAAGATCGACTGCTCAACGACTACCTTTCACCCATGGATATCACCGCTACCCAATTTCGGGTGCTCTGTTCCATTCGCTGCGAGGTATGTACGACACCCGTTGAGCTGAAGACCGTTCTGTCGGTCGATCCAGGCGCAATGACGCGCATGCTCGACAGACTCGTCTGCAAAGGCTGGATAGAACGGTTGCCCAACCCCAATGACAAGCGCGGCATTCTGGTGCAACTGACTCCAGAAGGCGCAGCCCTTTGTGAGCACTGTCATCAGGTTGTGGGTCAAAAATTGCACCAGGAACTAACAAAAAATCTAACGGCAGACGAAGTGGTCATGCTGGAGCAACTGCTCAAGAAAGTCCTGCCGTAATAAGAAGAGGTAAGATGATGTCCAGACGCAATAACGACGCCATCACTATCCATAGTATTTTGTCGTGGATCGAAGAGAACCTGGAATCTCCATTGTCGCTGGAGAAAGTTTCGGAGCGCTCAGGTTACTCCAAATGGCACCTGCAAAGAATGTTCAAGAAAGAGACCGGCCACTCGCTGGGCCAGTATATCCGCAGCCGCAAGTTGACGGAAATCGCGCAAAAACTCAAGCAGAGTAATGAGCCGATTTTGTATCTGGCCGAGCGCTACGGCTTTGAATCGCAGCAGACGCTGACGCGGACGTTTAAAAACTATTTCGATGTACCGCCGCATAAATATCGCATCACCAACGTTCCGGGTGAATCCCGCTACCTGATGCCGCTAAATAATTATTGTTGTTAATCGCCTGCAAAAGACGTATTGAGGAAATCATGAAATTATTCGCTACCGCCGCCATCGTGCTAATGGCGCTGGCCACCGGTCAGAGTTATGCGGAGCAAACCACCACTCCGGTTCGCCACAATAACCGGGATGCGATGATTATCCCTTCCGAACATAACGACTCGCCGTTTGATTTTAATCACATGGCTGCCGGCAATGACAAATCGGATGAGCTGGGCGTACCGTATTACAACTGACGCCCATATCATTCACCAATAATTATTGATTCGGCTGATGTGCTGAGGGTTCTCCACTCCTTAGCGCATCAGCTTTTTTAGTCTTGCTCGCTTTTTTGCATTTTCAGATATCCTGACGCGGTCATTTATGTATTAATTCCCTGTTTGTAAATTTGATACAGGGAAGAATAAAAGTGGCTTGGAATAAGCAAACGTCTATTACCCATCTCCGCTCGCATGCCCATAAGCAATCTCATTATGAATGTGCAAAATACATCCGCCAGGCTATAGAAGCCGGAGGAATTAAACTTGAGCGCACGCGCGACGCCAAAGATTATGGGCCAATATTATTGCGCGCCGGATTTAAAGAAGTGCCACCGGGTTCGACGATACTGCGCGGCGATGTCGCAGTGATTCAGCCTTATGCGGGGGGCAACCCTAGCGGGCACATGACAATGTATGACGGCAAGCAGTGGATATCCGACTTCACCCAACGAAGCATGTATCCAGGTCCTGGCTATCGTCGTCTACAGCCAGCGTTCAAGGTATACAGGATGAATCAATGAGAGCTCTCCCCTTAATGATACTATTTTTACTCTCAGCGTGTGTGGGCCATCCTCAAGAGAGTCCGGCTAACCGCGCTGAGGCGTTTTACTCATCGTATCTGGAGTTTCTGGCAAGCAGTAATGATGAATATTATCAGCTGCAAGAATATATTTCGGCTGATACTCTGAGCAGACTTGGTAATATCGAGGCTATTCCTGAGCAAGAGATTGTCGGATCTGATTATTTTACTTATGTTCAGGATTATGATTCGTCCTGGATAGCAAATCTTAAGATTGGTCATGCCCGCGCTTTAATGGGGGGAACGGTTATTCCGGTATGGATCGGTATTGAAAACGGTGATGTTTTACACCTTGAAGCATATATGCGCTGCGAAAATGGTAAGTGGAAGATATATCGCGTAAGGGATGTAAGCCATCATTATGAGCAACCGATATTTAATGCCGGAGCAATAGCCCAGGCAAAATCTGCTGCCCAAAACAAGTATTAAAGGGTCGACAGCGTCAAGCCCCGGCACATACCGGGGCTTGATTTATCCCCGCCCTGCCGTGGTACGCAAAAGCCGCAGGCCAAACACGTTAATATAGAGCCCGCCCATAATCAGCGCCGCCCCCAGCAGCTGCAGACCATTGAGCCGTTCGCCGAGCAGCAGAGCCGCGCTGGCCATCCCTACCACCGGTACCAACAGCGACAGCGGCGCTACCCGCCAGGTTTCATAACGCCCGAGTAGCGCCCCCCAGATGCCGTAACCAACGATGGTGGCGACAAACGCCAGATACATGAGCGATAGCATGGTCGTCGCGTCGATATTCACCAGGCTTGCCGCCATCGCCTGCGGCCCATCAATAATACTCGACGCCAGCATGAACGGTAACACCGGAATCAACGCGCTCCACACCACCAGCGACATAATCGGCGGCTTGTGTTGCTGAGACATAATCTTCTTATTGAAAATGTTGCCGCAGGCCCAGCTAAACGCCGCCGCCAGAGTCAGCATAAAGCCGACCAGCGGCACATGCTGGCCGCCGAGGCTGGCTTCAACCAGTACCAGTACGCCAAAAATCGCCAGCGCGATACCGGCGACCTGCTTTCCCTGTAACCGCTCGCCAAAGACAAAAGCGCCCAGCACGATAGTGAAAAAGGCCTGAGCCTGCAGCACCAGAGATGCCAGCCCGGCTGGCATACCGAGGTTAATCGCGCAGAATAAAAAGGCGAACTGGCCAAAACTAATGGTCAGGCCGTAACCCAGCAGCAGACGCAGCGGTATTTTGGGCCGCGCAACGAACAGCAGCGCCGGAAACGCCACCAGCAAAAAACGTAACCCCGCCAGCATCAGCGGCGGCATATTGTGTAATCCGAGCTTAATCACCACAAAGTTAAGCCCCCACACCACCACTACCAGCATTGCCAGCAGTCCATCTCTGCGCGTCATACGATGCCCCTGTCTTTCTGGTCAACGATGACCAACGTCAAAGTAACCAAATTCCCGCCGCTCGAACAGATCATTATTTTTAGCAGGTACTGAAGGCACTTTCCGACACGGAGCCCGCTATACAAGGCTCAGTTAGCATGCTATTTGTGATCGGGCACAACAAAAATAAAACACTTCATCAGGCAAGGAAAAAATGACAACCACCATCAGGCGCTCAACGATAGCGCTGTTGGCGTCGTCGTTGCTGTTAACCATCGGCCGCGGCGCAACGCTTCCTTTTATGACGATTTATCTCACCCGTCGGTTCCAGCTGGAAGTCGATGTCATCGGCTATGCGCTCTCCGTCGCGCTGGTCGTCGGCGTTATCTTCAGCATGGGCTTCGGTATTCTTGCCGATAAGTTCGACAAAAAACGCTATATGCTGATCGCCATCGCGGCGTTTATCGCGGGATTTATCGCCATCCCCGCGGTCAATAGCGTGGCGCTGGTGGTGTTCTTTTTCTCATTAATCAACTGCGCTTATTCGGTTTTTTCTACCGTGCTGAAAGCCTGGTTTGCCGACGTGCTGACGCCGGAGAAAAAAGCGCGCATCTTTTCGCTCAACTATACCTTCCTCAATATCGGCTGGACCGTTGGGCCGCCAATCGGCACCCTGTTGGTGATGCAGAGCATTAACCTGCCTTTCTGGCTGGCCGCGCTGTGCGCCGCCTTTCCGCTGGTGTTTATCCAGCTCTTCGTCGAGCGCACCTCTGCCGCCTGCGTGGAAGGCGCCGCGCCGCAGTGGACGCCGTCGGTGCTTTTGCGCGACCGCGCCTTGCTGTGGTTTACCTTTTCCGGCCTGCTGGCGTCGTTTGTCGGCGGCGCTTTCGCCTCCTGCATTTCGCAGTATGTGCTGGCCGCAGGCACCAGCGACTTCGCGGAAAAGGTGGTCGCGGTAGTGCTGCCGGTCAACGCCGCGGTGGTCGTCGCCTTGCAATATGCCGTCGGGCGACGGCTTTCGGCGCGAAACATCCGCCCGCTGATGACCTTCGGCACCCTGTGCTATGTAGTAGGACTCGGCGGATTTATCCTCTCCGGTAATAATCTGGTGATGTGGGGCGTTTCCGCCGCTATCTTTACCCTTGGCGAAGTTATTTATGCACCGGGAGAATATATGTTGATCGATCAGATTGCCCCACCCGGCATGAAAGCCAGCTATTTTTCCGCCCAGTCGTTAGGCTGGTTAGGCGCGGCGTTCAATCCGATGCTAACGGGGATAATCCTTACCCATCTGCCGCACTGGTCGCTATTCTTCATTTTAATGCTGGCGATAGTCGCCGCCTGGCTGATGATTTTCCGCGGGATGAACGTGCGTCCCTGGCAAACCGTACAGGCGTAAACCCAGGCGTCATACGGCTGTCGGGTTGCTGTCGCCTGTCTGTCAGGTGCCCGTCGTGGCGCCCGGCAGGCTAAAAAACCACACTGGTCTCAGGTTCCCATCCGGAGATTAACATCATGAACAGCAGCACCCGAGTAAAGCAATTACGTCTGCAGCGCGCCTGGTCCCAGGAACAGCTTGCCGAACTGGCTGGCGTCAGCGTTCGCACTATCCAACGGATTGAAAACGGCGATCGTCCGGGGTTAGAAACCCTGAGCGCCCTGGCGGCAGTGTTTGAGATAAATGTGGCCGAACTCAGCGACGATGCTCCCGTCGGTCACGAAGCATCGCTCGATTTACGTATCGAAGAAGCGAAAAGCCGCCTGCATCAGGAGAGCCGTTTTTTTCGCTCGCTGAGCGTGGCGGTCACGGTTTGCGTTTTGTTGCTGGTGATTAACCGTTTTACCCAACCCGATGTCTACTGGTCAGTGTGGGTGGCGATCGTCTGGGGCGCGTTATTGCTGCTGCGGGGATTACGTCTGTTTGTCTTTGCCGGGTGGATCCGCCAGTGGCGACAGGCGCGACTACAGCGCCTGCTGCGCAAATAGAAAAAGCCCGCTTAAAGCGGGCTATCTCCTTACCAGACCTGGGCGGCGATCCCTGTGACCAGCCGCACTTTATCCCACTGCTGGGCTTCGCTTAACGAATTGCCCTCTTCGGTGGAGGCAAAGCCGCACTGCGGGCTGAGGCAAATCTGCTCCAGCGGCACATACTGCGCCGCCTCCTGCAGGCGCGCCTTCACGCCTTCCGGGTTTTCCAGTTCGCCATTCTTGGTGGTAATCAGCCCCAGTACCACCTGCTGATGACCTGGACGAATAAAACGCAGCGGGGCAAAATCGCCGGAACGATCGTTATCATATTCGAGGAAGAACGCATCGATATTGACGCCGCCAAAGAGAATTTCCGCCACGGGCTCGTAGCCGCCTTCTGAAATCCAGGTCGAACGGAAGTTTCCGCGACAAACGTGCAGACCAACGGTCAGATCCTGTGGTTTCCCTTCCAGCGCTTTATTCAGCACCCGGGCATAGGTACGCGCCAGTTCGTCCGGATCGTCACCGCGCTCGCGTACCTGCTGGCGTTGTTCGTCTGAACATAAATAGGCCCAGACGGTATCATCAAGCTGCAGATAACGGCAGCCAGCGTCATAGAAAGCGCGGATCGCGTCACGCCAGGTGGTTGCGAGATCGTCGAAGTATTCGGCCAGGTCCGGGTATACCGTGCTATCGATATCTTTACGCCCGCCGCGGAAGTGCAGCACGCTGGGGCTGGGGATGGTCATTTTCGGCTGCGCATTACCGCTGACGCTTTTCAAAAAGCGGAAATCTTCCAGCATTGGATGGTTGCCGAAGCCCAGTTTACCGGTCACGCGTACGCCGTGCGCTTTAGTCTGTACGCCGTTGAACTGAATACCTTTCTCTGAATCGTAACGTTCAACGCCTTCCAGACCGTCGAAGAAGTCGAAGTGCCACCACGCGCGCCGGAACTCACCGTCGGTCACCACGTGCAGGCCGCAATCGCACTGCTGCTGAACCAGTTGGCGGATGGCTTCATTCTCAATTTCACGCAGATGGCCGGCATCAATATTGCCTTCCGCCAGCTGCAGGCGCGCCTGCTTAATGGCGTTAGGACGTAAAAAACTGCCGACGATATCTGCGCGGAACGGGGCCTGGTGACGTTGCATGTTCTCTCCTTAACGGCAGACAGGTAGTTGCCCGCCGTGATAATTCATTATTTGAATTTTTAGACTTCTGGATGTCTATATGTCCAGATACTGTCATGCAGAGGGAGCATCAGCAAACGAGAAAAATTCATGGCTATTGAATTTATTTCATGTTGCTCGTTTCGCTGACGCTAAATGCGAACCCCTCATCCGCCCAACCGGTCAGTCCACCGAGCATCATTTTTACCGGTCGGCCAAGCTGCGCCAGCTTTAAGGCGGCAATATCCGCGCCGTTGCAGTGCGGCCCGGCGCAATAGACAACAAACAGCGTTTCCGCGGGCCACTGCGCCATTCGCGCGGCATTGATCTCGCGATGCGGCAGATGCAGCGCGCCAGGCAGGTGGCGACGGGCGAAAACATCCTGACTGCCGATGACGTGCAGCAGCACAAAGTCCTGTTCGCCATGCTGCATGGCGTGATGGACATCCGCGCAGTCGGTTTCGACACTCAGTTTATGGGCAAACCAGGCAGCGGCATCGGCCGGGGCGGCTGGCGTAAATTGGCTTACAACACTCATGGCGTATTCTCCTTGTCTGTGGTAACACTACTTTAACCACCACCGTACCCGGACCACCGCCCCCATTGATGACAGAAAACGCTGAAATCCTGACAACCCACAATGTGACACTGTCACCACCAAAAGTCGTCGTTCTGGCCTATGACGGCCTGTGTACCTTTGAGTTCGGCGTGGCGGTGGAGATTTTTGGCCTCCCGCGCCCGGAAATGGGCGAAAGTTGGTATCGGTTCGCGGTCGCCGCCGTCGATGATGGCGAGCTTCGCGCCACCGGTGGTATCCGTATCGTCAGCGATGGCGGACTGGCGCTGCTTGATGAAGCGGACACCATCGTCGTACCCGGCTGGCGAGGCATAGAAAGCGATGTTCCTCAGGCTTTGTGCCAGTCGCTGGCGGCAGCGTATGCGCGCGGCTGCAGAATCGTCTCTATCTGTTCCGGTGTATTTGTGCTCGCCGCCGCCGGATTGCTCAATGGACGGCAGGCCACCACCCATTGGCGTTATACTGCCCGGCTGCAGGAGCGTTTTCCGTTGATTGAGGTGGTGGAAGACGTGCTGTACGTCGGCGATGCGCGGCTGATGACCTCCGCCGGCAGCGCCGCGGGCATCGATCTCTGTCTGCATCTGGTGCGTGAAGATTTCGGCCATGAAGCGGCGAATATCGTCGCCCGGCGGCTGGTGGTGTCGCCGCACCGCGACGGTGGGCAAGCGCAGCAGGTGATTCGCCCGGTGGCGACAGCGCGTGAAAGCCAGCGCCTCGGCCAGCTGTTTGATTACCTGCATCAGCATCTCGCTGAGAGCCATACCCTTGCCTCGCTGGCGCAGCGAATGGATATGAGCCCGCGTACTTTCTTGCGCCGTTTTCAGCAGGCGACCGGCAAATCACCGGCCCGCTGGCTGCTCGATGAGCGCCTGCTTCGTGCCCGCCAGCAGCTCACCGATAGCCGTCTCAGCATCGACAGAATCGCCGAAATCTGCGGTTTCGCTAATGCCAGTACGCTACGTCATCACTTTCGCCAGCAATTCGCCGTGAGCCCGCTGCAATATCGAAAAAAGTTTTCCACCGGTCAGTGGTAATATTAAGATGGCCTGCGACAATAATTCGCGTCGTTGAATTACACCTGCAAGGATTAAGCTGATGAAAAAAGAGTGCCGCGTCGTTATCTATAAAGAGGGGCTGCTGGGCAGTATGTTTTTCGGCGAAGCCAAGGCCGATCCCGATAAAATGAGCCGGTTCCTCACTGAGTACACGCAGCAGGGCTGGGAAGTCAAAACCATGGCGGTCGAACGCCGCCGCAGCGCCCTGTTCTGGTCGCGCGAAGCGTATTTATTTGTGCTCGAACGCGCCATCTGATGCGTTAATTTATTTCATATAACATAACGCCATTCTGGTTAATCGTTTGTTTAGATTGACCAGGATACTATCTATTCAACAACCGTAAACCCTGTTCAATGAGGACAACATTAGCGCATAAATAAAATGGAGGTAGACCATGCTGGGAAATATGCATATTTTTATGGCCGTACTGGGAACAATCCTGTTCTTTGGTTTTCTGGCCGCGTATCTAAGCCACAAATGGGATGACTGATGAACGACGATAATCCCCACCCGTAAGCGCCCCCTGCTGCTGTTGCACCAGGGGGCGTTCTGCTTTAAGTCACTTCTTCGAACGCCTGCCACATCATCCCCACCGCCTGTTTACTGCCGCTTATAAGGTTTTTCTACGCTTGCGCGAATACATCACTTCATCGCTTTGTTTGAGCATATCCCCGAGCGTCGGATAACGGCAGACATCGCTCTGTAGCTCGCCGTAAGAGTAATTAATGTTATAGGGTTTTCCTGACGTCTGGTTGTAATGATCGACACTCTCACGCAGCTTTTGCAAGAATGTGTCGGCACGCCCGTTGCGGGTAATCATCGCGGCGAACTCATCGCCGCCTAAACGGCCGACAACCTCGCCTGGCAGCAGATGTTGCGCCAGAAACGCCGCAAAGGTTTTTAGCACCTCGTCACCTTCCGCATGCCCCCACAGATCGTTAATGGGTTTGAATTTATCGAGATCAAAAAAGACCAGGCTAAACGGGGTTGAGTGACTCGTAAGCGTACGGAAACGTTTATCGCCGATGCGGTAAAAGCCGCGTCGGTTAGCGATGCCGGTCAGACTGTCGGTCATCGCCATGCCAATCACCTGGAACTCATCCTCGACGATATACGCCAGATCCTTGAGTACGGCGATCTCTTCATCGTTAAAATCGCGCGGCGTGGTATGAATCAGACATAGCGTGCCGGCCACGGCGCCATCGGGCAGATGGACAGGATAGCCCGCGTAGAAGCGGATATAGGGTTCGCCCGTCACCAGCGGGTTATCATAAAAACGATCGTCATTGACCGCATCGTTAACGATGAAGGCGCCTTCCTGCAAGATGGCGTGGGCGCAAAAAGAGATATCGCGCCGGGTCTGGCGAATCCCCAATCCCTGACAGGCGAGCAGCCACTGCCGTTCACGGTCGAGCAGGCTGATGAGTACCACCGGCACCTGAAAAATTTTTTTAGCCAGCCGGGTGAGGCGTTCGAAACGCTCATCATCACGGGTATCCAGCAGGTCCGCCAGATACAGCGATTTCAGTCTTTCTTCTTCATTTTCCGGTACGCCTGGGAATTTCATAATACCTCATTGCAATAAAGCGAAAAAATCGGGTGGCGGGATTAATGAGCAGCAGATGAAAAGCGCGTCAGCGCCCCATACCAGTCATAGCTGCCCTGGGTACCAATTTCGCGTTCCCCCTCCTCCAGCTTCAGCAGAAAACGGCGTTTATTGAGCTGATCGAGGTTGTGGAAGTAATTTGCCAGCCGTCGGGCTAAATCTTCATACATGGCGAAAGCCACCGCGGTCCCTTGCGCCGTATCGGCATACTTAGCAAATTCGTTCTTAATCGCCTGAAAATCATCGTTCATTGAGAGCACCACCTCCTGTTACATTGTCATCAGTATGGTTAGCCCTGGCCGTTTTTTCCATCCCAATAGCTATCAGCATTTTATGCTGCCTGAAAAAATACAGCCCGCGGAAAACCCGAGACCTACGCCATAAAAAACAACGTGTTTACGCTGCTATCAGCGCAAATTACCGGCAACCAGCAGAAGATAATAAAATCGACAAGCGACGAGACCGGAGCGAATGGGCAAAAAAAAACCGCCATGTGACTGGCGGTGAATAAATGCTTGCATGGATAGATCGTAGATTGTATTTAGCGTTTTCGTAGAAAAGCGTCGGGACTTCCTACGTCTGATTCGCAGGCTAGCACGCCCTTGTTCAATAAATCTTAAACCGCAGACGTACTCATAGCTTCTCCACCAGCGCTTTAAGTTCCGCGATCAGCGGCGCGGTATTATCCTGCGTCGCGAGCGGCCACGTCGACTGGCGTACCACCAGCCGCGCCGGCAGCAGTTCGCGCAGGCGGCCGGTCGGCGCCGCCATCTGCTGCATCAGTAATTCCACCGCCCGGCGGCCTAACAGATCAAAATCCTGGGCGACAGTGGTAAGCGGCGGCTGAAAGTAAAGGCTATCGGCCGTATCGTCATAACCGGTCACCGAAATCGCCTGGCTGCCGCGTCGATTAAGCTGCGCCAGCGCGCTTAGTACCCCAAGCGCCATCTGATCGTTGGCGACCACAATCGCGCTTAATTTCGGGTTTTTATGCAGCAACTCGAAGGTTTTTTGCCAGCCGCTTGCGGCGCTCCAGTCGCCGAATACCGTGATCGATTGACTGACCCCCAGCCGGTGCAACGTCTCGCGCCAGCTGCCAAGGCGCATCCGCGCCGACACCGAGCTTTCCGGCCCGGCCAACAGGCCGAACTCGCGATGTCCTAATTCCCAAAGGTGGCGCACGCAGGCGCCGCAGCCATCACGATGATCGAAACGCACGCAGGAGACATCCGTCTCCGGCGAGACATCGAGAAACAGACAGGCGATATCCGTATTTTCCGCGGCCAGCCGTTCGGCGACGCTGCTCTCAAGCGGCAGGCTGATAATGGCGCCTCGAATATGCTGGGCGCGAAACTCATCCAGCCGCGCCTGCAGCGCCGGATAATCACTTTGCGCCGGCATGGCAATGGCGACCTCCAGCCCCTGCTCACCGGCATACCGTTTCACCGCCGCGGCAATTTGCGACGGCGCGTGTAAGGTCAACGACGCGGTGATAAGCCCTATCGATGCCGCCGCTTTGCCCGCCAATAGCTGTGCCGAACGGTTAGGCACATAGTGCAGCGTCTGCATCGCACGCAGCACCTTTTCACGGGTGCGCTGCGCCACAATCTGCGGGTTATTCACCACCCGCGAAACCGTCTGCTGCGATACGCCCGCCTCGCGGGCGACATCTTCTAAAGTGGCTGAACGGCGCTGCATCGCGTACTCCTGTCAGTGAAAACGGCGTAATGTCTTACGCTAACATTTTATGTCTTCCTTACGACAAAAATCTGCTATTTGCGCCGTGATTCGTGATCGTGAATGGGTTTCATTTTCGCCAACATTGCGGGTCTGTGGAAAATACCCGATAACCCGATGAGATTGTTTAGCGAATAACATTTATTACCATTATCCGTCAGGTATGCGTATGCAACGATATGATTCAGGCGCCGCTCGCGGCCCCGCTTTTCACGAAGTTCTGGCCCGCCAGGACTGGCAGAACCAGACTATCACTCACCTCAACCGACTGCCCGCTCATCCCTCTTTTGCCAGCTGGCGCGATGCCGATGCGGCGCGCGACAACCGCCCTTCCGACCGCCGTCGTCAACTGGACGGCGAATGGCAATTTTCCTATGCCCGCAGTCCATTTCAGGTGGATGCCAGCTGGCTACTGCATGACCTGCCCGACAGCCGCCCGACGCCGGTGCCTTCAAACTGGCAAATGGAGGGTTATGACGCGCCGATATACAGCAACGTCCGCTATCCGATTGATACCGTGCCGCCGCGGGTGCCCGAAGACAACCCTACCGGCTGCTATTCGTTACAGTTGACCGTCGATGAGGGGTGGCGGGCCGAAGGGCAAACGCAAATTATCTTTGATGGCGTCAACTCCGCCTTTCATCTGTGGTGCAACGGCGAGTGGGTCGGCTACTCCCAGGATAGCCGCCTGCCCGCCGCCTTTGATTTAAGCCCGTATCTGCAGCCAGGCGCCAACCGCCTGTGCGTGATGGTGATGCGCTGGAGCGCGGGCAGTTGGCTTGAAGATCAGGATATGTGGCGCATGAGCGGTATCTTCCGTTCGGTCTGGCTGTTGCATAAACCACAGACCCGCCTCAGCGATGTGCAATTAACCCCGCAGCTCGATGCTCTATATCGCGACGCGCAATTGCAGGTCAAACTTAGCGTCGAGGCCGCGCCTGAAGCGCTGGCGGCGTTGGAAGTGGAGGTCGCGCTGTGGGATGGCGAGACACGGATTGCCAGCCAGCGCCAGCCGTTGGGTACGCCGATTGTTGATGAACGCGGCAGCTACGGCGAGCGGGCAATCGTCAATCTCGACGTCGAGCGCCCGCGACTGTGGAGCGCCGAGCAGCCGCATTGCTACCGCGCGGTGGTGTCGCTATGGCGCGGCGAGACGTTGCTGGAAGCGGAAGCCTGGGACATGGGTTTTCGCCAGGTCGAAATCCGTGACGGGCTACTGTTACTCAATGGCAAGCCGCTGCTGATTCGCGGCGTCAACCGCCACGAACATCATCATCAGCGCGGCCAGGTGGTCAACGAAGAGGATATGATGCAGGACATTCTGCTGATGAAGCAGAACAATTTCAACGCCGTGCGCTGTTCGCACTACCCCAACGCCCCGCGCTGGTACGAGCTATGCAACCGCTACGGCCTGTACGTGGTAGACGAAGCCAATATCGAAACTCACGGCATGGTGCCGATGAATCGGCTGTCTGACGATCCGACCTGGCTTGCCGCTTACAGCGCGCGCGTCACCCGTATGGTCCAAAGCAACCGCAACCATCCCTCGATCATTATCTGGTCGCTGGGTAATGAGTCCGGCTGCGGCGACAACCATCAGGCCATGTACCAATGGTTGAAGCACAACGATCCTTCGAGGCCGGTACAGTATGAAGGCGGCGGCGCCGACAGCAGCGCCACCGATATTATCTGCCCGATGTACGCCCGCGTCGAGCGCGACCAGCCCTTCCCGGCGGTGCCCAAATGGTCGATCAAAAAGTGGATCGGGATGCCTGGCGAACAGCGTCCGTTGATCCTCTGCGAATACGCCCACGCGATGGGCAATAGCCTGGGCAATTTCGCCGATTACTGGCAAGCCTTCCGCGACTATCCACGCCTGCAGGGCGGTTTTATCTGGGATTGGGCCGACCAGGCAATCGAGAAAACATTCCCGGATGGTAGCGTCGGCTGGGCCTATGGCGGCGATTTCGGCGATAAGCCTAACGACCGGCAGTTCTGCATGAATGGCCTGGTATTCCCCGACCGGCGCGCCCATCCTTCGCTTATCGAGGCCAAACATGCGCAACAGTATTTCCAATTCGCCTTGCTCGAACAAAATCCGCTGCGGATTGCTATCACCAGCGAATACCTGTTCCGCGCCACCGATAACGAAACGCTGCGCTGGCGCGTAGAGTGCGCCGGAGAAACGATAGCCAGCGGCGACTTAGCGCTGACGCTGGCGCCGCAAGAACGGGCGGAATTCACCCTTAGCGACAGCCTGTCCCTGACGCGCGGCGCCCGCGATGTCTGGCTGCAGCTCGAAGTGATCCAGCCGCAGGCGACGTCATGGTCTGAGCCCGGTCATCGCGTCGCCTGGCAGCAGCTAACGCTTGCCGCGCCGCTGGCGCTAGCTGAGACCTCCGCCGAAGGCCCGGCGCCCGTCCTGACGATTGAGCCCACGCTCTATCAGGTCAGCGTCGGATCCCAGCGCTGGGTTATCGATCGCCAAAGCGGACGTTTAAGCGAATGGTATTGCGCGGGAGAACAGCAGCTGCTGACGCCGCTGGAGGATCAGTTTGTCCGTGCGCCGCTGGACAATGATATTGGCGTCAGCGAAGTCGAACGTATCGATCCGAACGCCTGGGTCGAGCGCTGGAAGAGCGCCGGTCTGTACCAGTTGACGACCCGCTGTGTGAAATGCGAGGCGCAACAGCTGGCGCGGGAGGTGATA
Organism: Klebsiella sp. CN_Kp091; assembly: GCF_040065095.1. Lineage (NCBI taxonomy): Bacteria > Pseudomonadati > Pseudomonadota > Gammaproteobacteria > Enterobacterales > Enterobacteriaceae > Klebsiella > Klebsiella sp. CN_Kp091. The sequence goes on along the minus strand of NZ_JBEAIO010000049.1, from coordinate 335,131 downwards.
GTTGATAGTTACTGGCACTATCTGCACGGCGAAGAGACGGTCATTGCCAGCCACTGGCGCATGACCTTCACCGCCGACGGCAAGCTCCAGCTCACCGTTGATGGCGAACGAGCCGCAACGTTACCGCCGCTGGCGCGCGTCGGGCTGCGCTTCCAGGTCGCCGATCAGCACGCTGAGGTCAGCTGGTTGGGATTAGGGCCGCACGAAAACTATCCGGATCGCAAAAGTAGCGCCTGTTTTTCACGCTGGCAACAGCCGCTGCGCGAGATGAGCACGCCCTATATCTTCCCCAGCGAAAACGGTCTGCGCTGCGATTGCAAAGCGATGGACTGGGGACGCTGGCACGTCGCAGGCCAGTTCCACTTTTCGGTGCAGTCGTACAGTACGGAACAGCTGATGACGACCGATCACTGGCATCGCATGGCGCCGGAAAAAGGCGTCTGGATCACGCTCGATGGCCAGCATATGGGCGTGGGCGGCGATGATTCCTGGACACCAAGCGTTCTGCCACAGTGGCTGCTGCTCGAGGCCCAATGGCGCTATCAGGTTTCGCTTCATTGTCAATAATAACGGGGGCTTCGGCCCCCACCGCACAGGTATAATAAGATATGAAACTCTCTGAACTCACGCCCCGCGAACGGCACAATTTTATCTATTTCATGCTGTTCTTTTTCTTTTACTATTTCATTATGTCGGCTTACTTTCCCTTTTTTCCGGTGTGGCTGGCGGAAGTAAACCATTTAACGAAAACCGAAACAGGGATTGTTTTCTCCTCCATTTCGCTGTTCGCGATAATTTTCCAACCGGTGTTTGGCCTGATTTCCGATAAGCTCGGGCTGCGTAAACATCTGCTGTGGACCATTACCGTACTGCTTATTTTATTCGCCCCGTTCTTTATTTTTGTCTTCTCGCCGCTGCTGCAAATAAACATTATCGCCGGCGCTCTGGTGGGGGGCGTTTATTTAGGCGTGGTATTTTCCAGCGGTTCTGGCGCTGTCGAGGCCTATATTGAACGCGTCAGCCGCGCCAACCGTTTTGAATATGGCAAAGTGCGCGTCTCGGGCTGCGTCGGCTGGGCGCTTTGCGCGTCAATTACCGGTATCTTATTCGGCATCGACCCGAATATTACCTTCTGGATAGCCTCCGGTTTTGCGCTGGTGCTTGGCGTGTTGTTATGGCTATCGCGTCCGGAAGCCAGCAGCAGCGCGCAGGTTATTGACGCCATCGGCGCCAACCGCCAGGCCTTTTCTCTACGTACGGCGGCCGAACTGCTGCGAATGCCGCGCTTCTGGGGATTTATTATTTATGTGGTGGGCGTCGCCAGCGTGTATGACGTTTTCGACCAGCAGTTCGCAAACTTTTTTAAAGGCTTTTTCGCCACGCCGCAGCGCGGGACCGAGGTCTTCGGCTTTGTCACCACCGGCGGTGAATTACTCAACGCGATGATTATGTTCTGCGCCCCGGCAATTATTAACCGTATCGGTGCGAAAAACGCCCTGCTGACGGCCGGCATAATTATGTCGATGCGCATTCTCGGATCTTCATTTGCGACTTCGGCGGTGGAAGTGGTCATTTTAAAAATGCTGCACATGTTTGAATTACCGTTCCTGCTGGTCGGGACCTTCAAATATATATCTTCCGCATTTAACCCTAAGCTTTCCGCCACCCTATTTTTAATCGGCTTTAACCTGTCGAAACAGCTTTCCGGCGTAGTGCTTTCGGCCTGGGTCGGGAGGATGTACGACACCGTGGGTTTTCACCAGGCCTACCTTATCCTCGGCTCAATCACCCTGAGCTTTACCCTGATATCGCTGTTTACCTTAAAAGGCGGTAAGACGCTGCTACCCGCGGCAGAGTATAACAACGCGGCCTGAGAGATTAACGTTCCGTCAGGGATGACGGCAACGCCGCTTTAATTTGCGTTTGCCCACCGTTGTTTTCCAGTTCGTAGAGGCGGCACTCCGCTCGCGCCGAGATCAATTGCGCCAGTTCAGCCGAATGGCTGGTGAGCCAGATCTGGCTATAGCGTGATGCCTCGACAATCAGTCGCGCCAGCGCCGGGAACATCTGGCGATGCAGGCTGTTTTCCGGCTCATTAATGGCGAGAAACGCCGGCGGCCGTGGGCTGAGCAAAGCCACCGCCAGGCACAAAAAACGCAGGGTGCCGTCAGACATCTCCGCCGCCAGCAGAGGCCGATAAATCCCCTCCCGGCGCATCTTCATCACGAAACGCGAGTTTTCGTTCTCGCAGAAAAAGGTACAGTCGGGAAACGCTTCGCCGAGGATTTCATGCAGCAACTCCTCAGCGCCGATTTCGACGATAGTCTGAAAGGCCGCCGCCAGATTGCCGCCATCGCTATCGAGCACCGGCGAACGATAGCCGACCGTCGGCTGGCGTAGCGGTGAAAGCCTGCCGATGGCAAACTCATGGTAAAAACGCCAGCGGCGCATGGTCTCCCGCACGCGCGACACTTCCGGGAAACGATGCGGCTCGCCTAGCTGGCCGAAAATAGACTCGTTTTCGTAAATAGTATCGGTGAAGGTACTTTTTTCACCGTTGACGTCGACCAGGAACGCCGCCTGGTTTTTCCGCTGCAGTACACGCGACGACGGCCGGCGGTTAAAGCCCGACAGCCAGATATTCTCTTCTTTAACGATCGGATCGAGCATGAATTGCGTCGGATACGGCAGTTTTTCCGGAAATCCGACCTGCAATTCATATTCAAATTCATCGGTCAGGCAGGCGATTTGCAGACGCCGCGGATGGCGATCGGTTGGCGCCTGCTTTCCCGACCACATGATATTCTCCAGTCCGCCCTCCTCGCTGACATAGCTGGAAAACTGGCCGTCAGCCGAGGCGGTTAACAGATGGATCGCTTTGTAGATATTCGATTTTCCGCAACCGTTAGGGCCGAACACAATGTTCAGCGGCCCCAGTTCCAGTTCAATCTCTCTGACTGAACGGAAGTTGTTAATACGAATACGGTTAATCATGCCATTCCTCAGGCGCGCCGACGCTCAACTGAGCGATTTTTTCATCCCACGCGTTAGCGCGACTCTGGCGAGCTTATCGGCATCCAGATGTGAATCACTAAATACGCCAAAAAACAGACGTTCATTATCAATAACCTGCGACACCACCCGGTAGTTCAGCGGCAGCCCGGATGGCGCGCCGTACTGCGCAGGGGTGACGGAAACTTCCGTCGCGGTGTCGGCGACGCTGACCAGCAGACCATCTGCTTTGCCGCCTACCAGCATGACCTTAATTAACGGGTGCACTGTGTTCCTCCCGAGTGGGGTCAAAAATGTCATTGAACAAATCCCAGGCCACGCCCAAGCGCCGCAGGAAAAAACATCGTCGTAAGTACTTTTTTATAGTTCATAGCGGCCTGGAATATAAAAAAAAACAAATTGCACTTTGTAAGCACGCATTATTAGTAGTAAAGGCCGACAAATGATGAAGGAAAAAAGTGGAATTGTGAATCTTAACAACTCTTATTTGTTGCGCCTGGCATTGAGAATGGTCGCAAAATGTACATTGGTTACAGTGGCATGCCGTGCGTTTTGATAGCCCGTACAAGGCGCAAAGCGTCGCCTCCGGGGAAAACCCTGGCGGCGACGGGTCGCACAGTATCTACAAGCCGCGATTTTTCAACATCGGCTCGATCAGCGGATCGTGCCCGCGCCAGTCGCGATACAGCGCGTCGAGATCGCTGCTGTTACCGCGCGATAAGATCGCCTCGCGGAAACGTTGACCGTTTTCCCGGGTTAATCCCCCCTGCTCGACAAACCACTGATAACCGTCGTCGGCGAGCATTTGCGTCCACAGATAGGCATAGTAGCCCGCCGCATAACCGCCGCCGAAAATATGTGAGAAATAGCTGCTGCGATAGCGCGGCGGAACCGCCGCCAGATCCATCTGCTCCTCGCGCAGCGATTGCTGTTCAAAAGCATCGACATCCTGCGGCAGCGCCTGCGGGGTGACGCTGTGCCAGCGCATGTCCAGCAGCGCCGCCGCCAGCAGTTCGCTCATGTCATAACCCTTATTGAACGTTGAGGCGCGGAACATGCTGTCGCGCAGATCGTCCGGCATAGCGTCGCCGGTCTGGTAGTGCTTCGCATAATGGGCGAAGACCAGCGGCTCGCGGGCCCAATGTTCATAAATCTGCGACGGAAACTCGACGAAATCGCGCGGCGTATTGGTGCCAGAAAGGCTCGCATAGCGCTGGTTAGCGAACAGGCCGTGCAGCGCATGGCCAAATTCGTGGAACAGCGTGATGACGTCATCCCACGATAGCAGCGCGCAGCCGCCGGCTTTTGGTTTCTGGTAGTTGCAAACGTTGTAAATGACCGGACGCTGGGCACGCAGCGTCGATTGCTCGACGAACACGTCCATCCAGGCGCCGCCGCTTTTGCTGTCACGCGAGAAATAATCGCCGTAAAACAGCGCCATGCCTTCGCCGTTGGCATCAAAGATTTCCCATACCCGCACATCGGGATGGTAAAGCGGAATATCAAAACGTTCGACAAAGCGGATGCCAAACAGCTGGGAGGCGGTCCAGAAAACGCCATCTTCCAGCACCCGGTCCAGAGCGAAATAGGGTTTTAGCTGCGCTTCATCGATGGCGAATTTAGCGCGCCGCACCTGCTCGCCGTAATATAACCAGTCCCAGGCCGCAGCCTGAAAATCGCCGCCCTCTTCATCAATAACTCGCTGGATGTCGGCAAGCTCCTGTTCGGCGCGGCGGCGGGCCGCAGGCGCGATGCGGCGCATAAAGGCAAGCGCCTCAGACGGCGTTTTCGCCATCTGGTCGGCCATCGACCAGCTCGCGTAATCGGCGACGCCCAGCAATTCAGCCTTACGCGCGCGGATTTCCGCCAGCCGCAAAACCAGTTCACGGGTGTCGTTGGCATCGCCCTTCTGGTTACGCGTCCAGCCCGCGGCGAACAAATTGCGCCGGGTCTGGCGATCGGCAAGTGCCTGCAGCGCCGGTTGCTGGGTGGTATTGGTCAGCGCCAGCAGCCAACGGTCGTGCAGGCCTTTGTCGCGCGCGGCATCGGCGGCGGCGGCAATCTCATCCGCGGCCAGTCCGTCAAGCTGGTGTTGATAATCAACGACCAGACCGCCGGACTTCACCGCCGCCAGCAGACGCTGCTGGAACTGACTTTGCAGTGACGCTTCCTCGGTATTCAACGCTTTTAGCGCAGTTTTCTGCTCTTGCGCCAACGCGGCTCCCGCCAGCTGAAAACGCTGCCAGCTCACCTCGAGCAGACGACGCGACTCCGGATCCAGACTCAGGGCGTCGCGCTGCTGCCAGACCTGTTTAACACGCTGGTATAGCGCCTCGTTGAGCCAGATATCGTTGCCAAGCTCGGCGAGCTCGGCTGAGAATTGTTCGTCCAGTTGCTGTATCAGCGGATTGGTATTCGCCCCGGCCATGGCGAAAAAGACTCGGGTTACCCGGCCTAATAGTTGGCCGCTCTGTTCCAACGCAACCAGGGTATTGTCAAAATCCGCCGGCGCCGGGTTATTGATTATCGCCGCAATCTCCTCGCGCTGGCGCCGTACGCCCTCATCAAAAGCCGGGCGATAATGACTATCTTCAATCAAATCAAAATGCGGCGCCTGGTACGGCAGCAGGCTGACGTGTAAAAAGGGGTTATTGTCCGACATCATTCTCTCCTGAACGCGGGTATCCACTAAGATTAGGCAACTCATTGATTGGCCGCAATGATTTATCCTGCCAGCGCGTTATACCAACAGATGACGATACGATTTTCCTTTACCGCGCGGCGTTATCGCGTGCTATGTTATGACAACACAAAAAGCGTTGAGGAACAGTAAGATGATTATTCTGGTGACTGGTGCAACTGCTGGATTTGGCGAAAGTATTACTCGTCGTTTTATCGCTAATGGCCACAAAGTTATCGCCACCGGGCGTCGTGAAGAGCGCCTGAAGTCGCTCAAAGAGGAGCTTGGCGATAACCTGTATACCGCGCAACTCGACGTGCGTAATCGCGCCGCCATCGAAGAGATGATCGCCGGGTTGCCTGCACAGTGGCAGGCTATCGATGTTCTGGTGAATAACGCCGGCCTGGCGTTAGGTCTGGAACCCGCCCATCGCGCCAGCGTTGAAGATTGGGAAGACATGATCGATACCAATAATAAAGGCCTGGTGTACATGACCCGCGCGGTGCTGCCGGGGATGGTTGAGCGTAATCGCGGCCATATTATTAATATCGGTTCGACCGCCGGCAGTTGGCCCTACGCTGGCGGTAACGTCTACGGCGCGACCAAAGCGTTCGTGCGCCAGTTCAGCCTGAATCTGCGCACCGATTTGCACGGTACCGCGATTCGCGTCACCGATGTCGAGCCGGGCCTGGTAGGCGGCACCGAGTTCTCCAACGTGCGTTTTAAAGGCGACGATGCGAAAGCCGGTAAAACTTATGAGAACACCCAGGCGCTGACGCCGGAAGATGTCACCGAAGCGGTGTGGTGGGTCGCGAATCTGCCGAAACATGTCAACATTAACACGCTGGAAATGATGCCGGTCAGCCAGAGCTTTGCCGGTCTCAGCGTCCATCGTCAGGGCTAACGTCCTCTGCGGCCTGGCCTGCGGGCCAGGTCTGGGCGGAACGGCAAAAAACGAGTAAAATAATGCTCATAACCCATTAAAAAGTAATCATCAATGGCCGCAGAAACGCAACTGAATCCGACCCAGCCCGTCAATCAGCAAATCTATCGCATCCTTCGCCGGGATATTGTCCATTGCCTGATCCCGCCGGGAACCCCGCTGTCGGAGAAAGAGGTGTCGGTGCGATTTGATGTCTCCCGCCAGCCGGTACGCGAAGCCTTTATCAAATTGGCGGAAAACGGGCTGATTCAGATCCGCCCACAGCGCGGCAGCTATGTGAATAAAATCTCGATGGCCCAGGTGCGTAACGGCTGTTTCGTGCGCCAGGCCATTGAGTGCGCGGTAGTGCGCCGCGCGGGATCGATGATAAACGATGAACAGCTCTATCAGCTGGAGCAAAACCTCAATCAGCAGCGGGTGGCGGTAGAGCGTCAGCAGCTCAATGATTTTTTCCAGCTCGATGACGAATTTCACCAGAAATTGTCCCTTATCGCCGACTGCCAGCTGGCGTGGGACACCATTGAAAATATCAAAGCAACCATCGACCGGGTGCGCTATATGAGTCTCGATCACGTGACCCCGCCGGATATGCTGCTGCGTCAACATCTCGATATCTTTAAAGCGCTGGAAAAACGCGATCTTGATGCCGTCGAACAGGCGATGAATATCCATCTACATGAAATTAGCGAGTCGGTATTGTTGATTCGTCAGGAAAATAGCGAGTGGTTCAGCGAAGAATAATGGGATAAACGGCAGCCAACGTTGCGTCAGCTGCCGTAAAATAGATTACCGCACCACTAACACCGGAACTTTGGCATAGCGTAAAACGGATTCGGCGTTTGAACCAAGAAGATGGGTTGAAATACCCGGTTTGCGAGAGCCAATAACGATAACGTCAAAATTCTCTTTTTCGCTCAGCGCTAATATTTCATCGCGCACATTGCCAAAAACAATGCGGGTATGGATCCGCGTCGCCGGGATTGAAAACAACCGCGAGAGATCGCGCATTTTCTTTTCCGACTCCTCTTTCATGAAGGCTTCAAATTTACGAATATCCGCCGTGAAGCCGCGCAGCAGGGAACTGGTGCTGTTTGGCAGCACGTTCAGCAACGTGATTTCACCCTCTTCGGCAGATGCTAAAAAATCCGCGTGACGAACGGCCTTATCGCTTAAATCCATTTCAAAAACATCGACCGGCAACAGTATTTTTTTGTACATAGCCTGAGCTCCTTAGTCCTGAAGAAACCGTTGGGGTGATTTTATTCTGCCATATTTAAACGTATGGGAATACGATCAATCACCCAAATAAATACTTCAGTAATAAAAATAAACTTCAACAATATATAATTAATTATAGATATTTAGAGTTATGTACAGGCGGGGAATATCACAAGATAATCGTATTGCTAATACAAAAATAGCCCAGCACGCAATACGTTGCCGGGCTATTCATCGTCGGACGTTTTTACTGGCCTTTAGCCCATTCGGCAACGGTCGCCTTCGCGCCGTGAATCTGTAAAGAGAGATACGCCGCCGTCACCGCATCGACAAAACGCGGTTCCTGCGGCAGGCTATCGCCGAAAATGGCCTTAATACCTAGTAGCGCCTGCACGCGCTCGCTACCCTCTTTACTGCCCTGCACCGTCTGTTGAATTATCGGCAGCAGCGGATCGCTGATTTCAATTGCCTGCCCCTGATCATCGACGCCGCTCACGTAGCGCATCCAGCCGGCAATACCCAGCGCCAGCAGGCTGAAATCACTGTGATGCGCCAGGTGCCAGCGAACGGAGTCCAACATACGCTGCGGGAGCTTCTGGCTTCCGTCCATCGCAATCTGCCAGGTGCGATGCTTAAGCGCCGGATTACTATAACGCTCAATGAGCAAACCAGCATAACGCGCCAGATCCACGCCCTGTACACTCAGCGTCGGCGCTTGCTCTTGCAACATTAACGCCTGCGCGGCGCGGCGGTAGTTATCATCCTGCATGCAATCATTGATATGCTGATAACCGGCGAGATAGCCCAGATAAGCGAGGAACGAATGGCTGCCGTTGAGCATTCGCAGCTTCATCTCTTCAAACGGCACGACGTCAGTGACCAGCTCCGCCCCGGCTTTCTCCCACTGCGGACGACCAGCCACGAAGTTATCTTCGATAACCCACTGGCGGAACGGTTCACAGGCCACACCGGCCGGGTCGCGCACCCCGGTGAGTTGTTCAATTTTATCCAGCGTATCTGCGGTCACGGCCGGAACGATGCGGTCGACCATTGTGGAAGGGAACGTCACGTTCTGTTCAATCCACTGCGCCAGTTCGTCATCAACTGCGCGGGCATACGCACAAACTACGTTGCGCATTACGTGGCCGTTTTCCGGCATATTATCGCAGGACATGACGCTGAAAGCCGGCAGACCGGCGGCGCGACGGCGCGCCAGCGCTTCTACCACCACGCCCGGAGCCGATTTCGGCTGGTGTGGAGTTTGCAGATCGGCGGCAATCAGCGGGTTATCGAGCTGCAGCTGGCCGGTGGCCGGAGAGTGGCAGTAGCCTTTTTCGGTGATGGTCAGCGAGACAATCGCCACCTGCGGTTCGCACATTTTTGCCAACACGCTTTCCAGGCCGTCGACCTGCGCATGCATCGCCTGCTTCACCACGCCGACGACGCGCGCGGTCCAGGCATCGGCGGACATTTCAGCCACCGTATAGAGCAGGTCCTGCTGTTGCAAATCGGCAATTTGCTGCTCACCGCCAATGAGGTTCACTTCGGTATAGCCCCAGTCGCTGCCGTGTTCGGCGGCAAGGATATCAGCGTAAACCGCCTGATGGGCGCGGTGGAAAGCCCCAAAACCGAGATGAACGATGCGAGAAACCAGCTTGCTGCGATCGTAAGAAGGAAGCGTTGCCCTGGCGTTTAAAAGCGTGTTTTCCATGGTGTCTCTCATTTTTATGATGACTGATAAATCATTCTCAAACAGAATGTTTTGGTGAGGTAAACCATCGCACGCAATTGGTATGACATCTTTGATTTCCATCAACTACCATACAAGAAGATTCAGCGCTGTCGCGTTTCGTGATCCTGCGCGCAATGGCGGGAATGAAGCCGGGAGTAAACCCGGCTATCAAGGGTTAACGATATGATTATGATTTCGCGTATTGGCGGTTCGCGCTCAGCGCCTGACGTGTACCAGCGTCCGCCGCATCATGGTCCAAACTCAGGTCACGGTCGCACACTTCCGGCATCAGTAATGACGAGATAAGACCGATAGCTGAATAGCAAATCAGCATCGCGACAATCGGCCACCACGAACCGGTTACGTTACAGAAGATACCGGCCAGTACCGGCCCGAATCCCACCGCCACCAGACCGCCGGCCTCTTTTGAGATAGCCATTCTGGTGAAGCGATTACGCGAGCCGAACATTTCCGCCATAGTGATATTTTCCAGCGCGAACAAGCCCAGCACCGCCACGTTATGAATGACAATCAGCGATAGCATAATGGTGCTGGCGCTATAGCTTTTATCGACAATAATAGCCAGCATCGGCCAGGCCAGAATAATGGCGGAAATATTCACGATAATATAAGGCAGACGGCGCCCAACTTTATCCGACAGCCAGCCTAACAGCGGGATAGTAATAAAACCAATCACTGAGCTAATCATTAAGGCATCGGTCGGAATAGCCTTATCAAATAATAGAGTCTGTACCAGATATCCAGCGAGGAATGTTTGCAACAAACCGGAATTACCAGCCTGTCCAAAGCGTAACCCGGTCGCCAACCAGAATGATTTGCTTTTTAACATCGCACCGAACGTGTTTTGCGCGGCGGCGGCTTTAGCCTGAATTTCATCGGCTTCGTTGACCTGTTCAAATACCGGGCTCTCTTTCAGATTTAAACGCAGCCAAATGGCAAAGACCATTACCACGACGCTTGCAAGGAACGGAATACGCCAGCCCCAGGCGATGAGTTGTTCGCGATCGAGCAGGAAGAACATCACCGCCCAGATGGCCGTGGCGCTCAGCGTCCCGCAGTTGGTGCCCATCGCCACCAGAGAAGAGATGATGCCGCGTTTGCCCTTTGGCGCATACTCCGCCAGCATGGTGCCGGCGCCGGAAATTTCAGCACCCGCCCCCAGCCCCTGAATAATACGCAGGGTCACCAGTAACACTGGAGCAAAAATGCCAATCTGCGCATAGGTAGGTAAAACGCCGATTAACGTGGTACAAATTCCCATCATGGTGATGGTAATAAACAGAACTTTTTTACGCCCGATGCGGTCCCCCATTTTACCGAATATAAAAGCGCCGACGATCCGCGCAATATATCCTGCGCCATAGGTTCCCATCGCTAATATCAGCGCCATGGCCGCCGACTGTTCCGGGAAAAATATCTCATGAAAGACCAGCGCGGCGCCTAAAGAATAAAGCTGGAAATCCATAAATTCCAGTGCCGTGCCAAGCCAACCGGATACCGCGGCGCGGATAAGATCCGTGGTACTTCTCTCATTTTTAGCTGTCGTCATAATAATAATCTCTAAAGTAGGATACAGCGAGGTTATTTATATTTATGCGTTGAAGGTTAATAACACCTTACAACAATGCTTGCGGTCTTCTTCAAATAACGTCATGGCATCGACAACATGCTCGAAAGCAAACTGATGGGTGATTAGCCGATCAGGATTAATTAATCCGTTTGCCAACCATTCAAGAACCAGCGGGAATTTATTGGCATTAAGTCTGGATGAATAAATAGTGAGCTCTTTGCCGGTGATCCCCTGCTGGGCCACCATTGAAGGTTCGGTAGAAAAACCCATCAGTACGATCCTGCCCGCTGGCGAGGCCAGTGCGACGGCCTCTGCGAAAATCGCCGGGTGGCAGGCGGCGTCGATAATCAGCGTCGGCCGGATCCCCTGCGCTTCCAGCGCCTGCGCCAGCGGCTGTTCATGATTATTGATGGTCCAGTCGGCGCCGTTTTGCTGCGCCATCTGCAGCCGCTCGGGGATCCGATCGGCGACGATCACCTGCTGCACGTTATAGACGCGCTTGAGCACCTGAATGGTGGTCAGCCCCATTGGCCCGGCGCCGTAGACCAGTGCGATATCCTGTTCGCGTGGTTTAGCCTGGCCGGTGACATTCGCCGCAATGGTAAAGGGCTCCACCATTACCGCGTGATGGTCGCTCACGTTCTCCGGTACCGGCCAGGCGTTTTTGGCCGGTACCACCGCGTATTCGCTAAACCCGCCATCGCGATGGACGCCCAGCACCACCAGCGAAGCGCAGACGTTGGGCTTACCGACCGAGCAGGGATAACAGTGGCTGCAGCTGATAACCGGATCAACCGTCACCCGCTGGCCTACGATTTTATCCGTCACGCCCTCGCCCACGGCATCAATCACGCCGAAAAACTCGTGGCCGATGACCCGCGGATATTTGGCGAACGGGTTATGTCCACGATAGATGTGGCTATCTGAGCCGCAAATTCCCGCCAGTTTCACCTTTACCCGTACTTCTCCATTTCCCGGCTGCGGCAGCGGCCGTTCTTCAATCGCCAGCGCGTTTGGCTGTTGGATAACAATGCTTTTCATTTTTCTCTCCTTACCAATTCCACAGCGTGCCATCTTCGAGGCGCGCCACCGGCAGACAGGCGGGTTCATAGGGGTATTTCGCCGCCAGCTTCTCGTCGAATTCGATGCCCAGCCCCGGTTTATCGCCCGGATGCATATAGCCATTGTCAAAACGCCAGCTATGCGGGAAGACCTCCAGCATCTGTTCGGAATAGCCCATGTACTCCTGCACGCCGAAATTTGGCACCCACAGGTCGAAATGCAGCGCCGCCGCCATGCATACCGGAGAGAGATCGGACGGCCCGTGAGAACCGGTACGTACCTGGTACAACGAAGCAAAATCGGCGATACGCCGCATGCCGCTGATCCCGCCGGCGTGGGTAATGGTGGTGCGGATATAATCAATGAGCTGCTCTTCAATCAGCTGTTTGCAATCCCAGATGCTATTAAAGACTTCGCCGACGGCAATCGGCGTGACGGTATGCTGGCGAATTAGGCGGAAGCAGTCCTGATTCTCTGCCGGTGTCGGATCTTCCATCCAGAACAGACGATACTCCTCAACGCTTTTACCAAAGCGCGCCGCCTCGATCGGCGTCAGGCGATGGTGCATGTCGTGCAGTAAGTGCTCGTTGAAACCAAATCGTTCGCGCACGGCGGCAAACAGCCGCGGGGTGAAATCGAGATATTTTTCCGTTGACCACAGCTGCTCTTCCGGCCACACGCCTTTGGTCGCCGGCTCGTACGCCTGACCTTTACCCTTGGCCATGCCGTAGGTGGTTTTCATCCCCGGAATACCGCACTGCACACGGATCGCCTTAAAACCCATTTCCTGATGGCGGGCGTAGTCGTCCAGTACTTCATCAATGGAATGACCGGTGGTGTGGCAGTAGACCATCACCCCTTCGCGCGAGGCGCCGCCCAGCAGTTGGTAAAGCGGCATTCCGGCGGCTTTGGCTTTGATATCCCACAGCGCCATATCAACGGCGGAAATCGCCGACATGGTCACCGGGCCGCGACGCCAGTAGGCACCTTTGTAGAAGAACTGCCAGATATCTTCGATGCGGTGAGCATCACGGCCAATCAGCTGCGGGCAAAGGTGATCTTTCAGGTATGAGGCGACCGACAATTCACGGCCGTTGAGCGTGGCATCACCGAGGCCGACAATCCCTTCATCGGTGGTGATTTTTAAGGTGACGAAGTTACGCCCTGGGCAGGTAACGAACACGTCGGCGGCAACGATCTTCATGGGTAATTCCTTGCATCTGTACGGTTAGTGATCAAAATTAAATCACCAGACCTACTACCATACAAGTATGATATTTAAAAAAGATGCGAAGGATCACAAACGGGTTTGGTTGCGGGGGGCGACTGGCGCCCCCCGTTAGCGATTAATTGATGCGGTCTTTTACGATGAAGAAATAGCACAGCGCCCCGGTAAAGGTCACGCAGGCGGCGATAACCAAGGCCAGGTTGAAGGAGTGCGTGGTATCCACCACCCAACCGGTGACGACCGGCGCAAAAGAGGCGAAAACAAAGCTGCCGAAGTTCTGGATCGCCGCCACCGACGCGACTTTATTTTCGCTAACCATCACCTGTACCAGCCCCCAGGCCGAGGTCCCGGCAAAGTGGACGCAAAATAGCGCCATGGAGATAAACGCCACCGCCTGGGTCGGCGAACTCGATTGCACCACCAGCAGCGTGCCGAGCGCGGAAAGCGTCAGGCCAACCACAATCGCCGTTTTGCGCGTTTTCGCCAGATCGTAACCGCGGCGCGCCAGCGCATCGACCACTAGCCCGTTGACCCACATGCCCACCGCCGCGGCCAGGAACGGGATCGCCGCCACCCAGCCGGTTTTCGCGAGGCTCAATCCCTGCTGCGCCTGCAGATAACCCGGCAGCCACGCAATATACAGCCAGCCGGTATAGTTAACCCCGGAGAAGCCTAAAATCATGCCCCAGGTGGTGCGCCGTTTGAACAGCGCCAGCCACTCGCTGAATACCAGCGTTGGGCGCGCTTTTTCCGGCGCCGCCAGATACTGGCGCTCCTCCTGTTGCAGGTCGAACTGGGCGCGGTTGCGATACCACGCGTACCAGCACAGGCCCACTACGATCCCCGCAAGGCCGATAACCACGAACATGGTGCGCCAGCCCCAGGCAATCTGCATCAGCACCAGCGCCGGCGGCGCGATCGCCTGGCCAAGCACCGTTGACGAGTTAAAAATGCCGACCGCGGTGCCGCGCTCTTTTTGTACGTACCAGTCGGTAATGGATTTTACCCCCGCCGGCATAAACGGCGCTTCGCCAATACCAAGGCCAATGCGCAGCAAAATAAAGTGGCTAAAGGAGTTCACTACCCCGGTCAGCGCCTGCATCAGTGACCAGAAAATCAGCCCCGCCCCCAATACAATTCGCGGGCCGAAGCGATCGAGCAAAATACCCGAGGGCAGCTGCGCGAAACCATATGATAGCGAGAAGGCGGAAAGCAGTACGCCAAATTCGGTCGCGCTGAGCCCAAGATCGCCACGGATGGCTTCTCCGGCGACGCTTAATGACGAACGATCGAGAAAGTTGACGATACCGGCGATAAACAGCAGCGTCAGGGTGACTTTTTGCACCCGGCCAATGCGCACGGGTTTGGCGCCAGCTTCGCTGGCAAGGGTTTGTGTAGCCATAATTGCCTCTTACGATAAACAGCACGATGCGGTTAGGGTAAGTAAGGCAACTAGTCGGCTACCATACAAGAATCAAGGTTAAAATTAGCGTGGATGATCACAAAGGGCGATTTTTTATCCTGCTGCGCGACGTTAAGCCCGCCCCCAGCCAGCAACGATGATCAGCATGCCGCACAGCGCAATCGCCGCGCCCGCCCAATCATAGTGGCTCAGCTTCACGCCGTCGACGAAACGCAGCCACAACAGCGCAGTACAGACGTAGACGCCGCCATAGGCGGCATACACTCTGCCGCTGGCCTCCGGGTGCAGGGTCAGCAGCCAGACGAACATCGCCAACGCCATCGCGGTCGGGATCAGCAGCAGCGGCGAACCTTCCCGCTTCAGCCATAGCCACGGCAGATAACAACCGATGATTTCGCACAGCGCGGTAGCAAAGAAAAGTAACGTGGTTTTCAGCATTAAAGTTTGGTAAATGAGACAATTTGTTGCACCAGTGTACGCGATAATGTGCCTGAACCCATGCCATTTTGTCCGGTAGGCGCGGGTGGCGAGTTGTAGTAAACTTGTCCAACTGGTTAACCCTTTTTATCACTCAAAGGAAATCGTGATGAAAATGACACGCAATAAACGCTGGTGCCTGACCGCCCTGCTGGCGGCAAGCGCAATGGTCTATACCGCTTCGTCCTTCGCGCAAACCGACAAACTGGTGATCGAGTCCGGCGACAGCGCGCAGAGCCGTCAGCAAGCCGCAATGGAAAAAGAGCAGTGGAACGATACCCGCTCGCTACGGCAGAAGGTGAATAAACGCGCGGAGAAAGAGTGGGACAAAACCGACGTCGCCTTCGATGCGCAGGATAACTGCCAGAAGAGCGCCAACGTCAACGCCTACTGGGAACCTAACACCCTGCGCTGTCTTGACCGCCGTACCGGTCGCGTTATTACGCCATAATTCCCCGGCGCCCGTGGGCGCCATCCTCTATTAATGCACACAGGATTTCCCATGTCTGACGCCCCTCACGTCAAACTCCGCCCGCTTGAGCGCGAAGACCTGCGCTTCGTCCACCAGCTTGATAATAACGCCAGCGTAATGCGTTACTGGTTTGAAGAACCTTACGAGGCCTTCGTCGAACTCTCTGACCTTTACGACAAACACATTCACGATCAAAGTGAACGCCGTTTCGTCATCGAATGCGATGGCGAAAAAGCCGGGCTGGTTGAACTGGTGGAGATAAACCACGTTCACCGTCGCGCCGAGTTCCAGATTATTATCTCCCCGGAATATCAGGGCAAAGGGCTGGCGACGCGCGCCGCTAAGCTGGCAATGGACTACGGCTTTACCGTTCTGAATCTGTATAAGCTGTATCTGATTGTCGATAAAGAAAACGAAAAAGCGATCCACATCTACCGCAAACTCGGTTTTATGGTCGAAGGCGAGCTGATTCACGAGTTCTTTATCAACGGCGAATACCGCAATACCATTCGCATGTGCCTGTTCCAGCATCAGTACCTTGAGAAACATCGTCCTCAAGGCCAGACGCTACTCAAGCCCACGGCTCAGTAGTAGTCGATACTGTTTTTGATGCTGTAGTGTCGCGTCACCGCCGGCTGGACGCTTTCATCGACAACCTGCATCTCGCAGCGGATCGGGTTGTCGTGATCGTCATAGTCACAGGTTTGATTCACCTTACCTAACGCGCGATCGTTAAATACACTCACCGCGCTGTAATCGAGCTTTTTACGCGGATCGGTGGACGGCGTCGATACGACACTGAAGCGCTCATCTTTCGCGGTGGTGGTTTTGCCCAGCGGATAGCCTTCGCTGTCGTAGCGATAGCTGGAAGTGCTTTCTTTCCCAAGAGCCTTCACCACAAACCCGTTGTCATCAGTCTCCCAGCTGACGCCCGCCGCCGGCATCTCGGCGAGCTGGCATTTCCCCTGCAGCCGCAGGCGTTTCTCCTGCGTTTGCGCATCGAGATAGTAATTCGCGTCCAGTACTAGCGTGGCGCCGGTTTTGTTTTCGAGGTCGGTAAAATCCAGCAGATCGAAACAGCCTTCTGCCGACACCTGCGCACGCACCCGCTTCACCATTTCCCCCTGGTCATCAAACAGAATTTGGGTAAAGGTTTTAACCGGGCCGCGCAGCGGGTCGAACTCAAACTCATTGGAAAAACTGGCCATCTCCGGGGTAAACGCCGCCGGTGTTGACGGCTTGTCACAGGCGCTGAGCAGCAACGCCGCCGGGATCAGCAAAAACAGTTTATTCACAGCCGCTACCTTTTTGGGAACATTCCAATCATTTTAGCAAATACAATTGTTTACACCAATTCTGCTATGCTTAAAACTGGATGACATCAATAAGGAGCTTATGATGAAACTATCCCCATGGTTGTGCGCGGCCCTGCTGCTGGGTTCGGCATCCGCACTGGCAGCGCCGGACTCCTGCGAGCGGGTAAAAGGCGAGATCCAGCAGAAGATTATCAACAACGGCGTACCGGCCGACGGTTTTAGCCTAGCCATAGTGCCGAACGATCAGCCTGACCAACCCGGCGCTCAGGTGGTGGGCCACTGCGCGAACGACACCTTCAAGATAATCTATACCCGCAGCGGCGACGCGGCGGCGACCGATTCAGACGGGCAATAACCGCCGCTTTCGAGTGAAGGATCTTATCTCTGGTTGACCGGAGATAAGATTCGCCTACCCCTATTTAAGTATTATTCCTCACCCATGCGCCAGCAGCCCCGCGGTTGCCAGCGGCATTTTGCATAATAAAAATCATGGAGTGAGCACAATGTCCAACCCTGAACATCCCGGCGGCGTCAGCCGTCGCACCCTCATAAAATCCTCAGCAATCGGTTCACTGGCCCTGGCCGCCGGCGGCCTGTCCCTGCCTTTCAGTCTACGCGCCGCGGCCGCCGCCGTGCAGCAAGCCACCGGGGCTGAAGAAAAAACCGTCTGGGGAGCCTGCTCGGTTAACTGCGGCAGCCGCTGCGCGCTGCGCCTGCACGTCCGCGACAACGAAGTGGTGTGGGTGGAAACCGATAATACCGGCCACGATATCTACGGCGATCATCAGGTTCGCGCCTGCCTGCGCGGGCGTTCTATTCGCCGGCGTATCAATCACCCCGATCGTCTTAACTACCCAATGAAACGCGTCGGCAAACGCGGCGAAGGAAAGTTCGAGCGCATTAGCTGGGCGGAAGCGCTGGATACCATCGCCGGGAATCTGGAACGCGTGGTGAAAGAGTACGGCAACGAAGCGGTCTATATTAACTACTCTTCCGGAATTGTCGGCGGCAATATGACCCGCTCTTCCCCTTCCGCCTCGCCGGTGATGCGGCTGATGAACTGCTACGGCGGCTCTCTTAACCAGTATGGTACCTACAGTACGGCGCAGATCGCCTGCGCCATGCCCTATACCTACGGTAGCAACGACGGCAACAGCACCTCGGATATTGAAAACAGTAAACTGGTGGTGATGTTCGGCAATAACCCGGCGGAAACCCGCATGAGCGGCGGCGGCATTACATGGTACCTGGAGCAGGCCCGCGAGCGCTCCAACGCCCGTATGATCGTCATCGACCCACGCTATACCGATACCGCGGCAGGGCGTGAAGATGAGTGGATCCCGATTCGTCCCGGTACCGATGCCGCGCTGGTTGCCGGTATCGCCTGGGTATTAATTAATGAAAATCTGGTAGACCAGCCGTTCCTCGATAAATACTGCGTCGGCTACGATGAGAAAACCTTGCCGGCCGGCGGCCACTATAAGGCCTATATTCTTGGCCAGGGGGACGACGCTACCGCCAAGACGCCGCAGTGGGCCTCGCGCATTACCGGTATTCCCGCCGATCGCATCATTAAGCTGGCGCGCGAAATTGGTATGACCAAACCCGCCTATATCTGCCAGGGCTGGGGCCCACAGCGCCAGGCGAACGGCGAGCTCTCCGCGCGGGCTATCGCCATGCTGCCGATTTTAACCGGCAACGTCGGCATTAACGGCGGCAACAGCGGCGCCCGCGAATCGACCTATACCATCACCATTGAGCGCCTGCCGGTGCTGGAGAATCCGGTAAAAACCGCCATCTCCTGCTTTAGCTGGACCGACGCTATCGCTCGCGGGCCGGAGATGACCGCCACCCGCGACGGCGTGCGCGGCAAAGAGAAGCTGACGGTCCCTATTAAATTTCTGTGGAACTATGCTGGCAACACCATCATTAACCAGCATTCCGATATCAATAAAACCCACGATATCCTGCAGGACGAGAGCAAATGCGAGATGGTCGTGGTTATCGAAAACTTTATGACCTCGTCGGCAAAATACGCTGATATTCTGCTGCCGGACCTGATGACCGTCGAACAAGAAGATATCATTCCTAACGACTATGCCGGCAATATGGGCTATCTGATTTTCATCCAGCCCGCCACCACGGCGAAGTTCGAACGCAAACCTATCTACTGGATCTTAAGTGAAGTAGCAAAACGCCTTGGCGACGATGTGCATCAGCGCTTCACCGAAGGGCGAACTCAGGAGCAGTGGTTACAGTATCTGTACGCCAAAATGGTCGCCAAAGACCCAGCGCTGCCGGGCTATGACGAGCTTAAAAAAATGGGCATCTACAAGCGTAAAGATCCGAACGGCCATTTCGTCGCCTATCGCGATTTCCGTCGCGACCCTGAAGCGCATCCGCTAAAAACGCCTTCCGGCAAAATTGAGATTTACTCCAGCCGCCTCGCCGAGATTGCCGCCCGCTGGCAACTGGAAAAAGGCGAAGTCATCAGCCCGCTGCCGGTCTATGCCTCCACCTTTGAAGGTTGGGACGATCCGTTACGCAACCAGTTCCCGCTGCAAATGTTTGGCTTCCATTATAAGGCGCGTACCCACTCCAGCTACGGCAACGTCGATGTCTTACAAACGGCCTGCCGTCAGGAAGTGTGGCTTAACCCCATCGATGCTGAAAAACGCGGAATTAAAAACGGCGACATGGTGCGCGTCTTTAATCAGCGCGGCGAGCTGCGTATTCCGGCAAAGGTCACGCCGCGCATTATGCCAGGGGTAACGGCGATGGGTCAGGGAGCGTGGCACGATGCCAATATGGCCGGCGATCGCGTCGACTACGGCGCCTGCATGAACACCCTCACCACCCAGCGGCCTTCACCGCTGGCGAAGGGAAACCCGCAGCATACCAACCTGGTCGAAATCGAGAAGGTTTAAGGAGTAAACCATGAGCGCTCAATACGGATTTTTTATCGATTCCGCCCGTTGCACCGGTTGCAAAACCTGCGAGCTGGCCTGTAAAGACTACAAGAACCTGACGCCGGACGTCAGCTTCCGTCGTATCTACGAGTATGCCGGCGGCGACTGGCAGGAGGACAACGGCGTCTGGAATCAGAACGTTTTTGCCTACTACCTCTCTATCGCCTGTAACCACTGCGAAGACCCGGCGTGCACCAAGGTCTGCCCGAGCGGGGCAATGCACAAGCGCGAAGATGGTTTTGTGGTGGTTAATGAAGAGGTGTGCATTGGCTGTCGCTACTGCCATATGGCCTGCCCGTACGGCGCGCCGCAGTACAACGCCGCTAAAGGGCATATGACCAAATGCGATGGCTGTCACGAGCGTGTGGCACAAGGCAAAAAGCCGATTTGCGTCGAGTCCTGCCCGCTGCGGGCACTGGACTTCGGGCCGATTGCCGAACTGCGTGAAAAGCACGGCCAACTGGCCGCCGTGGCGCCGCTGCCGTCAGCGCACTTCACCAAGCCGAGCATTGTGATAAAACCAAACGCCAACAGCCGTCCGTGCGGCGATACCACCGGCTATCTGGCCAATCCGAAGGAGGTCTGAAATGGGAAATGGATGGCATGAATGGCCGCTAGTTCTGTTTACGGTACTGGGGCAATGCGTAGCTGGCGCAGTCATCGTCAGCGGCCTGGGCTGGGTGTCGCTCTCCGGTCAGCGCGAATCGCGAGAGCGGCTGGTGCGCAGTATGTTCTTTATCTGGCTATTGATGGGAATAGCTTTTCTCGCGTCTGTAATCCATCTCGGCTCGCCGCTACGCGCATTTAATTCACTGAACCGCGTTGGCGCTTCAGCGCTCAGTAATGAAATCGCCAGCGGCGCCCTCTTCTTCGCCGTTGGCGGATTCTGGTGGCTACTGGCGGTGCCAGGAAAAATGCCGGCGGCGCTCGGCAAAATCTGGTTGTTTCTCACCATGCTGCTGGGGTTGCTGTTTGTGATGGCGATGACCCGGGTCTACCAAATTGACACCGTGCCAACGTGGTACAATGGCTACACCACCAGCGCGTTCTTCCTGACGGTACTGC
Organism: Klebsiella sp. CN_Kp091; assembly: GCF_040065095.1. Lineage (NCBI taxonomy): Bacteria > Pseudomonadati > Pseudomonadota > Gammaproteobacteria > Enterobacterales > Enterobacteriaceae > Klebsiella > Klebsiella sp. CN_Kp091. The sequence continues at coordinate 313,943 of NZ_JBEAIO010000049.1, read as the reverse complement.
TCGCCGGTCCGCTGTTCGCTGCCCTGCTGCTGAAGCTGGCGAAAGTTGACTTCAACGGCTGGTTTTTTGCCGCTATTAGCGTGGCCGCACTCATCATCAGCGTGGCCGTTGTTGTCTTGCAAAGCGCTGACCTCGCCACGATCCACAGTTCAGTACAACAGGCGAACGCCCTTCTCCCGGATTACGGCGGGCTGCAGGTGCTACGGCTGCTCCTGCTGGCGCTCGGTCTCGGCTGCTGGCTGTGTCCGTTAATCCGCCGCCAGCCGCCGCGCGCCACCGGGTTATTCATCGGGCTGGTATTGGTTTTAGTCGCGGAGTGTATAGGCCGCGGCCTGTTTTATGGCCTGCATATGACCGTGGGTATGGCGGTTGCGGGTTAACGAGACGGCGCGCCTGTGCGCGCCGCAGTAAGGAATAGGGTAATGATGCAGATCCCAAATCGCGACGCCGTCGCACTAAGCGCCCGCACGTTGGGCGCGCTGTTCTCTTTTGCACCGAATAGCGAGCAAAACGCGCCGCTGGTCGCCGCTTTTCTCGATGGTAGCTGGCAGCCGCAGTGGCCGTTCCCGGTCTCCGATTCACTGGCAATAGACTTCGCCGCCAGCAGCGACGAGGCGCTGCCGCAAGCCTGGCAGCGTCTGTTTATCGGCCCATGGGCGCTGCCCGCTCCGCCATGGGGCTCGGTGTGGCTGGATAAAGAGTCGGTGTTATTCGGCGACTCTACGCTTGCGCTGCGCGAATGGATGCGGGCCAGCGGTATCGCGCTGGATATTGAGCGCAACGAACCCGAAGACCACTTCGGCACCTTGCTGCTGCTGGCCGCATGGCTGTGCGAAACAAATCAGGATGAGTTGTTTACTCAACTGCTGGCCTGGCATTTACTGCCGTGGTCCGGGCGTTTCCTGAGCGTCTTTATTGAAAACGCCGGGCATCCGTTCTATCGGGCGCTGGGCCAACTGGCGCAGTCGACGCTGGCTAACTGGCAGGAAAATTTGCCCATCACGGTGGCGGAAAAGCAGCTGTATCGTTAACTCACCCGCCGCGTCGATCCCCGGCGCGGCACTTATAGCTTTTGCATCTAAGGTTATTCCCTATCACAATAACGCTATGACTCCCAATTTCACTCCCGCCCATGCATCGTCTTCATAACTATCCTGATGTGCAGGTGATGTTCCGTCGCCTGATCATCGCCACGCTCGTCGGCATCTTTGCGGCGCTGGCCGTGGCGCTGTTTCGCCACTCGATGCTGGTGCTGGAAACATTATTTCTCGGTAACGATAGCGGTAGCCTGGTGAACGCCGCGCAGTCGCTGCCGTGGTGGCGTCGACTGCTGACGCCAGCGCTTGGCGGGCTCGCCGCCGGGACATTGCTGTGGCTATGGCAACGGCGTAGCGTCTCGCGTCCGCACGCCCCGACCGATTACATGGAAGCGCTGGAAACCGGCGATGGCTGTTTCGATACGCCGGCAAGCCTCGTGAAATCGCTGGCGTCGCTGCTGGTGGTTGTAACCGGCAGCGCCATTGGCCGCGAAGGGGCCATGATCCTGCTGGCCGCGCTGGCCGCCTCGCTGTTCGCCCGCCGTTTTACGCCGCGCGCTGAATGGAAGCTGTGGGTCGCCTGCGGCGCTGCCGCCGGGATGGCCAGCGCCTATCATGCGCCGCTGGCGGGTAGCCTGTTTATTGCCGAAATTCTCTTCGGCACCCTGATGCTGGCCTCGCTCGGGCCGGTGGTGATCTCTGCGGTGATCGCCCTGCTGCTGACCAATCTACTCAACGGCGGCGCCGCGCCGCTGTACCACGTCGTCTTTCAGCAAAACCTGACCGCGCTGCATTACGCATTAATGCTGGCAACCGGCCTGCTGGCCGGGCTGTGCGGGCCGCTATTCATCTGGCTGATGGACTACAGCCACCGTGGCTTCGTGAGACTGAAACTGTCGCCGTCGTGGCAGCTGGCGCTGGGAGGCCTCATCGTCGGCATGTTATCGCTTATTACCCCGGCGGTGTGGGGCAACGGTTATAGCGTTGTGCAAAGCTATCTGCTATCGCCGCCGCTATTTAGCGTCATTATCATCGTCTTTGTCTGTAAGCTGTTGGCGGTGCTGGCCAGCAGCGGCTCCGGCGCGCCGGGCGGCGTTTTTACCCCGACGCTATTCGTCGGGCTGGCAATAGGAATGCTGTTCGCTGCTTTTAGCGGTCTGTGGCTGCACGGGGATCGCGATATGGCGATTATGATTGGTTTAACCGGAATGGCGGCGTTTCTCGCTGCGACAACGCATGCGCCGATGATGTCGACGCTGATGATTTGTGAAATGACCGGGCAGTATGTGCTGCTGCCCGGTTTATTGATCGCCTGCGTACTGGCATCGGTACTGTCGCGGACGTTACGCCGGGATTCGATCTATCGCCATTACGCTGCCGAGAACGTCTAAATCAACATACTGGCTGAGTTCACGCTGTTCGGCGCGCGGCAGATAAGGCAGCTCGCCAATCAGCGGCGCAGGCAGCTTTTTGCTCAGCACATCGATGATTTCAGCGTAGTGCGCAAGACCAGGGTTAATGCGGTTGGCGACCCAGCCGATTAACGGCAGACCATCGTTGGCCACCGCCTGAGCGGTCAATAACGCATGGTTGATACACCCTTCCTGAATGCCCACCACCAGCACCACCGGCAGTTGCTCCTGCACCACCCACTCGGAGAGCGGGCGTAAATCGTTCATCAGGCTGCGCCAGCCGCCGGTACCTTCCACCACGACATGATCCACTTTGCCGCTGAGCTGCTGCAGGCCGTCGCTTAATAAGCCGTAGTTGATCGGGCAGCTGTGCGCCACGCTGCTTTCTTCTTCACTTAACGCGATGGGATTGACAGCATCATACGGCAGCGACAGCGTCGACACGCTCTGTAAGACCAGCGCGTCTTTATTACGCAGTCCGTCCGGCGTCTCTTTGCTGCCCTTCGCCACAGGCTTATACCCGGCGACGCTTTTACCACTGGCAGCAAGTGCCTGCAGCAGCGCGCGGGAAACCACCGTCTTCCCGACAGCAGTGTCAGTACCTGTTATAAAGAAACGCTTAAACATCACTAACCCCAAAGTTGTGTATACGAAAGATACATAAGAGAAATAATCAACAGTGGGAAAAGTCTACGCGAAGCCGCCGGGGCTCAGATTGAGATAGCGCAATTTTTGGTGCGACTATGAAAAAATGTTAACCCTGTAACAGTCGGATAAGGAGCGATCCGTTATAGAGGGCGTCTTTCACCAAAGCCGCGCCAGCCATCGTTCCGCGGTTTGAGAACTGGGTACTCTCAACCGCGATATGACGACTATAGGCCGGTAGCGCCTGTTGCCGAATACAGTCAGAAATTGCCGGAAACAAAATATCGGACGCCTGGTTGAACGGCGAACCAATAAGGATTTTTTGCGGGTTAAACAGGTTGACCATGATAGCCAGAATACGCCCTACATGGGCGCCAACGCCGGTAATGATATCCCGCGCCAGTAAATCCCCCTGCTGCGCCGCCTGGCATAACCATTCAACGCTTAACTGCTGTTGATGCAGCATAGAGCTCATCGATTTTGCCATGCGCATCTGCGCCAGCTCCAGCACGCTTTCGACACTGGCGATGGTTTCCAGGCAGCCATGGTTGCCGCAATAGCAGCGTTTACCATAAGGATCGACCTGGGTATGGCCAATCTCCACCAGGCTGCTGCTGCCGGCGTGCAGCAGGCGGCCATCGGTGATCACTCCCGCGCCGACGTTGTGGTCGATCACCACCTGGATGACGTCGCGCGCGCCCCGTGATGCGCCAAACAACGATTCGGCCATAGTCCAGGCGCTGATATCGTGCTGTATATAGACCGACACCCCGGTGTGATTAGCCAGCGCTTCACCAAGCGGCATGTCTTTCACATCATCGTAAAATGGCATCCGGTGAATGATGCCGTTTTCAGTATCGATGATCCCCGGCAAGGTGATGGCGATAGCGGTAAGGCGCTCAAGCTTGTGCTGATGGCGAATAAAAAACTGATCGATTTGCTCGATGATCCGCGTCAGCAGCGGTTGCGCATGCTGCAGCGGCAGATCCAGTTGTTCTTCCACCACCAGCTTGCTGCTCAAATCGCGCAGCGCCAGGTGGATTTCCCCCCGACTGATGCGCAACGACAAATAATGCCAGGCTTCCGTTTCAACCATCAGCCCGACCGCAGGGCGGCCGCGGCTCCCCGGCTCCTGGATTTCTGTCTCCTGCACCAGATGCGCTTCCAGCATCTCGCGAACAATTTTGGTAATGCTGGCCGGCGCCAGTTGCGCAAATCGGGAAAGGTCGATACGCGACACCGGGCCAAGCTGATCAATCAGGCGATATACCGCGCCGGCATTGGTCTGCTTTATTTGATCGATATGGCCTGGTTGACTGTCCGCTACCACCGTTGACTCCCTTTATTTTCGCGCTTCGAAATAAACTTTTGGCTATGGTGAAGCACTTCGATGGTGCACGTCAAATTTTTACTTAGCCTTGTGATTTGCCGCACATTTTTACCCCGTTTTTGTCTTAATTCGCCAGGGCGGCGGCAGCGAGAAGATAATCGCGAAAGCGCTGCGCCGCCAGACCCTGTTCACGGTGTTTGGCCCACACCAGCCACATTTCCGACACCGCATCGGGTTCACTAATCGGCAGCCAGCGCATTTCATTTAACTGCACCCGCTTAAACGAGGCCGGTAGGATCGATACCCCAAGACCTGAAGCCACAAGGCCAATGATGGTCATTGCCTCGCCGACCTCCTGGGTGATAACGGGCGTGGTATCGTAGCGGCGCATCAATCCGAGAATATCGTCATACAGGCCGGTACCAACGTGCGGATCGAAAAAGACAAACGGCTCGCGCGCCAGCTCAAGCAGACTGACCGCTTGCTGACGGGCCAGGGGATGATCGCTGGGCACCATCGCCAGTAGCGGTTCGCGCAGCACCCTTTCCCAGCACAAGGTATCCGGCAGCTGCGTGTTGCGCATCAGGCCAAGGTCAAGCACCCCTTCATTCAGCGGCACGATCTGTTCGCGGGTGTTGGTTTCGCGGGTCTGGATATGGACATCGGGAAAGCGGCGACGAAAAGTGGAAAGCGTATCGGAAACCGCTTTGATAAATGGCGCCGACGAGGTGAAGCCGATACGCAGTTCACCGGTTTCACCGTGGTGCAGGCGCCCGGCGCGAGCGGCGGCATCTTCAACCTGCGTCAGTATTTGTCGGCTATCGGCGAGGAACTGCACTCCCGCCGCCGTCAGGCTGACGCTGCGATTAGTGCGGGCAAACAGCCGCGCGCCAATTTGCTGTTCGAGAATCTGAATTTGCTGGCTTAACGGCGGCTGGGAGATGTTGAGGCGCGCCGCCGCGCGGCCAAAATGTAGCTCTTCTGCTACGGCGACGAAGTAACGCAGATGACGCAGCTCGATATTCATATTTAAAACATCTTATTTGAGATTATTAATATATTAGACGGAATATTTACAATTTTATACCCTAAAAATGTGAGCTGAATGGTCACATCAGTTTGTTTGTAATCCAGCGGTATATAAGCAAGGAATTCTCCGTGAGTAACACAACAACCGCCGGCACCGCGCCGGCGAGCAGCGCCAGCGATAAGGCCGTAAACCAGCCAAATCAATTTATTAAACGCGGTACCCCGGCGTTTATTCGCGTCACCCTGGCGCTGTTTTCCGCCGGACTGGCGACATTCGCCCTGCTCTACTGCGTGCAGCCTATTCTGCCGGTGCTGTCGGGCGAGTTCGGCGTAAGCCCTGCCAGCAGCAGTATTTCGTTATCGATTTCCACCGCGATGCTCGCCGTCGGGCTGCTTTTCACCGGACCGCTGTCTGATGCCATTGGTCGTAAACCGGTGATGGTCACTGCCTTACTGTTGGCGGCGTGCTGCTCATTATTATCAACGATGATGACCAGCTGGCACGGTATTTTGATCATGCGCGCGTTGATCGGCCTGTCGCTCAGCGGCGTGGCCGCCGTGGGAATGACTTATCTCAGCGAGGAGATCCACCCAAGCGTGGTGGCGTTTTCGATGGGGCTTTACATCAGCGGTAACTCAATAGGCGGCATGAGCGGCCGCCTGCTCACCGGGGTCTTTACCGATTTCTTCGGCTGGCGCGTGGCGCTGGCGGTGATAAGCGCCTTCGCCCTCGCAGCGGCAATTATGTTCTGGCGTATTCTTCCCGAGTCTCGCCATTTTCGCCCTATTTCGTTGAAACCGAAAACGCTGCTGATTAACTTCCATCTGCACTGGCGCGATCGCGGACTGCCGCTATTGTTCCTCGAAGGTTTCCTGCTGATGGGCGCATTTGTGACCCTGTTCAACTATATTGGCTACCGCTTGATGATGTCGCCATGGTCGCTGAACCAGGCGGTGGTTGGCCTGCTGTCGGTCGCCTACCTGACCGGGACCTGGAGTTCGCCAAAAGCCGGCGCGCTGACGGTGCGCTATGGCCGCGGGCCGGTGATGTTGTTCTTTATTGCGGTGATGCTGTTTGGCCTGCTGATGACGCTATTCTCGCCCCTGTGGCTGATTTTCATCGGCATGCTGCTGTTCTCCGCCGGCTTTTTTGCCGCGCACTCGGTCGCCAGCAGTTGGATCGGACCACGGGCGCGTCGCGCGCGCGGCCAGGCATCCTCGTTGTACCTGTTCAGTTACTATCTCGGTTCCAGTATTGCCGGGACGCTCGGCGGGGTCTTCTGGCATCATTACGGCTGGAACGGCGTCGGCGGCTTTATCGCGCTCCTGTTAATGGCCGCGCTGCTGACGGGCGCCTGTTTGCACAACCGCCTGAAATAATCGTTAAACGACGTGACCTTACGGGTCACGTCCGCTCACCACAGCCCGAGCACCGACGGCAACCCCAACAGTTCTCTGAGAGCATCCATAGAAAGCAGTGCGAAAAACACCCACGTGAACGGATTCATACTCGCCTCCGCTGACAGCCAGCGCCTGTAATTAGTGTAGTCGCTGGCGAGGCGCGCCGTCCGTTATGGTATTCACATACGCATTTTTCGCCGCACGCAAAATGTCGTTCCCACGACTCGACCAAATCCCCCCGACGCGCTAGTGTACCCTCTGACAACAGATTTATTTCACTCGCCACAGGCCAGCAGAGACTATGACTGAAAACAACAACTATCAGCAGCTCACCCGCACATTCCAACGGCTCTCCCGCTTCTCTCACCTTGCCGCCATCGCCGGCTGGGATATGTTCGCCATGATGCCGCCCGGCGGCAGCCGAGCGCGCGGCGAAGCGCTGGCGGAGCTCGGGGTGCTGCAGCACCAAATTTTGACCGACAAGAAGGTTGGCGAATGGCTGCGGCACGCCCAACAGGAAGACCTTAACGATCTGGAGCAAGCTAACCTGCGCGAAATGACCCGGCAGTATCAGCAGGCGGCGCTACTGCCGGAAAGCCTGGTGGAGGCGAAATCACTGGCCGGCAGCCGCTGCGAACATGCCTGGCGCAGCCAGCGTCCGGCTAACGACTGGCAGGGATTTGCCGAAAACCTGCGCGAAGTCGTTAAGCTCAGCCGCCAAGAGGCGCAGATCCGAGCCGAAGCGAAAGGGTGTTCCCGCTATGACGCCCTGCTGGATATTTTTGAACCCGACATGACCAGCGCGCGTCTTGACGTGCTATTCGCCGATCTGAAATCCTGGCTGCCGTCGCTGCTGGCAAACGTCGTCGATAAGCAAGCGCAGAAAACGCTGCTCGAGCCGCTGGGGCCCTTCGCCATCGCCGATCAGCGCGAGCTGGGGCTGGAAGCGATGCGGGTTTTAGGCTTTGATTTTGACGGCGGGCGTCTGGATATTAGCGCACACCCCTTCTGCGGCGGGGTGCCAGAGGACGTCCGGATCACCACCCGCTATAACGAAAACGATCTGCTCAGCGCGCTATTTGGCGTGATCCACGAAACCGGCCACGCGCGCTATGAACAGAACCTCCCGCGTAGCTGGGTCGATCAGCCGGTTGGGCTGGCTCGCTCAACGGCGATTCATGAATCTCAGAGTCTGTTCTTCGAAATGCAGCTTGGCCGCAGCGAAGCCTTCCTCAACCGCCTGCTGCCCGCCGTGCGTCAACGCTTTGGCGACCAGCCGGCGTTCAGCGCGGAAAACTTTATCGCCTGGAACCAGCGCGTGAAGCCGGGCTTCATTCGCGTCGATGCCGACGAAGTCAGCTACCCGGCGCACGTCATTCTGCGCTACGAAATCGAGCGGGCGCTGATCGACGGCGATATTGAAGTAGACGATATTCCAGCCCTGTGGGATGAGAAAATGCAGAGCTGGCTGGGTATTTCGACCCTCGGCAACTATCGTGACGGCTGTATGCAGGATATTCACTGGACCGATGGCGGTTTCGGCTATTTCCCTTCCTATACGCTGGGGGCGATGTACGCCGCACAGTTAATGGCGGCCGCCAGACGCGCGCTACCGAATCTCGCGCAGGATATCGCCGGCGGCGATTTTAACGCCCTGTTCGACTGGTTGCGGCAAAATATCTGGCAACACGGCAGCCGCTTTACCACTTCGCAGCTGATTAAAAATGCCACCGGCGAAGATCTCAACAGCGAGTATTTCCGCCAGCATCTTACCGCCCGTTATCTCTAAGCCTGTGCGCCGGGGCCTGCTCCGGCGCGTTTCGCCTGACCAGACGGGTATTGTACAAACGGTTACACGCCGATACCAAACACTCACGGAAAGCTCGAAAAGACAAGCATATAGTTACTTCAACGGCCCCGCAGTGGGGTTGAAATGAAGAAACCTTTTCGAGGATATCAGAATGAAAAAAGTATTAGCTCTGGTCGTTGCCGCTGCTATGGGTCTGTCTTCCGCTGCTTTCGCTGCTGATGCAGTAAGCACCACTCAGGCACCTGCTGCTGCAACTCACAGCACCACTGCCAAGACCACTCACCATAAGAAACATCACAAAGCTGCCGCCAAACCGGCTGCAGAACAAAAGGCCCAGGCTGCCAAGAAACACAAAAAAGCCGCGGCAAAACCTGCAGTAGAGCAAAAAGCTCAGGCTGCGAAAAAACACCACAAAGCCGCCGCTAAACCGGCCGCGCAGAAAGCTCAGGCTGCCAAAAAGCACCACAAAACTGCCGCTAAACCAGTAGCGCAGAAAGCTCAGGCTGCCAAAAAACACCACAAAACCACTAAACACACCGCGGCTAAACCTGCTGCTCAGCCGGCTGCATAATCTTTCCGGTTAGTCTGGTTTTGTATAAATCGGCGCTGTTTCAGCGCCGTTTTTTTCTGGAGAGCGCTATGCTGCGACGTTATCGTTTTGAGCTCATCCTGATACTGCTGATAATCTGCGCGCTGGTGGCAACCCGCTTTTTCCTCTACTAGGCGTCGCTATTCATCCCCCTCAATGGGAAAACCGGCTGCACGTATCGCCTGACGGCAATCGCTGACTCCCGCCGCATATCCCGCTTCAATTTCGCATACCGGGCTCGCGCTGGAGAAAGGTAAGCGAATCGGCGTCGCCAGTTGACGTTCCAGCTCGCTAATTTTTTGCCGCGCCGCCAGCAGCTCCACCGCCAATTCAGCGGTCGACACTTCGCTATCTGCTCCTGTAATCACCGCCCGTAATCGCGTCTCATCGATAGTCATCATATCCGCCAGTTCTGCATTCACTGGCGGATATTATAGCCCACGCCACCTCACGGCGCTGGCGGGTCATTACAGGGCATGTACCGCCTCAATGACGAGATAGCCCATCGCGCCCCACATAAAAATTGAAACCAGCGAAACATAAACTAATGCGCGAATACCTTGTTTAGACATACACCCTCCCACTGCGGGAAATGACATTGCGCTTATGATGGCCGGGTCAACCTCACATTTCACTCAATGGGAACCAGCGAAAACGATGTTTACAGTGAGAAAATGTTTCGTAGTGAAAATAATTGAGAAGATGGTAAAAAAACGCCAATGACGATGAACTTTCGTGCTCGCAAGGCGACTAAAACACCCGCAAAAAATTGCGCTTTGCGAATGTCCTGCAAGGCAAAGTGATTATTTTTCCCGCGCTTTACGTACGTTCCGATACACGAATTATGTTGCGTTACCCGCCGCTTTCTGCGGAAATGACGACAGCAGAGATAATGCGTTAACCATCTGAATTCACATGGTTCTTGCATAGATGAAATGACTTCAGGATTCATTTTAACTGCCGTTTGGCTTAATAAAAATTATTCTTAACTTTCATAAACTTAAATCTCCTGCTACTTTCAATAGACATAATTATCTCCCCAGAGAGTGATATGCGTAGAGACGTACTGTTATTACTGTGTTCGTTTTGTATTTTTCCTCTGTTTGCTCACGCCGATGATGACGGCATGAGCGCGAAAGATATCAAAACGCTTTTTTTCGGCCATGACGATCGTAAAGCGGTCAGCGACCCGGCCAGTTCCCCGTGGGATGCCATCGGCCAGTTAGAAACCGCCAGCGGTAATTTGTGTACCGCAACGCTGATTTCGCCGCATCTGGCCCTCACCGCCGGTCACTGTTTGCTGCAGCCGCCGAAAGGCAAGCCGGATAAGGCCGTCGCGTTGCGTTTTATCTCGCGTAAAGGTAATTGGGTCTATGAAATTCACGGGATTGATGGCCGTACCGATCCGTCGTTGGGTAAACGGCTTAAAGCGGACGGCGATGGTTGGATTGTTCCGTCTTCCGCAGCCCCCTGGGACTTTGGCCTGATCGTCCTGCGCTACGCGCCCGGCGGCATTACGCCAGTTCCGGTTTTCCGCGGTGATAAAGAAGCGCTAACCGCGGCGCTGAAAGCAACGGACCGCAAAGTGACGCAATCCGGTTACCCGGAAGATCATCTGGATAGCCTCTATAGCCATCAGGATTGTCTGGTGACGGGATGGGCGCAGGCCTCAGTTCTATCACATCAATGCGATACGCTACCGGGAGACAGCGGTTCTCCGCTGCTGTTAAAAACGGAAAACGGCTGGCAGGTCATTGCGGTGCAAAGCTCGGCGCCGGGCCCGAAAGATCGCTATCGCGCCGATAACCGGGCTATTGCCGTGACCGGTTTTCTCGACAAGCTGGAAGCGCTGGCCAATGAGTGATTATCCCTGCTGCTGGCGCAGTTGAAGCAATGAATCGATCGGCATCGGTTGACTGAAATAATATCCCTGAAGTCGATCGCATCCCGCCCGCCGCAGCAGCGCCAGCTGCTGCTGACTTTCAACCCCTTCGGCAACCACGGTGATCCCCAGCGCATTAGCGATACGTACCGTGCCGCGCACCAGTTCTGCCGCCTGCGGGTCGACATCCACCAAGCCGGCTAACGACTTATCAATCTTCAGACTATCAAAACGACAGCTGCGTAGATAACCAATACTGGAATAACCAATACCGAAATCGTCCAGCGCGACGGTGATACCCAACGATTTCAGGTTTTCGATAGCCACGCGGGCGCGCTCCGGGTTTTCCAGTACGTAGCTTTCGGTCACCTCAAGCTGCAGGCGGCGCGCAGGAAACTGACAGCGTCCCAGGGTTTGGATCACCCGCGTTTCAAATTCCGGGTCGCGGAACTGCGCCGGTGAGATATTGACGGAAAGGAGCAGATCTCCCATCGGCTGTAAATCGTAACAGGCTTGCGCTAGCGCAAACTGACCAAGCGCGTAGATCAATCCGCTACTTTCGGCGATGGGAATAAAAGCATCCGGCGCCAGCGGGCCTTCAGGGCGCCGCGACCAGCGCAGCAACGCCTCTACGCCTTCCATCACCAGCGTATCGGCGTTGACAATCGGCTGATACCAGACATCAAATTCGCCTTTCTCGAGACCTTCGCGGATGCCATTTTCGATGTGTAGCTGGTGCTGGCGCGTTTCGTTAAGGGTGTCATCATACCAGGCCGCTCTCCCCTTACCGCTCTTCTTCGCGTGGTACATAGCCATGTCTGCGCGACGAAACAATTCGGTACTGGAACAAACCGCCGGCACGCCGCTGGCAATACCGATACTGGCGCTGATATATATTTTGCGCGCGCTGAGTTCAATGGGCGATTTTAATAATTCCAGTACCGCCCAGGCAAACGCCGAAGCCTGATTAACCGCTTGTTCACCGCTGACGGTCATGGCGAATTCATCCCCGCCCATCCGCGCCAGCATCGCCCCCGCCGGAACCCGATCCTGCAGTTCGCGGGCAATATGCGCTATCAGCGCGTCGCCAACGTCATGGCCGTAGTTATCATTAACGTCTTTGAAACCATCGAGATCGATAAATACCACGCTTTGCATTTCATTCTTGCCGCAGTCGCCCATCGTATTCAAACGTTCGATCAACGCCCGACGGTTCGGCAAACGGCTCAGCCAATCGGTCAACGCATTTTTTCGCGCCTGCTGTTCGCCGCGCGCCAGTTTGTATAGCCCCAGGCTACTGAGCAGAATGAATAGCAGAATTAAACTCGCCGCCAGAATGGCGATAAGCCTGATGCTGTTTGACGCGGCGCGCGCCGCCTCAGCACCAGGAAGGCGCGGCTGCCAGCTCAGATATGCCAGCGTTTCGCCGCCTTCTGTACGTAATGGTACGCTGTATTCGCCGGCGAACTGCGTCGTATGCAGGCGATTAATCTGGAAAGTAGTCCCCAGGGTTTCCAGCATGGTCGGATTAATGTGTCGGGTAATGACCAGATAGCGACGGGTCTTGTCATAAACCGGCAAGCGGCCGATCGTCGGGCGAATCAAGCCGATACCGACAAACGCGATACCTGCGCGAGTACGGGTAATACCAGCAAAGGCATTTTCACCGCGTCTCAGCGCATCCGCGTGCTGCTCGATAAGGGTTTGTAACCCGCTGCCGAAAAAACCAATATCGGATTCGGTAAATGGCTCGCTGCGAAAAGCCCCCCACAAGATGCGATAGTTTTCATCCAGGATAAAAGTGCCGTCGTAGAGATTATTAATCTTAAAACCCGATCCCCACGAATCATACAGCCAGTGTGAGTCAAGATGGGGCGTATAGGTTTGTTTAACCGCATCATCCCAAATCGAATTATCCAGTACCAATGACAGCACCCGATTGACCGATGTCTGTACAGCCCCTTCCACCGAGAGCATCGTACGGTGCTTATCAATTTCGTTGGTTTTAATACTGACCAGGTGTTGTGACAAATAGAAGAGAGAAATAACGGAGACCACCAGCCCCAGGCCGGCGAGAAAGACCAGTACGGAAAGAATTTTGGCAGAGGGGATATTCCGCCAGCCTGGCAAAGGGATCATGCGCTGTCCTCATAGCGGCCTACAGAAAGATGCCGAATCTGCTTTTTAAGCGTAATACAGAGGACAGAATTTGCCGCCTGCCTACGCAGGCGGCATCATATCAAGCCAGTTTTATCAATACCATGCCGGCTACCAGCAGCACGACGCCTACCCAGCCTTTATGATTAAGGCGTTGTCCGAAGAGGATCCAGCCGGCGGCGATAGTCGCCGCGATCCCAAACCCGCCCCATAACGCATAAGCGACGGAAAGGTCGATACCTTTTACCGCCTGCGACAGGGCGCTGAAAGCGCCTAGCACCGCCGCCAGCGACAGAATACCGTAGGTCTTACGACGGAAACCGTCGGAAAACTTCAGAAATACGTTCGCGGTAATTTCCAGTACGATAGCCAGCGCCAGCCAGGCGCCGTGAATCCACTCAAACTGTTGCATGAGCTTTCTCCTCGCGCTGTTTCACCGCTTTCCTGGTGCCGGACTTAATCAGCACAATACCCGCGACCAGCGTTGCCAGCCCGGCCAGTTTTACGATAGACAGGCTTTCGTCAAACAGCAGCACGCTGAATACGGTAATTAATAAAATACCGATACCTTCCCATAGCGCATACGCCACACCGAGAGCAATTTTTTTAACGGCGAAGGCCAGGAAAATATATGAAAGCGCAATCATTGCCAGCATTAAAATATAGCCTGTATGACCGCCGCTGACGCTGGCCCATTTCATAGACAGCGTGCCGGTTATTTCAGCAACGATAGCTAAGGCTAATAAAATCCAATAAAACATAATCCCTTCTCCTGCTTGAGAATACAATCCATGACGGCTCACGAAGGTAAACCGAAAAAATTCTGACGTAGTTTTAGCCGTGCGCGGTGCGCCAGCTCAGGCAGAGAGAATGGGACTATAGCGCTGAGCGCCAGTGCTGTTCGCCAGCAAATCGGGAAAGGATGAAAGGTAATGCGTGATGAGTCGAAAAATAAAGGCTGAACTGATTGTTCATAAAATTACAATTATCCGCGGTGTTGCTTCTCGTCATTGCGGAAAAAAATTGTCCTCGGTAGTTAAACACAAGTAAATTTGTACCATAGTGTTAATATTAACTCAAAGTCTTTGCAATTCTTTACGTCCAAGGTGCGATTTCGATTAGTATTTTCTCAAACTGATCTCCATCATAAACGCGAATAGCAAAGTCGCTATGATCAAGGACGTTTTCATCTCCAGCGTAAGGAACCCAATGGCCAAACCCATCATCACCCTTAATGGACTCAAGATCGTCATCATGCTGGGCATGTTGGTTATCATCCTTACCGGCATCCGCTTTGCCGCCGATATTATCGTCCCCTTTATCTTAGCGCTGTTTCTGGCGGTGGTCATTAACCCGCTGGTCCAGCTGATGGTGCGCTTCCGGGTGCCCCGGGTGCTGGCGATTTCTCTACTGGTGGGCGCCATCGTGCTGCTGGCGGTGGTACTGCTGGCGTCGCTTGGCACATCGCTTAACGAACTGGCGCGTACCCTGCCGCAATACCGCACGTCGCTGGCCGAACCGCTAAAAACGGTCACGCCATGGCTACAGCGCTTTGGATTTACCGTCTCCGCCATTGAGCTGAATAAGTATATCGACCCCAACGCGGTGATGACGCTGGTGACCAGTCTACTGACCCAGTTGTCGAATGCGATGTCGTCCATTTTCCTGTTGCTTCTCACCGTGGTATTCATGCTATTGGAAGTGCCGCAGCTGCCCGCCAAGCTCCAGCAACTGATGTCGCGGCCGGTTGAGGGGATGGGCGCCATTCAGCGGGCGATTGATAGCGTGTCCCACTATCTGGTGCTGAAAACCGCGATAAGCCTGGTCACCGGGCTGGTGGTCTGGGGCATGCTGGCGCTATTGGACGTCCGCTTTGCTTTTATGTGGGGGCTGCTGGCCTTTGCGTTGAACTATATTCCCAATATCGGTTCGGTACTGGCGGCCATCCCGCCGATTCTGCAGGTGATGGTATTTGGCGGCCTGTATGAGGCGCTGATCGTCACTGCCGGTTACCTGATTATCAACCTGGTGTTCGGCAATATTCTCGAGCCGCGTATCATGGGCCGCGGGCTGGGGCTCTCCACGCTGGTGGTGTTCCTGTCGTTAATTTTCTGGGGCTGGTTACTTGGCCCGGTCGGCATGCTGCTGTCGGTGCCGTTGACCATCATTCTGAAAATCGCCCTTGAGCAAACCAACGGCGGGCAGAGTATTGCTTTCTTACTTAGTGACTTAAGTAAAGAATAACCGGCAATCGGGCTGGCTTATCCGCCAGCCTTCTCCTCTTTTCATCTTTTCCGCTTAGACCGTTACTCCTTTCTTATTATTGATCCCCATCACAAATGGGCACATCCAATCATTACTCTAAAGCTAACGGTTAGCCGGCGTGCTTAATTGATGCGCAGCGCCGCGCCGCGCACACTAACTTCCACCAGGACAAACGAAACGATTTGTCGAATCAGGAGGTTAACAAT
This sequence comes from Klebsiella sp. CN_Kp091, assembly GCF_040065095.1. Lineage (NCBI taxonomy): Bacteria > Pseudomonadati > Pseudomonadota > Gammaproteobacteria > Enterobacterales > Enterobacteriaceae > Klebsiella > Klebsiella sp. CN_Kp091. The sequence continues at coordinate 298,180 of NZ_JBEAIO010000049.1, read as the reverse complement.
GAATGCTGAACAAACGACGGGACGGGTCTGGAACCGTCGCCGGACGGAAAAACAGCGGCGGCTAGCCGAAGCGAAGATTGCCGGCAAAGTCATCCCCACTGACCAACTGGTCAGCGTACTGGAAAATCTGCTCGCCCCGGGCGATCGGGTGGTACTGGAAGGCAACAACCAGAAACAGGCTGATTTCCTCTCCCGCATGCTCGCCGAGGTTAATCCGCAAAAAATCCACGACCTGCATATGATTATGCCAAGCGTCGGGCGCAGCGAGCATCTGGACCTGTTTGAAAAAGGCATTGCCCGTAAACTGGATTTCTCTTTCTCCGGCACGCAGAGCCTGCGAATTTCGCAGCTGCTGGAAGATGGTCTGCTCGAAATCGGCGCCATCCACACCTATATCGAACTCTACTCCCGCCTGTATGTCGATCTGTCGCCAAACGTCGCGCTGATCGCCGGCTATAAAGCGGACCGTAAAGGCAACCTGTACACCGGGCCAAGTACCGAAGATACCCCGGCGCTGGTCGAAGCCGCCGCCTTCCATGACGGCATTGTGATAGCCCAGGTCAACGAACTGGTGGACGACGAATGCGATCTGCCGCGCGTCGATATTCCCGGCTCGTGGATTGATTACGTGGTGGTCGCCGATAAACCGTTCTTCATTGAACCGCTGTTCACCCGCGACCCGCGTCTGATTAAGCAAGAACACATTCTGATGGCGATGATGGCGATTAAAGGCATCTACGCGGAACATCAGGTGCAGTCGCTTAACCACGGTATCGGCTTTAATACCGCCGCCATTGAGCTGTTACTGCCCACCTACGGCGAACAGCTCGGACTGAAAGGCAAAATCTGTAAACACTGGACGCTGAATCCGCATCCTACCTTAATCCCGGCCATCGAAAGCGGCTGGGTGGAAAGCGTGCACTGCTTCGGCGGCGAACTGGGGATGGAAGAGTATATCCGCGCCCGCCCGGATATCTTCTTTACCGGCCCGGATGGCTCAATGCGTTCCAACCGCGCCTTCTGCCAGTTGGCAGGTCAGTACGCGGTAGATATGTTTATCGGTTCGACCCTGCAGGTTGATGGTCTGGCTAACTCCTCAACCGTCACCCGCGGTCGTCTTTCCGGTTTCGGCGGCGCGCCGAACATGGGTCACGACCCGCACGGTCGTCGCCACGCCACCCCGGCCTGGCTCAATATGATCACTGAACCAGACCCGATGCAGCGCGGTAAAAAACTGGTGGTGCAGATGGTCGAAACCTTCCAGGCCGGCGTGAAACCGACCTTCGTTGAAACGCTCGATGCGGTCGACGTCGCCAAAACCTCCGGCATGCCGCTGGCGCCGGTGATGATTTATGGCGATGACGTAACCCACGTGCTGACCGAAGAGGGTATCGCCTACCTGTACCGGGCGGAGAGCCTTGAAGAGCGCCGGGCGATGGTCGCCGCGGTGGCCGGGATCACCGATATTGGCCTCGGCGTGGACGCCAAACGCGTCGCCGCGCTGCGCCAGAGCGGCAAAGTCGTCTACCCGGAAGATATCGGCATTCGCCGCAGCGATGCCACCCGCTCGCTACTGGCCGCCGGCAGCGTCGCCGACCTGGTGGAATGGTCCGACGGACTGTACAACCCACCGGCAAAATTCCGGAGCTGGTAATGAAAAATCTCTCCCCCCTACACGCAGAAAGCCGCGTCAGCTGGCTGGCGCATACCGCCAGCGCGTGTCTGATTGACGAAGCCCGACTGAGTCCGAAACCGGGACTGGTCGATAGTCGCGGCAGCGGCGCGCATCAGGATCTTAATCTGGAACTGATGGAACGCTCCGCCCGCAGCCTGCAGCCGACCTTTCACGCGCTGGCGCAGCAAAGCTGGCAGCGTCCGGCGGATATCGCCCTGCGCGAAACCGTCGGCCGCCTCGGTCGCGAAGGCGAAGCGCAGATGATGATGGCCACCGGCGGGGTCAATACCCACCGCGGCGCCATCTGGGCGCTGGGCCTGCTGGTCAGCGCGGTGGCGATGTTGGGTGGAGAGGGTCAATCACAGGCGATCGCCGCCGCCGCCGCCGCCCTCGCCCGCCTGCCTGACGGCTTCGCGCCGAAAAGCTTTAGTAAGGGGCTGCGCGCCAGCCGCCGTTGGCAGGTGCCGGGCGCACGCGAGGAAGCGCAGCGCGGATTTCCGCATGTTATCACCCTGGCGCTGCCGCAACTGCAACAAAGCCGGGCGCGAGGCGCCAGCGAGCCGCAGGCGCGTCTCGACGCGCTGATGGCCATCATGACCTCGCTGAGCGATACCTGCGTGCTGTCGCGTGCCGGCATGAACGGCCTGCACGCCATGCAGCAAGGCGCCCGCGAGGTTCTGGCGGCTGGCGGTTGCGCCAGCGCCGCCGGTCGCGCCGCGCTGGCGCGCCTTGATGCGCAGATGCTGGCGCAAAACGCCTCGCCGGGTGGCGCGGCCGATCTCCTTGCCGCCACCCTGTTTCTCGACCGGGTTTCCGGCTAACGCATTCAGAGGATGTTATGGAACAGATTACATTGTCATTTCCTGCCAACCGCGCCCTCAGCGGCAAAGCATTGGCAGGGGTCGTAGGTTCTGGCGATATGGAAGTGCTTTATACCGCCGCACAGGGCGCCACGCTCAACGTACAGATCACCACCTCAGTGGATAACAGCCAGGCGCGCTGGCAGGCGCTGTTCGACAGGTTGAACCTGATCAACGGCCTGCCCGCCGGGCAGTTGATTATCCACGACTTCGGCGCCACGCCGGGCGTCGCCCGTATTCGTATTGAACAAGTATTTGAGGAGGCCGCTCATGCGTAACGATCGCAGCTTTATCGAACTGCGCGCTCGCGAACGCGCCCACGCCCTGCTGGACGATGGCAGCTACCGCGAACTGCTGGACCCGTTTGAAGGCATTATGTCGCCGTGGCTTGGCGCACAAGGCATCGTCCCGCAGTCCGACGACGGTATGGTGGTCGCCAAAGGCACTATCAACGGCCAACCTGCGGTGGTGATTGCCATCGAAGGCACCTTCCAGGGCGGCAGTATGGGCGAAGTCTCCGGCGCCAAAATGGCCGCCGCGCTGGAGCTGGCGGCGGAAGATAACCGCAACGGTATCCCGACGCAGGCGGTACTGTGCCTCGAAACCGGCGGCGTACGTCTGCAGGAGGCCAACCTCGGTCTGGCCGCCATCGCCGATATTCATGCCGCGATTGTCGACCTGCGCCGCTACACCCCGGTGGTCGGCATTATTACCGGTACCGTCGGCTGTTTCGGAGGCATGTCCATAGCCGCGGCGCTGTGCAGCTACCTTATCGTTACCCGTGAAGCCCGTCTTGGCCTCAACGGCCCGCAGGTTATCGAGCAGGAGGCCGGTATTGAAGAGTATGACTCCCGCAACCGACCGTTTATCTGGAGTATGACCGGGGGTGAAATTCGCGCCGCCAGCGGGCTGGTCGACGCGCTGGTTAACGATGGCGTTAACGCCGTTAAAACCGCAATGAACGAGGCCATCGCCAAAGGCGTACCGGCACAGCACCGCAGCGACAATTATGACGATTATCTGCGTCGCTTGAGCCAATTCGATACCCGCCAGCAGGCGGATACCGCGCAGATTAAACAGCTTTTTGCCCGGGAGGATAAATAATGAGTCAGTTCCCAAACCGCGCCGCGCTATGGCTGAACAAACTGGCGCCCAACGCGCCGCTGATGAGCGGGCTATGCCCTTCGGTACAGGTCGCAGATGGCCAGATTAATGGCGAAAACGTCCGCTTTATCGCCGTGGTGCCTGACGCCAACAACCATTACCCGCGCGCCGCCGGCGGCGAAGTCGGCCTGCTGGAAGGCTGGACGCTGGCGAAAGTGGTCAATGAAACTATCGCCGCCGACGCCGATCGGCCTGGCAAACGACCGATCGTCGCAGTAATTGATGTCCCGAGCCAGGCCTATGGTCGTCGTGAAGAAGCCTTCGGCATCCACCAGGCGCTGGCCGGAGCGGCAGGCGCCTACGCCAAAGCCCGTCTTGCCGGCCACCCGGTGATTGGCCTGATCGTCGGAAAAGCGATGTCCGGGGCGTTTCTGGCCCACGGCTATCAGGCCAACCGCCTGATCGCCTTTAACGATAGCGGCGTGCTGGTCCACGCGATGGGTAAAGAATCGGCAGCGCGCATTACGCTGCGTACCGTCGAAGCGCTGGAGAAACTGGCGGCGACGATCCCGCCGATGGCCTATGACGTCAGCAACTACGCTACGCTCGGCCTGCTCTCCGCCCTGCTCGATATCAGCAATCCGGATGCGCCAGACGAAGGCGATCTGTCGCTGGTCAGCCGTACCCTGCGCGACGCCATCGCTGACGCGCGCACCGATACCTCACTGAAGTGTCGCCTGGGCGCGGAAAACCGCCGCAGCTCACAGCTGGTTCGCGATCGCATGCGCGCCAGCTGGTAAGACGTTCGTACGTAAGTAGTAGAAGAAAACCTGCCGGAAGCAGTCTCCCGGAGCGCGGAATAAACGCTCCGGGAAGGGACGGCTTTTAGAAAAAATAACAATCGCGCCAGTACTCTATTTTATTTACAGGTGATTTATGACTTATGTGATTATTCATGCTCTCGCGCCCATTTTCGTTATCATGCTGCTGGGTTTCTGGGCCGGAAAGGCCGGGATGGTAGATAACAAAAACGTCTCGCTGCTTAATATTTTTGTAATGGATTTTGCCTTACCCGCCACGCTATTTAGCGCGACGGTACAAACGCCGTGGGCCGGTATCGTCGCCCAGTCGCCGCTAGTGCTGGTGCTGACCGGCGCGATGTGGATCACCTATGCGGCGATCTACTTCCTCGCCACCAGCGTGTTCAAACGCACGCCGCAGGATGCCGCGGTGCTGACCCTCACCGTCGCCCTGCCAAACTATGCCGCGCTGGGTCTGCCGATCCTCGGCAGCGTGCTGGGTGAAGGCGCGTCAACCTCGCTGTCGGTGGCGGTCTCTATCGCCTGCGGCTCGGTACTGATGACCCCGTTCTGCCTGCTGATTCTGGAACGTGAAAAAGCCCGCGCCGCGGGTGAAAACAGCGGTTCTACGCTGGCGATGCTGCCGGTGCTGATGTGGCGTTCGGTGAAAAAACCGATCGTCTGGGGCCCGCTGCTTGGGGTGGTACTTTCCGCTATCGGCATTAAAATGCCGGACCTGCTGCTGGCGTCGATCAAACCGCTGGGACTGGCCGCCACCGCCGCCGCGCTGTTCCTCACCGGGGTGATCCTGTCGGCACGTAAACTGCAGCTCAATGCGCTGATCGCTACATCAACCATCGTGAAACTGCTGGTGCAGCCGTTTATTGCCTGGGGCCTGGTGATGTTACTTGGTCTGCACGGCTCTATCGCCATTACCGCGATCCTGATGATTGCGCTGGCCGCCGGCTTCTTCGGCGTGGTCTTCGGCAACCGCTTCGGCGTGCAGTCTCCGGATGCTGAAGCCGTGCTGCTGTTGAGCTCGGTTCTGTGTATCCTGTCGCTACCGCTGTTTATCTCTTTGACTTCAGGACTGTAAACCATGTCATCAACGCCGCGTCCCCACGATTTAGTTTGGTTAAACCACGCCAGCGCCCTGGAAGACATTGCCGAGCCGTGGGTGGTTCAGCAGTGGCGAGCCGCGCTGCCGGTGGTGGTGAGACGCGACGTTGACGGCCAGGCCCGCATCCCGGTTGGGGTGCGGGGCATGAAGCGCGAACAACGCGCCGCCGGCTGGGTTCAGCCGCACAATATCGTGCGCAGCGTCAGCCCGGAGATGCTTGTTGATCGTGAGGTCTTGCTCCATTCGCCTTTTGTTTCGCAGCCGCCGATCCAGGCGGCTATCGCCCTTACCTTACACCGCTGGCCCTGGCGCTGGGGCATCACCGGTAGTACCGGCTACGCGCTGGCAACCGAAATCCCAGTGCTGCATGCGGCAAGCGATCTGGATCTGCTGATCCGCGCGCCGCAGCCGCTGGACCGCGAGGCATTGCTGGAATGGCAGGCCCGAGTTGCCCAACTACCGTGCCGCGCCGATACCCAGGTAGAAACGCCCTACGGCGCCTTCGCCCTTAATGAGTGGCTGCGCGATGGCCGCGCGCTACTGAAAACATCCCGCGGCGCACGCTTAACCGCGACGCCGTGGCACAGGGAGGAATGATGAAGATTATATTTACTTTTCCCGGTCAGGGCGGCCAGCGCCCCGCAATGCTGGCGGCAATCCCCGATCGCGAGGCTATCCTCTCCCAGGCGCGCGCCGTGCTGGGGGATGAAGTCGATACTCTCGATAGCGCCGACGCGCTGAAGCATACCCGTGCAGTACAACTCTGTCTGCTGATCGCCGGGGTAGCCTGGGCGCGCGAACTACAACGCCAGGGCGTGGATCCGCAGATGGTCAGCGGGCTCTCTATCGGCGCGTTTCCGGCAGCGGTGATTGCCGGCGCGCTCGATTTCGCCAGCGCGCTGCGCCTGGTGGCGCTACGCGGCGATTTAATGGAGCAGGCTTATCCTGAAGGTTACGGGCTGACGGCGATTATGGGGCTGACCCGCCCACGGGTTGAGGCGCTGATGCACGGCCATGAGGTTTATCTCGCCAACCTGAATGCCGAAACGCAGATAGTGATCGCCGGGCGCGATGAAGCCATGGCCGAGGTAGCGCAGCTGGCGCTGCAGGCTGGCGCCAGTAAAGCCCAACGGCTGGCGGTCAGCGTGCCGTCGCACTGCGCGCTGTTGGCTAAACCTGCCGCCGCCCTGGCAAAAGCCTTTACCGACGTCACCTTAACGCGCCCTCAGCGCGCCTATTTAAGCGGCTCGACGGCGCGCGTGCTGTGGGATCCGCTGCGGATCGCCGACGATCTGGCGATGAACATGGCGCGCACCGTACATTGGCAGGAGGCGATGATCGCCGCCGATGAACGCGACGCGAGGCTGGCAATCGAGATGCCGCCCGGCGGCGTGCTCACCTGCCTGACCCGCCAGGCGGGCTGGCGCGGCGAGACCATTTCGCTGGAGCGCAGCGGCGTGGACGTCGCCCGCCATCTGGCGCAGCGGCTTAGCGATTAATACTGCGGGCGTACATGCGCCCTTCCGCCGCCAGCGCCAGCAGGTCGGCATCACGCTCGCGATGGTGTGAATAGACGATAGAGATCAGCTGGCGCATCTGATAGGGTTCCGCCAGCTTTAACAGCTGGACATCGTTTTCATAGACTTTCTTCATCCGCCCCGGCAGCAGCGCGAAGCCCACGCCCGCCTGCACCAGGCTTATCATCGAAAAGATATCATTCACCCTGGTCACAATTTCCGGCTCAAAACCGGCTACCTGAAAGGCCTCCTGAAACCCGGCATAAGTCGCAAATCCTTCCGCCAGCGAGACAAACTTGCGATCGGCGTAATCGCGTAGATCGGCGAGCTGAGTGGTATCCAGCTGTTCCGTCGCCGGCGCGGCGAGAAAGATATCGTCTTCAAACAGCGGCACTACGTCGAAAGCCGAATTATTGTATTCGCCTTCGTTGGTCGCGATTAAGATAGCGTCAAGGGCATCGTCTTCCAGCATATCCAGCAGCATCTGATTGGAGCCCATCGTCAGATCCAGTTCAAGCTCCGGGCGGCGTAATTTCATCCCCATAATGATGCGCGGAACGGTTTCCAGCGTCAGCGAATAGAGTGTACCGATGCGCAATCGCCCCTGGCCGACGCCGGCGACTTTACGCGTCGCCTCAAGCCCGCGGCTCATCAGACTCATCACATCCTGGCAGTATTCGAGCAGCGTCCACGCCGCCTGCAGCGGCAGCAGGTTGCGTCCTTTGTGAACAAACAGCGGGCAGCCGACACCCTCTTCGAGCGTATGCAGCGCGCGGTGAACGCTAACGCTGCTGAGCTTCATGGCTTCGGCGGTTCTGGCGATATTGCCCTTCGCCATAAACATCATAAAGACCGATAGCTTGCGGAAGGTGATCTCCTGGTTAATATCGTCTCTCATAGCCCTTCCACACTCCTGGTTTAATTTTCTTTTTCAATTCAAACCAGTATATCTTTTATGAGGCCAAAGTTGCAGGCAGCGCGCGGCCTCAGCCGGTAAATAACGCAAAAAAGGGAAGACCATGGTCTTCCCTTTTGTTCACTGCCCGGATGCGTCGTTACAGCGCCATATCGTGCTGCGGCGAGGCTTCGCGCGGCGTCTCTGCCGGTTTGGCGGTCGCGGTCGGCGCGGACTCTGGCATCTGAATGACCGGAGGCTTGGTCAGTTGCAGCGCCGCGGCGGTGTCATCCCAAACCTGCTGGGTCAACGCCACGTTGCCGTTTAACTTCTCTCCGTAGCTCGGCACGATGGCGCGAATGCGGCTCTGCCATTCCGGCGAGTTAAACTGCTGCGGGAACATCTGCTTGAGAACGTTCAGGGTGATCGGCGCGGCGGTGGAAGCACCCGGCGATGCGCCGAGCAGCGCAGAAATCGTTTTCTGCTGATCGACCACCACTTCGGTACCGAGCTTCAGCACACCGCCCTTCTCTGCGTCTTTTTTGATGATCTGCACGCGCTGACCGGCCTGAATCAGTTTCCAGTCTTCTTTGCGCGCGTTCGGGTAGTACTCTTTTAGCGCCGCAAAGCGGTCATCATCGCTGAGCATAACCTGGCTAATCAGGTACTTCACCAGATCGAAGTTGTCGAGGCCAACGTGGGTCATCGGCAGTACGTTGCTGGTGGTGGTGGTGCTCAGCAGATCGAAGAACGAACCGTTTTTCAGGAACTTGGTGGAGAAGGTGGCGAATGGCCCGAACAGCACCACGCGCTTACCATCGAGGTAGCGAGCATCCAGATGCGGTACCGACATCGGCGGCGCGCCAACCGAGGCCTGACCATAAACTTTCTGCTGGTGCAGTTTAGTCAGCTCCGGGTTTTCGGTCATCAGGAACGAGCCGCCTACCGGGAAGCCCGCATAGTTGTCCGCTTCCGGAATACCGGTTTTCTGCAGCAGCTTCAACGCGCCGCCGCCGGCGCCGATGAAGACATATTTGGCGTCGATAGCCTGTTCTTCACCGCTCTTCACGTTCTTAATCGTCACGTGCCAGGAGTTGTCGGCATTGCGTTTGAAATCGGTGACTTCAGAAGAGGTCTGCAGCGAGAAATTGCTGCTCTTTTTCAGGCTGCCGATTAGCTGACGGGTAATTTCGCCGTAGTTCACGTCGGTACCGACCGGCGTCCAGGTGGCAGCCACTTTTTGCTGCGGATCGCGTCCTTCCATGACCAACGGCGCCCACTGTTTAATTTGCGCGTGATCGGTGGAGAATTTCATTCCCTGGAATAAGGTGGTCTGCTGCAGCGCGTTATAACGCTTTTGCAGATAATCAACATTATCGCCCCACACGAAACTCATATGCGGCGTGGAATTAATAAACGAATGCGGGTCGTGCAAAATACCGCGTTTGACCTGCGCCGACCAGAACTGGCGCGAAATCATAAACTGCTCGTTGATATCCAGCGCTTTGCTGACATCAATAGAACCGTCTGCACGCTGCGGCGTGTAGTTCAGTTCCATATTTGCCGAGTGACCGGTACCGGCGTTATTCCAGCCGTTGGAGGACTCCAGCGCGACGCCGTCGAGTTTCTCCACCATCACCTGTTTCCACTCCGGCTGCAGCTCCTGCAGCCAGGTGCCCAGCGAGGCGCTCATGATGCCGCCGCCGATCAGCAGAAAGTCAGTTTTTTTCGAGGTATCGCCATTTGCGTAGGTCGCCGTACTGACGAACATCGCTAATGCGGTCATAGATATAATCGTTTTTTTAATTGCAGGCATAATAGAAATATCGCGTAGCAAAAGTGTAATAAGAGCCGCCATATTAACGCACTTTTACTTTATTTTAAAATATCATTTACACTTCGATATTTTAATGCAAACAGTTTTTTAACTTAAAAAAGCAGTTTATTTATTTCACTGGCATTCATTGTGAAAATAGCGGCGGAAAATCAGGATGATTCAGGCGATAAGAAATCTGGCGCCGGTTTATTTAGTTATTTAACAAACCGGCGCGGCGAGGAATTTAATTGACGTTACTTGGCGTTTTCTCTTGCGCTTCACGTAAGGCGATACGCAAATGGTTGTTGTTTTCGCTGAGTAGATCCCGTGCCTGCCAGGCATCGAGCCCCGTCATCAGCATCAGAATCGCCGTCCGACAATGCTGATTGCAACTGGCCAACGCGGCTTTAGCTTGCGCGCGCGTACACTCTGTGGCGGCCATCACTATGGCGATTTGCCGCTCCTCCCAGCGCGGGCTGGTTGCCTGTAGGTCTACGCGCAGGTTGCCGAACACCCTGCCGCTGCGTACCGCCAGGCCAGTGGTTAACAGGGTGAGGATCTGCCGCTGCGCCAGTTGCGCTTTCGGGTTGCCATAACCCGCCACCGCTTCCGGCCCGGTCTGCGGCGCAATCATAATATCCGCCAGCTGCGCGGCTTCGCTATCAGGCTGCTGCGTCAGGATAGCAATCGGTGTGCCCAGCGACCAGGCGTGACGCATAGCCCCCCACACCCACGGCGTTTTGCCGCTGACGGTGAGCGCCAGCAGCATATCGTTGGCGCTCAGGGACAATAGCTGCATATCCCGTAAGCCCGCGTCATAATCGTTAGCCGCCCGCTCGGCGGCCTGCAGCACGCTCCCTTCACCACCGGCAATCATCGCCACCAGTGAGTGATTGGCTTCAGGGGAATAGTCATTAACCGTTTGCAACGCCGCCTGCCCGGATGCCCCGGCGCCAACGATCACCAGCCGTCCTCCCCGGCTCAGAGTCGCCGCGGCGTTATCCACCAGCCGGGTAATCTGCGGCAGGCAGGCATCGATAGCAACGGCTATCTGTTTGTTATCCTGCTGCAGCAGGGTCAGCATATCGAGGGTGGCGAGCGTATCGATATGGCGCGTTTGCGGGTGGCGTCGTTCCAGCATTGATGCGGTTGGCTTACTGCTCATAAAACCTCCATTTAAAACCGAACTCACTGCGGCTACATCAACAGCGGTGAAATATCCATTCATTCATCACGGCTATTTGATTGATGCAGCCAGTGTAAAGCCTTCATCCACGGCTTTACCGCCACGGGGGTCACAGTTTGTTCACTCGACACCTAATCGCGGCGCGACTGCGCGTTATCCGAGCATGAGGGCTACGCATGTCAGGCAGCGAATATCCAGAAAGCGGTTTTACTGTTATTACACGGCTTTATGAAAGCCGCCCTATCGGCGATAATGATCGTTCAACGAATCGATCGGGGTTGTCATGAAGGAAGCCGAGCTACAGCCGCCCGCCCGCAAGCGCGCCCGCAACCTGAAATTAAGTACCGCCGTCACGCTAATGATTGGCAGCGTTATCGGCGCGGTGCTTCTGCTGGTCTACGCGCTATGGTTTATGCAGATCAGCAACGCCACCCGCGACGGCTTAAAAGAGACAGCGCTGGCGGTGGCGCGCACCATGGCCGATATGCCGCAGGTAAAGCGTGGTCTCGGCGAGCCGCCGCAGAGTAATATCATTCAGCCGCTGGCGCAGGCCATTACCCGGCGTAACGATCTGCTTTACGCGATTGTGACCGACATGCGCGGCATTCGCTATTCGCATCCGGATAGCGCCATCATCGGTAAACCGTTTATCGGCGAGGATATCCGCCCGACCCTCGCCGGGCGGGAAAACGTGGCGATTAACCACGGCGTACTGGCGCCGGCGCTGCGCGTGTTCACCCCGGTATTCAATGAACAACATCAGCAGATTGGCGTGGTGGTGGTAGGTATTTCGCTGAGTAAAGTCGACGAACAGATCGCCAATAGCCGCTGGGACGTCCTGCTGACCATTCTGTTTAGCGCGCTGGTCTGCGCTATCGGCACCTGGAGCCTGGTGCGCGGCTTGAAACGCATTCTGCTCGGGCTGGAGCCGCAGGATATCTCCACCCAGTTTCAGCAGCGCCAGGCGATGCTGCACTCGCTGAAAGAAGGCGTGATCGCCGTGGATAGCAGCGGCCAGGTCACGCTGATTAACCCGGCCGCCCGCGGCATGTTACTCAGCGGGCCGGATAAAAGCATCGATCGCACCCCGCTGCTGGCGGACTTGCAGGAAGTTTTGCGCAGCGGTGAACCCATTTATGACCGCGCGATCGGCTGTAATGGCTTGTTGCTGATCAGCAATACCGTCCCGGTGCGCAGCCAGAACGCCATCGTCGGCGCCATCAGCACCTTCCGCGATAAGACCGAGATGAGTCAACTGGTGCAGCGTCTGGACGGCATGATGAGCTACGTTGATGCCCTGCGCACCACTTCGCACGAGTTTATGAACAAGCTGCACGTGATCCTCGGCCTGCTGAATATGAAAAGCTATGACAAGCTGGAAGAATATGTGCTGCAGACCGCCCATGCCTATCAGGCCGACATCGGCGAAATTCAGCACCGGATAAAATCGCCGGTGGTCGCCGGCTTCCTGATTGGTAAAATCCAGCGCGCCAAAGAGCGAGGCTTCTCTTTGAACCTCGCCGAAGAGAGCCTGGTGCCGGATTGTCCCAATGAAAAACAGGTCACCGTGCTGGTGACGGTGTTGGGCAATCTGATTGAAAATGCGCTGGACGCGATGAGCGGCCAGACGGAAGGCGAAGTGAGCCTGCTATTGCACTATCAGGATGGCTGGTTAAGCGGCGAAGTGAGCGACGACGGCCCGGGGATCCCGGCGGCCAATATCGACGCCATCTTTAATAAGGGCTTCTCCACCAAAGGCGAGAATCGCGGCGTCGGCCTGTTTCTCGCCAACCAGCAGCTCCACGAACTCGGCGGCACGTTGTCCGTCGAGTCCGAGCCTGGCGTATTTACTCAATTTTTTGTTCACCTGCCCTGGGATAGTAAAAGGAAAAAAGCGTGATAAATGTATTAATTGTTGACGACGATGCGATGGTTGCCGAGCTGAACCGCCTGTACGTGGCGCGCATCCCCGGTTTCAGCTGCTGCGGCACCGCGTCGACGCTCGGCAAAGCCCAGGAGATGATTAACGACCCGCAGATGGCGATCGATTTGGTGCTGCTGGACGTTTACATGCAGCAGGATAGCGGCCTCGATCTGCTGCCGACCATTCGCGCCAGCGGCCGCGCCATCGACGTGATTATGATAACCTCCGCCGCCGATGCAGCCACCGTTCAAACCGCTATGCACTATGGCGTGGTGGATTATCTGATTAAGCCCTTCCAGTTCCCGCGCTTTGAAGAGGCGCTGACCGCATGGCGTGAAAAACGTAAACTGATGACCGGCCAGCCCTATTACGAGCAGGCGGATGTCGATCGTCTACTGCACGGCGGCACGCCGGAAGCGGTTGACGCGCGTAAGCTGCCGAAAGGCTTAACGGCGCAGACCTTACGCACGCTGTGCCAGTGGATTGATAGCCACCCTGATGTGGAGTTCTCTACCGATGAACTGGCGGCGGCGGTAAATATCTCGCGCGTCTCCTGCCGCAAGTATCTGATCTGGCTCGCGCAGATCAATATTCTCTACACTACCATCCATTACGGCGCGACCGGCCGACCGGTGTACCGCTATCGGCTGGTCGCCGAGCAGTACGGCCTGCTCAAGCAGTACAGTCAGTAATCTGATAGCCGCTGTCGAGCAGTTGAAAGCGGATGCGCTGCGGTGACGACAGAATCACGCCGCGGTTTTTGGTGACAAAAATCGCTTCAATGTCGTCCCGCTGGCGCAGCGCCGCGCAACCCTTCTCCACGCCAAGGCCATACAGCAGCGTGGTCCAGATATCGCCGTCCAGTGAATCCGCGGAAATGACCGTGACGCTGTCGAGTTCGTTATCCAGCGGATAGCCGCTGCGCGGATCGAGGATATGGTGCCAGCGTTTGCCATCCTGCTCGAAATAGCGTTCATAGGTGCCTGAAGTGACAACCGACTGCCCGGCAACGGCCATCCAGCCGATAAGTTCCTGCTCAGCGGCAAAGGGTTTTTTCAGCCCAATCGCCCATTCCCCTAATGTATGTACATTGCCGCCGAGGTTAATCAGCGCCTGTTCAATCCCCTGCTGGCCCAGGTAATCGCGTACCCGGTCGGCGATATATCCTTTGGCGATTGCGCCAAGGTCAATTTCCATTCCGGCCTGCGCCAGCCACACGCTCTGCTTTTCGTCATCAAGAATGACATCCTGCGGGCGGGTTAACGGCAGCCGCGCCGCAATATCCGCCGCCGACGGCACGCTATGACCCTGAAAGCCAATGCGCCACAGTTTAACCAGCGGGCCGATAGCCAGATTAAAGGCGCTGTCGCGCACCATACTGGCGGCTTTAGCGCACTTAATCAGCTGGTACACCGGACGGCTAACGGTGACGGGATGACGCCCGGCGGCATGGTTGATATCCATTACTTGCGACTGTGCGCGGTTAACGGTGAGCAGATCTTCGTAGCGTTTAATTAACTGAAAGACGCGGGAGGCCAGCGCCTCATCGTGGGAATAGAGTTTGAGCAGGATGGGCGAGCCCATCAACACGGCGGAGTAGCTATAGACGCGGTTATCGGACATTGGGCTCTCCTTAGAAGGGATAAGCCGGGCGGCTAAGCCAGCCCGGCATCAGCATTTACCTATTATCCTCTGGCACGTTTCGCCGCCTGATGGCCCGCGAGGGTACCGAAGATGATGATATCCGCGACCGCGTTACCGCCGATGCGGTTACCGCCATGGATACCGCCAACCACTTCACCCGCGGCGTAGGCGCCGCGAATCGGCTGCTGCGCCACATTCAGCACTTCGCCATCGGTATTAATGGTCACGCCGCCCATAGTGTGGTGCACCCCTGGGGCAATACGAATGGCGTGGAACGGGCCTTCGTTAATCGGCGCGCGCAGCGCGGTTGTGCGGCCAAACGCTTCATCGTGCTGTTTTTCCACCGCGCCGTTGTAGCATTCCAGGGTAGCGAGGAACGCATGGTAATCCATCCCCAGTTTCTCCGCCAGTTCACGCGGCGAGCTGGCGCTGGTGACGAAGCCTTTGGCGATATACTCGTCGGCGGCTTTGTTTTTCGCCCGCACATGCTCGTCGAAGACGATGTAAGCATAGTGTTCCGGCAGCGCGATAATCGCCGCAGACACTTTATCGCGGGTCTCCATCTCGTTGAAGAAGCGGTTCCCCTGCTGGTTAACGAGAATAGCGCCGCCGCCGCGAATCGATTCAGAAATCAGGTACGAGGTCTGCTGCTCGACGGTCGGGTGAATTTGAATTTCACCCATGTCCACGGTGCCGGCGCCAATACGTTCCAGCAGCGCGATACCGCTACCGGTCGCCCCTTTATGGTTGGTGGTCACGAAGCCTTCGAGGTCAGGACGATATTTCACCACCATCGCGCTGTTGGCGCTGAAGCCGCCGGTCGCCACGATGATACTTTTGGTCTGCACGTCGATGATCTCTTGTTCATCGTTGATAAGACGCACGCCGCTCACCTCACCGTGGCGCATCAGGATCTCTTCTACCGAGGTATCCAGCAGCACATCGATACCGCGTTTGGTGATATTACGCACCAGACCGCTAATCAGGTAGCCGCCAACCGCCGATCCGTCGCGCGGACGGTGGGTACGGTCGATACTCATCCCGCCGGTGGTGGTGATATCGTTAAGCATAATCCCACGGTCCGCCAGCCATTCAATGGCTTGCGGCGCGTTTTCAACGAAACGGCGCAGCAGCTGCGGGTTGTTTTTGTTGTGGCCGCCCTTCAGGGTTTCCTGATAGAACAACTCTTTACTGTCCTGAATACCTTTGACGCGCTGGAAGCGGGTTTCCGCGGCGTTCATCCCGGCGGAAGCTTTGATGGTGTTGCCGCCAATAGTCGGCATTTTTTCGACGATCAGCACGCTGGCGCCTTCGTCGTGGGCCTGAATCGCCGCGGCCAGACCGGCGCCGCCGCTCCCCACCACCACAACGTCATAGCTTTTCGGCGCGGCATCGTTGCCGCCCTCTTCCGCGGCCAGCGCTTTGCTGGATTTCAGCATCGCTTTGGACACCGCTTTTTTCACCGCTTCGCTCTGGCTGGTCGCGCCGGAGATAGCATCGACGTGCGGCGTGTTGGCGGTCAGAATACGTTCGCGGATCTCTTCGAAGCTGGTGGTAAATTCAACGCTCTGTACTGGGCTTGCGGCCAGCTCGATATCCGCAATGCGATCGTTTTCGAGGCTGACGTTAATGACCAGTTCGTTGGCATCGTCCTGAACGGTTTCGACAAACATCCCCGGTTTAAATTTCGCGTCGCCCATGCTCATGTCGCGGATCATCGCTTCGACCAGCGAGAAACGCCACAGCGGTTCCGGAATATGCAGCGCCTCGCGCTGGGTGCTGTCGATAAAGAGTTCCAGCTCTTCGCCGGCGGCGATACGTGAAGCCCAGTCCGGATAGGCGATGCAGGCGCGGCCGACGGCCATCAGGTCATAACCGTGATCGAGGCCCTGTTCGGCGTCGGCTGCGTTAACTACCCCGCCGACGCCCATCACCGGCACCTGCGCCAGCGTTTCAGAACGCATGGCGCAGTATTTTTCAATCAGCGGCGTCGGATCGCTGGTATCAACGATAGACGGGCGCAGCGTCGCGCCAACCGAGAAATGCAGATAATCGACGCCGCGGGCGGCCAGTTTTTCCAGCAGATACATGGTGTCGTCGAAGCGGATCCCCGGGACTTCCATCTCTTCCGGCGAGAAGCGATAGCCGATAATAAAGGCATCGTCAGCGTACTGACGGGCCATTTTATGCGTGATGTCCAGTACCGCCAGCGGGAATCTGGCGCGGTTGTCACGGCTGCCGCCCCACTCATCGTCACGCTGGTTGGAGTTCGGCGAATAGAACTGTTGAATAAGATAGGTGTTGGCGCCGTGGATTTCGACGCCGTCGAAACCGGCAAGAATCGCGCGACGCACGCCGTCGCCAAATTTGGCGATCATGCCTTCGACTTCTTCACCACTGAGGGCGCGCGGCATGGCGGCGCCGTCGCGCGGCGCGGCAATGGCGCTCGGCGCCACCGGCTGGCGACCGCCAATCAACTGTGGGTCAACCATGCGGCCGCCATGGTAAATCTGCAGAATCGCTTTTGAGCCTTTCGCTTTTATCGCTTCGGCGATTTTTGCCAGCCCGGCGATTTTTTCATCGTTATCAATGCCAATAGCGCCCGGGAAGGCCAGACCATAATCATCAATAAAGCAGCATTCAACGATGATAGTCCCGATGCTGCCGGCGCGGGCGCGATAGTACTCAACGAGCTCGCTGGTGACGGTACCATCGAAATAACCGGTGCAGGTGGTCATTGGCGCCATTAGCAAACGGTTTTTCAGTTCAGTCCCATTCGGTAAAGTAAATGGCTGCAGAATTCGTTCGTTACTGGTCATATTAATACTCCAGATTTTAAATATTGAAATTCAGAATTGGGTGACGGAAATTTTATTGATTGTTTATTTTCATTCCTGTTGTCATGCCAATAATATAGCGTGTTTTTTAGTTACTAAATTAATTACGTTAGTTAAAAAACTATTTAATACCTGCAATAACAGCAATACCTCCATTGTATTATTAAATTTATATATCGCATTTACATAATACAAATGAATGATAACATTTCGGTCACTTTTGTTAACGCTAGAAAAACACGCAAAACAAAAATAAAACACGAAATTTCAATAACTTAAATAATTAATTGCTTTAGCCATTTATTATTTTTTAAGCGTTCCCTTAACAATTGACGTTTCTTGCGGATAATAACCACATCATCATATGTGGTTATTGCCAAACGAAAAAAAAGATCCAGATCACCTGTTTTTTTTGATCTCGATCAATTGCAATGCAACGTGAAAGCGCAATATATAAATACCCAATGAATTTAATTTAACGCCGCGAAAAACGCGTTAAATAACCGTTTAAGCAATAAGCAATCTCGACCATTAATAATTAAAGAAACTTTCGCAACTAAAAAAATCGAGCGTTGTAAGCGAAGACGGAACCGTATTTTCAACTACTAGCAGATACTCATTATGAAAGAGAAAAAGACAACCATACCGCCTGCCGGTGCCGCGTCTAACGCGGCGTATAAACGTCTGATCATGATGGCGTTGCCCATTATCGTCGCCGTACTGCTGCTGTTCGTCCCGGTGCCTGACGGCTTACCACCTTTCGCCTGGCACTATTTTGCTATCTTCGTCGGCGTCATCGTCGGCCTTATCTTCGAACCGCTGCCGGGCGCCGTTATCGGTATCACCGGGGTGGTGGTGATTGCTTTATGTAGCCAGTGGCTGCTGTTCAGCCCGGAACAGATGGCGGCGCCAAGCTTTAAGCTGGCCGGCGCGTCATTTAAATGGGCGGTGAGCGGCTTTGGCAACTCTACCGTGTGGCTTATCTTCGGCGCGTTCATGTTCGCCGCGGGCTATGACAAAACCCAGTTCGGCCGCCGTCTGGCGCTGATTCTGGTAAAATATCTTGGCCGCCGCAGCCTGACGCTGGGCTACGCCATTACCTTCGCTGACCTGCTGCTGGCGCCGTTTACCCCGTCCAACACCGCACGTAGCGGCGGGACCATCTACCCGATTATTGCTAACCTGCCGCCGCTGTACGGTTCTAAACCTAACGATCCGAGCGCACGCCGTATTGGCTCTTATCTGATGTGGGTCGCCATTACCGCCGCCTGTATCACCAGTTCCATGTTCCTGTCGGCGCTGGCGCCGAACCTGCTGGCGCTGGCGCTGGTAAAAAGCATCGTCGGTATCAACATCTCCTGGGGTACCTGGTTTATCGCCTTCCTGCCGCTCGGTATCCTGTTGATTCTGGCCATGCCGCTGCTGGCGTACTGGTTCTATCCGCCAGAAGTTAAAATCAATAACGAAGTACCGCTGTGGGCCGCTCGTGAACTGGAGAAACTGGGCAAACTGTCGCGCAATGAAATCCTGCTGCTGGTGTTTGTTTGCTTCGCGCTGATGATGTGGATCTTCGCCGCCGACTGGATTGAACCGGCGCTGGCTGCTCTGCTGGTTATCGTGCTGATGCTGTGGACCGGCGTGCTGTCCTGGAGCGATATCACCAATAACAAAGCGGCATGGAATACCTTTGTCTGGTTCGCCACGCTGGTCGCGCTGGCTGACGGTCTTTCCTCCACAGGCTTCATCGCCTGGCTGGGTAAAGAAGGCGGCGCGCTGATGAGCGGTATTTCTCCGGGCGTTGCGACCATCGTCCTGCTGCTGGCGTTCTATCTGCTGCACTACCTGTTCGCCAGTACCACCGCGCACACTACCGCGCTGCTGCCGGCCATGCTGACCATCGCTTCGACTATCCCGGGAATGAATATGGAAGTCTTCGTCCTGCTGATGGTGACCTCGCTGGGCGTGATGGGCATCATCACTCCGTACGGTACCGGCCCGAGCCCGATTTACTACGGCAGCGGCTATCTGCCGACCAAAGATTACTGGCGCCTCGGCACCATCTTCGGCGCCATCTTCCTGGCCGCCCTGCTGCTGATTGGCTATCCGTGGATGTCCATGATGTTCTGATTCATAACCGCCGGGTCTTCCCCCGGCGGTTTTTATCTTTATGGAGTATGTGAATATGTCGACGAAACCCTTTGTTTATCAAGACCCGTTCCCGATGGCGCATGACGATACCGAATACTATTTGCTCAGCAAAGAGCACGTCTCCGTCGCCGAATTCGATGGTCAGGAAGTATTGAAAGTTGAACCACAGGCGTTAACCCTGCTGGCGCAGCAGGCCTTCCACGATGCCGCTTTCATGCTGCGCGTCTCACATCAGCAGCAGGTCGCGGCCATCCTGCTCGACCCGCAGGCCAGCGAAAACGACAAATACGTCGCGCTGCAATTCCTGCGTAATTCCGAAATCGCCGCCAAAGGCGTGCTGCCAACCTGCCAGGATACCGGCACCGCCATCATCATGGGTAAAAAAGGCCAGCGCGTATGGACCGGCGGCGGCGATGAAGCCGCGCTGGCGCAGGGCGTCTATAACACCTATACGGAAGACAACCTGCGTTACTCGCAGAATGCGCCGCTGGATATGTATAAAGAGGTCAACACCGGCACCAACCTGCCGGCGCAGATCGATCTCTACAGCGTCGATGGCGACGAATATAAATTCCTGTGTATGGCGAAAGGCGGCGGTTCCGCCAACAAAACCTATCTGTACCAGGAAACCAAAGCGTTAATCACCCCGGCGAAGCTGAAAAACTACCTCGTCGAAACGATGCGTACCCTTGGTACCGCGGCCTGCCCGCCCTACCACATCGCCTTTGTGATTGGCGGCACCTCGGCGGAAGCGACGCTGAAGACCGTTAAGCTGGCTTCCGCCCGCTACTATGACGACCTGCCGACCGCGGGCAACGAGCACGGTCAGGCGTTCCGCGATGTGCAACTGGAGCAAGAGCTGCTGCAAGAAGCGCAAAACCTCGGTCTCGGCGCGCAGTTCGGCGGGAAATATTTCGCCCACGATATCCGCGTCATCCGTCTGCCGCGCCACGGTGCTTCGTGCCCGATCGGCATGGGCGTCTCCTGCTCCGCCGACCGCAATATCAAAGCTAAAATCAACCGCGACGGCATCTGGATTGAAAAACTGGAAAGCAACCCGGGGAAATACATTCCTGAACACCTGCGCCAGCAGGGCGAAGGCAATGTGGTTAGTATCAACCTGAACCAGCCGATGAGCGAGATCCTCACGCAGCTGTCGGCGCACCCGGTCTCCACGCGTCTAAGCCTTAACGGCACCATTATCGTGGCCCGCGACATTGCCCACGCTAAGCTGAAGGAACTTATCGATAACGGCGAAGCGCTGCCGCAGTACGTGAAAGATCACCCGATCTACTATGCCGGCCCGGCCAAAACGCCGGCCGGTTATGCCTCCGGTTCCCTCGGTCCGACCACCGCGGGACGTATGGATTCTTATGTCGATCTGCTGCAATCGCACGGCGCCAGCATGGTGATGCTGGCCAAAGGCAACCGCAGCCAGCAGGTGACCGATGCCTGTCATAAACACGGGGGATTCTACCTCGGCAGTATTGGCGGCCCGGCGGCAGTCCTCGCGCAACAGAGCATTAAGAGCCTCGAGTGCGTGGCCTATCCGGAACTGGGTATGGAAGCTATCTGGAAAATCGAAGTCGAAGATTTCCCGGCCTTTATTCTCGTTGATGATAAAGGTAACGATTTCTTCCAACAGATCCAAAATCAGCAGTGCGCCGGTTGTAAACAACACGGCTAATTCCCTCCCCGCCCGGCGGCTCATCGTCGGGCGTATTCTCCCCCTTTATTCTTGAATTCATCCGACGCTGAACTATGCTCAATCCAGCAGCCGCTCAGAGTTTGACCAGCTGAAAAATAACAATAATTCCCCCTTTTCCGGTGTCGCATATGAACAGGATCCAGGCGTTATTAACGGCGTGTTTTCTGCTATGGCTGGCCTTTCCGCTTTCGGCGGCAGAACCTCGTCAGCAGCCCACCGCTCGCGAGCAGGCGCGAACCGTCGCGATTTTCCATCAACCGATCGTCATGCTACAGGCGACATTCGGTCAGACCACGCCGGAAGAACGGGTTCTGCGCATCCGCAATACGCTACGCGCCTTCACCGAGGCCGATATCAGCCAGCCGCTGCAGGTGGTGCCAGTCACCCGCTACAACCAGCCGGGGCGGCTGTTTCTGATGAATGGCAAACCTATTATGTTGCTAAGCCAGGCCGACCTTGATGAAGGCGACGATCTTACCCTCGATCAGGCGGCGCAGCGCGTTCTTGCCCGTATGGAAGCGCAACGGACGTCGCTGCGTGAACAGTACAATACCCGCTATCTGCTGCTGGCGGCGCTAAAATCCGCCGCCGGCGCGTTGCTCCTCGCCCTGGCTGGTTATCTCGCGTTCCGTTCGTGGCGTCGAGTACGGCGCTTTTTCCATCTGCGGATCCTCGAAAAACGCAGCATGATCCCACATAACTGGCGGCGTTTTCTCGGCAACATTGAAAGCCGGTTATACGCGATGCTGGTCCTACTGCTTGGGGTACTGGCGGGTTATGTCTGGCTGAGTTGGGTATTCAGCCTGTTTCCGTGGACCCGGGTATGGGGAGAATCGCTCGGTGAGTGGTCGGTAGGGGTAATTCGTGATATTTCGCTGTCCATCGTGTCGGCGCTGCCGGGATTGATGATCGTACTGCTTATCTTTCTGATTACGTGGTTTATCATCCGCCTGCTGAAGGTGGTGTTGGATCAGGTCGCCGCCGGGCGTCTGCAGATCCCCGGCCTGCATCCGGAAACCGTCGGCGCCACGCGAAAGCTTATCGCCGTGGTTATCTGGCTCTTTGCGCTCTCCGCCGCCTATCCTTTCCTGCCAGGGGCAAACTCTCTGGCCTTCAAGGGGATTAGCGTGTTCTTCGGTCTGATGTTGACGCTGGGCTCAGCGGGGGTGATGAATCACGCCATGAGCGGACTGGTGCTGATTTATACCCGCGCGCTGCATAAAGGCGACTGGATCCGCATCGCCGATAACGAAGGCCAGGTCAGCGAGATCGGCATGCTGGCGACCAAAATCCTGACCCGCGAGAACTATATTGTCACCCTGCCGAACGCGGTGGTGGTCAGCGGTAAAATAACCAATCTCAGCGCCAATGACCCGCAACAGGGAATCAACCTCACCACCGGCGTGACCATTGGTTACGACACGCCGTGGCGGCAGGTACAGGCGATGCTGGAACTGGCGGCCCACCGCGCCCAGGGAGTGGATCATCAGGTGGCGCCGGTGGTTCGCAAACTGGGATTGCTCGACTGGTATACGTCGTATGAACTGCAGGTGCGGCTGTTGCCGGAAACGACGCTGCCGGAGGGGCGCAACGCGCTGCACAGCAGCATTATCGATGTGTTTAACGAATTTGGCGTGCAGATTATGTCGCCCAATTTTGTCATGCAACCGAAAGGCGCGGTGGTGGTCGCCAAAGAGGATTGGTATACCGCCCCGGCCGTCGCGCCGCAGGAGCGCGACAGGTAACATCATCCCACGCCGACGCAGCTTCATCAGGTAATGCCGGATGGCGCTGCGCTTATCCGGCCTACAACTCAAAATCCCCGGTGGCGCTACCGCTTACCGGGGCTACAGCGCTGTGCGATTTAGTAGCCCGTACAAGGCGCAATGCGCCGCCCCGCTACTCCTGCGCGGCGTCGATTTCGGCAAACACCTGCTGCGCCAGATGCAACGTGGCGTTCGCCGCCGGTAAACCGCAGTACAGCGCCGAATGCATAATCAACTCTTTCAGCTCATCACGGGTCACGCCATTATTAAAGGCGGCGCGCAGATGCATCTTAAGTTCCGCCTCGCGGTTCAGCGCAATCAGCATGGCGATGGTGATCATGCTGCGGGTATGGTGATCGAGACCCGGACGGGTCCAGGTTTCTCCCCAGGCGTAACGGGTGATGAAATCCTGAAACTCCTCGTTCAGCGGCGTCAGATTCTGCAGAGTACGGTCAACGTGAGCATCGCCTAATACCTTGCGGCGAACCTCCATTCCCTGCTGATAACGTTGTTTATCTTCCATTTTGCTCCCCCAGCAAAAAGCCGTTCAGCGCGGCGTTAAAGGCGGCTGGCGCTTCGATATTCGACAGATGCGACGCGCTCAGCACCACCACCTGGGAATCGGCAATCTGCTGATGCAGGAAGTTAGCGTCGGCGACAGTCGTGACAGGGTCACTTTCCCCGGCAATAATCAGCACCGGAATCGAAATTTGCCCGACCTCCCCCCGCAGGTCTGCCGCCGCCAGCGCTTCGCAGCAGGCGGCGTAGCCTTCAGCGTCGCTATGGGTCAGTTGGTGACATAACGCCTCGACCACCTCCGGCGCGCGCTGGCGGAAATTATCACTAAACCAGCGGTCCGCCGCTCCCGCGGCAACCACATCCATCCCTTCCTGACGCACCGCGCGGGCGCGGGAAAGCCAGCCCGACTGATCGCCGATCCGCGCCGCGGTATTAGCCACCGCCACCGCGTAAAAACGTTCCGGCGCAAAGCGCGCCAGCCATAATCCCGTCAGCCCGCCCATCGAAATACCGCAAAACAGCGCCTTACCGATATTAAGGTGATCGAGCAGCGCAAGTACGTCTTCGCCCAGTTGCGCCAGGGTCACCTTGCCGTTTTTCGTCGTTTTACCATGGCCATGGGTGTCATAACGCAGTACGCGAAAATTCGCCGTCAGGGCCTCCATTTGCGGTTGCCACATGGCGCGCGTGGTGCCAAGCGAGTTCGACAGCACGATAACCGGCGCGCCTTCCGGCCCGTCGAGTTGATAATCAAGATTCATGATGTTGCTCCTGATAACGCGCCAGTACCTGGCGCACAAAGCGTTCGGCGCTACCGGTGGCCGTTTCCGGATCCAGTAGCGAGTTTAAACGTTCGCGGGAGAGATACTGATTGACCTGCGGGTCAGCCGCCAGCAGATCGACAAGTAAACCGTGACTGTCCAGAGCCTGGCGGCACAGCGCTTCTACACGATGATGCGCCTCGGCTTTGCCGATAAACTCCGCCAGCGCCAAGGTCACCGCTTCCGCCATAATCAGCCCGTGGGTAATATCAAGGTCGGCACGCATCTTATGCACGAAAACCTGCATCTCGCGCACCAGCATGTCGGTTTGCGCCAGCGCCCCGCCCACCAGCATGATCAGTTCCGGTAGCGTTTCCCATTCGGCCTGCCAGCCGCCGAGCGCGCGCTCATGCTGTTGGATTTGACCGGCGTAAAGGGTGGCGACCAGCCCCGGCGTGCGCTGCGCTGCGGTTAAAATCGCCGCGCAGGAGACCGGGTTACGTTTGTGCGGCATGGTCGAGGAGCCCCCGCGCCCTTCCGCCAGCGGTTCGCCGACTTCAGCGACCTCGGTTTGCATCAGCAGCGAAAAATCATTGGCGAATTTTCCCAAGGTACCGCAAACGCCAGCGAACCAGGCGCCGACCTCGAGGAAACGGTCACGCTGGCTATGCCATGGCGTATCCGGCAATTGTAGGTCAAGGGTTTGCGCCAATGCCTGCGCCACCTGCGGCGCCTGCTGTTTCAATGAATCAAGCGTGCCCGCCGCGCCGCCAAACTGCAGCGCCAGCACCCGTGGGCGCATCTCAATCAACCGCTGCTGCCAGCGCAACAGCGCATCCAGCGTCCCCGCCAGTTTAAGGCCAAAGGTGACCGGTAGCGCATGTTGCATCCAGGTGCGTCCCGGCATCACCGTATGTTGATAGCGCTGGGCCTGTTCGGCAAGCGCGTCAATCAGGCTTTGTAGCAGGCTATCCGTCGCCGCTAGCGCGCCGCGCAGTTGCAGAACAAAGCCGGTATCGATAGCGTCCTGGCTGGTGGCGCCCCAATGGACATAGCGCGCGGCGTCCGGATCCTGTGCTTTCACCCGCGCGGTCAGCTGTTTGACCAGCGGAATAGCCAGATTGCCGGCGCTGGCCGCAGCCTGTCCAAGCGCGTCGAAATCAATAAGCGCATGCCGGCAGGCGTTGACTATCGGCAAGACTGCCGCCTGCGGCACCAGCCCGCAGTCGGCCTGCGCCTGCGCCAGCGCGGCTTCGAAATCCAGCATGCCCTGTACCCGCTGCGCATCGCTAAACCAGTCGGTTAGCGGACTGCTGCGCAACATGGGGGTCAACAAACTCATCGCGACTCCTTAAACGCGTTCAATAATCAGCGCAATCCCCTGGCCCACGCCGATACACATGGTGCACAGCGCATAGCGGCCGCCGGTACGCTTCAACTGATAAGCGGCGGTCATCGCCAGACGCCCGCCGGAAGCCCCCAGCGGATGGCCCAACGCGATGGCCCCGCCGTTGGGGTTAACGTGGGCGGCATCATCCGGCAGACCTAAATCACGGGTAACCGCCAGCGCCTGCGCGGCAAAAGCCTCATTCAGTTCGATGACGTCCATCTGCGCCAGCGTCAGCCCGGTTTGCGCCAGCACCTTACGCACCGCCGGCGCCGGGCCGAAGCCCATAATTCGCGGCGCCACCCCCGCCGTCGCCACGCCGACAACTCGCGCCAGCGGCTGTAAATCATTCGCCGACATCGCCTGCTCACTGGCCAACAGCAGCGCGCAGGCGCCGTCATTGACGCCGGAGGCGTTACCGGCGGTAACGCTGCCGTCGGCGCGAACCACGCCGCGCAGTTTAGCCAGGGCTTCCAGCGAGGTGCTGCGCGGGTGTTCATCGCGGCTGAAGCGCAGCGGCTCCCCTTTGCGTTGCGGTACCGACACGGCGATCAGTTCATCGGCGAAACGCCCCGCCTCCTGCGCCGCGGCGGTACGCAGCTGGCTACGAAGCGCAAAAGCGTCCTGGTCGGCGCGAGAAATGGCGAACTCATCGGCGACGTTTTCCGCGGTTTCGGGCATCGAGTGCACGCCGTACAGCGCTTTCATCTGTGGGTTAATAAAGCGCCAGCCAATGGTGGTATCTTCCATTTGCATCGAGCGGCTAAAGGCGCTCTCGGCTTTCCCCATCACAAACGGCGCGCGCGACATACTCTCCACCCCACCGGCGATCATCAGTTGAGTTTCGCCGCTTTTAATCGCCCGCGCCGCGACGCCGATCGCATCAAGGCTCGAGCCGCACAGGCGGTTAATCGTGCTGCCGGGAACGCTCTGCGGCAGCCCGGCCAGCAACAACGCCATACGCGCCACGTTACGGTTATCTTCTCCGGCCTGGTTGGCGCAGCCGTAGATAACATCGTCAATTAGCGCCGGATCGAGGCCCGGATTACGCTCCAGCAGCGCTTTCAGCGGCAGCGCCGCCAGATCGTCAGCGCGCATACTCGATAATGCGCCGCCAAAACGGCCAAACGGCGTACGTACCGCATCACAGATAAATGCCTGATTCATCATAGGTTCCTTACGCGCTTTCCGCCAGTTGTTCAAAAGTCAGCGCCACCGGTGTGATGCGCTGTAGCTCTTCAAATGAGAGACCGTTAAAGATTTCACGGACCACCGGGCCGCGGTCGGTAATATCGATGACCGCCAGATCGGTATAGATACGGCTGACACACCCGACGCCGGTTAGCGGGTAGCTGCACTGTTCGACCAGTTTGCATTCGCCATCGCGGGTCAGATGGTCCATCATCACAAACACCTGGCGGGCGCCGATAGCCAAATCCATCGCCCCTCCGACCGCCGGGATCGAATCCGGCGCGCCGGTGCTCCAGTTAGCGAGATCGCCGCTGGCGGAAACCTGATAGGCGCCCAGCACGCAGATATCGAGATGCCCGCCGCGCATCATGGCGAAGGAGTCGCCATGGTGGAAAAAACAGCCTCCCTGCAGCAGAGTGACATACTCTTTACCCGCGTTGATCAGTTCCGGGTCCTCTTCGCCGGACTGCGGCTTCGGCCCCATTCCCAGTAGCCCGTTTTCACTGTGCAGGAACACCTCTTTATCGGCAGGTAGATAGTTGGCGATACGGGTTGGCAGGCCAATACCGAGGTTTACGTAAGCGCCTTCTGGAATATCGCGGGCGACGCGCTGGGCCATTTCGTCACGAGTCAGTTTTTGCATGTTCGGCTCCTCAGGCGCTTTGCGCGACGGACAGATTTTCCAGCGAGAATACGCGCTGGACGAAAATCCCCGGGGTGATGATGTTTTCCGGGTCGAGTTCGCCAAGGGCGACCAGCTGCGAGACTTCAACAATGGTAGTTTTGGCGGCGGTCGCCATAATCGGGCCGAAGTTGCGCGCCGCTTTGCGGTATACCAGGTTGCCCCAGCGGTCGCCCTGATGGGCTTTAATAAGAGCAAAATCGGCTTTAATCGGATACTCAAGCACATAGTGGCGGCCGTCGATTTCCCGGGTTTCTTTGCCTTCCGCCAGCGGCGTGCCGTAGCCGGTCGGGGTAAAGACCGCACCGAGACCCGCTCCAGCGGCCTGGATCCGCGCCGCCAGATTGCCCTGCGGCACCAGTTCCAGCTCAACCTTGCCGCGGCGATAGAGGTCATCGAAAATTTGTGAATCCACCTGACGCGGGAATGAGCAGATCATTTTGCGCACCCGTCCGGCTTTGAGCAGCGCCGCCAGCCCCACTTCGCCATTGCCCGCGTTGTTATTAATAATGGTTAGGTCGCGGGCGCCCTGTTCAATCAGAGCATCAATCAGGTACGTCGGCTGCCCGGCGGGGCCAAATCCGCCAATCATGATGGTCGCGCCGTCGTGGATCCCGGCAATGGCCTCACTCAGCGTCGACACGCTTTTATCAATCATCAGGTCGCTCCTTAACGTGCGGTAATCGCACTTATATGCGTTGTTCGCACAAAATGTGACCCGCTTAACGATGCTGGTCAAGGGCGATAATCGAAATATGGTGCGATAATCGAACATCGTATATCTTTAGCGAAAGAATGTGATCGATGGCAAATACGGAGAACAAAATGGACAAGCATCCAGATGATGTAGTAGCGGGCGACGGCGATCCGTTTAAGGGCGACCCGAACTTTATGGCGTCGCTGGCGCGGGGGCTGGAAGTCATTCAGGCTTTTACCCCGCAGCGCCCGGTGCTGTCGATTTCGCAGATCAGCCAGAAAACCGGCATTCCTCGCGCGGCGGTACGGCGCTGCCTGTATACCTTAAGCAAACTGGGATTCGTCTACGCCGAAGACGGTAAGAATTTCCAGCTGCGTCCACGGATACTTGCCCTTGGTCACGCCTGGCTGGCCTCAACGCCGCTGGCGCGCTCGGCGCAGCCGGTGCTCAAACATCTGAGCGAAATGCTCAATGAGTCCTGCTCAATCGCCACCCTTGATGGCGACGATATCCTGTATATCGCCCGCGCCTCCAGTTCGCGAATTATGACGATCGATCTTGATATCGGCAGCCGCCTGCCGGCGTGGGCGACCTCCATGGGGCGCGTACTGTTAAGCCATCAGCCGGAAGAACGGCTGAACGACATGCTGGGCCGGGTGACGATGATTCGCTACACCCCGCAGACGGTAGATTCGGTGAATAAGCTGCGCGCGGAGCTAAAACGCGTGCATCAGCAGGGATATGCGTTGAACGATCAGGAACTGGAAATGGGGCTGCGTTCGCTGGCGGTACCGCTATATAACCCGCAGGGACAGGTGGAAGCGGCGCTAAACGTCGGGGTTCACGCGGGCCAGATGTCGACCCGCGAAATGCTGGACCGGGTGCTGCCGGAACTACAAAAAGCCGCCCGCGAGCTAACGCTGCTGCTGCGCTAGCGGCTACGTTTGGCGTGCAGCTCCCAGTTCTCCTGTTTGGCTTGCTCTGATTTACGCAGCGCAACGTAGCAGGCGCCGCTGCCGCCGTGGTGCGGTAGCGCGGCGCAAAACGCCTGTACCTCAGGCAGCTCTGGCAGCCAGCGCGCCAGGTAGCTGCGAATAATATTGGCGTGGGCCTGGTCATCACGGCCTTTGCCGTGGATGATAAGTAAATTACGCAGCCCCTCTTTTTGCGCCTGTATCACGAAGGCGAACAGCATTTGCCGGCACTGTTCGACCGGCTGGCGCAGAAGCGACAGGCTTGCCTGCTGACTGTATTTTCCGCGCCGCAGCTTTTCCAGTACCCCGCTTTGTAGCCCTTCCCGTTTGAACTCCAGCGGTACGGCGAGCGGCACAATATCGAGGTAGCCGGTAGTCAGATAATTATCGAGCTGCAGGGTATCGATGCGCTGCGGCGCGCGCGCGGGGCGTTCACGATGCCAGTGCACATCATTATTACGTTTCAGAGGCTGGACATCCTCCATGGCGTCAAGAAACAGGGATTTGTCGTCAAGGTTCATGGTCACTCCTCCAGCGGCTATCGCCTGCTACTATAGCCACCTCGCGCCTGCCCCTCAACGCGTTTAGCCGCCACTGCCGACAAATAGCCCCACGCAGGATATTTAAGGAAACAATTGACGGCTTTGACGACGAAACAGGGTGATTAACGAAGCCGTTAACGGCGTCTGTCGCGTGTCGCGCCGCTGGATCAGGTAGTAGGTTGCCCTGGGCAACGTTTCACGTATGGGGATCATCACCAGTTTATCCGCCATCATCGGATCGTTTCCGAGCTCTACCGGCAGAATGCTGAGGAAATCGCTCTTCACCACCAGACTGATGCACGAAGAGAAGGTTTCACACACGATATCGACCTTGGGCGCCAGCCCGGCCTGGTTAAACATCTCCTGCAGTTGTTTAAAGTAGCTACCGCGCGGCGTTGGCATCGTCCAGTGGTGTTCGAGCAATTCAGTCAGGGAAGTGGCGCGCGCCGCCGGATGTCCGGCGCGGGCGAATACCGCGAACGGTTTCTCAAACAGTTTTTCAAAGCTGAATTCATGATCGTACGGGCCGGGATAGTAGGTGTTGATAGTGAAATCAAGCTCACCCTGCCGCAGTTCATTAATCATCGCCAGGAGTTGCCCTTCCATGATCCGTACCTTCACCAGCGGATGCTGCTGATGAAAGCGGCAAATCACCGATGGCATCAGCGACCGGGCGACGCTGGCGCCGAGACCAATATTAATCTGCCCGGCCTGCTCGCCCTGACGCTGCAGCAGTTCATCCTGCGCCGCCCGAAGCTCTTCAAGGATCAGGCTCGCATGTTGGTAAAAACTTTCGCCGTTTTCCGTCAGCGCCACCCCCTGGCTGCGGCGGACAAACAGTTGGGCGGAAAGCCCTTCTTCCAGCTCTTTAATCGCTTTGGTCAACGCGGGCTGCGAGATAGCAAGCGCCCGGCTGGCGCCGCGAATACTCCCCTCGCGGGCAACCTCAACGAAAGCGCGAATTTGATGAAATTTAATCTGAAATGACATGTTTTAGGTGATAACCATTGCTTATCAGACAGAAGAAAATGACATCTACTGTAATCGATCATGCTGTGGCAGGTTAAGGGTGAGATTGCCTGAAAGGCGTATGTGATAAGCAAAAGCTATCGCTTCGTGAACGCCGTCACACTTTTTTAATATGACAGGAAGGGTTATGCCGCAACTTCATGAATTCATCAGCCAACTGGCGCCGGAAATGACGCAATGGCGTCGTGATTTTCACCTGCACGCGGAGTCCGGCTGGCTGGAATTTCGTACCGCCAGCAAGGTTGCCGGGATCTTAGACGGCCTCGGTTATCAACTGGCGCTGGGGCGCGACGTAATTGATGCCGACAGCCGGATGGGGCTGCCCGACGATGCCACCCTGGAGCAGGCATTCCAGCGCGCCCGCGAACAGGGAGCGCCGGAACGTTGGCTACCAGCTTTTGAAGGCGGATTCGCCGGCGTCGTCGCCACCCTGGACACCGGCCGCCCCGGCCCGACGCTGGCGTTTCGCGTCGATATGGACGCGCTCGATCTTAACGAACAACACGACGATTGCCATCGCCCGCATCGCGCGGGTTTCGCCTCCTGCAACGCCGGGATGATGCACGCCTGCGGCCATGACGGCCATACCGCCATCGGGCTGGGTTTAGCGCATGTGCTACAGCAGTATGCCGATCGGCTCAACGGGATCATCAAGCTGATTTTCCAGCCTGCCGAAGAAGGCACCCGCGGCGCGCGCGCGATGGTGGCGGCAGGCGTGCTCGATAACGTGGACTACTTCACCGCCATTCATATCGGCACCGGCGTTCCCAGTGGCACCGTGGTCTGCGGCGGTGACAACTTTATGGCGACCACCAAATTCGACGTGCAATTCGAGGGCGTCGCGGCACACGCCGGCGGCAAACCGGAAGATGGGCGCAACGCGCTACTGGCCGCCGCGCAGGCCGCCCTCGCCCTGCACGCCATCGCGCCGCACAGCGCCGGCGCCTCGCGGGTTAACGTCGGCGTTATGCAGGCCGGCACCGGGCGCAACGTGGTCCCTTCTTCCGCGCTGATAAAAGTGGAAACCCGCGGCGAGACGGAAGCTATCAACCAGTATGTGTTTGAGCGGGCGCAAAACGTGATTGCCGGCGCCGCAGCGATGTATGAAGCCCGCTATGAACTACGGCTCATGGGCGCGGCGACCTCCAGCGCCCCCTCTCCGGCGTGGGTGCAATACCTGCGTGAGCAGGCAGCACAGGTGCCGGGGGTGGTAGAGGCGGTGGATCATATTGCCGCGCCGGCGGGATCCGAAGATGCCACTTTGATGATGGCGCGCGTACAGGAGCGCGGCGGACTGGCTTCATACATGATTTTCGGTACTGAACTGAGCGCCGGACATCACAATGAGAAATTTGATTTCGACGAAGGCGTGATGACCATCGCGGTCGAGACGCTGGCGCGCATCGCGCTCAACTTTCCCTGGCAGCGAGGTGTGTGATGGAAAAGATCTATCAATTTGTTGATGACATCATTGAATCGCGACGCGACGATTTTTGCGCTATTGCCGATGATATCTGGGATCATCCGGAAACCCGCTTCCAGGAATTCTGGTCCGCCGCGCGGTTGGCCGACGCGCTGGAAGCGGAAGGCTTTCAGCTAAGCCGTCACGCTGGTGGAATCCCCAATGCGTTTATCGCCAGCTTTGGCGAGGGTAAACCGGTTATCGCCCTGCTCGGCGAGTTTGATGCGCTGGCAGGTCTCAGCCAACAGGCGCACAGTGCTGAACCAACATCCGCGACGCCGGGGGAAAACGGCCACGGCTGTGGGCATAATCTACTCGGCACCGCCGCGTTCGCCGCCGCTGTCGCTGCGAAACAGTGGCTGCAGCAGCAAGGCGGCTCGGGCACCCTGCGCTTTTATGGTTGCCCGGGCGAAGAAGGCGGCTCTGGTAAAACCTTTATGGTGCGCGAGGGACTATTCGATGATATCGACGCCGCCCTTACCTGGCATCCGGAAGCCTGGGCCGGGATGTTCAGCACCAGCACGCTGGCCAATATTCAGGCGGCGTGGCGCTTTACCGGAACTGCCGCCCACGCGGCAAACTCACCGCATCTGGGGCGTAGCGCGTTGGACGCCGTCACGCTGATGACCACCGGCAGTAACTTCCTCAATGAGCATATTATCGAGAAGGCGCGTGTGCACTACGCCATTACCGATACCGGCGGCGTGTCGCCCAACGTGGTGCAGGCGCAGGCTGAAGTGCTGTATTTAATTCGCGCTCCGGAAATGGCCGACGTGCAGCAAATCTTCGCCCGCATTGAGAAAATCGCCCAGGGCGCCGCGCTGATGACCGAAACCAGCGTCAGCTGTCGTTTTGAAAAAGCCTGTTCCAGCTATCTCCCCAATCGCACGCTGGAAGCGGCAATGTATCAGGCCGTATGTCATTACGGTACGCCGCAATGGAGTGACGAAGAGCGCGCTTTCGCGGCGGATATTCGCGCCACGCTCGGCGTGAACGATATAAATAACAGCCTGAAGAATATTGCCGGCACCAGCGGTGAAGAAGGAAAAGCGTTTGCCCGCCGCCATCACGACACGGTGTTGATTGATGAAGTCGCGCCGTGGGCGGCGACGGAAAACGTGCTGGCCGGCTCTACCGACGTCGGCGACGTGAGCTGGAAAGCGCCGGTGGCCCAGTGTTTTAGCCCCTGCTTCGCCATCGGTACGCCGCTGCATAGCTGGCAACTGGTGAGCCAGGGAAGAACGTCCATTGCCCATAAAGGGATGCTGCTGGCGGGTAAGATACTGGGAGCGACGGCGATTCGTTTGTTCAGCGACAGGCCGTTGCTTGAAGCAAGCCAGCAGGAACTGGCTCAGGTACTGGCGGTTAGCCCATATCAGTGCCCGATCCCGCGTGACGTCGTACCATCAATTTTAAAATAAGAAAAACTAGCCTCTGGAATAGCGTACAGCGCATGGCAATCGCCAATAAAAACAACAGCTGACAACCCATGAGGCATGCCGCAACCAACACAACAACGACAACTGAGGAACGCCCATGAGTATGTCATCCATACCGTCGCATTCCCCCACCGGTAAGCTGTATGGCTGGGTTGAAAAAATAGGTAATAAGGTTCCGCATCCATTTTTGCTGTTTATCTATCTGATCGTCGCGCTGATGGCCGCCACCGCCATTTTGTCGGCGCTAAACGTCGGCGTGCAGAACCCTACCGACGGTTCGCGAGTGGTGGTAAAGAATCTGCTCAGCGTTGAAGGGCTGCACTGGTTTCTGCCAAACGTGATTAAAAACTTTAGCGGCTTCGCGCCGCTGGGGGCGATTCTGGCGCTGGTGCTCGGCGCTGGTTTTGCCGAACGGGTCGGCCTGCTGCCGTCGCTGATGGTCAAGATGTCATCGCACGTTAGCGCGCGTTACGCCAGTTACATGGTGTTATTTATCGCCTTCTTCAGCCACATCTCTTCCGATGCGGCGCTGGTCATTATGCCGCCGCTGGGGGCGTTAATGTTTCTCGCCGTCGGCCGCCATCCGGTAGCCGGTTTGCTGGCGGCAATCGCCGGCGTGGGCTGCGGGTTTACAGCAAATTTACTTATTGTCACCACCGACGTGTTGCTCTCTGGTATCAGTACCGAAGCGGCGAAAACGCTTGATGCCTCGCTGCATGTTAGCGTTATCGACAACTGGTATTTCATGGCCACCTCAGTCATCGTTCTGACGCTGGTCGGCGGATTAATCACCGATAAACTGGTTGAGCCGCGGTTAGGAAAGTGGCAAGGCCAGAGTGATGAAACGCTGCAGACGCTGACGGCGGAACAGCGGTTCGGGCTGCGTATTGCCGGTATCGCGGCGCTGCTGTTTGTGGCGGTTATCGCGCTGATGGTGGTGCCGGAAAACGGCATCCTGCGCGATCCCATCAAACATACCGTGATGCCCTCGCCCTTTATTAAAGGGATTGTGCCGCTGATTATCTTTTTCTTTTTTGTCGTGTCTTTGGCTTACGGCATCGCTACCGGCAAAATTCGCCGTCAGGCTGACCTGCCGCAGTTAATGATCGAGCCGATGAAGGAGATGGCCGGATTTATCGTGATGGTCTTCCCACTAGCCCAGTTTGTCGCCATGTTTAACTGGAGCAATATGGGTAAATTCATGGCCGTTGGTCTAACCGATGTGCTGGAAAGCGCGGGAATGAATGGCGTGCCGGCGTTTGTCGGCCTGGCGCTGCTGTCGGCGTTTTTGTGTATGTTTATCGCCAGCGGTTCGGCTATCTGGTCGATTCTGGCGCCCATTTTTGTACCAATGTTCATGCTGCTGGGCTTTCACCCGGCGTTTGCGCAGATCCTGTTCCGAATCGCTGACTCTTCCGTGCTGCCGCTCGCGCCGGTATCGCCGTTTGTGCCGCTGTTTCTCGGCTTTTTACAGCGCTACCGGCCCGATGCCAAACTGGGCACCTACTATTCGCTGGTATTACCCTACCCACTCATTTTCTTAGCCGTCTGGCTACTGCTGCTGGTGGGCTGGTACCTGGTAGGGCTACCGATTGGCCCAGGTATTTATCCACGCTTACCCTAACGCAGCGACAGGCCAGGGAGGGCCTGCGGGCGTTAACGCGATGTGCTGCGATGCAGGAACGTTTTATACAGGCTTTCGATGACCACCGACAGCAAATTGATAGCTAACCCACTGATAATCAACACAACAACTCCCGTTAATATGTATTGCATATCGCCACCTTTCTGTTGGTTAAAAAAAACCAGCGCCAAAGCGCTGGAAAAATAATTGACTCAAGGAATGCCTGTATATTTATCTGCGGCGCCGGGTGCCTCCCGGTGGATTAGCCAGTTCACACTAATCCGCGTGCGTATGACAAACTGCATAGGAATTTGAACTGAACGCTTCTCCGCACAGGGAAATTCGCCGCCAGACAAAGGTAGCAAAATGCCCTTCACGGCGCGCCTGGTAGTTAATGCAAAAATAAACATTACTTCACCCCTTCCTTTATTCCTGCAATTTGCGATCGGGCAATGGAATGACTGAATTTAAATGACTGCGATTCGTATTTATAAATTAATAGTACAGGTTTCAATATTTGCTGACCTTTCGGAGGTATAGTTTGCAGGCCGCACGTCATGATATGGTGTGCCCTTGGCGAAATAACCTCGTAGAAGGAAGACCGATGCTGACGCTGCTGCAAGATAAAATCGACACCCCGCTGGGGCCGTTGTGGGTCATTTGCGATGAACAATTTAACCTGCGCGCCGTGGAATGGGATCAGCACCGTGATCGTATGGAGCAACTGCTGGACATCCACTACCGTCACGAGGGTTTTAATCGCGTTGATGCGCGCGATCCGGGCGGGCTGAGCGCGAAGCTGCAGCAATACTTCGACGGCGATCTTGCGATTATCGATACCCTGCCGACCGCAACCGGCGGTACGCCGTTTCAACGCCAGGTGTGGCAAGCGCTGCGTACGATTCCCTGCGGACAAGTCATGCACTACGGTCAGTTAGCCGAGGTTCTTGGCCGTCCAGGCGCAGCACGCGCGGTCGGTGCGGCAAATGGTTCCAATCCGGTCAGCATCGTGGTTCCCTGCCATCGCGTGATTGGCCGTAACGGCACCATGACTGGCTACGCCGGGGGCGTACAGCGAAAAGAGTGGTTATTGCGCCATGAGGGCTATTTGCTGCTTTGACAGATAATGCCTTTTTTGGAAATTACAGGTAACTTTACAATAATTAATCGCCTAATAATTTTCTTATTATCAAAGAGATATGGCGAGTGATATATTTACCCTTCTAATATTACGTCTTTCCGGGTTTCGAGACTTACTTGCTCCTCAAAAAGATGTTAAAATTGACCAATATCAATTAAAGCTTGAGCAGACATATGATCCCGGAAAAGCGAATTATACGACGCATTCAGTCTGGTGGTTGTGCAATCCATTGTCAGGATTGCAGCATTAGCCAGCTCTGCATCCCCTTTACTTTGAACGAACATGAGCTGGATCAGCTTGATAATATCATCGAGCGCAAGAAGCCTATTCAGAAAGGGCAAACCCTGTTCAAAGCGGGTGATGAGCTGAAGTCGCTGTACGCTATCCGTTCAGGGACCATCAAAAGCTACACCATCACCGAACAAGGCGATGAGCAGATTACTGGCTTCCATCTGGCGGGTGATTTGGTCGGTTTTGACGCCATTGGCACCGCCCTGCACCCAAGCTTTGCGCAGGCGCTGGAAACCTCGATGGTATGCGAAATTCCGTTCGAAACGCTGGATGATCTTTCCGGTAAAATGCCGAACCTGCGTCAGCAGATGATGCGCCTGATGAGCGGCGAGATCAAAGGCGATCAGGACATGATCCTGTTGCTTTCCAAAAAGAACGCAGAAGAACGGTTGGCGGCGTTTATCTACAACCTGTCCCGCCGTTTCGCGCAGCGCGGCTTCTCACCACGTGAGTTTCGCCTGACCATGACGCGTGGCGACATCGGCAACTATCTGGGCCTGACGGTAGAAACCATCAGCCGTCTGCTCGGTCGTTTCCAGAAAAGCGGTATGCTGGCGGTGAAAGGGAAATATATCACCATCGAAAACAGCGATCTGCTGGCGCAACTGGCAGGCCAGGCGCGCAACGTCGCCTGATTTATCTCCGCTAGACTTTCTTCTACCTTGTGCCGGATCGACATTTTTTTCTAATTTGTTGATCTGGCCAGGGTCATCCCCTGTTTCAATTCATCCATATAGGTTATCTTTTTAAATACTGACTGTAGCTACAGCTGTAAGGAGACCCTGTATGGCGAAGTATCAGAACATGCTGGTAGTAATCGACCCTAACCAGGACGACCAGCCTGCATTACGGCGCGCGGTGTATCTGCACCAACGGATTGGTGGACGCATCAAAGCCTTTTTGCCGATCTATGATTTTTCCTACGAAATGACCACCCTGCTGTCGCCCGACGAGCGGACGGCGATGCGCCAGGGCGTGATTAGCCAACGCAGCGCCTGGATCCGTGAACAGGCCAAGTTTTATATTGAATCCGGGGTGCCAATCGATATCAAAGTGGTATGGCACAACCGCCCCTTTGAAGCCATCATTCAGGAAATCATCAGCGATAAACACGACCTGCTGCTGAAAATGGCCCATCAGCACGACAAACTCGAAGCAGTCATCTTCACCCCGACCGACTGGCACCTGCTGCGCAAATGTCCATGTCCGGTGTGGATGGTTAAAGATCAGCCCTGGCCGGAAGGCGGTAAAGCGCTGGTGGCGGTTAATCTGGCCAGTGAAGAGAACTATCACAACGCCCTCAATGAAAAACTGGTGCGGGAGACCATCGCCCTCGCCGATCAGGTTAACCATACCGAAGTACATCTGGTTGGCGCCTATCCGGTGACGCCTATCAACATCGCCATTGAATTACCTGATTTTGACCCGAGCATCTATAACGATGCGATTCGCGGCCAGCATCTACTGGCAATGAAAGCGCTGCGCCAGAAATTCAGCATTGATGAAAGCCGCACCCACGTAGAGAAAGGGCTGCCTGAAGAGGTTATCCCTGATTTAGCTGAACACCTGCAGGCCGGGATTGTGGTGCTGGGCACCGTTGGCCGCACCGGCATCTCTGCCGCGTTTCTCGGCAATACCGCGGAACAGGTTATCGACCACCTGCGCTGCGACCTGCTGGTACTGAAACCTGAAGCTTATCAAACTCCAGTTGAACTGGACGATGAAGACGACGACTAACAGCGTCTCATCAGGTTTGAAATATTATCTAACGTCCCCCGCCCGCCGGGGGATTTTTTTGCCGCGCCCGCAAAAAAGAAAAAGGGCCTTACGGCCCGGGATATCAACGCTAATTTAATAAACTTACAGAATGCGTTAGTGGATACCTAAACGCCAGGCCAGGTCGATCTCTTCTTTCAGCTCCATCGATGAAAGCGACATCAGATCGGCAAACTCGAGCTCGAGGAGTTTGAGCTTCTTCAGGTACTGCGCGGGGGTCATAACGGAAGTGTCGCGGCGCAGGTACTCGATGGCCATCTGCGTGGGGGTTAACTCGGTATCCATAATATCCTCAGTGTGGTGAAAAAACAGGCATAGTATAACACCCATCGCCGTTCACTTTATGAGCAAATCATGGTTTCGCTGTCTATATAAAAAAGCCGTCTCAACAGAGACGGCTTAGAGCGTTGCGCTATTACAGCGCTTTCAGAATGGCATCCACGCTGGCTTTAGCGTCGCCAAACAGCATGTGGGTGTTCTCTTTGAAGAACAGCGGATTCTGCACGCCAGCATAGCCGGTGTTCATCGAACGTTTGAAGACCACCACGTTCTGCGCCTTCCACACTTCCAGCACCGGCATACCGGCGATCGGGCTCTTCGGATCGTCCTGCGCCGCTGGGTTGACGGTGTCGTTCGCGCCGATCACCAGTACGGTATCGGTATCGGCGAAATCATCGTTGATTTCGTCCATTTCCAGCACCACGTCATACGGAACCTTCGCTTCCGCCAGCAGCACGTTCATGTGCCCCGGCAGTCGCCCGGCGACCGGGTGGATCCCGAAGCGCACCTTGATACCGCGCGCACGCAGCTTCTCAGTGATTTCCGCGACCGGATACTGCGCCTGCGCCACCGCCATACCGTAGCCCGGGGTGATGATCACGGAATGCGAGTTTTTCAGCATTTCCGCCGTTTCTTCAGCGCTGATTTCACGATGCTCACCGACTTCTTCATCGCCGCTGGAACTGCCGCCATCGGTGCCGAAACCGCCGGCGATAACGCTGATAAACGAACGGTTCATCGCCTTACACATAATGTAGGAGAGGATCGCACCGGAAGAACCCACCAGCGCGCCGGTCACGATCAGCAGGTCGTTGCTGAGCATAAAGCCCGCCGCCGCCGCCGCCCAACCGGAGTACGAGTTCAGCATCGATACCACGACCGGCATATCCGCGCCGCCGATAGACGCCACCAGGTGCCAGCCGAACGCGAGGGCGATAATGGTCATCACCAGCAGGCACAGTACCTGCGTTCCGGTGCTGTCGGTACGCACGAAGGCCACCAGCAGCAGGAAGGAGATAACCAGCGCCGCCAGGTTCAGCTTATGGCGATTCGGCAGCATCAGCGGTTTTGACGAAATTTTGCCGCGCAGCTTACCAAAGGCAACGATCGAGCCGGTGAAGGTCACGGCGCCGATAAAGATGCCGAGGAACACTTCGGTCAGGTGAATATTCGCCAGCACCTGATCGAGGCCCGGTCCGTGGTCGAGATAGCTGTTGAAGCCAACCAGCACCGCCGCCAGACCAACGAAGCTATGCAGCACCGCCACCAGCTCCGGCATCTCGGTCATTTCGACTTTCTTCGCCAGGCGGATACCAATCGCCCCGCCGATAACCATCGCCACGATTATCCAACCGACATTACCGCTGTCCGGCCCAAAGATGGTGGCAATCAGCGCAATCGCCATCCCGGCGATGCCGTACAGGTTGCCCTGCTTCGACGTTTCGTGCTTTGACAGCCCCGCAAGGCTAAAGATAAACAGAATAGCGGCAACAATGTATGCAGCTGTAACTAATCCTCCAGACATGTGCTACCCCTTAGTTTTTGCGGAACATTTTCAGCATGCGCTGAGTGACGGTGAAACCACCAAAAATATTAATGCTGGCGATCAGCACCGCGATAAAGCTCAAGAAGCTGACCCAGCCGCCGTGCCCTATCTGCAGCAATGCCCCAACGACAATAATCCCTGAAATGGCGTTGGTTACCGACATGAGCGGCGTGTGCAGCGCGTGCGACACGTTCCACACCACGTAGTAGCCGACTACGCAGGAGAGCGCGAAGACGGTAAAGTGACCAAGAAACTCTTTCGGCGCGACGTTCGCCAGCCAGCCAAAGAGGATAATCGCCAGCGCCATCAGCGCGTATTTACGCCACGGCGAACCTGGTTTGGCCTCCTCTTTTGGCGCTTCGACGGTTTTCGTCGCCGCCTGAGGCTGCGCGGATACCTGAATCGGCGGCGCCGGCCAGGTAATTTCGCCCTCGCGGACCACGGTAACGCCACGTACCACCACATCGTCGAAATCGATGGTGATATTCCCGTCTTTATCCTTGCACAGCAGCTTCAGCAGGTTTACCAGGTTAGTGCCGTAGAGCTGAGAAGATTGCGTCGGCAGACGACCCGGCAGGTCGGTATAACCGATAATTTTCACGCCATTAGCGGTGGTCACGACTTCGCCCGGCACGGTGTATTCACAGTTGCCGCCGTTTTGCGACGCCAGGTCGACGACTACGCTGCCCGACTTCATGGAGTCAACCATTTCGCGGGTAATCAGCTTCGGCGCCGGTTTACCCGGGATCAGCGCGGTGGTGACAATGATATCGACATCTTTAGCCTGTGCGGCGAACAGCGCCATTTCGGCTTTGATAAAGGCTTCAGACATGACTTTGGCATAACCGTCGCCGCTGCCCGCTTCTTCTTTAAAGTCCAGTTCAAGGAACTCGGCGCCCATACTCTGCACCTGTTCTTTCACTTCCGGACGGGTATCGAAGGCGCGGACGATTGCGCCGAGGCTGTTCGCCGCGCCAATCGCCGCCAGGCCGGCAACGCCTGCGCCGATTACCATCACCTTCGCCGGCGGTACTTTACCTGCCGCTGTGATCTGCCCGGTAAAGAAACGACCGAATTCGTGCGCCGCTTCGACAATCGCGCGATAACCAGCGATGTTGGCCATCGAACTCAGCGCATCTAACGACTGGGCGCGGGAAATACGCGGCACCGAGTCCATCGCCATCACGTTGATACCGCGAGCGGCCAGCTTTTCCATGAGATCCGGATTCTGCGCCGGCCAGATGAAACTCACCAGCGTAGTGCCCGGGTTGAGCTTCGCAATTTCCGCATCGCTCGGCGCATTAACCTTGAGGATGACGTCGGAGTGCCAGACGTTATCCGCGCTGACGATTTCCGCGCCCGCCTGTTCGAAGGCTTCATCGTCGAAGCTCGCCAGTTTCCCGGCTCCGCTCTCGACCGCCACGCTAAACCCGAGCTTAAGCAGCTGCTCGACCGTCTTCGGCGTCGCAGCGGCCCGGGTTTCCTGAGCTAAGCTCTCTTTTGGTATCCCAATTCGCATAGTTTTCCCTTCCATCGGTTTTTGATGATGGTTTATTTTTTTCACAAATGCGCCAGCGGCGGCGCAAAAACGCCGCTCAGGTATTCATCTGGAAAATGAAACAGTAACAAACTTTTTATAACCTACTGAAAATACCGATTGTGATCTACATCGTTAAAACAGAATTTTTGATTTTATTGAGAAAAATTAGTCCTGACTGCGTCAGGCAGCAATATTTGCCTTAATTTTATGCCAGAACCTGATAATTCGCTTACCTTTGGGATTAATTCGCCATTTATTACCGCCAGTATCATTGCATTAACATTACGTTAACTTATAAAAGTGATATTGATTATCGATTTTGCTGTTCAAGGGGCTGTTTTTTCAACATATCTGTATTTGTTATATTTTTGTAACGAACGATTCGGGCGGGAAGTGAAAAATGACGCAGACAGTTACGTTGTTTAAATGCAATAATCACCTGTTTTCAGTCAACAACAATACCAGTACATGGTTTGCGCAAGGCAAAGGATTATTTTTATGAAGCTTAAGAACACACTCCTGGCGTCTGCTCTTCTGGCTACCACCGCGTTGTCTGCCCATGCAGCGACCGAGCTGACTCCGGAGCAAGCGGCAGCGCTGAAGCCCTATGACCGCGTCGTCGTCACTGGCCGTTTTAACGCGATTGGCGATGCCGTACAGGCGGTTTCCCGTAAGGCGGATAAAGATGGCGCAGCTTCCTTTTATGTTGTCGACACCTCAGATTTCGGCAACGGCGGCAACTGGCGCGTAACGGCGGATTTTTATAAAGAAAACGCCCCGCAGGCGGATACCCCGAAAAACCGTATTATTAACGGCGTGATGGAACTGCCGAAAGATCAGGCCGTCGCGCTGATGCCATATGACACAGTGACCGTGCAGGGCTTCTATCGTAGCCAGCCGGAAGTCAACGACGCCATCGCCAAAGCGGCAAAAGCTAAAGGCGCGTATGCCTTCTTCATCGTCCGCCAGGTTGACGCCAACCAGGGCGGCAACCAGCGCATCACCGCTTATATTTATAAAAAGGATGCGCAGAAGCGCGTACTGCAGAGCCCGGATGCGATTCCTGCTGATTCTGAAGCCGGTCGCGCCGCTCTGGCGAAAGGCGGCGAAGCGGCTAAAAACGTCGAAATCCCAGGCGTGGCCTCCTCCGCCGCGGTCGGCGCCGGTACCGGCGTAGGTCTGTTCTACGAAACCCAATCGTCGAAAGGCGGACGTTACACTGTCACCCTGCCGGACGGCACGAAAGTTGAAGAGGTGAACAAAATCACCGCCGCGCAGATGGTGCCGTTTGATAGCATCAAATTCACCGGTAACTATGGCAACATGACGGAAATCTCCTATCAGACCGCGAAACGCGCGGCCAAGAAAGGGGCGAAATATTACCACATCACCCGCCAGTGGCAGGAACGTGGCGGTAATATCACCATCAGCGCCGACCTGTATAAGTAATCGGTTTCAGCTGCTCAAAAAGGCGACATCACGTCGCCTTTTTGCATTTTTTCGCCCGCCGCCATTGCATGCGTACAAGACACTCCGTAAAATCCCGCGCCTTAGCGTAATCCTCCATTTTTATGCGATTTCGCCAAATAAATATTCTTGATTCACTGTTGCCACCTCGGGAATACAATGGAAAAGAAACTGGGCCTTAGCGCCCTGACCGCACTGGTACTCAGCTCCATGCTGGGCGCGGGCGTTTTCAGTTTGCCGCAAAACATGGCTGCCGTTGCCAGCCCCTCCGCTCTGCTTATCGGCTGGGCCATCACCGGCGTCGGGATTTTATTCCTCGCTTTCGCCATGCTATTGCTGACCCGAATCCGTCCGGAACTGGACGGCGGTATCTTTACCTATGCTCGCGAAGGTTTTGGCGAACTGATCGGTTTCTGTTCCGCCTGGGGTTACTGGCTGTGCGCGGTGATTGCCAATGTCTCCTACCTGGTAATCGTCTTCTCGGCCCTGAGTTTCTTCACCGATACGCCGGAGATGCGTATTTTTGGTGACGGTAACACCTGGCAGGCGATCGTCGGCGCGTCCGTGCTGTTATGGGTGGTGCATTTTCTGGTGCTGCGTGGGGTCCAGACCGCGGCAGGCATTAACCTGGTGGCGACGCTGGCTAAACTGTTGCCGCTCGGCGCTTTCGTAGCGCTGGCCGCTATCGCGTTCCGACTCG
Organism: Klebsiella sp. CN_Kp091; assembly: GCF_040065095.1. Lineage (NCBI taxonomy): Bacteria > Pseudomonadati > Pseudomonadota > Gammaproteobacteria > Enterobacterales > Enterobacteriaceae > Klebsiella > Klebsiella sp. CN_Kp091. Next base: position 254,133 of record NZ_JBEAIO010000049.1, on the reverse strand, counting down.
ATACTTTCCGCCTCGATTTCAGCGGTATCGCTCTCGGCGTACCGGTATGGGAACAGGTGAAAAACACCATGCTGATCACCCTGTGGGTATTTATCGGCGTGGAGGGGGCGGTCGTGGTTTCCGCCCGCGCCCGTCATAAGCGCGACGTTGGTCGTGCGACGCTACTGGCGGTGGTCTCGGCGCTGGCGGTTTATCTGCTGGTCACCCTGCTGTCGCTGGGCGTTGTCGCCCGCCCAGAACTGGCTGAAATGCGCAACCCGTCGATGGCTGGCCTGATGGTCAAGATGATGGGGTCATGGGGCGAGGTAGTGATCGCCGCGGGATTAATTATCTCCGTCTGCGGCGCCTATTTAAGCTGGACCATTATGGCCGCCGAAGTGCCGTATCTGGCGGCGACGCACAAAGCGTTCCCGCGCCTGTTTGCCAAAACCAATAAGAATAATGCGCCCTCTTCCTCGCTGTGGTTGACCAACATCAGCGTGCAGATTTGTCTGGTGCTGATTTGGCTTACCGGATCTGACTACGGTACCCTGCTAACCATCGCCTCAGAAATGATTCTGGTGCCCTATTTCCTCGTCGGCGCTTTCCTGCTTAAGATTGCCGTGCGTCCTTTACACAAAGCCGTGGGTGTCGGCGCGTGCGTTTATGGCTTATGGTTATTGTATGCGTCCGGTCCTGTGCATTTGCTATTGTCGGTGGTACTTTACGCTCCGGGTCTTCTGGTTTTCCTGTACGCCCGGCGTACTCACCAGCACGATCGCATGCTCAAACGCCGTGAAATGGCATTAATTGGTTTTTTGCTGGTTGCCGCCGTTCCGGCAACGTGGATGCTGGTGGGGTAAGCGGTTGCCCTACCGCTGAACTTGAAAGGAGATACCCATGGCTGAAGCACAGCCTCGTCCGGTCCTGATCACGGGAGCAGGCCGCCGTATCGGCCTCGCTCTGGCACACCATTTTTTAAACCAGCAGCAACCGGTGATCGTCAGCTATCGCCAGCATTATCCTTCGATTGACACCCTGCGCGAAGCCGGCGCGGTGTGTCTGCAGGCTGATTTCAGCAGCGACGACGGTATTCTTACCTTCGCGGAAGCGGTGAAAGCGCAGACAAACGGCCTGCGCGCGATTATTCATAACGCCAGTGATTGGATGGCGGAAAAACCCGGTGTGCCGTTATCCACGGTGATATCGCGGATGATGCAGATTCACGTCCACGCGCCCTATCTGCTTAACCATGCGCTGGAGAGCCTGCTGCGTGGTTTTGGTCATGCCGCCAGCGATATTATTCACATTACCGACTACGTGGTGGAACGCGGCAGCGATAAGCATATCGCCTATGCCGCCAGTAAAGCGGCGCTTGATAATATGACCCGCTCTTTCGCCCGTAAGCTGGCCCCGGAAGTAAAGGTCAACGCCATCGCGCCATCGCTGATTATGTTCAACGAGCATGATGACGCTGAATATCGTAAACAGGCGCTGGATAAATCGCTGATGAAAATCGCGCCGGGTGAAAAAGAGATTATCGACCTCATCGATTATCTGTTCACCAGTTGCTACGTCACTGGCCGCTCTTTCGCTGTCGACGGCGGCCGACCGCTGCGCTAGTGGAAACGGCTCCAGCCGAGGATGAGCAGCCAGGCCGCCAGACTCCAGCAGATCACCGCGCCTGCCAGCGCGTAAGGCAGGCGCATTACGCCAGTGAAGTACCATAACGAAAGTAAGTAGATAAAATACGGTATGATTGACCACATACCGAAGACAATAGTCGTGCGTAGCGCTTCAATGCCGCGCTCGCTGGCGACGATATAGTGGGCAATCAGCGCGAAGGTCGGAAATAACGGAATTAAGCCGGCAATATAGTAATTTTTGGTTTTTGACAGTACGCCTATCAGTACCACCACCAGCGCTCCCAGCAGCGCTTTAATCAACAGCCCCATTTTATGCCTTAACATTTGAACAACAATTTCCACCAGCATAACGGAAGAACATTTGTTTATGAAAGATTAATGGCAGGCAATTTGCGGGCGGTGTATGTTAGCTTTTTAATTTATACGCGTAAGATATGAATAAGATCGTTTTTGTTGAGGATGAGCCCGAAGTTGGCGCGCTTATCGCCGCCTATCTGGGAAAACATGATATGGACGTGGTTGTTGAGCCGCGCGGCGACCGGGCCGAAGAGGTTATTGCTCGTGAACAACCCGATCTGGTACTGCTGGATATCATGCTGCCTGGCAAAGACGGGATGACGCTGTGCCGCGACCTGCGCAGCCAGTGGCAGGGTCCGATCGTGTTGCTGACCTCGCTCGATAGCGATATGAACCATATTCTGTCGTTGGAGATGGGCGCCAGTGATTACATCCTCAAAACCACCCCACCTGCGGTGCTGCTGGCCCGCTTGCGTTTGCATCTGCGCCAGCACGTGGCTTCGCCGTCGATGCCAGCTCCCGCAACCCTGACGCCGCATAAAGCCATTGTTTTTGGTTCGCTGTCGATCGACCCGGTTAACCGTCAGGTATTGCTCGGCGGCGACAACGTGGCTTTATCCACCGCCGATTTCGACCTGCTGTGGGAACTGGCGACCCATGCCGGGCAGATTATGGATCGCGATGCGCTGTTGAAAAATCTCCGCGGCGTCAGCTACGACGGCATGGATCGCAGCGTCGATGTCGCGATTTCACGCCTGCGTAAAAAGCTGCTCGACAACGCCACCGAGCCCTACCGCATCAAGACGGTGCGCAACAAAGGCTATCTGTTTGCCCCGCACGCCTGGGATAATTAATCCGCGTCAGGAATAGACCGACATCACACCGTGTAGTCGGTCTTGAAATTCAGCGTATTTCTCTCTGAATGCCATTTCGTCGTTTTCGTCATACCAGCGTACGACCTCACCGCTGGCGAGGAAATGATCCAGTAGTTCGCCGCTCGCCTGAATCCATTGCGGTAAGCCATCGACCTGTAGACTCCAGCCTCCCGGATGATAATGGATGAAATCGTTACGCAGCTGGTGAAGCTTGCCCACCGCCACCGTACAGACTTCGCTGGTTGTGAAGGCGCTGCTCTCCCTCGTCGCACGGTATAGCGCCATGAAGGACGGCAGCTGCAGTTTATTGATGTTGGAGAAATCGTCGTTACAGATTTGCTGGAAGATTTCTTGTGTCGACGCTTTACCGTCGGCCAGGTAGACCTGAAAGTCATTGCCCTGACACAGCGCCAACACCATCGCGTTCTGCAGGATGCTGTGCCAGCCGGTAATCACCCACTTCCACTGATAAGGGTCGGCGATCGCCTGCATATGGCTCAGGACCATATCGAAGGTTTTCAAAATCTCAACATCATTACCAGTATGCAAATACACGGGCTGAGTCATCTGGCGCTCTCCATCATTTAAGGGGCGCTTAAATTAACAGAGAGGCTGGCACCTGACAGGCCGGGGAAATGGCACAATACGGCTATCGGTCATTTGGCCTGGCGTGTCGGTGAGAACTTTGCCGAGCGGGATCCTTCTCCTGTAGAATCTTTTGACGCAAGATAACCCAGTTAATGACCGGTGATGATTAATGAAAAAACTGTTTGTGCAGTTTTACCTTTTGCTGTTCGTCTGCTTCCTGGTCATGACCATGCTGGTCGGCCTGGTGTATAAATTCACCGCCGAGCGCGCCGGACGCCAGTCGCTGGACGATCTGATGAAAAGCTCGCTCTATCTGATGCGCAGCGAACTGCGCGAGATCCCGCCGCGCGACTGGAGCAACACGCTGAAAGAGCTGGACCTCAACCTCTCTTTCGATCTGCACATTGAACCGTTAAGCAAGTTCAAGCTCTCGGAAAGCTCGATGCAGCATCTGCGCGCGGGCGATATCGTGGCGCTGGACGATCAGTACACCTTTATTCAACGCATCCCGCGCAGCCATTACGTCCTGTCGGTCGGCCCGGTGCCCTATCTCTATTTTTTGCATGAGATGCGCCTGCTGGACGTCGCGCTGATGGCGTTTATCGCTATTTCACTGGCTTTCCCGGTGTTTATCTGGATGCGTCCGCACTGGCAGGATATGTTGCGTATCGAAACCGCCGCACAGCGCTTCGGCGAAGGCCATTTTAGCGAGCGCATCCATTTCGATAGCATGTCGAGCTTCGAGCGACTCGGCGTGGCCTTTAACCAGATGGCGGATAATATCAACGCCCTGATAGCCAGTAAAAAACAGCTTATTGACGGTATCGCCCATGAACTACGCACGCCGCTGGTGCGCCTGCGCTATCGCCTGGAGATGAGCGAAAATCTGACCGAGGCCGAGTCGCTGGCTCTCAACCGCGATATCGGGCAACTAGAAGCGCTGATTGAAGAACTGCTCACCTACGCGCGCCTCGATCGCCCGCAGAACGAACTCAACCTGACTACCCCGGATTTCCCGGCCTGGATCCGCGCGCACGTCGAGGATATACAACTGGTCAATCCGCAGCGTGAAGTCGCGTTGCGCCAGCTTACGGAGGGCGACTACGGCGCGCTGGATATGCGTTTAATGGAGCGCGTGCTGGATAACCTGGTTAATAATGCCCTGCGCTACAGTCAGCAACATATTCAGATTGGCCTGTCGCTGGCCGGTTCAAGGGCGACGCTGCGAGTGGAAGATGATGGCCCGGGTATCGCCCTTGAAGAACGCGAACGGGTATTCGAGCCGTTTGTCCGTCTCGATCCCAGCCGCGATCGCGCCACCGGCGGCTGCGGCCTGGGGCTGGCGATTGTACACAGTATTGCTCAGGCGATGGCCGGTGAAGTCCACTGCGACGAAAGCTCGCTCGGCGGCGCGGCATTCATTTTCAGCTGGCCCATTTACCACCAGCTTCCCGCTTTTACCTCTGCTTAGCTGAACTTGCGCAGGCGTCACGGCCTGCGTATAGTTTATACTCTAACAGTATGTTGTAACTAAGGCGGTAATCATGGCTAGCTACGACCTCGTTGCGCGCTTAAATGACACCTTTCGTGAGCTTGAGCGCGAACTACAAACCTTCAAAGCGTCGCTGAGCCGCTGCCGTCTGCTGGCGGCGCGGGTTTTCGAATTACCGGCGGTAAGTAAAGAGGCGGAGCACGCGCCGCTGGATACCATTCAGGTCACCCAGCACGTCGGGCAAAGCGCGCTGGAGATGGCGCTCAGGCACTACAGCCACCTGTTTATCCAGCAGCAGTCGGAAAACCGCAGCAGCAAGGCGGCGGTACGCCTCCCCGGGGCGATTTGCCTGGCGGTTGATACGCAACAGCAGGCGGAGCTGCTGGAGAAAATCAGCGCCATTAACGCGCTGAAAGCGGCATTTGAGAAAATCGTCACCGTCGATTCCGGATTGCCGGCCGCCGCGCGTTTCGAATGGGTTCACCGCCATCTGCCCGGCCTGATTACCCTTAGCGCCTATCGTACCCTGACGCCGCTGCTCGACCCCAGCACCATCCGCTTCGGCTGGGCCAATAAGCATGTGATTAAAAATCTGACCCGCGATGAAGTATTAATGCAGCTAGAGAAGAGCCTGCAATCGCCGCGCGCGGTGCCGCCCTGGACCCGCGAACAGTGGCAAAGCAAGCTGGAAAGGGAATTTCAGGATATCGCCGCCCTGCCGCAGCGGGCAAAATTGAAAATCAAACGCCCGGTCAAGGTACAGCCGATTGCCAGAGTGTGGTATGCCGGCGAGCAGAAGCAGGTGCAGTACGCCTGCCCCGGCCCGCTAATTGCGCTTATCTCCGGCACGCATGGGGTAAGCGTGCCGGATCTCGGCGAACTTTTGAATTACGATGCCGATAACGTGCAGTACCGCCACAAGCCGCAGGCGCAGTCGTTACGATTACTGATCCCGCGTCTGCATTTATGGCTGGCTAGCGAGTAGCAAGGCTGCCAACCATATCCTGCGGGCGCACCCAGCTATCGAATTCGGCTTCCGTCAGGTAACCAAGCGACAGCGCCGCGGCTTTCAGCGTCAGCCCTTCATGGTGCGCTTTTTTGGCGATCTCCGCCGCTTTATCGTAGCCGATATGGGTATTGAGCGCGGTCACCAGCATCAGCGACTCATTAAGCAACTGGCCGATCCGCTCGCGGTTTGGCTCAATGCCCACCGCGCAGTGCTCATTAAAGCTCTCCATACCGTCCGCCAGCAGGCGTACCGACTGCAGGAAGTTGTGGATGACCATTGGCCGATAGACGTTAAGCTCAAAGTTGCCTGACGCGCCGCCGATATTCACCGCCACGTCGTTACCCATCACCTGACAGCACAACATGGTCAACGCTTCGCACTGCGTCGGGTTGACTTTGCCGGGCATAATGGAGGATCCCGGTTCGTTCTCCGGAATGGCGATTTCCCCTATGCCACAGCGCGGCCCGGAGGCCAGCCAGCGCACATCGTTGGCGATTTTCATCAGCGAAGCCGCCAGCCCTTTCAGCGCGCCGTGGGCATGAACCAGCGCATCCACGGTGGCCAGCGCTTCAAATTTATTGGGCGCGGTGACGAACGGTAGCCCGCTAAGCGATGCCAGTTCCGCCGCCACCCGCACCGCATATTCCGGGTGCGTATTCAAGCCGGTACCAACCGCCGTACCGCCCAGCGCCAGCTCAGCGAGATGCGGCAGGCTGTGTTCAATATGCCGGAGATTATGTTCCAGCATCGCGACCCAACCGGAGATCTCCTGCCCTAACGTCAGCGGCGTAGCGTCCTGCAAGTGAGTGCGGCCAATTTTAACAATGTCCCCGAAGGCCAGCGACTTTTCCTGTAGCGTGTCCCGCAGCACCTGTAGCTGTGGGAGTAGCTTTTCGCGCAGCGCGATTAGCGCCGCGACGTGCATCGCTGTAGGAAAAACATCATTCGAGCTCTGGCTTTTATTGACGTCATCATTGGGGTGAATTTTGCGCGCCATGCCGCGCTCGCCGCCAAGCAACTCGCTCGCACGGTTAGCCAGTACTTCGTTCATATTCATGTTGCTTTGGGTACCGGAGCCGGTTTGCCAGATAGCTAACGGAAACTCCTGCGCATGCTTGCCGGCGAGGACTTCATCCGCGGCGGCGATGATGGCGCCCGCTTTGTCCGCCGCCAGCAGGCCCAGGTCCTGGTTCACCTTCGCCGCCGCGCGCTTGGTCAGCGCCAGCGCGTAGATCAGTTCACCAGGCATTTTCTCCGTTGAGATACGGAAATGCTCAAGCGAGCGCTGGGTCTGCGCGCCCCAAAGTTTATCGGCCGGGACGTCGATGGCGCCCATCGAGTCTTTTTCACTGCGATGCGTTGTCATTACTTTCTCCTTGGATTCAAAGTGCGTCATAGCGACAAGCTCACCTGCTTAAAGGATTAAGTATTAACCAGAATTATTAGTTGTTTTAGTCGTTCGTGCCGCTAAAGCGGCCCAAACAAAAACCGCCCCGAAGGGCGGTGTCGTTTACTTCACGCAGCGCGAGCACTGCGATGTCTGGATCTGCTGGAAGAAGTCGTTACCTTTATCATCAACGAGGATAAAGGCCGGGAAATCTTCCACTTCGATTTTCCAGATAGCTTCCATTCCCAGCTCCGGATAAGCCACGCACTCAAGGCTGCGGATACTCTGCTGCGCAAGAACCGCCGCCGGGCCGCCGATACTACCGAGATAGAAACCGCCGTGTTTGTGGCAGGCATCGGTCACCTGCTGGCTACGGTTACCCTTGGCCAGCATGATTTTACTCGCACCATGCGATTGCAACAGATCGACATACGAGTCCATGCGGCCAGCGGTCGTCGGCCCCAGAGAACCGGAGGCGTAACCATCCGGCGTCTTCGCCGGGCCGGCGTAGTAGATAGGGTGATCTTTGACATACTGCGGCAGCGCTTCGCCATTATCAATAAGCTCTTTCAGCTTGGCATGGGCAATATCACGAGCCACGATGATTGTGCCGCTCAGCGACAGACGAGTCGACACCGGATACTGCGACAGCAGCGCCAGGATCTCGCTCATCGGCTGATTGAGGTTCACCTTCACAGCTTCGCCTTCACCGGCCTGGCGCAGGTGTTCAGGGATATATTTCCCTGGGTTGCTCTCCAGTTTCTCCAGCCAAATGCCGTCGCGGTTGATTTTAGCTTTGATGTTACGGTCGGCAGAACAGGAGACCCCCATCCCCACCGGACAGGACGCGCCGTGACGCGGCAGGCGGACCACGCGGATATCGTGGGCGAAGTATTTGCCGCCAAACTGCGCGCCGAGGCCGAGGTTCTGCGCTTCCAGCAGCAGCTCTTGCTCCAGCTGCACATCGCGGAACGCCTGGCCATGTTCGTTACCTTCGGTCGGCAGGCCATCGTAGTATTTGGTCGAGGCCAATTTCACCGTCTTCAGCGTGGCTTCCGCAGAGGTGCCGCCAATCACAAAGGCGATATGGTACGGCGGACAAGCTGCGGTACCGAGAGTGCGCATCTTCTCGACGAGGTAGTTTTTCAGCTTCGCCGGGGTGATTAACGCTTTCGTTTCCTGGTAGAGATACGTTTTGTTCGCGGAGCCGCCGCCCTTGGCGATACAGAGGAATTTATACTCATCGCCATCGGTAGCATAAAGATCGATCTGCGCCGGCAGGTTGGTACCGGTGTTGACCTCTTTATACATGTCCAGCGGCGCGTTCTGCGAGTAACGCAGATTGTCCTGGATATAGGTGTTGTACACGCCCTGCGCCAGCGCGGCTTCATCGCCGCCGCCGGTCCATACGCGCTGTCCCTTTTTCCCCATAATGATCGCGGTGCCGGTGTCCTGACAGGTCGGCAGAATGCCTTTGGCGGCGATATCGGAGTTACGCAGGAATTGCAGCGCGACGTATTTGTCGTTTTCGCTGGCTTCCGGGTCGTTGAGGATATCCGCGACCTGCTGCTGGTGTGCCGGGCGGAGCATAAAGGAGGCATCGTGGAACGCGTGTTGGGCCAGTAAGGTTAGCGCCTGAGGTTCAACCTTCAGAACTTCCTGGCCGGCGAATTCGGCGACGGAGACGTAATCACTGCTGAGGAGATAATACTCGGTGTCATCCTTTTTAAGTGGAAAAGGATCCTGATAAACAAACGGTTTGTTCGACATTGTACTCTCACTTACTGCTTGGCTGATTATGTTTCAGGCAGACACTCCATTTGCCTGTAGAAAAGCGAGTCGATCAATCTTACACAATTTTTTAACAAAAACTGAGACAAGGACGACTTTTTCTTTCAGCAGTTGCTTCTCGACGATTTGTTGGTTTAATAGAGCCAACATTTTTATATGGAAACAGGGATTGAGAATGCAGAAGCTCATTAACTCAGTGCAAAACTATGCATGGGGAAGTCACACCGCGTTAACCGACCTTTACGGTATCGCCAATCCGGACAACCTGCCGATGGCGGAATTGTGGATGGGCGCACATCCCAAAAGCAGTTCGCGGATCCTAAACGCCAACGGCCAGCCGCAGTCGCTGCGCGAGGTCATTGAGGCCGATAAAAATGCCCTCCTCGGCGCTAACGTCGCAGAGCGTTTTGGCGAACTGCCGTTCTTGTTCAAGGTACTGTGCGCCGCCCAGCCGCTCTCCATCCAGGTTCACCCGAACAAACGCGCGTCGGAAATTGGCTTTGCCAAAGAGAACGCCGCGGGTATTCCGCTGGATGCCGCCGAGCGTAACTATAAAGATCCCAACCATAAGCCGGAACTGGTCTTCGCCCTGACGCCGTTCCTCGCCATGAACGCGTTCCGCGAATTTAATGAAATTGTCGCGCTGCTGCAGCCGGTTGCCGAGGCGCATCCGGCAATTGGCGAATTCATTCAACAGCCGGATGCCGGGCGTTTAAGCCAGCTGTTCGCCAGCCTGCTGAATATGAAAGGTGAGGAAAAAGCACATGCGCTCAGCGTGCTGCAAAACGCCCTCGACCGCCAACAGGGCGAACCGTGGCAGACCATTCGTTTGATCGCTGAATTCTACCCGGATGACAGCGGCCTCTTCTCCCCGCTGCTGCTCAACGTGGTGAAACTGAACCCTGGCGAAGCGATGTTCCTGTTCGCCGAGACCCCGCACGCCTACCTGCAGGGCGTCGCGCTGGAAGTGATGGCCAATTCGGATAACGTGCTGCGCGCCGGTCTAACGCCGAAGTACATCGATATTCCGGAACTGGTGGCGAACGTGAAATTTGTCGCTAAACCTGCCTCTGAGCTGCTGACTCAGCCGGAACAACACGGCAGCGAGCTGGATTTCCCAATCCCGGTCGATGATTTCGCCTTCTCGTTGCACGAGCTGTCCAGTAATGAGGACTCTCTGGCGCAAGAGAGCGCCGCGATTTTGTTCTGCGTGGAAGGCGAAGCGACGCTACGTAAAGGCGAGCAGCGCCTGACCCTGCAGCCGGGTGAATCGGCGTTTATCGCCTGCAACGAATCACCGGTACTGGTCAGCGGCCAGGGTCGTCTGGCGCGCGTGTTCAATAAGCTTAAGTAAGTTACTGAACTTTTAATCCGCAGTTGCTAGACTTCCCCCATCATGACAACACAACCAGGCGGCATGTTCCGCCTGGTTTCATTTATGGACAAATGCTATGAAAAAAACGTTGGTCGCCGCGGGAGTTATCGTCGCGCTCGGAGTCGTCTGGACAGGCGGAGCCTGGTTTACCGGTAAGCAACTGGAAAACCGTATTGCAGAAATGGTACAGCAGGCGAATGCCCAACTGCAGAGCAACGCGCCGGAAGCTGGCGTAGAGTTGAGCTATCAAGGCTACCAGCGCGGGTTATTCAGCAGCCATCTGCAATTAGTGGTGAAGCCGCAGGCCGGTAAAGAACACAGTCTATTGGCCGCCGGTCAAAGCCTGGTGTTTGACGAAAAGGTCGATCATGGTCCCTTCCCGCTTGCCTCGTTAAAATCATTTAACCTGGCGCCGGCAATGGCCTCCGTCAACACCACCCTCGTGAATAACGATGCCAGCAAAGCGCTGTTCGATATTGCTAAAGGACAAACGCCGTTTAACATCGACACCCGCATTGCCTACAGCGGCGATACCCAGTCGGCCATCTTCCTTAACCCGCTGGATTACGCTAAAGACAATGAAAAAGTTATCTTTAGCGGCGGCCAGTTCCAGCTCAATGCCGATCGCGATGGCAAAACTATTAGCCTGAGCGGCGAAGCGGCCAGCGGGCAGATCAACGCGGTCAACGAATACAACCAGAAAGTTCAGCTCAGTTTCAGCAACCTGAAGGCTGACGGCGCCACCGAAATGACCTCCTTTGAGGAACGTATCGGCAAGCAGAAGATTTCCCTTGATAAACTGGCTATCGGCGTTGAAGGTAAAGAGCTGGCGCTGTTGGAAGGCATGAATATCGACGGCCGCTCTACGCTCTCCGATGACGGCAAGCGTATCAATAGCCAGCTTGATTACAACCTTAACAGCCTGAAACTGCAAAACCAGGATATGGGCCGCGGCAAACTCACCGTTAAGCTGGATAATCTCGACGGTCAGGCGTGGCATCAATTCAGTCAGCAGTATAACGCCCAGGCGCAGGCGCTGATGGCGAAACCCGAGCTGGCGCAGAATCCGGAGCTTTATCAGCAGGCGTTAACCGAGATCTTCTTTAGCTCGCTGCCAATTCTGTTGAAAGGTAATCCGTCGCTGACGATTTCTCCGCTGAGCTGGCAAAACGCCAAAGGCGAAAGCACCCTGAATCTGTCGGTGCTGATGCAGGATCCGGCGCAAACGACCGCCGCGCCGCAGACCGTCGCCGATGAACTGGACCGCAGCGTTAAATCGCTGGACGGCAAGCTGGTGATCCCGGTGGATATGGCCACCGCCCTGATGACGCAGATTGCCGGGCTGGAAGGCTATCAGCCGGAGGATGCGGCAAAACTTGCCGATCAGCAGGTTAAAGGGCTGGCGGCGATGGGGCAGATGTTCCGTCTGACCACAATGGAAGATAACGCGATCACCTCCAGCCTGCAGTACGCCGACGGCCAGGTCACGCTAAACGGGCAGAAAATGCCGCTGGCTGATTTCGCCGCCATGTTCGGCCTGACGCTCCCCACCGCCGAACCGCAGCAGTAAAAAAATGTCCCGGGCTGCGGTCAGGTAGCCCGGGAACACCTTAATCGATGGCGGCCCCTACTTTCTGATAACCAGCCGCGGCGGCATAATCTGATTACGCGCGCTGCCTTGCCCCTCCTCGAGGCGGCGTAAAATACACTCCGCCAGGCTGTTCCCCATCTCACGCGCGGGGGTGGTCACCCAGGTCAAGGGGACATCATCGAGCGCCGCTTCCGGCACTTCGGCAAAGGCCGCCAGCGCGATGCGTTGCTCAAAATAACTTTCCACGCTACCCTCGCCGCTCTGCCGCCCGGCGCGCAGCAGACCGAACCACGCCCCGGTGGCGATGACGCTGTTATAGCAAAGTACCGCGCTGATGGTCGGGTTTTGTCGCAGCAGCGCGATCATGGCTTCCGCCGCCTGCTGCTGACTGGAGCCACACTCGACAACCCATTCACTATGAAACGGCAGGCCGTACTTCAATAAGGTGGCGCAATAACCGCCCACCCGTTCGGCGCGGGTCAAGGACGCGCTTTGCCCGCCAAGCCAGGCGATGCGCTGATGACCGCGGCGAATCAGATGTTCCGTTACCATTTGCGCCGCCTGCATGTTATCCGGGCGGATCAGGTCAATATCGTCCAGATAGCTGGCGCGGGAGGCAAAAACCAGCGGCATCCCCACTTCGGCGGCACGATCGCGCAGTTCGCCGCCCTTGTCGATAGCGCCAGCGATAATCACCCCGTCCACGCCCTGTGAGACCAGGGTTTCGAAGCGCTGGAGCATTTTCTCACCGCGATGCCCGCCCTGGGTGAGAAATACCATTTTACCCTGTGATTCCAGCGCATCGGTCAACCCGGCGGTTAGCTCGGCATAAAACGGCTTCGACAGATCGCTAACGATAAGGCCAATTACCCCGCTTTGCCCGCCGCGTAGCGACGCCGCCTGGCGATTACGCACAAACCCGAGCTGCTCAATGGCCTGATTGACGCGCTCGCCGGTGGCCGAAGAGATGCGCCCTTTACCGCTGAGCACCAGCGATACCGTACTGACCGAGACGCCAGCCGCCAGCGCCACATCATTGATGGTTGTCTTTTTTGCGATAGCCATAACGACTGGCTGACTCCCTTTGCCTTTCGATAAAACGTTTTATCAGTATGTTATCTTTATAAACCTTATTATCGCTTGATTATGTGATTTTTATCGCACTAAAAAATGGTAAAACGTTTTATCTTGCCGCTACGTTACATCCTATCGACCCTTTTCAGAACCAGGATTCGTGTATGACGGCGAAAACAGCACCAAAAATTACCTTATGGGAGTTTTTCCAGCAGTTAGGAAAAACCTTTATGTTACCCGTGGCGTTGCTCTCGTTTTGCGGGATCATGCTGGGGATCGGCAGCTCGTTAAGCAGCCACGATGTGATTACGCTGCTGCCGTGGCTGAACGTACCGCTGCTGCAGGCGATTTTTGTCTGGATGAGTAAAGTCGGCTCATTTGCTTTTAGCTTCCTGCCGGTCATGTTCTGTATCGCTATCCCGCTCGGCCTGGCGCGTGAAAACAAAGGCGTCGCCGCATTCGCGGGCTTCGTCGGCTACGCGGTCATGAACCTCGCGGTCAACTTCTGGCTGACGGCGAAAGGCATCCTGCCGACGACCGACGCGGCGATCCTCAAGGCCAACAACATTCAGAATATTATCGGTATTCAGTCGATCGACACCGGGATCCTCGGCGCGGTGATCGCCGGTATTATCGTCTGGATGCTGCACGAACGCTTCCACAACATCCGTCTGCCGGATGCGCTGGCCTTCTTTGGCGGCACGCGCTTTGTGCCGATCATTACCACCGTGGTGTTAGGCCTGGTCGGTCTGGTCATTCCGCTGGTGTGGCCGGTGTTCGCGATGGGTATCAACGGACTAGGACATGTTATCAATAGCGCCGGCGATTTTGGCCCGATGATCTTCGGTACCGGAGAACGCCTGCTGCTGCCGTTTGGCCTGCACCATATTCTGGTGGCGCTGATCCGCTTTACCGAAGCGGGCGGCACCTTGGACGTTTGCGGCCACAGCGTCAGCGGCGCGCTGACTATCTTTCAGGCGCAGCTGAGTTGCCCGACGACGCACGGCTTCTCTGAAAGCGCGACCCGCTTCCTGTCACAGGGTAAAATGCCCGCCTTCCTCGGCGGCCTGCCCGGCGCGGCGCTGGCGATGTACCACTGCGCCCGCCCAGAAAACCGTCATAAAATTAAAGGGCTGCTCATTTCCGGCGTCATTGCCTGCGTGGTTGGCGGTACCACTGAGCCGTTGGAATTCCTGTTCCTGTTCGTCGCGCCGGTACTGTACGTCATCCACGCCCTGCTGACCGGCCTTGGTTTCACTATCATGGCGGTACTTGGCGTCACCATCGGCAACACCGACGGCAACATTATCGACTTCGTGGTGTTTGGCATCCTGCACGGTCTGGCGACCAAGTGGTATATGGTGCCGGTTGTCGCTGCCATCTGGTTCGCGGTGTACTACGGTATCTTCCGTTTCGCCATCACCCGCTTCAATCTGAAAACGCCGGGCCGCGATATAGAAACGGCGGCCAACATCGAAAAAGCGGTTGCCGGAACGATTGGCAAATCAGGTTATAACGTGCCGGCGATTCTGGCCGCGCTCGGCGGTGCTGATAATATCGTCACGCTCGATAATTGTATTACCCGCCTGCGCCTGTCGGTGAACGACATGAGCAAAGTCGATACCGCCGCGTTAAAAGCCAACCGCGCAATCGGCGTGGTCCAGCTTAACGATCACAACCTGCAGGTGGTCATCGGCCCACAGGTTCAGTCGGTAAAAGATGAAATGGCCACCCTGATGAATACCGTTCAGGCCTAAACATACGCCCCCTCTCACCCGGAGGGGGCATTCGCGAAGGAAATTTAGATGTTTGATTTTGCCACGCCAGTGGACCGCCACGGGACCTGGTGCACCCAATGGGATTACGTAGCCGACCGTTTCGGCGCCGCCGACCTGCTGCCGTTCACTATCTCCGATATGGATTTCGCTACCGCCCCTTGTATTATCGACGCCGTCAGCCAGCGCCTGGCGCACGGCGTTTTTGGCTATAGCCGCTGGAAAAACGACGAATTTCTCGGGGCCGTCAGCCACTGGTTCGCCAGCCGTTTTCATAGCACCATCGACCACGACGCCATCGTTTACGGCCCGTCGGTTATCTACATGGTGGCCGAAATGATTCGGCAATGGTCCAATCCGGGCGACGGCATCGTGGTCCATACTCCGGCTTACGACGCGTTTTACAAAACTATCGACGGCAACCAGCGACGCATTGCCCCAGTCGCACTTAAGCTTGATGAGGGTGAGTGGCGCTGCGATATGAACGAACTGGAAGCCGCGCTCGCCCATCCCGACAACCGCATTTTGCTGCTGTGCAGCCCGCACAATCCGACGGGCAAAGTCTGGAGCCGCGACGAACTGACCACCATGGCGCAGCTGTGCGCGAAGCATAACGTCCGGGTTATTAGCGATGAAATTCATATGGATATGACCTGGGGCGAACACCATCATACCCCCTGGTGCGCCGTTGCGCAGGGCCCCTGGGCGCTGTTCACGTCGGGCTCAAAAAGCTTCAATATCCCGGCATTTACCGGCGCCTATGGGCTCATCGCCGATACCGCTTCGCGCGATGGCTATCTGCAAGCGCTAAAAGGCCGCGATGGTCTATCTTCTCCGTCGGTTCCGGCGCTGGTCGCGCATATCGCCGCCTATCGTCAGGGCGCGCCATGGCTGGATGCGTTACGCGATTATCTGCAGGAAAACATGCGCTATATCGCCGAGCAGCTGAATCAGGCCTTCCCGCAGCTAAACTGGCAGCCGCCACAAGCCACCTATCTGGCGTGGATCGATCTGCGTCCACTCGGTATCGACGATCGCGCGCTGCAAAAAGCGCTGATTGAAGAGCAAAAAGTCGCGATCATGCCGGGTTATACCTATGGCGAAGAGGGTAACGGTTTCATCAGGCTAAATGCCGGATGCCCGCGGGCGAAGCTTGAGAAAGGGGTTCAAGGATTGATTGCCGCTCTGCGATCATTGCGCCCTGAATTAAAATAATTTTGATATACCTCAAAAACTTTTTAACCACACAGGAGTATTAAAACAACGCGAAACAATCACGTCCGAATGACAATGCAGAGGAGGAAATGATGAAAACCTACGATCGTAACCGTAATGCTATTGACGCTGGCAGCCGGGTCATGGTGGCCGACAGCGGCGCGACGGGAGTGATTAAGGCCATTCATGGCGCTAATAAAAACAGCGAACAGCTGCGCCGCAGTGACTGCGTAGAATTAGACGGTAGTCATGAATTGTATTGCCCATTGAATCTTATTCGCCTGGGCTTTAATTAATTCCAGCGTTGTTGATTTAAGGCCGCCCTGACTGGCGGCCTTTTTCATGAGGCATTCTTCCCGCTTTTGATCTCGTCGAGTGATTCTGAAAGCTAAGCGGCGTATTATCGCGGCTCTTCAAGCCCTTTCGGGGCGAATTACCTTCTGAGTTCAGAGGCATTTCTATGACATGGCATCAATTCAAACAAGCCTGGCTAATTAAGTTTTGGGCGCCAGCGCCTGCGGTGATCGCCGCCGGTATTCTTTCTACTTACTATTTTGGCATTACCGGTACATTCTGGGCAGTCACCGGCGAATTTACCCGCTGGGGCGGCCAGCTGCTGCAGATGATGGGCGTCCCGGCCGAAAACTGGGGTTACTACCAATTAATCCATCTCGAAGGTACGCCGTTAACGCGTATCGACGGTATGATGATCCTTGGCATGTTTGGCGGCTGCCTGGCCGCCGCGCTGTGGGCGAATAACGTCAAGCTGCGGATGCCGCGTAGCCGCATTCGCATTTTCCAGGCGCTGGCCGGCGGCATTATCGCGGGCTTCGGCGCCCGGCTGGCGATGGGTTGTAACCTGGCGGCTTTCTTCACCGGGATCCCGCAGTTTTCCCTGCACGCATGGTTCTTCGCCATCGCCACCGCCATCGGGACCTGGTTCGGCGCGCGCTTTACGCTGCTGCCTGTTTTCCGTATTCCGGTCAAAATTGAGAAAGTCTCCGCGGCCTCACCGTTAACTCAAAAACCCGCGCAGGCCCGCCGCCGCTTTCGTCTGGGAATGCTGGTATTTGTCGCTATGATCGGCTGGGGGCTACTGACCGCCGCCAATCAGCCTAAACTGGGCCTGGCCCTGCTGTTCGGCGTTGCCTTTGGCCTGCTCATCGAGCGAGCGCAAATCTGTTTCACCTCCGCCTTTCGCGATATGTGGGTGACCGGGCGCACCTATATGGCCAAAGCAATCATCTTCGGGATGGCGGCCAGCGCCATCGGTATCTTTAGCTATGTGCAGCTCGGCATGGAGCCCAAAATCATGTGGGCCGGGCCGAACGCGGTAATTGGCGGCCTGCTGTTCGGTTTCGGCATCGTACTGGCCGGTGGTTGCGAAACCGGTTGGATGTATCGCGCCGTTGAAGGCCAGGTACATTATTGGTGGGTCGGGTTAGGCAACGTTATCGGCTCCACCCTGCTGGCTTACTTCTGGGATGATTTATCGCCGACGCTTGCCACCAACTGGGATAAGATTAACCTGCTGACGACTTTTGGTCCGTTCGGCGGCCTGCTTATCACCTACCTGCTGCTATTTACCGCGCTGATGTTGGTCATCGCCTGGGAAAAACACTTCTTTCGCCAGAAAAACACTTCGGCGACCCGTATTAAGGAAACCGCATGAAAGAGATCGTTCCTGATTACCGCCTCGATATGGTTGGTGAACCTTGCCCCTACCCAGCCGTGGCCACGCTTGAAGCAATGCCGGCACTAAAAAAAGGGGAAATACTTGAAGTGGTGAGCGACTGTCCGCAGTCAATCAACAACATCCCGCACGATGCTAAAAATCACGGCTATACCGTGCTGGATATTCAGCAGGATGGGCCGACGATCCGCTATCTGATTCAAAAGTGACGAGAAGGGCCGGTAGCGCGCTACCGGCTGTCATTACTTGCCCGCCATCCAGCGCCGATAACGTTTAGCCTGCCGTTTCGCCGTCAGTTGCGCCGTCAGCAACGCCCACAGTGGTGAGACCTGCGGCCGCACCGCGCGGTGGCGGCTTAACCGCTGCAGCTGATATTTCACCGCCGCCATATGCGCGCTGGCGGCAATGGCCTTGTTCTTCCAGTTACCCTGACGCAGCAGTGGCGCATCGTACTCCCCCTCACGCCAGTACTGCGCCAAATTGGGCACAATCGCCATCGCCGTGGCGATCCCCACCAGCGCAACTCCGCTATTCACCCCCCTTTCCGCCACTTCACGCCGCCGCACGCCGCCGGTGACCATTAGTGGAATGGTCGCCACTTCGGCGATCTGCTCGGCAAACTGCAGGAAGTAAGCTTCCCGCGCCAGCGTTCGCTCATCACGCATGGTGCCCATCATCGCCGGCGCTTCGTAGCTGCCGCCGGAAAGTTCGACCAGATCGACGCCGCTTTCCGCCAGCATTTGCACCACCGTCCTGGCATCGTTAATCGAAAAACCGCCGCGCTGGAAATCCGCTGAGTTGAGTTTAACCACCACGGTAAAATCCGCCGCCACCGTCTCGCGGACGCCGCGCACGATATCCAGCAGTAGACGGGCGCGATTTTCAATGCTCCCGCCATATTGGTCGGTGCGCTGGTTACTGAGCGGCGAGAGGAACTGGCTCAGCAAATAACCGTGGGCGGCATGGATTTCGACGCCGTGAAATCCAGCGCGTTCCGCTAACCGGGAGGTGGTGATGAACCGTCGCGTCACATCGGCGATATCCTTCTCATCCATCGCCCGCGGCAGGCGAAAGCGCGAAGATTGCGACCCAAGATCCAGCGCCAACGCCGAAGGGGCCAGCGTCTCCTGTCCCAGGCCCGCAGGCATCTGTCGCCCAGGATGATTGATCTGCATCCACACCTGCGCGCCATTCGCCCGTGCCGCCTGCGACCAGGCGCGGAACTTGTCGAGATGTCGTTCATCTTCCAGCACCACGCCTGCCGGGCCTGTCATCGCCCGGGCGTCCACCATCACATTACCGGTAATAATCACCCCGGCGCCGCCCTGCGCCCAGGCCTGATAAAGCATGAGTAATTCCGTTGACGGCGCATGATCGGCATCGGCCATATTTTCTTCCATCGCCGCTTTAGCGATGCGGTTGTTAATGACGACGCCAGAGGCCAGTCGCAGAGGGGTAAAAAGGGTCATGTCAGGGCTCCAGTCAGTGAACTGGACAAACCATAACCTTAAAGTTAAGTTTAAGGTCAAGCAGCTTATGAGGAATAAAAATGAATATCGGTACACTGGCAAAACGCAGCGGCCTGGCTCCTTCGCGGATCCGTTATTACGAGCGGGCGGGGATCCTCAAAACCGTGCAGCGTAAAGCCAATGGCTATCGCAGCTATCCGGAAGAAACGCTGGTCGTGCTGGGACTGATTACTACCGCTCAGGCGGCGGGATTTACTCTTGAAGAAATCGCCGCCCTGTTACCGTCCGATCTCAACCACTGGGACCGACAAACGCTACTCACCACCCTGCAACAAAAAGTGGCGGATATTGAAAAACTGGAACAGAAACTCGCGTACGGTAAAGCGCAGCTGGTAAGCGTTATTGATGAGATACAACAGAAGCCGGATGACATTGACTGCGCCGCTAATGCGCGGCGCGTGTTATCTCAGGTGCTGGATGTGCAGGACCGGACGGCGAAGGAAGAATAGCTACCAGCCTTTCACCGCATCGCCTTTATACAATTCGGCGGCGGCGTTGGCGACTTCGTCGGTCTGGTAGGCTTTCACCAGGTTCTTCACCTTTGCGCTATCTTTATTATCTTCGCGGCTGGCAAAGATATTGACGTACGGTGAATTTTTATCCTCAATGAACAGACCATTACGCGTCGGCGACAGGCCAATCTGGCTGGAAAAGGTGGTATTAATGATAGCCATTGTCACCTGTTTATCATCCAGCGCACGGGTCAGCTGCGGCGCTTCAATCTCGACGATTTTCAGCTTCTTTGGGTTATTGACGATATCCAGCGCGGTTGGCAGCAGACCTACTCCCTCTTTCAGAGTGATAAGCCCCTGATTCTCCAGCAATAGCAGTGAGCGTCCAAGGTTGGTTGGGTCGTTAGGCACCGCCACCTGGGCGCCGTCCGGAAGCTGCGAAATGGCGGTAATTTTCTTTGAATAAGCGGCTATCGGATAGACAAATGTGGTACCAACATCCACCAGCTTATAGCCGCGCTCCTGAATCTGTTTATCCAGATAGGGTTTATGCTGGAAAGCATTGATATCGAGATCGCCATTGTTCAGCGCCTCGTTTGGCAGAACGAAATCATTGAAAGTCACCACCTCGACATCGAGATTATATTTTTGTTTGGCGACTTTTTGCACCACCGCCCAGACTTGCTGATCGATACCCGCGCTAATCCCCACCTTAATATGATTAGGATCCCGATCTTTTGGCCCACAACCCGCCAGTAGCAACGCGCCAACGAGAGCCAATGAATGAGTAAAACCTTTAAGTGAAAAAGCCATTTTCCCGGTGTCCTTTTAATATAGCCTGCTGACGATGGCAGGAATTTCAGTCCGGGACACTATATATAAGCGTCTTACTAAGATTAAATACTGATTCTCTATGACTAATAGCGAAACGCTATTGATAAGTCGCCACGCTGCTTTTACTCCCCCGCCAGTGGAACTGCTGATTTCTTGCGCTGAAGCAATACTTTGTAACACTTGAAACACTGTTCCAATACCATTACACACATTAAAATTAAGTTTATATAATTAGCATTATAATAAATAGATAAGTGAACGTTTTATATACACTAGCTGTATATAAAGCCGTATCGCACGCACACACGACCCACAAGGAAAACCATGGAGCTTCTGGATTTGCTCAGAACCATTTTTGAGCGAGTACGTACTGATGCGGATTTTATTTCATTTACTGAAGTACTCATTGAAAATAATGTCTCTTATTACATCTATTTTGTTGCTACCGGGAATGTGAATTTTGTTATGTCATCAGATACTTTCGTTTCCCTGAAAAGCAACAGAAAGTTGCTGCGTGTTAACTCGCAGGCCTGCAGAACGCTCACCCGAGAAGCTGCGCGACGCCACTTTAGTGGTGTCACTCCTTTTGATAACTATTGCGCCGAACTGGCAAATGCCGGGGTATTTAAATGGGTGGTTGATCTTAATGAAAAAACGCGCCATTACTGGTCAAAAGACAACACATTATTGCATATGGAAAATATGATTCTCCCCTTTTAATCGCAGAAATTATTAAACGCTCATCCAGATATTCAGACGGCCCGGAAGTTAGTTTACGCTTGGGGCCGCTCAACACCTCAAGTTGCGCAACAGAAAAGGGAAATGGCTTTTTATTTGCGCAAAAACAGACTTTGCCCCCCCCCATCTCCATGTATCCATGGGATTTTTTCCGTACTTTTAAACGGTTACGCTGCTGATGTATAATATCGTGCACTTCAACTAAAAAATGAGTGCGACCATGATTGATTCAACTTTGCCTTTAACAGACATTCACCGCCATCTTGACGGCAACATCCGTGCCCAAACCATTCTCGATCTTGGCCGCCAGTTCAATATTACTCTCCCGGCAGATACCCTTGAAACGCTGCGTCCGCATGTGCAGGTCACCAGCAATGAACCAGACCTGGTTAGCTTCCTGGCGAAACTCGATTGGGGCGTGAAGGTGCTGGCTTCTCTGGAAGCCTGCCGCCGTGTTGCCTGGGAAAACGTTGAAGACGCCGCGCGCAACGGCCTGCACTACGTTGAGCTGCGTTTTTCTCCGCGTTATATGGCGATGACCCATCAGCTGCCGGTCGCCGGCGTCGTCGAAGCGGTGATTGCCGGAGTACGCGAAGGCTGCCGTGATTTCGGCGTCGAGGCGCGTCTGATTGGCATCATGAGCCGCACCTTCGGCGAAGCGGCCTGTGAAGAGGAACTCGACGCCCTGCTGGCCCATCGCGATGGGATCACCGCGCTGGATCTGGCTGGCGATGAGCTGGGGTTCCCTGGCGCGCTGTTTATGGATCATTTCCGTCGCGCGCGTGACGCGGGTTGGCGTATTACCGTCCACGCAGGTGAAGCAGCCGGGCCGGAAAGTATCTGGCAGGCCATTCGTGAACTGGGCGCCGAACGCATCGGTCATGGGGTGAAAGCCGTGCAGGATCCGAAGCTAATGGACTACCTCGCCGCTGAACGTATTGGCATTGAATCCTGCCTGACGTCGAACATCCAGACCAGTACCGTCGCCTCACTGGCGCAGCACCCGCTGAAGACCTTCCTCGATCACGGCGTGCTGGCCTGCATTAACACCGACGATCCGGCGGTACAGGGTGTGGATATTATTCACGAGTACAATGTCGCCGCACCGGCGGCGGGCCTCAACCGCGAGCAGATCCGTCAGGCGCAAATTAACGGTCTGGAACTGGCGTTCCTCAGCCGTCAGGAAAAAGAGGCGCTGATCCAACGCGTTCTAAAGGCTAATTAAGCCAAAGCTCCGCCGTGCAGGCGGAGCATGCTGTTAAATCAGGCACAGCGCCGTCCGGTGCCGTGCCGATTCAATCCCCAGTTCAATCAGTTCCATAATCTGAATCGCCTGGCTTGCGGGTACCGGGTTTTCTCCGCTGCCGTTGAGCGCATCGCGAATCGCCGCATAATAAGCGGGATAGTTCCCGGGGAGCGTCAGCCAGGTTTCCTCGACGCGCTCTTCACCTTCAACACGGGTCAATATACCGTCACGCATATCGTAGCCCCAATCCTCCTGCGGCAACCGTTCGCCGTTTTTCAAACGTTCTTCCTGCGGATCGAGACCATATTTCACATAGCTTCCTCGTGAACCATGGACGATATATCGCGCCGTTTCTGCCGCCGCCAGCAGCGTGCTGTGCAAAATCACTCGCCGTTGCGGATAAACTAACACCGCGTGAAAATAATCCGTCGCCTGCGCGCCGGGGCGCTGCTGCGCCAGATCGACGGCAATACTCACCGGCAGGCCAAACAGATTGACCGCCTGATCGAGCAGATGCGGGCCTAAGTCATACCAGATACCGCTGCCAGGGCCGCCCTGCTCACGCCAGCGGTCACGAACCTGCGGGCGAAAACGATCGAAATGTGATTCAAAATAACTGACCTCCCCCAAATCCCCTGCGGCAATCAAGGCCTTCAGCGTGAGAAAATCGCTATCCCAACGGCGATTATGGAACACCGATAACAGCCGCCCGCGGCTTCTGGCGATAGCATCCAACTCGCGTGCTTGTGACAGTGTCACGGTAAAAGGTTTGTCAACAATGACGTGTTTACCCGCCTCCAGCGCCGCTCGCGCCAAAGGGAAATGGGTATCGTTGGGAGTCGGAATAACAATCAAATCGATATCAGGATCAGCGTATAGCGAACTCGCTGAAGCCACCACCTGGGTCGCCGGCCAGTCTGTCAGTACTTTTTGCGCGTCGCTACTGACCACGGCCGATAGCGCCATACCCGGCGTACCGGAAATCAATGGCGCGTGAAATGTCTTGCTTGCATAACCATAGCCTATCAGTCCTACCCTTATAGCATCACTCATGGCGTCATCCTCGCAGGCAACCATGACTTCTACTATAAACCTTTATCTTCCGCTTATCCGTGCACGCTGTTCATCTTTGCGTCAGTTGCGCAATGCATGGGCGGTAATACTTGCGTTGTTTCCGCGGTTTAGTAACATTTCAATCCATTTTAACTTTCCGCTTTAGAATTATGACGACTGTTTTTACCCGCATTGTAGAACTTATTGGTTGGGTTGTGTTTGGCGTTTCGGCTGTGCTGTTGGTGGTTGCGCATCAAATCGATGATTATCAGTCCCCGCCCCCGGCTAGCACCGTACAGGCGAAATAAAGGCAAAAAGTGATACTCGCCGCAAATCTGCAACCGGTTTCAGAAACCGGTTGCAGATTTGTCGCGCCATTCAATACACTCTCCTTATCACTTGATAAGGAGTTTTTTTGATGGCCGCATTTCCGCAAGATTTTCTCTGGGGGGCAGCAACGGCCGCCTACCAGGTTGAAGGCGGGCACGATGCCGATGGCAAAGGCCCATCTATTTGGGATATTTACTCGCACCAGCCGGGAACCACCTTTCAGGGCACCAATGGCGATATCGCCGTCGATCACTATCATCGTTTTCGTGAAGATGTCGCCCTGATGGCTGAAATGGGGCTACAAAGCTACCGTTTTTCTATCTCCTGGCCACGGTTATTGCCTCATGGCCGTGGCGAAGTCAATGAACCCGGCGTACAGTTTTACAGCGATTTGATCGACGAACTGCTGGCGCACAATATCGAACCAATGATCACCCTTTATCACTGGGATTTACCGCAGGCATTGCAGGACGAAGGGGGTTGGGAGGCTCGCAGCACAGCGGAAGCCTTCGCCGAATACGCTCGTCTGTGCTATCAGCGCTTCGGTTCCAGGGTCAAGCTGTGGGCAACCTTTAACGAAACCATCGTATTTATCGGCCACGGTTATATTAATGGCTGCCATCCACCGGCGGTACGCGACCCGGCTCGCGCCATCCAGGCTTGTCACCATGTCTTTGTCGCCCACGCGCTGGCCGTTAAGACCTTCCGTGAAATGAACATTAACGGCCAGATCGGTTTCGTTAACGTCCTGCAGCCCCATACGCCGTTGACGCAAAGCGCCGAGGATATCAGGGCCACCGCGTTGGCCGATGCTATCCATACCCACTGGCTATACGATCCGGTACTGAAAGGCGTCTATCCAGCCGATTTGCTCCGTCAGGCTCAGGCGCTGTGGAATGTACCCCTTTTTGCGCCGGGCGACGATGCGCTGCTCAAGGAAAACCGCTGTGATTTTATCGGCCTGAATTATTATCGTCGGGAGACGGTCTCCGCCACGCCGCAAGAAGGTCCAGGCGTCGGCGAGTCCGGCGTGGATGGATTATTTTATTTCGTCCGCAATCCGCAAAGTACTTATACTGAATGGGGCTGGGAAATTTGGCCGCAGGGATTAACCGACGGCATCATGATGATAAAAGAGCGCTATGGCGATATCCCAATCTATATCACCGAAAATGGTTTGGGGGCAAAAGATCCGATAATTGACGGTGAAATTGTCGACGATCCGCGAATTGACTATCTGAGTAGCCACATTAATGCGCTGGAAAAAGCAATAGCATTAGGTGCGGATGTCCGCGGTTTTTACCCGTGGTCCTTTATTGACCTGCTAAGCTGGCTCAACGGCTATCAGAAGCAGTATGGCTTTGTCTACGTCGATCACCAGCAGAACCGCGCCCGCAAACGAAAAAAGAGTTATTTCTGGTACCAAAACGTTATTGCCAGCCGAGGCGAACAGCGTTAATCTTCCCCCCTCAGGCGCCGTCCGGCGCCTGATCTGGTTGTAGAATATTCTTAAATTTCTTTTTACGATGCCAGGATCCTAATCAGTTCTTGTTTTTAGTATTGGCAACCGAAATAATTCCGCCGGCCCATCAAGAAGGCGCTGTTAGTTGAAACACGGTTTACAGAAAATTGGTAATATTCGACTTAATTCCGATTATTAAATGGATACACAAATGACCGTTCAGGATTATTTATTAAAATTCCGCAAAATTAGTTCGCTGGAAAGCCTAGAAAAACTTTTTGATCATCTTAACTATTCTCTCTCTGACACCAATGAAATCGTCAACATGTATCGCGCCGCCGATCACCGCCGCGCCGAGTTAGTCTCTGGCGGAAAACTGTTCGATGTCGGCCAGGTGCCGAAGTCGGTATGGCGTTACGTGCAATAAAGACTGTTATCATTCACGCCAGTTGCTTATACTTCCCGCCCTGAAATTAACTAACTGGCGTTGAATCCGGGGGTTACGATGTCCTCTCAATCTGCAGAACGTATCGGCGGATGGCTACTGGCGCCGCTGGCGTGGTTACTGCTCGCGCTGCTCAGCACCTCCCTATCATTAATACTGTACGCGAATGCGCTGATGGCGCCGCAGACCTGGGCATTGCTGAAAGCGATGAGCTTCGGCCATCTGGCGCTATGGCTGGCCTCGCTGCTGTTCGCCGTCGCGATGTGGTATTATACCCTGTGGCTGACAATAGCTTTTTTCAAACGCCGCGCGGTGGTACCCAAACACTACATTATCTGGCTGCTTATTTCGCTGCTGCTGGCGATTAAGGCGTTCGCTTTTTCGCCGATTTCGGATCTTCTGGCCATGCGCCAACTGCTGTTTCCGTTGCTTGCCGCAGCACTGTTTGCGCCCTATTTTCGACGTTCTGCGCGGGTTAAGCGGACCTTCGTCAATCCGTAATAACCACACAGTTCACCTGTTGTCGCCGGTATCGATTTATTCGATAATAGGCGGCTTTTTTTCGTTTCAGGTCCAATAATGGCTGATTATTTACTGCTCTTTGTCGGTACTGTCCTTGTTAATAACTTCGTGCTGGTGAAGTTCCTTGGATTGTGCCCGTTTATGGGGGTTTCCAAAAAGCTGGAAACCGCTATGGGGATGGGACTGGCCACCACCTTCGTGATGACGCTGGCCTCGATTTGCGCCTGGTTGATCGACACCTGGATCCTTATCCCGCTAAACCTTGTTTATCTGCGCACCCTGGCCTTTATCCTGGTCATCGCGGTGGTGGTGCAATTTACCGAGATGGTGGTCCGTAAAACCAGCCCGGCGCTGTATCGCCTGCTGGGGATCTTCCTGCCGTTAATCACCACCAACTGCGCGGTGCTTGGCGTGGCATTGCTGAATATTAACCTCGGGCATAATTTCCTGCAGTCCGCGCTGTACGGTTTCGCCGCCGCCGTCGGTTTCTCGCTGGTGATGGTGTTATTCGCCGCCATTCGCGAACGACTAGTAGTTGCCGATGTTCCCGCGCCGTTTCGCGGTAACGCGATTGCGCTGGTGACCGCAGGATTAATGTCGCTGGCATTTATGGGCTTTAGTGGTTTGGTGAAGTTGTAATGAGCGCTGTCTGGATAGCCGTGATCGCCATCAGCCTGCTCGGGCTGATTTTCGGCTTAATACTAGGGTACGCGTCGCGCCGTTTTGCGGTGGAAGACGATCCGGTGGTAGAAAAAATTGATGAACTGCTGCCGCAAAGTCAATGCGGCCAATGCGGTTTTCCTGGCTGTCGTCCCTACGCGGAAGCCGTTGGGACTCAAGGTGAAAAAATTAACCGCTGCGCCCCCGGCGGCGAAGCGGTTATGTTAAAAATCGCCGCATTATTGAATGTCGATCCGCAGCCTATTGACGGCGACGAGCAGCAGCAAGAGCCGGTTCGCATGTTGGCGGTGATTGATGAAGCCAACTGCATTGGCTGTACCAAATGTATTCAGGCCTGCCCGGTCGATGCCATCGTTGGCGCGACCCGCGCCATGCATACGGTGATGAGCGACCTGTGTACCGGCTGTAATCTCTGCGTGGCCCCCTGCCCGACTCAGTGTATTGACCTGCGTCCAGTCGCTCAGACCACCGAAACCTGGAAATGGGACCTGCAAACCATCCCAGTACGCAATATTCCTGTGGAACAACATGTTTAAGTTATTTTCCGCTTTCCGAAAAGACAAAATCTGGGACTTCAACGGCGGTATTCATCCGCCTGAAATGAAAACTCAGTCCAACGGCACGCCGCTGCGTCAGGTTCCTCTGCCGCAGCGTTTCGTCATTCCGCTGAAGCAGCATATCGGTGCTGAAGGCGAACTGTGCGTACAACCGGGCGACAAAGTTCTGCGCGGTCAACCGTTGACCCGCGGTTTTGGCAGAATGCTGCCGGTTCATGCCCCGACTTCCGGAACGGTGACGGCTATCGAGCCTCACTCGACCGCCCATCCTTCCGCGCTGGCGGAACTGAGCGTTATTATCGACGCCGATGGCGAAGATTGCTGGATTGAGCGCGAGGGCTGGAGCGACTACCACAACAAGTCGCGTGAAGAACTGATCGAACGTATCCACCAGTTTGGCGTCGCCGGACTCGGCGGCGCCGGCTTCCCTACGGGAACAAAACTGCGCGGCGGCGGTGATAAAATCGACACCCTGATTATCAATGCCGCCGAATGCGAACCCTATATCACCGCTGACGATCGCCTGATGCAGGATTGCGCGGCGCAGGTTGTGGAGGGGATCCGCATCCTTGCGCATATTTTGCAACCCAAACAGGTGCTGATTGGTATCGAAGATAACAAGCCGCAGGCCATCTCCATGCTGCGCGCGGTATTAACCGACGCCCACGGCATAGCATTGCGGGTGATCCCAACCAAATATCCCTCCGGCGGCGCGAAGCAGCTCACGCAAATCCTCACCGGAAAGCAGGTGCCGCACGGCGGACGCTCCTCCGATATTGGCGTCCTGATGCAGAACGTTGGCACCGCTTATGCAGTTAAACGCGCGGTGATCGACGGCGAGCCGTTGACCGAGCGCGTCGTCACCCTCACCGGCGAAGCGATTAGCCGTCCGGGCAACGTTTGGGCGCGCCTGGGTACGCCGGTGCGCCATCTTCTGAGCGATGCCGGTTTCTGCGCCAGCGCGGAGCCGATGGTCATCATGGGCGGGCCGCTAATGGGCTTCACTCTGCCCTGGCTCGACGTTCCGGTCGTGAAAATCACTAACTGCCTGCTGGCGCCGTCGGTGACTGAGATGGGCGAAACGCAGGAAGAGCAAGGTTGTATCCGCTGCAGCGCCTGCGCCGATGCCTGCCCGGCAGATCTCCTCCCCCAGCAGCTATATTGGTTCAGTAAAGGCCAGCAGCACGATAAAGCCACCACCCACAACTTAGCTGACTGCATCGAATGCGGCGCCTGCGCCTGGGTCTGTCCTAGCAATATTCCACTAGTGCAATATTTCCGCCAGGAAAAAGCGGAAATTGCCGCCATTCGCCTGGAAGAACAGCGCGCCGCCGAAGCCAAAGCTCGTTTTGAAGCGCGACAGGCGCGTCTTGAGCGCGAAAAAGCCGCGCGTCAGGAGCGGCACAAAAAAGCGGCCGTCCAACCGGCGGCGAAAG
Source organism: Klebsiella sp. CN_Kp091 (assembly GCF_040065095.1). NCBI lineage: Bacteria > Pseudomonadati > Pseudomonadota > Gammaproteobacteria > Enterobacterales > Enterobacteriaceae > Klebsiella > Klebsiella sp. CN_Kp091. The sequence continues at coordinate 225,061 of NZ_JBEAIO010000049.1, read as the reverse complement.
ATCAGGATGCTATTAACGCCGCGTTGGCCCGGGTGCGTGATAAGCAGCGTGATGCGGCGCAGCCGATTGTCATTCAATCCGGCAGTAAACCGGACAACAGCGAAGCGATTGCCGCCCGCGAAGCGCGTAAAGCCGAGGCTCGGGCGCGCAAAGCCGCACAGCAAACTGCTGTCGACTCGACAGCCGATGCTCCCGATCCGCGTAAAGCCGCCGTTGAAGCCGCCATCGCTCGCGCCAAAGCACGAAAAGCTGCGCAGCAGGTTGAAAACGCCGCACCGTCTGCCGAAAGTGAAGCTCCGGTTGAGGCAGCGCCCGCGGTCGATCCGCGTAAAGCCGCCGTTGAAGCCGCTATCGCCCGAGCCAAAGCGCGTAAGGCTGCGCAGCAGGTTGAAAACGCCGCACCGTCTGCCGAAAGTGAAACAACGGTTGAGGCTGCGCCCGCGGTCGATCCGCGTAAAGCCGCCGTTGAAGCCGCTATCGCCCGTGCAAAAGCGCGTAAGGCCGCACAGCAAGTAGAACAACAAACCGCGCCGGACGCGGCCAATGACGACCCGCGTAAAGCGGCCGTCGCGGCAGCTATCGCTCGCGTTCAGGCACGTAAAGCAACACAGCAGGCAGTTAACGAGGAATAAATGGTTTTCAGAATCGCAAGCTCCCCTTATACCCACAACCAGCGCCAGACCTCGCGAATTATGCTACTGGTGCTGCTGGCGGCGATCCCTGGTATTGTCGTCCAGAGCTGGTTTTTCGGCTGGGGTACCCTGTTGCAGATTATCCTTGCGGCCTTCACCGCATGGGGAACCGAAGCGGCTATTCTCAAGTTGCGCAAACAAAATATTGCGGCAACCCTTGCGGATAACTCCGCCCTGCTGACCGGTTTGTTGCTGGCAGTCAGTATTCCGCCGCTGGCGCCGTGGTGGATGGTGGTGTTGGGCACCGCATTCGCGGTGGTGATTGCCAAGCAACTGTACGGCGGATTAGGGCATAACCCCTTCAACCCGGCAATGATCGGCTACGTCGTCCTGCTGATCTCTTTCCCGGTGCAGATGACCTCCTGGTTACCACCGCACGAGATTGCCGCTCAGGTTCCTGGTTTTATGGATGCGCTGCAGGTCATTTTCAGCGGCCACACCGCCAGCGGTGGCGATATGAACAGCCTGCGCATGGGAATCGACGGTATCAGCCAGGCTACTCCGCTGGATACATTTAAAACGTCGCTGCATGCCGGACACAGCGCAAAAGAGATCCTGCAGTATCCAATTTATGGCGGCCAACTGGCTGGTCTCGGCTGGCAGTGGGTTAACCTCGCCTGGCTGGCTGGCGGTCTGTTCCTGCTTTGGCAAAAAACCATCCGCTGGCATATCCCGGTTAGCTTCCTGCTAAGCCTTGCCGTCTGCGCCACTCTCGGCTGGATTTTCTCACCGGAAAGCCTGGCATCGCCGCAAATGCATCTGCTTTCCGGCGCCACCATGCTCGGGGCATTCTTTATCCTTACCGATCCGGTGACGGCATCCACCACCAACCGCGGACGCCTGATTTTCGGCGCGCTGGCCGGTTTACTGGTATGGCTAATCCGCAGCTTCGGCGGTTATCCGGACGGGGTCGCCTTTGCCGTGCTGCTGGCGAATATTACCGTCCCATTGATTGACTACTACACGCGCCCGCGCGTGTATGGCCACCGTTGAGGAGTCGCGATGTTAAACAGCATGCGTAAACATGGCATCACGCTGGCGCTCTTTGCCGCTGGCTCGACCGGACTAACGGCCGCCATTAATGAGTTAACCAAAAACACCATCGAGCAGCAGGCCGCGCTGCAGCAAAAGGCCCTATTCGATCAGGTCCTGCCAGCGGAGAGTTATAATAACGATTTGCTGAAAAGCTGTTATCTGGTGACCGCGTCGCAGTTAGGCAAAGGTCAGCATAAAGTGTGGATTGCAAAACAGAACGATAAGCCGGTCGGCGCGGTGATGGAAGCCACGGCGCCGGATGGTTATTCCGGGGCGATTCAACTGCTGGTCGCAGCTGACTTTAAAGGCACCGTTCTTGGATCACGTGTCACCGAGCATCATGAGACCCCCGGGCTCGGCGATAAGATCGAACTGCGTATTTCTGACTGGATCACCCACTTCAGCGGCAAGGTTATCCATGGTCAAAATGATAGCCACTGGGCGGTGAAAAAAGACGGTGGTGATTTCGACCAATTCACCGGTGCGACCATTACCCCCCGCGCGGTGGTAAACGCCGTTAAACGCGCGGGACTGTATGCGCAAACGCTGCCCGCGCAGATCCCTGAATTCACCGCCTGCGGAGACTAAACCATGAGCGAAGTAAAAGACGTCATTGTTCAAGGGTTGTGGAAGAATAACTCGGCGCTGGTTCAGCTGTTGGGTATGTGTCCCCTGCTTGCGGTTACCTCAACGGCTACCAATGCTCTGGGCCTCGGTCTGGCGACCACGCTGGTACTGACGCTAACTAACCTCACTATCTCCAGCCTGCGCCGTTGGACGCCAGCGGAGATCCGTATTCCGATCTACGTGATGATTATCGCCTCGGTAGTTAGCGTGGTACAAATGCTTATCAACGCATACGCTTTCGGCCTGTATCAATCGTTGGGTATCTTCATTCCGCTTATCGTCACCAACTGTATCGTGGTGGGGCGCGCCGAAGCGTTCGCCGCAAAAAAAGGACCGGCGCTGTCGGCGCTTGATGGTTTTTCCATTGGTATGGGCGCGACCTGCGCCATGTTTGTGCTGGGATCGCTGCGCGAAATAATCGGCAATGGCACGCTGTTTGATGGCGCCGATAGCTTATTAGGCGGTTGGGCGAAAGTTCTGCGCATCGAAGTTTTCCATACCGATACGCCGTTCCTGCTGGCGATGCTGCCGCCGGGCGCTTTCATTGGCCTCGGTATGATGCTGGCGGTAAAATACCTCATCGATGAGCGTACTAAGCAGCGTAAGGCGAAAGCGGCGCAGGCCGTCTCCGTCGCCCCAACTGATGTGACAGGGAAAGCGTAAGATGAATAAAGCCAAACGCCTGGAGATCCTGACCAGGCTGCGGGATAACGACCCGCACCCAACCACCGAACTTAATTTTACCTCGCCGTTCGAGTTACTGATTGCGGTGCTGCTGTCGGCGCAGGCCACCGATGTGAGCGTCAATAAAGCGACGGCGAAGCTCTATCCGGTCGCCAATACGCCGGCGGCGATGCTGGAACTTGGCGTTGACGGCGTGAAGTCCTATATCAAGACCATTGGTCTTTTTAACAGTAAAGCCGAAAACGTCATTAAGACCTGTCGCATCCTGCTGGAGCAGCATAACGGTGAAGTACCGGAAGACAGGGCGGCGCTGGAGGCCTTACCGGGGGTCGGGCGTAAGACCGCTAATGTCGTGCTGAATACCGCCTTTGGCTGGCCGACTATTGCCGTCGATACCCATATTTTTCGCGTTTGCAATCGGACACAATTTGCTCCCGGCAAGAACGTTGAACAAGTCGAAGAAAAGTTGTTAAAGGTGGTTCCTGCGGAGTTTAAAGTTGACTGCCACCACTGGCTTATTCTTCACGGCCGTTACACTTGTATCGCGCGAAAACCGCGCTGTGGTTCCTGCCTGATTGAAGATTTGTGCGAGTATAAAGAGAAGGTAGAGTCCTGAGTTCTGCATATCTGCTGAATACGACCGCTCTCCCCAGCCGCCGCTATTTTCCTCATTGACCGCCAGGAGCCATAACTTAACCTATGGTTATGGCTCTATTATTTATCAATCATACCGATAATCACTCCATACTTTTGCCGTTTAGATGGATAATTATGCGGTTATATAACCAGCAATCAGCGCATTCGTTTTTTACCGTTGAAAATTTTCTATATATTTGTGATCAAGATCATCCACGCAACTCATCGTTAAATTACTGTTGCAAAAATGCTGCAAAAAGCCAGCAATTTCAATATCAGAGCCTTACACGCCAGGACAATAGCCTGCTTATTTTTAGGAATATAGGCCATCTCACTACCTTCAAGGTCAAAAAGCAGAATATATCGCCTTTATCCCCGCAGCGACGGCCAATCACAGATTAAAATATCAGGTTTAGCAAAAAGGTGAAATTTAACTCTGTATAACATTTGTATGACTGGCTAATTATAGTGGCTTAGTTATGTGTAACAGAGTATTACAAAGCTATTGCCTGATGGGGCAGGATAGTGAACATTACTTGCCGTTTTCCCTCCAAGAATAACTATAAAGGCGGCGGTCCTCCGGGATTGCGCCCCAAACAGCCCCCGTTAATATGGGATGTAAAAAAAGAGGTATATGTGTCAACTGCAAACAATAAACCAGCAGAAAGCGTGAGTTTGAACGCTTTCAAACAACCAAGAGCGTTTTATCTCATTTTCTCCATTGAGTTATGGGAGCGTTTTGGTTATTACGGCCTGCAAGGGATCATGGCCGTTTACCTGGTAAAACAGCTGGGTATGTCGGAAGCGGATTCTATCACCCTGTTCTCTTCCTTTAGTGCACTGGTTTATGGCCTGGTCGCTATCGGCGGATGGCTCGGCGACAAGGTACTTGGCACCAAACGCGTCATCATGCTTGGCGCGATTGTACTGGCTATCGGCTATGCGCTGGTTGCCTGGTCCGGTCACGATGCCGCCATCGTCTATATGGGTATGGCGACTATCGCCGTCGGTAACGGCTTGTTTAAAGCCAACCCGTCCTCCCTGCTCTCTACCTGCTACGACAAGAACGACCCGCGTCTGGACGGTGCATTCACCATGTACTACATGTCCGTCAATATCGGTTCCTTCTTCTCTATGCTGGCCACACCGTGGTTGGCGGCGAAGTTCGGCTGGAGCGTGGCGTTCGCGCTGAGCGTAGTGGGCATGCTGATTACCGTGGTTAACTTCGCCTTCTGCCAGAAGTGGGTTAAACAGTACGGTTCTAAACCTGACTTCGCTCCGGTACATGTCGGCAAACTGCTGGCGACCATCGTCGGCGTGGTAGTTCTGGTTGCTATTGCCACCTGGCTGCTGCACAACCAGGGCATCGCACGTATGGCGCTGGGCGTCATCGCACTGGGCATCGTTATCATCTTCGCTAAAGAAGCCATGGCGCTGCAGGGCGCGGCGCGTCGTAAAATGATCGTTGCTTTCCTGCTGATGGTTGAAGCGATTGTCTTCTTCGTACTGTACAGCCAGATGCCAACCTCGCTGAACTTCTTCGCGATCCGTAACGTTGAGCACTCGATTCTGGGTATCGCGTTCGAACCTGAGCAGTATCAGGCGCTGAACCCGTTCTGGATTATGATTGGTAGCCCGATTCTGGCGGCGATTTATAACAAGATGGGTGACCGTCTGCCGATGCCGCATAAGTTCGCCATCGGTATGGTACTGTGCTCCGGTGCTTTCCTGGTGCTGCCGCTGGGTACCAAATTCGCCAGCGATGCCGGTATCGTCTCCGTCAACTGGTTGATCCTCAGCTACGCGCTGCAGAGTATCGGTGAACTGATGATTTCCGGCCTCGGCCTGGCGATGGTGGCTCAACTGGTACCGCAACGTCTGATGGGCTTCATCATGGGTAGCTGGTTCCTGACCACCGCAGGCGCCGCCATCATTGCAGGTAAAATCGCTAACCTGATGGCAGTACCGGAAAACGTCACCGACCCGCTGGTTTCTCTGAACGTTTACGGCCACGTGTTCCTGCAAATTGGTATCGCGACCGCAGTCATCGCTTTCCTGATGCTGCTGACCGCGCCGAAGCTGAACCGCATGACGCTGGACGACGACGCTGTCGCCAAAGCGCGCGAAACCGCAACCGCTTAAATGCTCCGGGAAAACCAATAAATTTAGGCCGCTAACGTTTGTTAGCGGCTTTTTTTTTGCCCCACGGGGGACTAACATACAGGAAACTGCAGCCACGAGGAGTTACTGATGAAACTGTTCTACAAGCCCGGCGCCTGTTCCCTTGCCTCTCATATCGCCCTGCGCGAAAGCGGCCTCGACTTTACCATCGATAGCGTCGACCTGGCGAAGAAACGCCTCGAAAACGGCGATGACTACCTGCTGATTAACCCTAAGGGTCAGGTTCCCGCGCTGCTGCTTGACGACGACATGCTGCTGACCGAGGGCGTGGCCATCATGCAGTACATTGCCGACCGCGTACCTGACCGTCAGTTGCTGGCCCCAGTGGGCACCATTGCCCGCTATCAGACGCTGGAATGGCTGAATTACGTCGCCACCGAATTACATAAAGGCTTTACCCCGCTGTTCCGCCCGGACACCCCGGAAGACTACAAGCCGACGGTGCGCGCGCTGCTGGAGAAAAAGCTGCAGTATGTCGATGAGTCGCTGCAGGATAAACAGTGGTTGAATGGGCATCGCTTCACCATCGCCGATGGCTACCTGTTTACGGTCCTGCGCTGGGGCTATGCGGTGAAACTGAATATGGAAGCGTACGCTAATATTGGCGCCTGGATGGCGCACGTCGCTGCGCGGCCGTCCGTTGCGGCGGCGCTGTCGGCGGAAGGTCTGAAGTAAACCATTGGCATGCCCGCTTGCGGGCATGCCATCGCGCTTACAGCTGCGTAGCGCTGAAGTAATGCTCCGGTTTGGCAATGCGGTCCTGCGCCGCCACCACCTGCAATTCATACTCGTGCATATTTTTGGTGGCCAGCATGATTTCATACACTGCCGCAGTAACGTGCTCAAGGGCATCGCGCAGGCTGGCGCCCTGCAGTAGCTTAACCAGCAGCAGGCCGCTAGTCACATCGCCCACGCCGACCGGCTGACGGCTGCCAAAATCGACCAGCGGGCGGCTGATATGCCAGGCCTCATCCGCTGTCACCAGCAACATCTCAAAGCGATCCATACTCATACCGGCCCGCGCCAGATGCTTCACCAGCACCACCTGCGGCCCTAGTGCTATCAGCTCACGCGCCGCGCTAACGGCTTCGTCAACGTTGGCTACCGGATGGCCGCACAGGATCTCCAATTCGACAAAATTCGGCGCGATGATATCACTGGCCGGCAGCGCATAGCGTACGTGGAATTCAGCCACCCCGGGGGCGACAATACAGCCTTTTTCCGGGTGGCCCATCACCGGGTCGCAAAAATATTTCGCTGCCGGATTCGCCGCTTTAACCTGACGCACGATGCCGAGAATATGTTCGCCCTGCTCGGCGGAGCCAAGATAGCCGCTCAGTACCGCATCGCAGCTCTGCAGCTTATCGATATCGGCAATCCCCTGCACGATTTCGGTCAGATGCGAAGGCGGCATGACGCAGCCGGTCCATTTGCCGTACTGCGTATGGTTGGAGAACTGAACGGTATTGAGGGGCCAGACGTTGGCGCCGAGGCGGCGCATCGGAAATTCAGCGGCGCTGTTGCCCGCATGGCCAAACACAACGTGAGACTGAATGGCGAGGATGTTCTTCATTTTCTTACCACAACCCTAAAAAGAAAAAAGGGCGTGGTTTCCCACGCCCTGGTTTTATTTTTTATTTCCAGCAGACCAGGCAGTAATTCTTCTTACCGCGACGCAGTAAGGTGTAGCGGCCGAACAGGCGGTCGCTATCACTGAATACATATTCCGGATCGGACTGTTTTTCACCGTTAATGGTCACCGCGTTAGAGGCTACGGTTTTACGCGCCTGACCGCGGGACGGCTGCAGCTCGGAATCCACCAGCGCCTGCAGGAGATCGGCGCCTTTTCCCATTTCGATCATCGGCACGCCATCCTGCGCCAGCTGTTCGAAATCTGCTTCGCTCAGGTCGCTCAGATTACCGTTAAACAGGCTTTCGGTAATGCGCTTAGCCGCTTCCAGGCCTTCTTCGCCGTGGACCAGACGCGTCACCTGCTCTGCCAGCACGTACTGCGCGCGCGGCGCTTTACCGCTGTTTTTATCTTCTTCTTCCAGCGCATTGATCTCGGCAATGTCCATGAAGGTGAAGAACTTCAGGAAGCGATAAACGTCTGCGTCGGCGGTGTTAATCCAGAACTGGTAGAATTTGTACGGACTGGTTTTCTTCGGATCCAGCCATACCGCGCCGCCTTCTGTTTTACCGAACTTGGTGCCGTCGGCCTTGGTGATCAGCGGAACGGTCAAACCAAAGACCTGATTCTGGTGCAAACGACGAGTCAGGTCGATACCTGAAGTGATGTTGCCCCACTGATCGGAGCCGCCGATTTGCAGCGCCACGCCGTGCAGTTTATTCAGGCAGGCAAAGTCATAACCCTGCAGCAGGTTATAGGAAAACTCGGTGAAAGAGATCCCCTGATCGTCACGGTTCAGACGCTGCTTCACCGCTTCTTTGTTGATCATCTGGTTCACAGAGAAGTGCTTGCCGATATCACGCAGGAAGGTCAGCACGTTCATGCCGCCGAACCAGTCGTAGTTATTCGCGGCAATCGCCGAGTTGTCGCCGCAGTTGAAATCGAGGAATGGCGCAACCTGTTTACGGATTTTATCCACCCACTGCTGCACGGTATCTTCGGTATTGAGTTTACGCTCAGCGGCTTTAAAGCTCGGGTCGCCAATCAGACCGGTCGCGCCGCCGACCAGCGCCACAGGCTTATGGCCTGCCTGCTGGAAGCGTTTCAGGCATAACAATGGAACAAGATGCCCCAAGTGCAAGCTGTCAGCGGTAGGATCGAAGCCGCAATAGAGCGCGATCGGGCCTTGCGCCAGTCGCTCTGCTAACGCTTCCTCGTCCGTCACCTGGGCTACCAGCCCCCGCTCTTGCAATTGTTTAATCAAGTTACTGCTTGCCATCAAATTCTCCATGTATAAACGACTGCACCTTTGCCGGTACACGACTTTTCGCCAGACGCGAAAGGTACATAGAATAAAGCGCCGGAGCACGTAGCACCAGCGCTTAAAACAACATTTTGCGTCCTTTATGGCGCCAGACGGTCGATTTGCCAGCCATCATTTTGCCGCTGGTATAAAAAGCGGTCGTGCAGACGATGTTCACCGCCCTGCCAGAACTCCATTTGTTCAATACTGACGCGGAAACCGCCCCAGAAACTTGGCAACGGGACTTCGCCTTGCTGGAATTTCTGTTTAAGCTCGAGGAATTTACTTTCCAGGATCCCACGAGCGGAGATACGGCTGGACTGTTGGGAGACCCAGGCGCCAATCTGGCTATCGCGCGGTCGGCTGTGGAAATACTTAACCACTTCCAGCGTCGACAGACGTTCTGCCTGGCCTATTACCATCACCTGGCGCTCCAGCATATGCCAGGGAAACAGCAGGCTGATATGGGGATTTTTTTCGATCTGGTGCGCCTTACGGCTGCCCAGGTTGGTATAAAACACCAGCCCTTTTTCATCATAGTGTTTTAACAATACGATGCGTTGATAGGGCTGGCCGTTTTCATCAACGGTCGCGACTACCATCGCCGTCGGGTCGGCGAGCTTAGCGTCGCAGGCCTGACGCAACCAACGTTCAAATAACGTCAGGGGTTCAGCGGGAAGATCGTGGCGACGAAGGCCGCCACGGGTATATTCACGGCGCAGATGCGCGATTTGCTGCAATTCGTCGTTATCAGACATAACCATTGAGATCGTTGTCATAGGGTGGCGTTATTGTGCGCCCCCGCTACGGAAATCTCAACGTTTGGCGGTTTGTAACTGGCAGTTGTCCAGTACGGCGCGGTCGCGCTTATACACGGTGGCGCTGTCGCCCTTCGACCAGAAGACATAAACGCCATCAGTGTAACGAGAACCGGAAGCCGAGAGCCCCTGGGTCAGATTGAGTTGCTGATTATCATAGATAAAGCTCACCTGCTGACGAGCGTTGTTCAGATGGACGGTCAGCGGTTTTTGATCGCACTGATATTCAAGGGTGTCGGTCTGCATCCGTTCAACGAATTGGTTGTAATAGCTACACCCCGCCAGCATAAAAGGAACTACCGCAATAAGAAATTTTTTCATGAGTATGCCTTCGACTTTCCCGGTCAGGAGGGCAAACCGCCCTCCCGGAATTTCGTCCAGTTTACCGGTAAATAAAAAATAGCGACTTCAGTTAACTCTGATTCTGCGCTCGATTCGCGGGATAAATGGCGCCAAGAATGGTCGCTTCGCTGGCGCCGGTGACGGAAGGAAGATTACCCGGCAGGCCGGCAAGCGTACGCCATGCCAGCCACGCAAAAGCCAACGCTTCCATATCGTCACCGCTGATACCGGCATCATCGGTGGTCGTGACTTCCGTTCCTGGCAGCAGCGCCGCCAGACGCGCCATCAACAGCGGATTCCGCGCCCCGCCGCCGCAAACTAACAAACGCTCGCAGCCGCCGCTTAACAAAACCTGCTCACTGATGGTCACCGCCGTCAGTTCAGTCAGCGTGGCCTGAACATCCTGCCCTCGCAGATTAGCGTAACGCGCCAGATGTTTTTCCAGCCAACCATAATTGAAATACTCGCGACCGGTGCTCTTCGGCGCGGGTAACGCAAACCACGGGTCGCTTAGCATATCCTGCAGCAGCGGTAGCAATACTTTGCCTTCACTGGCCCATTGCGCGTCTTTATCGTAGGGTTTACCGCACTGGCGCCAAATCCAGGCGTCCATCAACATATTTCCCGGTCCGGTGTCGTAACCGCGTACCGGCTGCCCTGGAACCAGCAAGGAAAGGTTGGCTATGCCGCCGATGTTAAGCACCATACGTCTTTCAACCGGGTGCGCCAGCAGCGCCTGGTGGAAAGCCGGAACCAGTGGCGCGCCCTGGCCGCCAAGCGCCATATCGCGGCGGCGGAAATCCCCCACCACAGTCACGCCGGTATGTGCAGCGATCTGGTTGTTATCGCCTATTTGCATCGTGTGCGGCGCATCGCCGGTCGGTTCATGCCACACCGTCTGGCCATGGCAACCGATAGCGACGACATCCTCAGGCTGAAGATTTTGCTGGCGCATCAGCGCTAATACTGCATCCGAAAAAAGCCGTCCCAAACGGGTATCGAGTCGCCCCAGTTGCGACAAGGTCAGCTGTTGCCCCTGGCAAATCGCTAAAATATCTTCTTTCAGATTGACCGGGATGGGGTACGAGAGGCTCGCCTGCTGCGCCACCATGTTTTCATTTATTGCCGCCAGAACAACATCAACGCCATCAAGGCTGGTGCCAGACATTACGCCAATAAAACGACCTGATTTCATACGCCTACCCTCATTCCATGACTTTTGCAGTGCCATCAGTGCATCATAAAGCAGCGTGCAATGCTATGGCGCACTAATACTTTTTAACAATAGTTCTGCCGCGACAATTTGTTATGTAAAGTACTTACGTTTATCCGTCGTTAAAGCGAACCTTATTATTTTTAAACAGTCCATAAGGAAGCTATGCCAGCGAACGCTTAAATGCCATATAATTGACCACATGGAAGTTCACTGGAACATTTTGGTACACAGGAGATTCATAAATGATTTTACGTGTTTTGGCTGTCTCGATGATTGGCTTAACCCTGGCGGGTTGCGTCAGCAGCAGCGGTCTATCCGGCGATGTTTACACAGCATCAGAAGCCAAGCAGGTGCAAAGCGTGACCTACGGTACCATCGTACATACCCGTGCGGTCCAGATCCAAAGCGGCGATGACAGCAATGCTATCGGCGCGATTGGCGGCGCGGTACTCGGCGGCTTCCTTGGTAATACCATCGGCGGCGGTACCGGTCGTTCTCTTGCAACTGCTGCAGGCGCGGTTGCCGGCGGCGTAGCCGGTCAGGGCGTACAGGGCGCGATGAACAAAACGCAGGGCGTTGAGCTGGAGATCCGCAAAGATGACGGTAATACCATCATGGTGGTTCAGAAACAGGGCAGCACCCCGTTCTCCGTCGGCCAGCGCGTAGCCATTGCCGGCAGCGGTAGTCAAGTGACGGTTTCCCCGCGTTAAGCCTCCCTAATGCGGCCTTAATTGGCCGCATTAATTCTCCAGATTCATTATTTATCACCAAAACATTCATCATACATATATCAATATTATTGATGTTTCTGCACAGCAACTTGCGTTTGCGCAATATTTCCCGTTGATTAATTCGTTAGCCTGAAGATGTTTTTCATTTAGCGACCAGCGCGTCGTTTTTATCCGCCCTTTTATCGCGGGAGTTTGCCTGTGCCTCTGAATTTAAACCGGTTATCGCACCGCTTATTTGCTTATATCTTTGCCTGCAGCCTGGCAATTATTACGATTGATTTACTATCTCATTCAGTCGTTAATCGTATTCCTACGACTTCATCACCACTTTTTCCTTTGTTGACAATAATATTAATGATTTTTCATATTACTATTGCCTGTTTCATGAGCATGAAATATTGGTGTGATAAAAACCGCCTGTATCTAATGCCTATCGCCATCGCCTTTGCCAGCTCCGCCCTGCTGATGCTGGGTACCCTGAGCAGCTATCCCGGCTGGCTATTGTACAACAGCGAATATATTGTTAAACAAAATGACGCACTGATCTTTTATTCATTCCGTAATATCCTGATGGCGGTGTTGTTCATCACCGCTATTGTTATATACCGTTTTCGTCAGTATCTTAATCAAGCGTCCGGCGCACATACTATAGTACTGACGGGGTGTTTTCTTTTTAGTGCTATCACTCTTATTTTGTCGTGGCTACACTCCAGTAACAGTCCATTATTAAGCATCGATTTCATCGACGATCTCACCAGCACTTTTACTCCGTTATGGCATAACTGGATGGGCTGGTTGCTTTTTTTAGTCTGGGTAGTGACATTGGTATTATTGGTTACTCTCACCCGGCTAAGAAATATATTCTGGTACAGCGGGGCATTTTTCTGCGCCGCCTATTTGTTTACGCTAAACGTATTACTCACAGCGACAAATAGCCAACATATCATCGCATGGAATCAGGCACGCCTGTTCGAAACCTTAAGTACCTTATTTATGCTGTTCGTCCTGTTAAGCGACGTTTTTCTTCTCTATCGCGACTCTAACAACAAATACATCAATTCATATCAGAACTCTATCCGCGATCCGCTGACCAGACTGTACAACCGCAGCTACTTTTACGACACGCTCAACGGTCTGCTGCCGCAAGTTTCAGCAACACAACCGCTGTCGGTTATCGTCAGCGATCTCGACCACTTTAAGCGTATCAACGACAACTACGGTCATGTTCAGGGTGACAAGGTGATTCAGTTTGCCGCCGACGTATTACGGACGCACGTGCGCCATGATGATATTGCCGCGCGCATCGGCGGCGAAGAGTTCGCCCTGCTGCTGGTAAATACCCACGCTGATGATGCGCTGGCGATAGCCGAGCGAATTCGTCAGATGGTCAGCGCCGGACAGACATCGCTGCCGGAACGAATGACCATTAGCATGGGTGTTTACACCGTTACAAGCTCAAGCATTGGGGCTGAGGAATGCGTCAAGCGCGCGGATACGGCTATGTACGCGGCGAAAAACGGTGGCCGCGACCGCGTGGTGGTCTGGCAGGAATAATAGAAAGGGCTTTGCGAACGCAAAGCCCTTTTCCCGGCTAGTCTTTTGCCTGAAGATCGAGGATATTGTTTTCAAGTTTACGGATTAAGTTGAGTAGCGTTTCGACTTCCTGCTTTGAGACACCCGCAAGGATTTCATCACGCGTTTTGCCAATCACCGCTTCCATTTCATTGATCAGCGGTTCAGCCTTTTCCGTTAACTTAATACGTTTCGCCCGGCGATCGTTTGCACAAGTCTGGCGAGAAATGAGCCCTTTCTCCTCCAGTTGATCCAGCGTGCGCACCAAAGAGGGCTGTTCGATACCAATGGCCTTGGCCAGCTGGATTTGCGACTGCTCAGGAGGTAGCTGATGAATGTTATGCAGCGTGACCCAGTGCGTCTGCGTTAACTCCAGAGGTTTCAGGCGATGGTCGATCAGCGCGCGCCAAACGCGTACCAAACGTGCCAGATCAGAACCAAGTGGCGATTCCAATTTCATCTCCTTATAATTAGCTTGCTAAGTTATTATACTGCTTTTAGAATAGTGTGCAGCATTTAAATTACCAAAACAAATGAATTACTTGATTCACTAAATTCAAGACAATGATTTACAATGTGAACTAATTCATCACCAAGAACATTATCCCTGCAACGGCAAAGGATTTTTGCTTGTGAAACTGAGTCTTAACACTCCCGGATTGTCGCTACAGGACCTGGTGTTCGGCGCTTCTATCTATTTTCCCCCGTTATTTAAAGCCGTCGTGCTTGGTTTCTTTATCTGGTTAATCGTTCATCGTCAGCTACGCGACTGGATGTATGCCGGCGAAATCTGGCATCCCCTGCTGATGGACCTTTCCCTGTTTGCGCTGGCCGTTTGCCTGGCGCTGGTTCTCCTGACTCTCCTGTGATGCTCATTTCATGAAGAAACTAAAATATCTCTCAACCTTAATTATTGCCGCCATTGCGATTATCGCCGCCTGGCTGGTATGGAACTACTACACCCAGTCTCCGTGGACGCGCGATGGCAAAATTCGCGCCGAACAGGTCGGTATCACCCCGCAGATTTCCGGCAGTATTTTGCAGTTGAATGTTAAAGATAACCAATTGGTCAAAGCCGGCGACGTTTTGTTCCGTATTGACGATACGCCGTATCGCATCTCGGTATTAAACGCACAAGCGCAGCTGGCAAAAGCCAAAGCCGAACTGGCTAAAGCCAAAGCCGAGCAGACTAAAGCCGCCAGCGATGTCGCTCGTCGCCGCAGTCTTTCGCAAAACTTCATATCTGCTGAAGATATGGAAACCGTTAATACCACTCTGAATACCGCCAATACGACTTATGAAGCGGCAAAAGCGGTGGTTGGCGTAGCGCAAGCCGCGCTGGAGCATGCGCAGTGGCAGCTGGCGCAAACCGTGGTCAAAGCCCCGGTTGATGGCTGGATCACTAATTTGTCAACGCGAGTCGGGGATTACGCCTCCGTCGGCCATCCGGTATTTGCGTTGGTTGATAGTCATTCTTTTTATGTTCTGGGTTATTTTGAAGAGACCAAACTGCGTCACATCCGCGAAGGTGATAGCGCTCAGGTCGTTCTCTATAGCAGCAAACAAACGTTACAGGGTCACGTCTCCAGTATCGGCCGCGCCATCGTTGACCAGAGCGTTGAAGGCGGTTCGGCGCTGGTCGCTAATATTAAACCCAACATTCCATGGGTACGCCTTGCGCAACGCGTACCGGTACGTATCGAGTTCGATAAACTCCCTGCGGATGTCACGTTGGTTTCAGGTACCACCTGTACCGTGTCAATTGGCGGACAATAATGAAGCTGCAGGCTCTGCGCTGGCAATCACTGCCGTGGTTTAAGGCCAGTCGCCCGCAATGGCGCTACGCATTGCGCAACGGTATTGCCATGTGTCTGGCGCTCAGCATCGCCTATGCGTTGGACCTTGATGAGCCTTACTGGGCGATGACCTCGGCCGCGGTAGTCAGCTTCCCGACCGTCGGCGGCGTTATCAGTAAGAGTTTTGGCCGTATCGCAGGCAGCCTGCTCGGCGCCTGCGCCGCCCTGCTACTGGCCGGCCATACCCTTAATGACCCCTGGCTATTCCTATTCAGTATCTCAGCCTGGATTGCGCTCTGTACCTGGGCCTGTGCGATGTTTACCAATAACGTCGCCTACGCTTTTCAGCTGGCAGGCTATACCTGCGCCATTATCGCCTTCCCGGTTATTAATGTTACCGACGCGAATGAACTGTGGACTATCGCTCAGTCGCGTGTCTGTGAAGTGATTGTGGGGATATTGTCCGGCGGGTTCATGATGATGATCCTGCCCAGTACCTCGGATGGCGTCACGCTGCTGACGGCACTGAAGAATATGCACTCCCGATTATTAGAGCATGCCAGCCTGCTGTGGGTGCCGGAAACCACCGATGCGATTCGTAGCGCTCATGAAAGCGTCATCGGCCAGATCCTGACCATGAATCTGCTGCGTATCCAGGCCTTCTGGAGCCACTACCGTTTCAGACGGCAAAATCCATTGCTGAATTATCTGCTACACCAGCAGTTGCGAATGACCAGCGTCATCTCCAGCCTGCGGCGAATGTTATTGAACTGGCCGGATGCGCCAGGCAATACGCGGGCGGTGCTCGAAACGCTACTCAGCGAGCTCGCCAACCCGCACGCGACTGCTTATAGCGTGGCACGGATACTGGTGCCGCTTGCTCCTGGCCCCAACGCCGACTATCGCCATCTGGCGTTCTGGAAACGGCTGCGCTATTTCTGTCGTATCTATCTCGAAAGCAGCCGCTGGATCCGCCGCATCGAGAATGCCAGCGCTATCACCGAGTTTAACGTCCCTTCGGCGCCTGCGTTGTCGCGTCATACCGATCAGGCGGAAGCGTTATGGAACGGCTTGCGTACCTTCTGCGCGTTGGTGGCCGTGGGTGCCTGGGGCATCAGCACCCAATGGCAGGCCTGCGCCGCCGCGCTCACCCTTGCCGCCATTAGCTGCGTACTGTACTCGGTGTCGCCTTCGCCTTTTAAATCGCTCACCTTATTGATGCGTACCCTGGTGCTGTTGTCGCTGTTCAGCTTTGTGGTGAAGTTTGGCTTAATGGTGCAGATAACCGACCTGTGGCAGTTTTTACTGTTTCTGTTCCCGCTGCTCACCACCATGCAATTATTAAAACTTCAAATGCCGAAGTTCGCAGGGCTATGGGGGCAGTTAATCGTCTTTATGGGATCGTTTATTTCGGTCACCAACCCTCCGGTCTATGACTTCGCCTCGTTTCTTAATGATAATCTCAGCAAAATCATCGGCGTCGGTCTTGCATGGCTTGCCTTTGCGATTATCAGTCCCGGTTCGGATGCGCGGAAAAGCCGCCGCCATATTCGTGCGTTACGGCGTCACTTCGTCGATCAGCTGAGCCGCCGCCCGCAGCATAGCGAGCACGAATTTGAGTCACTGGTGTATCACCACATTAGCCAGTTAAGCAGCAGCCAGGACGCGCTGGCGCGACGTTGGCTGCTGCGCTGGGGCGTGGTGCTGCTCAACTGCTCGCATGTCGTGTGGCAACTACGTGATTGGGAGACACGCTCCGATCCGCTTTCACAAGTGCGCGACTTGTGTATTAGCCTGCTACGCGACGTCATGAGCGAACGCGGCGTCCAGCAACGCCCACTTGCCTCGACGTTGCTGGAACTGCAGCGGATTTGCGACACCCTTAATCACCATCATCAGCCGGCGGCTAAAGAGCTGGCGGCGATTATCTGGCGGTTATACTGCTCGCTATCGCAATTAGAACAAGCGCCGATTGCCGGCACCATTACCGAACGGGCTACTTAATCACCCCGCAGGCAAAACGCTCGCCGCCGCCGCCCAGCGGCTGCGGGCTATCGGCCATATTATCGCCGCCGACATGCACCATCAGCGCTTTGCCCTTCACTTCCGCGAGCGTTTTCAGGCGCGGGGCAATAACTGGTTGATTAGCCACGCCATCGTCGTTCACCACCAGCAGAGGGAGATCGCCGAGATGCCCCGCCCCTAATGGCCCTTCATGTTTGCCGGTATGTTGCGGGTCGAAATGCCCGCCCGCCGCGCCGGCGGCGACCGCTTTACCGTCTTTTATCGCCGGCTGGCAGCTCCCTTCAGCATGAATATGAAAACCGTGTTTACCCGGCGGTAACGCGCGTAAATCAGGAGCAAATTCGAGTCCCCTGTCGGTTTCAGTAATTTTAACGCTGCCGACGGCCTGGCCAACGCTTTGGCTGGTGACAAGATTGAGGGTGACATCTTCACTGGCGGCCTGAGCGCCAGCGCAAAATGCGAGAGTGAAAATAGCGAGTAAACATCGTTGCATAACACCTCCGGATTGGCTGTTTCCCTGATAAGTGTAAACCAGGCAGCGGCATCCGGAGGCGTAATCTGGCTTATGGGACGTCGTAACCCAGCGCCGCTTTACGAATGCGGAACCACTGCTGGCGCGTCATATGCAGTTTTTCCGCGACAATCGCCGAGCGCACGCGCTCGATTTTCCCCGAGCCAATAATCGGCAGCGGTTTCGACGGCAGGCGCAACACCCACGCGTAAACTACCTGTTCGATGCTTTCGGCGTTAAGCTCCTGGGCAATTTGCGCCAGTTCGTCGCGCAGCGGCTGGAAGCTCTCGTCGTTGAACAGGCGTCCGCCGCCGAGGCAGGACCAGGCCATCGGGCGAATGCGCAACTGCTGGAGCTGATCGAGGGTACCGTCAAGCAATAGAGGCTGATGTACCGGTGAGATCTCGACCTGGTTAGTGGCCAGGGTGAAAGGCAGGCGTGATTGTAATAGCGTAAACTGCGCCGGCGTAAAGTTAGATACGCCAAAGTGGCGCACTTTCCCACTATGATGTAACGCGAGGAAAGCCTCAGCGACCTCATCGGCATCCATCAGCGGATCCGGGCGGTGAATCAGCAGTAAATCGAGATGATCGGTCGCCAGATTACGCAGGGATTGCTCGGCGCTGAGAATGATATGGTCGCGGTCAGTAATATAGTGGCCAATAGTATTTTCCGCGCGCGCCTTGGTCGCAATACCGCATTTGCTGACGATTTCCATACGGTTACGCAGGTGCGGGGCGCGTTTAAGCGCTTCGCCAAACGCGGCTTCACACTGATAATCGCCGTAGATATCGGCGTGGTCGACGGTAGTAATTCCCAGATCCAGGTGCTGCTCAATAAAGCCGACCAGCGCCTCGGCGGACATATTCCAGTCCATTAGCCGCCAGTAACCCATAACAAAACGTGAAAATTCCGGCCCCTGCGGAGCCATAGCAATACGCTGAACCATAAACGCTTCCTCGACAAAAAAGTGCTCTGAGTATACGCATATTTATCTTCAAAACAGTGAGGGTTGCTGCGGTTCTTCCGCCGGCTCCGGCTTAGCCGCTCGAATTTTACGCAGTAATCGCTGACGGCACAGGCGCAGAACCTCTTGTTTTTGCGCATCGCTCAGTTTTTGCCAGTTGAAGCGCTCATCACGGCTACGAAAACAGCCACGGCAATACCCGCGTTCATCGGACTGACATATTCCCCGACACGGACTTTGTACCGGGAAAAACTCAAGCTGCTCTGCCACAACCGATCTCCTGTTTGTTCTCTCTGCTTCTCATTGAAGACGCTCTGCCGCTCGCGCGCAACTTTTGTTAGTTTGTTATCCTCGCAGAATGATCATTTTGCTTGCATTAGACCAATCGGTCTACTACAGTGTGCCGCATGAACAGACACAGCGAATGCGATACCCGAGAACACATCCTCGTCACCGGCGAACAACTATGCATGCATCGTGGTTTTACCGGAATGGGCTTAAGTGAACTTCTGAAAACGGCGGAAGTGCCGAAAGGCTCTTTCTATCATTACTTTCGCTCAAAAGAAGCCTTCGGCGTCGCGTTGCTTGAACATCACTACACCGGCTATCTGCAGCGCCTGGTTGACCACTTCGACCATGGCGAAGGCAACTACCGCGACCGACTGCTGGCCTACTATCAGCACACGCTGAATCAGTTTTGCCAACAGGGCATTATCAGCGGCTGCTTAACCGTGAAGCTGTCGGCGGAAGTGTGCGACCTGTCGGAAGATATGCGTACCGCCATGGATAAAGGCGCCAGTCAGATTATCGCCCTATTGGGCGAAGCACTGGAAAAAGGCCGTCTGGAGGGTAGCCTGCTGTTTGAGGGGGAAGCTATCACCCTTTCACAGGTGCTGTACTCGTTGTGGTTGGGGGCCAATCTACAGGCCAAAATTACGCGTAGCGCAACGCCGCTGGAAAGCGCCCTTGCTCACGCCAAACAGATCATTGCAGCGCCTGCGGTTTAACAGGCGTTTTTATTTAACCAGTTACAAGACGACCGGTCTACTCAGGAGTCATTATGTCAGAATCTAAATTGTTCAGCCCGTTAAAAGTCGGTGCGGTGACCGTACCTAACCGCGTATTTATGGCTCCGCTGACCCGTCTGCGCAGCATCGAACCTGGCGACATCCCTACTCCGCTGATGGCTGAGTACTATCGTCAGCGCGCCAGCTCCGGCCTGATTATCACCGAAGCGACGCAAATTTCCGCCCAGGCGAAAGGTTATGCCGGCGCGCCGGGCCTGCATAGCGCAGAGCAAATGGCCGCATGGCAAAAAATCACCGCTGGCGTTCATGCTGAAAACGGTCATATCGCCGTGCAACTGTGGCACACCGGGCGGATTTCCCATAACAGCCTGCAACCGGGCGGCGCAGCGCCGGTCGCGCCATCGGCACTGAGCGCAGGCACGCGTACTTCGCTGCGTGATGAAAACGGCCATGCGATTCGCGTTGATACGTCAATGCCGCGCGCGCTGGAAACGGACGAAATACCAGGCATCGTTGATGATTTCCGTCAGGCGGTAGGCAATGCCCGTGATGTCGGATTCGATCTGGTAGAGCTGCACTCCGCGCACGGTTATCTGCTGCACCAGTTCCTGTCGCCTTCTTCTAACCAGCGTACCGACCAGTACGGCGGCAGCGTTGAGAACCGCGCCCGCCTGGTGCTCGAAGTGGTCGATGCCGTCAGCAAAGAGTGGAGCGCCGACCGTATCGGTATCCGCGTGTCGCCAATCGGTAGTTTCCAGAACGTCGATAACGGCCCGAACGAAGAAGCCGATGCGCTCTATCTTATTGAGCAACTGGCAAAACGCGGTATCGCTTATCTGCACATGTCCGAACCAGACTGGGCCGGCGGCCAGCCGTATAGCGACGAATTCCGTCAGAAAGTCCGCGATCGTTTCCCTGGCGCGATTATCGGCGCTGGCGCCTATACGGTGGAGAAAGCCAACGACCTTATTAATAAAGGGCTGATCGATGCCGTGGCCTTTGGCCGCGATTACATCGCCAACCCGGATCTGGTGGCCCGTCTGCAGAAGAAAGCGGCGCTGAACCCGCAGCGCCCGGAAAGCTTCTACGGCGGCGGCGCGGAAGGTTATACCGATTATCCAACCCTGTAATCCCTCCATTGATAGCGGCGTACCAACGCCGCTATACTCAAGACTCTGATGTATCAAAACAAACTGCATAGGGGAAATTATGCGCTTACTTCACACCATGCTGCGCGTTGGCGACCTGCAACGTTCTATCGAGTTTTATACCAACGTGCTGGGCATGAAGCTGCTGCGTACCAGCGAAAACCCTGAATATAAATACTCGCTGGCTTTCGTCGGCTACGGCGAAGAGAGCGATACCGCGGTTATCGAACTGACCTATAACTGGGGCGTGGATAGCTACGAGCTCGGTACCGCCTATGGCCATATTGCGCTGAGCGTCGACAACGCGGCGGAAGCCTGCGAACGTATTCGCCAGAACGGCGGCAACGTCACTCGCGAGGCCGGCCCGGTGAAAGGCGGCAGCACGGTTATCGCCTTTGTTGAAGATCCGGACGGCTACAAAATTGAGCTGATCGAAGAGAAAGATGCCGGAAAAGGTCTCGGCAACTAAGCTAATTCGGGCGCGTTCGCGCCCGATGTTTTATCCCTACCTGCTGCAAGCCGCGGCAAAATTTGCCATAATGCGCGCTACTTTTTTCCAGCTAAGAGAATCTGATGTCCGAGAACGCTCAACTTAATGGTCTGTGCGGCCGTTTTCGCGGTTTTTACCCAGTGGTGATTGATGTTGAGACCGCCGGGTTTAATGCCAAAACCGACGCCCTGCTGGAGATCGCCGCTATTACGTTGAAGATGGATGAGCAGGGCTGGCTGATGCCGGACGAAACGCTGCATTTTCACGTGGCTCCCTTCGAAGGGGCCAACCTGCAGCCGGAAGCGCTGGCTTTCAATGGAATTAACCCAAACGATCCTGAGCGCGGCGCGATAAGTGAATACGATGCGCTGCACGCCATTTTTAAAATGGTCCGCAAAGGGATGAAAGAGAGCGATTGTAGCCGCGCGATTATGGTGGCGCATAATGCGACTTTCGATCATAGCTTTACGATGGCCGCCGCCGAGCGCGCCGGGTTGAAACGCAACCCGTTCCATCCTTTCGTGACCTTCGATACCGCCGCGCTGAGCGGGTTGGCCTTAGGGCAAACGGTATTGTCTAAAGCCTGCATTGCCGCGGGAATGGAGTTTGATGGCAGCAAGGCTCATTCTGCGTTGTACGATACCGAGCAAACCGCCCAGCTATTCTGCGAAATCGTCAACCGCTGGAAGCGCCTTGGCGGTTGGCCGTTACCTGCGCTTGAAGCATAAGCGATAAAAAAAGCGACTTCCGGGGAAGTCGCTTTTTCTTTGCTGCAAAGAATTACTCTGCTTTCGGCTCGTCAGCGCTGTGCTTGGCTGCCGTTTCTTTGATCAGCTGCTGCAGTTCGCCGCGCTGATACATTTCGATGATGATGTCGCAACCGCCAACCAGTTCGCCGTCAACCCACAGCTGCGGGAAGGTCGGCCAGTTAGCGTATTTCGGTAATTCAGCGCGGATATCCGGATTCTGCAGGATGTCTACGTAGGCAAAACGTTCGCCGCAAGCGGAAAGCGCCTGTACAGCCTGAGCGGAGAAACCGCAGCTCGGCAGCTTCGGAGAACCTTTCATATACAGCAGGATCGGGTTTTCAGCGATTTGACGTTGGATTGTTTCTAAAGTGGTGCTCATTGTCGTGCTTCCTTAAACATCTTTACGGCAGTAATTTGTCATTGTAGCGTCCTGGACGCAGGACCGATAATAACATTTTTTTCACTCGCCACATTTTATCTTCTGTCGTCTGAAGTTGCCTTAAAAATATCACTTTGTGACGTCAGTGCGGGGCGGGTTGCGCATTTTTTGTACGCAGCGGCGATTCTCTGACTTATTTTTTTGCAATCGTTAACCAAACGACATTTTAGATACAAAAGAGTATTAACTTTCTGGCTTTTTATGCTTTAGAATCATTCCGGTTTGTCATTCACCGTCAGGCATTAGTATATGTCTGTAATTTAATCAGGGGATTGCTCAGTGGCGCGGCTCAATAAAATCGCGATATCGCTCTGTGCATTACTGTTTACATCTATCTCGCTTACGCCATTGGCGCATGCTTCAGGGCATACGCACGCTTCGGCTACGCCGAAGGCGCATCCGGCAAAAGGCTCCACCGCCGAGCGTAAGAAGAAAGCGGCACAGAATAAATCCAAATCCACCGCTAAAACTACCCGTAAAAAAACCTCCAGCTCTAAGCTCCCTACCCGCACTACCGCAGCAAGCCAAACCGCGCTTAATCGTCAAGCCGCCGGCGCCACCAAAAAATGCGTGTTGCGCAAAGGTTATAAAAAACAGTGTGCGAAAACGGTAAAATCCGGCGAAGCATCGACGCTGGCGTTGAACAACGTGAAAAGCAAATGCGTAGTGCGTAAAGGCTACAAAAAACGCTGTAAGCCCGTTGTCGACGAGCCGAATCTGACGATTGCCGACGCACACAAAGCCCGCGTGCAAAAAGCGCAAAGTACCGCAATGAATAAACTCATGGATCAGCTGGGCAAGCCTTATCGCTGGGGAGGCTCCTCACCGCGTACCGGTTTCGACTGCAGCGGGCTGGTTTATTACGCCTATAAAGATCTGGTAAAAATTCATATTCCGCGCACCGCTAACGAAATGTACCACCTGCGCGATGCCCGCCCGGTTGACCGCGATGAACTGCAAAGCGGCGACCTGGTCTTCTTCCGTACCCGTGGACGCGGCACCGCCGACCACGTAGGCGTTTACGTTGGAAACGGTAAGTTTATCCAGTCGCCGCGTACCGGTCGTGATATTCAGATAACCTCCTTAAGCGAAGATTATTGGGTTCGCCACTACGTCGGCGCGCGCCGCGTAATGACGCCAAAAACCATTCGTTAAGAGACGCTGGCCTCGGTTTGCCGCTGCGCCGGCAAACCGCTCTTCTGTACATCCCCCCCCTCTTCCAGATTCAGCGGATACTGCATTCGCTCCTCCAGTTGCGCGGGGTGGCGGCGATAACTGGTCGGCGACATACCAAAATGACGACGGAAAGTACGGCAGAATGTCGCCTGGCCTTCAAAACCGAGCAGCAATGAGATACTCAACGCCGAATCCTTCGTCTGTTTGAGAATACCGGCGGCAATAGTCATTTTGCGTCGGCTAACATACGTTCCCAGCGTATAACCGGTAATCAGCGCAAACTGGCGCTGAAAGTACCAGTGCGAATAACCCGATTTCCTCGAGATCGCGGTAACGGGGAGCGCGGTAAAAATGTTGTCTTCGATCCATTCGATAATATCTATGACGATCGGGATAATATGTCCGCTGACCATTTCATGTTTGTGCGCCATCTCTTTTCATCCATCAATTATGAGCTTTATGCTTGTTCAATAACGATTTCTTACTCCGAGGTCCGTTGCCTGCAGAGACAATTATATTTGTCATACAATTAAAATAGATCCCAATGATTATTGGGCATGAAAGTCATTCCTATTACGCATAATGCTAACAAGCTAATGATTTATCGCATTTTAAAAAGATAACAAGCGGTGAGGATATGCAGCGTTTTAGTCGTATGCAGGAGCGTCGATGGGGACTTTGCGAATCATATCGCTCGTCATGCGCCAGACTGGCGAAGGCTTAATCAGTCGCGTTAGCAATGAATAACCTTTGTTGTTGTAAGTCTTTTAACTGACTTCAGCAAATGTTAACATTCTCAACACAATAACATGTAACACTCGCGACAGCGTTACACAGTAAATACTGTATTCAGGTGAACTTTCACCTAATTAATGTGAGAAAAAACAAAAAGTTATAAGGAGAGTAGCAATGTCGTTCGAATTACCTGCATTACCATATGCAAAAGACGCCCTGGCGCCGCACATTTCCGCAGAAACCCTGGAATACCATTACGGTAAGCATCACCAGGCCTATGTGACCAACCTCAACAACCTGATCAAAGGCACCGCTTTTGAAGGCAAATCTCTGGAAGAGATCGTTCGCTCTTCTGAAGGTGGCGTCTTCAATAACGCAGCGCAGGTCTGGAACCACACTTTCTACTGGAACTGCCTGGCGCCGAACGCCGGCGGTGAGCCGGAAGGCGAACTGGCCGCAGCGATTAGCAAATCTTTCGGTAGCTTCGCTGATTTTAAAGCGAAATTCACCGATGCCGCGGCGAAAAACTTCGGCGCAGGCTGGACCTGGCTTGTTAAAAACGCAGACGGCAGCCTGGCTATCGTCTCCACCAGCAACGCCGGCACTCCGCTGACTACCGATGCGACGCCGCTGCTGACCGTTGATGTCTGGGAACACGCCTACTACATCGACTACCGCAATGCCCGTCCTAATTATCTGGAACACTTCTGGGCGCTGGTAAACTGGAAATTTGTTGCCGCCAACCTGGCAGCATAAAACAAAACCGCAGCAGGCTTGCCCCGCTGCGGTTTTTTCTTAGTACAACTTAGTGATTCGCTAACGCTTCTTCTGGTTGAGAACGCCCGCCAAACAGCACTACCGCCAACGCCAGCCCGGCAATAATCGCCCCCATCACCGGCACAAAAGCATAACCGAGACCGCCGGAAATCACCGCGCCGCCCGCCGCCGCACCCAACGCGTTACCGAGGTTAAAAGCGCCAATATTCACCGACGATGACAGACCCGGCGCTTCGTGCGCCACGCGCATTACGCGCATCTGCAGCGGCGGAACCACCGCGAAGGTTGCCGCGCCCCACACGACCATGCTGACGGCAGCACCCAACTGCGATTGCGCCAGCAGCGGAATGGCCAACATGATGGCAATCAGTAACAACAGGAACCCTTTCAACGTTCCGGAGACTGAACGGTCGGCAAATTTACCGCCCAGATAGTTGCCAAGTGAGAAACCAACGCCGATTAATACCAGCATGGCGGTAACAAACAGCGGTGAAGCATTGGTAATGGTATGCAGTACCGGAGAAATGTAGGTATACAGCGTGAACATCGCCCCGGCGCCCAGCACGGTGGTCAACAGCGCGGAGAGTACCTGAGGACGCATCAACACCGACAGCTCGCGCTTCACGTTCGGACGCTCGCCGGCGCTACCCTTCGGCAGGGAGAACCACAGGCTGACCATCGCAATTAATCCCAGACCCGCCGTGGCGAGGAAAGACATTCTCCAGCCGATGGTTTCGCCAAGCCAGGTAGCCGCCGGTACGCCGCCGATATTGGCAATGGTCAGCCCCATAAACATGGTCGCGACCGCACTGGCCTGTTTGTGTTTTGGCACCACGCTTGCGGCAACGACCGAGCCGAGGCCGAAGAACGCGCCATGATTGAGGCTGGTGATAATACGCGACAGCAGTAGCGTCGTGTAATCCGGCGCAATTGAAGAGAGAACGTTGCCGAGGGTGAAGATCCCCATCAGGAAGATCAATGCATTGCGGCGAGCGCGATGCGACAGCAGTAACGTCATTAACGGCGCGCCGACCATCACGCCAATGGCATAGGCGCTAATCAGCATCCCCGCGGCCGGAATAGAAACATCTACGCCTTTGGCGATAACCGGCAGTAGTCCCATCGGGGAAAACTCGGTGGTACCGATACCAAAGGCACCGATCGCCAACGCGAGTAAGGGAAAGTTGATTTTCATTCAGAGACTCCATCAGGCCGATTCAGGACTCGGCATTACATCAGAAGCCAAAAGCATGACATCAATCACAGAAAAACAGAAGTAAACGAAATGACAAAAGATTTTTGCAGATTTGCTAATAATGGCGGGATGGGAGGGGAAGCCCCCTCCCTGCTGGAATCAGTGCAGTACCGCGGTCAACGCGGCGGCGACGATCAGACCCAAAACAATAACCGTCGTTGTCAGCGAAAACTTTAAATTTGTGTCCATCAATTTTCTCCCCTGATTATCCCCACATAGAAAGTGAGCTTGCTCATTTTTGCACAAAAATATGCAAAAATCTTCCCGGATTTAGAGTGATGCACATTTTTGCTCTTCCCCTTTGCTTCGAGATAGGACAAAATCCCACGCTAATTTGAAAGCGTATCGGCCATTGACCCCTTCCTGTCGTTCTGTGTCGTTTTCCCAGGTGTTGCAATGTTGAGCATTGTATACAGGGTGTGTATAGGCAAACGTTTACGTATCGATAATCAGACGATCAGGTCAAGGTCTGGAGTGAGAAGTAATGGCAACTATTAAAGATGTAGCGAAACGCGCAAACGTTTCCACTACAACTGTATCACATGTGATTAACAAAACCCGTTTCGTGGCGGAAGAGACGCGCAATGCGGTGTGGGCGGCAATTAAAGAACTCCACTATTCGCCAAGCGCCGTGGCTCGCAGCCTGAAAGTCAATCACACTAAATCGATCGGTTTGCTGGCCACCAGCAGCGAAGCGGCCTATTTCGCTGAAATTATCGAATCCGTAGAAAAGAGCTGCTTCCAGAAAGGCTATACCCTGATTCTGGGCAACGCCTGGAACGATCCGGAAAAACAGCGCGCCTACTTGTCTATGATGGCGCAAAAGCGCGTCGACGGCCTGCTGGTGATGTGTTCCGAGTACCCGGAGTCCGTACTCAGCATGCTGGAAGAGTATCGTCATATTCCGATGGTGGTGATGGACTGGGGCGAAGCCAAGGCGGACTTTACCGACTCGGTTATCGATAATGCCTTTGAAGGCGGCTATATCGCCGGCCGTTACCTGATTGAACGCGGCCATCGCGAAATTGGCGTTATTCCGGGCCCGCTTGAACGCAACACCGGCGCCGGACGCCTGGCAGGCTTCATGCAGGCAATGAAAGAAGCGCATATCAATGTGCCGGAAAACTGGATTGTGCAGGGCGACTTTGAACCGGAATCCGGCTACCGCGCCATGCAGCAGATCCTTAATCAGCAGCATCGCCCAACCGCCGTGTTCTGCGGCGGCGACATCATGGCGATGGGCGCTATCTGCGCCGCCGACGAAATGGGCCTGCGCGTGCCGCAGGACATTTCGCTGATCGGGTATGATAACGTGCGTAACGCCCGCTACTTCAGCCCGGCGCTGACCACCATTCACCAGCCGAAGGACTCGCTCGGGGAAGCGGCATTCAATATGCTGCTCGATCGTATCGTTAATAAACGTGAAGAGTCGCAGTCCATCGAGGTGCATCCACGTCTTATCGAGCGCCGCTCGGTAGCCGACGGCCCGTTCGTCGATTATCGCCGCTAACGCCCTCCTCCGGCGCCGGTTATTCCGGCGCCCGCAGCCACTCCCGATTCAACGTTTCGCTGTCGCCAAGATAGTCAAGCAGCCAGCTTAAAGCGGGTGAAGCATCGCTCTGTTGCCAGGTCAGGCAGCAGGCAGCATCCGGGAATGGGTTTTCCAACGTCAAGGCCGTCCACTCCCCGCTATCGATATGCGGGCGGGCGAAATGGCCGGGCACCATCCCGACGCATAATCCCGCAGAAAGACAGGTGGCTGAAGATTCCCAGTCCGGCACCACCACCCGCTTCTGGTTATCCAGCAGCCAGGTTGTGCGCTTCGGCAACGAGCGCGAGGTATCTTCGCGCACCAGGGACGGCCAGTTGCGCAACACATCATCGCTGAGCGGCCCATCCATCTGCGCCAGCGGATGGCTACTGGCAACGACACAGTGCCAGTTCAGCATCCCCATATCGCGGAAAGCGTAACGCCCGCCCACCGGAATCGAACGCGTCGCGCCGATAGCTAATTCTACCCGCCCATCGGCTAACGCATCCCAGACGCCGTTGAAAACTTCCTGAAAAACGATCAGTTCGACATCGCTAAAATGGCGATAAAAATCAACGATCATCTGGCGCATACGCGCGGGTTTAACGATATCGTCCACCGCAATGGACAACTGGCCACGCCAGCCGTTAGCAATCTGCTGGCACTGCTGGCGGGTGATCTGCATTTTTTTGATAACAGAACGCCCTTCCTGCAAAAACCAGTGCCCGGCAGGGGTCAATTCAACATCACGATGGCGACGTTCAAAAAGCGGAACCGCCAGCCACTCCTCCAGTTGTCGCACCGTATAGCTCACCGCCGAAGGAACGCGGTGTAGCTCCTGCGCCGCGGCGCTGAAACTTCCGTTACGCGCTACAGCATCAACCACTTCTAAGGAATATTCAGACCACATATTCTGCCTGCAAAATTTTTGAATGCATGTGACAAATAATAGCGTTTCACAAGGCGGATTACACTCCCTACACTCTGCGGCATCGTACCTGCATCAGTAGAAAGAGAACGTTATGCAACAACCTGGGAAAGGATTTTTAGTGTGGCTGGGCGGCCTGAGCGTGCTTGGCTTTCTGGCCACCGACATGTATCTACCGGCTTTTGCCGCCATTCAGCAAGACCTCAACACCTCTGCCGCATCGGTTAGCGCCAGCCTGAGCTTATTCCTCGCGGGCTTCGCGCTCGGCCAGCTATTCTGGGGGCCGTTGTCGGACCGCTATGGCCGAAAACCGATTCTGCTCGCCGGGCTGGCTATCTTCGCTCTTGGCTGTCTTGGGATGCTGTGGGTACGCGACGCGACGCTGATGCTGGTACTGCGTTTTGTCCAGGCGATTGGCGTATGCGCCGCCGCGGTGACCTGGCAGGCGATGGTGACCGACTACTATCCAGCCCAGCGCACCAACCGCATTTTCGCGACGATCATGCCGCTGGTCGGGCTCTCTCCGGCGCTGGCGCCGTTACTCGGCAGCTGGCTGTTAGTTCATCTGGAATGGCAGGCTATTTTCGCCACCCTGTTCGCTATCACCTTACTGTTGATGCTGCCGGCTTTTCGTCTGAAGGCGGTGGTCAAACCTGCTGGCGAAACGCCGCAGAAACTCACCTTTATGGCCCTGCTGCGTTCACGTGAATATAGCGGTAACGTGCTCATTTATGCGGCGTGTTCCGCCAGCTTCTTCGCCTGGCTCACCGGCTCGCCGTTTATCCTTCATGAAATGGGTTATGGCCCAACGGTGATTGGTCTCAGCTACGTGCCGCAAACTATCGCCTTCCTGATCGGCGGTTACGGCTGCCGCGCGGCGCTGCAAAAATGGCAGGGTCATCAGATGCTGCCCTGGCTGCTGGTTGTTTTTGCGCTGAGCGTGGCGGCGACCTGGCTTGCCGGAATGCAGGCTCATCCGTCGCTGGTTGCGCTAATGATTCCGTTTTGCATCATGGCGATTGTAAATGGCGGCATTTACCCTATCGTCGTCGCCCAGGCGCTGAAACCTTTTCCACAAGCGACCGGCCGCGCCGCCGCCCTGCAGAATACGCTGCAGCTTGGCCTGTGCTTCCTGGCAAGCCTGCTGGTATCAAGCCTTATCGCCACTCCGCTTCTGACCACCACCAGCGTGATGTTGATTTCCATCGTCCTGGCAGGCATCGGTTTCTGGATGCAGCAACGACGCGTGCAGTTAGTGAACGAATCCTCTCACGCTTGATGATTTTTTAAAGGAAATCCCGGACCAGTCATTAGCCTGCTAATATATTTTTATTGAAAGGCGGTTTTTAGCGGCCTATACTGGATCCGGCATCACATAAATAGAAAGTTTTTTAGATATTAACGGGGGCAGGAAGCAGCCCGTTTCACCATGGAAGGCCTTTCGGCAAGGGTTATCTCCCTTCCTCTGTTCTACGTCGGATAGCACCCTCACGATTTTTTCGTGAGATTTCTCACAAAGCCAAAAAAGCGTCTACGCTGTTTTAAGGTTCTGATCACTTGGGCGTGATGGAGAAGCTATGAGTTCATCGTGTATAGAAGAAGTAAGTGTACCAAACGATGATTGGTACCGGATTGCAGCTGAATTATTGGGCCGTGCCGGAATTGAAATCAATGGTTCCGCACCCTCCGATATCCGGGTAAAAAACCCGCTCTTTTTTAAACGTGTGTTACAGGAAGGGTCTCTCGGATTAGGCGAAAGCTATATGGACGGCTGGTGGGAATGCGAACGCCTGGATATATTCTTTCACAAGGTATTGCGCGCCGGGCTGGATAAGCAACTCCCCCACCATTTCAAAGATACGCTACGTATCGCTGGCGCTCGCCTGTTCAATCTGCAAAGTAAAAAACGCGCCTGGATTGTGGGTAAAGAACACTACGATTTAGGCAACGACCTTTTCCACCGCATGCTCGATCCCTATATGCAATATTCCTGCGGATACTGGAAAGAGGCCGAAAATCTGGAGCAGGCGCAGCAGGATAAATTAGATCTTATTTGTCGCAAACTGCAGCTTGAGCCGGGAATGAAAGTGCTGGATATCGGTTGCGGTTGGGGCGGACTGGCCTATTACATGGCCAAAAACTATAACGTCAGCGTGACGGGCGTGACCATTTCGGCCGAACAACAAAAAATGGCGCAGGAGCGCTGTGCAGGATTAGATGTCAATATTCTGCTGCAGGACTATCGCGATCTCCATGAGAGTTTTGACCGTATCGTCTCCGTCGGGATGTTCGAGCACGTGGGGCCTAAAAATTACGCCACTTATTTTGAAGTTGTCGATCGTAATTTAAAACCAAACGGTCGTTTTCTGCTGCACACCATCGGCTCAAAAATTACCGATCACAACGTCGACCCGTGGATTAATAAATATATCTTCCCTAACGGTTGCCTGCCGTCGGTACGCCATATTGCCGATGCCAGCGAGAAGCATTTTGTGATGGAAGATTGGCATAACTTTGGCGCCGATTACGACACTACTTTGATGGCCTGGTACGAGCGTTTTCTTGCCAGTTGGCCGGATATTGCCGATAACTATTCAGACCGTTTCAAACGCATGTTTACCTATTATCTGAATGCCTGCGCCGGTGCCTTCCGCGCCCGCGATATTCAGCTCTGGCAGGTCGTCTTCTCGCGCGGTGTTGAACACGGCCTGCGCGTAGCCCGCTAGACTCGCAAAAAAGCCCCCGCAGAAATACGCTTCTACGGGGGCTTTTTTAATTATTCCTCGGCGGTTTTTTGCGCCGCTTCTTTTGCCGCCAGCACGCGCTCCACGGTATCCACCACCGCCTGAGTCTGCGGATCGATTTCGATATTCACTTTATCGCCGAGTTTTTTCACGCCAAGCGTCGTGCGCTGCAGCGTTTCCGGAATCAGGTGCACGCAGAAACGAGTCGGGGTCACTTCGCCAACCGTCAGGCTAATACCGTCGACGCCAATGAACCCTTTATACAGGATATATTTCATCAACGCCGGGTCCTGCACCTTAAACCAAATCTGGCGATTGTTTTCCGAGGTGAGGATTTTAACGACCTCGGCGGTGGTCATAATATGGCCCGACATCAAATGACCGCCAATTTCATCACTGAATTTCGCCGCTCGCTCGACGTTGACCATATCACCTTCATGGATAGCGCCAAGATTAGTGATACGCAGCGTCTCTTTCATCAAATCAAAGCTGATTCGCGGGCCGTCAATTTCGGTAACGGTCAGGCAACAGCCATTGTGCGCCACCGAAGCACCGGTCTCCAGGCCGTCGAGCATATGCGCCGGCAGCTCCACCACGTGGGTGCGGAAATTCGGTTTCTCATCGATGGACACCACTTTCGCAGTCCCCTGTACAATACCAGTAAACATACTTTGCTCCTGTTGAGAATCGTGACGGTATCATTACCGTTATATATACGCGGAACAATAACAGTTGACCAAACAGGTTGCCAGCGCGCATCGTGCCCCCACCATTTTTTCACTGGCTTAATGGCTAATCCTCGCTACAATAGACTGGAAATTCCTCCTGTATTTTCTTCTTGCTGCCATTTAAGGCGGCTTTTTTAGTCTCAAAATAACAACAATATAAAGGTGTTCACGTGCAGAAGTACTTTATAGAAGCGCGTCAGTTATTAGCATTGGCTATCCCGGTCATTCTGGCGCAGGTCGCCCAGACGGCGATGGGTTTTGTCGATACGGTGATGGCCGGCGGCTATAGCGCAACCGATATGGCCGCCGTGGCTATCGGCACCTCGATCTGGCTACCTGCCATCCTGTTTGGCCACGGTCTGCTGCTGGCGTTAACGCCGGTTATCGCCCAACTTAATGGTTCCGGTCGCCGCGATCGCATCGCCCAGCAGGTACGCCAGGGTTTTTGGCTGGCGGGCTTTGTCTCCGTACTGGTAATGGTGGTGCTGTGGAACGCAGGCTATATCATCAGCTCGATGCACAACATCGACCCACAGCTTGCCGACAAAGCGGTGGGGTATCTGCGTGCTCTGCTATGGGGTGCGCCGGGCTATCTGTTCTTCCAGGTCGCACGTAACCAGTGCGAAGGGCTGGCAAAAACCAAGCCCGGAATGGTGATGGGGTTTATCGGCCTGCTGGTCAACATTCCAGTGAACTACATTTTTATCTATGGTCATTTCGGTATGCCGGAACTTGGCGGCATCGGCTGCGGCGTCGCGACCGCCTCGGTCTACTGGGTCATGTTTGCCAGCATGCTGGCCTGGGTGCGCCGCGCGCGCTCAATGCGCGATATCCGCTGCGCTGAGCGTTTCAGTAAACCTGATTTTTCGGTATTAAAACGGCTGGTACAGTTAGGCCTGCCGATCGCGCTGGCGCTGTTTTTTGAAGTCACGCTGTTCGCGGTTGTGGCGCTGCTGGTTTCGCCATTGGGGATTATCGATGTCGCAGGGCATCAAATCGCCCTTAACTTCAGTTCGCTGATGTTCGTTCTGCCACTCTCACTGGCGGCGGCGGTGACCATCCGCGTTGGCTTTCGCCTCGGCCAGGGCTCGACGCTGGATGCCCAGACTTCAGCGCGTACCGGCGTCGGCGTGGGCGTCTGCATGGCGATGATCACCGCGATTTTCACGATCCTGATGCGTAAGCAGATTGCCCTGCTTTACAACGATAACCCGGAGGTCGTGTTACTGGCCTCACAGCTGATGCTGCTGGCGGCGATTTATCAGATTTCCGACTCCATCCAGGTGATCGGCAGCGGTATTCTGCGCGGTTATAAAGATACGCGGTCGATCTTCTTTATTACCTTTACCGCTTACTGGGTGCTAGGCCTGCCAAGCGGTTATCTGCTGGCGCTGACCGATATTGTGGTGCCGCGGATGGGGCCTGCGGGATTCTGGTGCGGATTTATCATCGGCCTGACCTCCGCTGCCATCATGATGATGCTGCGCATGCGCTTCCTGCAGCGTCAGCCGTCAAGCGTGATCCTGCAGCGCGCCGCGCGCTAACCAGAAACGCTAAAGAAAAGGGCAAGCCGTTGAAACGGTTTGCCCTTTTTTTGGCGTTAAATAATAAACCGACTAAAAAATAGCGCTACTTCTCAAGCCATTTGCGCTGCGGCGGCGTATAGCGATGGAATGCGGTTAAAATCTCCTGTACATCATCGCTAAAAGTCAGCATCTCAGCATAGCGACGGTGCATAAACCCTTCGGCGGCCATTTTTTCCGCCATTGCCTGCAGTGGATTGTAATAGCCGTTCACGTTCAGAAATGCGCAGGGTTTTTCATGAATACCAAGCTGCGCCCAGGTCCACTGTTCAAAAATCTCTTCCAGCGTTCCGGCTCCGCCCGGCATGGCTATGAAGCCGTCAGCCAGCAGCGACATTTTGTTTTTGCGCTCATGCATATTCTCAACGACATGCAGCTCGCTTAATCCGCTATGCGCAATTTCACGCTCCACCAGCCCGCGCGGCATTACGCCAATGACCCGCCCGCCGTGTTCTAATGCGGCGTCTGCCACGGCGCCCATGAGTCCTACTTTACCGCCGCCATATACGAGCTCCACCCCGGCTTGCGCCAGCGCCTTGCCAACCTGTTGCGCGTAAACCTGATAAATCGGGTTTTCCCCGGTAGAAGAACCACAAAAAATGCCAATTGCTTTCATTACTGCGCTCCGTCGTTTATTTGCCGCACACTCTAGCACAAAGTCGGTGAGCGTCTCCCCTGCCAATCCGGGCAGAAAAACGCAACGGAGCAGGAGATTGTTGAAGAAATATCCTTTATCATCAGTAAAATATGGGCGACATGGATAAAAGTTCTGCAAACGCGTCTATTCTGCAAGAAAAGTGACGTTTGCCTCTTGCCACACGGCCTCCCTGCCGTTAATATGCGTCCCCGTTGTCACCACAACATTGCGTTCATAGCTCAGTTGGTTAGAGCACCACCTTGACATGGTGGGGGTCGTTGGTTCGAGTCCAATTAAACGCACCATTTGCGTCCGTAGCTCAGTTGGTTAGAGCACCACCTTGACATGGTGGGGGTCGGTGGTTCGAGTCCACTCGGACGCACCATTTCAATCATTATTGATTTGGTGCGCACTTCTCCTATTTCCTCTTGCTTTTATCTATAACGCCATTAGCCGCTGCACCTGAATACTCTCCAGTTTACCCTCCAGTATCGCCAGAAAATCGTCATGATAGGGCATCGCAACGTGCTGTTTCAGATCGTCTTCCGAACGCCAACGCTCAATAAACACAAATGAGATCTTTCCTTGCCGGGAAAGCTGTCTGACATCAAGGATCTCCCGGCTTTCGTGCAGGTCATATTGCAGGCACCCTGCTTCTCTGTGCGTCGGCGGCACCATGGCTAATGCCGCCTCTCTGATGGTATCGATATATTCAGGATGGGGAGTTAGCGTGGCAACAATTTTGACTTCACTCATAAGGTTTCCTCTGGCTCACCGTATTCCCCTGGAGGCTATATCTATCCAGGGCGTGAATTATTCAGCGTAGTGGTGAAGCCAGAATTACGCCAGAGTCCGCGTCAGCGCCCTTTCTCATACACCGTCATGGTAAAGACGACGGGCAACTGACTGAAATTACAATATTCATGTGGTACATCGGTACGTGCTACCGCAGAACACCCTTCAGCCACCTGATATGGGTCATTATTCACCGTCAGGGTGAGTTCTCCCTCGGTCACGTATAGCAGTTCGTAGGTGTCGGCCGGATGCCCCGGCGAACGGAACGATTCGCCAGGCAACATCCGCCACTGCCAGAGTTCAAGCATATCCGGTCCGCTGGTGCCGGCCAGCAGCCTGGCACTGCCGCCCTGCTCGCCGCGCCATAATACCGGAATTGCATCACGGTCGATAAGATGAACCATCGGCTCACTCGCAACGTTGACAAACTCCGCCACCGATACCCCCATCGCCGCAGCGATTTTGCACAACAGCGCGATACTGGGATTCGCCCTACATCCTTCGATATCCACCAGCATCCCTTTACTGACGCCGGCGCGACGGGAAAGCTCGTCGAGAGAGATCTTCTTTTCGCGTCGAAACTGCTTAATACGCCGCGATACTGCCTCATTAATGCGGCTTAGATCGTTGCTGTTATCGGTCGTTATATTGACTTTATCGTTCATCGATCGATATTATGCTCTAAATCAGTCATTACAGGATTATGCAATGTCTCACCCATTACCGTCAATTAGCCCACAGTTAGCCGCGATCGCCCCAGGGTTTCGGGCGCTGAGTATTACCGTCAACGCTGCGCCGCTACGTGATGCTTCTATCGGTGAAGCCGCACTGGCGACAGCCTGTCAGGCGGTATTAGCCGGAGATCCCGCATGGGCGGAGGACCATCTCGCGGCATGGTCTACCGTATTCAAAGCGTTTGGCGCTAAACCGAAACGCACGCCCTGTTCCGCAGAGGCGTTGCGTAAACGCGTACTTCGCGATGGCGACATGCCGGCAATTGACCCGGTCGTTGACCTCTACAATGCCGTCAGCCTGCGGTATGCCGTTCCAGTCGGCGGCGAGAACATCGCCGCCTATTGCGGCGCGCCGCGTCTGGTCATCGCCGACGGCTCTGAGCCCTTTGATACGATGAAGGAAGGCTTAGCCGCCGTTGAATCACCGGAACCGGGAGAGGTCATTTGGCGTGACGATCGCGGCGTGACCTGCCGCCGCTGGAACTGGCGACAGGGAGTTCGTACCCGCCTGAGCGCTCGCGACCCGCAGATGTGGTTTATTCTGGAAAGCCTGCCAGAGATGCCGCTCGAAGCGCTGCATGAGGCCGGCCGCATGCTTACCGGGGGGCTGGAGCAGATGATGCCCGGTTTGAGCCACCAGTCCACGCTAATCAGCCTATAAAGTCAGACACAGGAGCAGGTAATGTCACTATTTTTAACCAGTTTTATCTTTGAGAAGAAAGAGTACGACGATGACTTTTATCAACTGGACGGCGAGATCGAGCGCTATACCCAGTCGCTGGAGGGATTTATCGGTATGGAGAGCTATCATGATGCTGCCAGCGGCCGAATCATCAACAACTACTACTGGCGCGACCGACAGTCTATGGAAATGATGATGAACCATCTGCAACACCAGCAGGCCAAAGCTCAGGGGCAACGCTGGATCGCCGGTTATCAAACCATCGTTGCCGAGATTGAGGGCAGCCACAATATGAACCTGCCCCATCCGCTTGCGGAGTATCCACTACGCTATCAAGCACAACATCAGTGATTTTGAACAAGATAGGCAAATTGTTTCGATTTTAAACAATCATCATTGGTTCTATTCTTATCACATCGGAGCAACAGCGCTCCTCACCAAACAAAATATTTAAGGAATATGACCATGAAATCCATCAAAACTTTTGCTGCAGTTACCGTGCTATCCCTGATGTCATTCGGTGCTTTTGCCCAGAGCGTGACGGCAACCGCTTCAACCCTCGACCGTGCGGAAGCGAAAATTGCCGCCCAGGCTGCCGAGCAAGGCGCGTCTTATAAGATTACCAGCGCCCAGTTCAATAACCGCGTCTATATGACTGCGGAACTGAGCAAATAATAGTGCGAGTGTGACGCGCCAGGCTTTATCTCTGGCGCGCCGCGCTGCTTTTCAGCGAAGACAATGTCGTTGTCCTCTCCCCCGATGCTTCAACTACCTGCCACTTGCTCCAGTACCGCCGAGGCCTTTTC
Source organism: Klebsiella sp. CN_Kp091 (assembly GCF_040065095.1). Taxonomy (NCBI): domain Bacteria; kingdom Pseudomonadati; phylum Pseudomonadota; class Gammaproteobacteria; order Enterobacterales; family Enterobacteriaceae; genus Klebsiella; species Klebsiella sp. CN_Kp091. Next base: position 187,330 of record NZ_JBEAIO010000049.1, on the reverse strand, counting down.
CGCTATTTCGGCGCTGACTTTTGTCGCCAGCACGTCAATAAATCCACGCAGCTGCTGCGCCGTCAGCCCGTTGTGCAGGCTAATCGCGTAATGGCTCTTCAGCTGGCTTTCCACGCCTGTTAGTGCGGCCAGCATTGAGATCGTCGCCAGCTCGCGCGTCGGCCAATCCAGGACGTCACGCTGGAAGATATCGCCAAACAGATGCGCCTTCAGATAGCAGTCGATGGCTGGCGCAAAATCAAATAGCGGCCCGCTGACCGTCTGCCCTACCAGTTGTGTCTGATTACGGCTACCGGCCTGCAGGCTATCCCAGTTCTCCGGTAACGGGGCCGCTGTCGCACCCTCGTTATCAATAACGCCTCGCGCCTGACGCTCGGTTATCACCCTCATCAGGCAGGAGAGCGCATTCAGGCTACGCGGAAAGCCGCAGTAGGCGTACAGCTGCACCAGCGTCTCTTTTAATTCATTTATTGTCAGGCCCGTATCCAGCGCGGTCTCCAGCGCCGGGCCCAGCGACTCGATATTGCCTTCAGCGGCCAGGGCGGCAACCGGGATCAGCGCCTGTTGGCGCGCGTTCAATGGGTTTTGCATCGTTTGTTCTCCAAACGGAAAGTATCGACAGGAGAAAAAGATTATAGAAAGTTGGCAGGGGGTTGATTAGCCAGGCAATAACGAACAGACCTATGAGATGGGTTCATGAATTATTTATAACGATGCACAGGGCTTCCTTGCCCTGGGGGATATTATTCGAAGTAGACTTCCGGGTTTTCCGACAGTGAGACGAAGGTTTTGGTGTCTTTATCCAGCGCGCGAATATCGCCGCTTTCAATATCATAGAACCAGCCGTGCAGACGCAGGGTTTTGTCGCGCAGGCCAACCGCAACCGACGGATGCGTTTTAATGTTGTTCAACTGAGCAATAACGTTTTCCTGCACCATACCGTTCACTTTATCGGTTTCGCTGGCCCAGGTTTTCTTCTCTACCACCGCTTTCGCCGCGTCGGAGTAGCGTAACCAGTGGGAAACGGCAGGCATTGGTTCCAGACACTGGCAGGTGGCGATGGCTTTCATCGCGCCGCAGTTGGAGTGACCGCAAATAACGATATCCGTCACACCGAGGGCGACAACGGCATATTCAATAGTTGCAGACACGCCGCCCGGCTCCGGCCCGAAAGAGGGAACAATATTACCGGCATTACGAATAACGAACAGCTGCCCTGGCTCCTGCTGGGTAACCAGCTCCGGGACCAGGCGGCTATCAGAACAAGAGATGAACAACGCTTTTGGGTTTTGGCTCGACGCCAGGCTGCGGAAGAGCTCTTTGCGTTGCGGGAAAATCTCTTTCTGGAAGTTGAGGAAGCCCTCAATGATATGTTGCATAGCAGTGTCTCTTTTCTCTGTAGTAATTACGATATGACAAAGATCACATTTAGCTAGTGTATCACCGAAGCGCAGAATGGGAATCGTAATTGATAATAGCTGTGCAATAAGCACCCAACCTGCCCGTTGGGTGCTTGCCTCTGTGGGTCTACATAAAGAACTTCACCGCTTGTTGCAAGGTGGTGCCCATTCCCCACAGCAAAGGTATACCGACGGCTAGCCAGCTTAGCGTCAGCAGCAGCGGCGCGGGCGTCGGTTCCCAGCTCAGCTGCGCGTCTTTATTGATAGTATACAGCCCCCTCGCCTGCTGCTGTTGCTCCGCGGTCATGGCATATTTCTGCGGAATCGGCCGAACCAGCTGATTACAAATAAAGCCGATGATAAGCAACCCGGTCAACGCCAGCAGCGTGATGTCATAAATTCTCGCGGGTTCCACGCCTTGCGCCAGCTGGTACTCGCGCAAATAGTTGACCAGCACCGGGCCGCTGATCCCGGCCGCCGACCAGGCAGTCAGCAGACGACCATGGATCGCGCCAACCATTTGTGAGCCAAATACATCGGCAAGATATGCCGGGATGGTCGCGAAACCGCCGCCGTACATAGAGATAATCACGCAGAGCGCACAGACAAAAAACGCCACGTAGCCGCCGTGGTTAATCAACGGCAGTGTGCCGTAAAGGAGGGTTCCCAGAAAGAAGATCAGCGCGAAGGTGGCTTTCCTGCCGCACATATCGGAAACAGAAGCCCAGAAAAAGCGCCCCAGAATATTAAACAGGCTGAGCAGGCCGGTAAATCCCGCCGCCATTGTCGCGATGCGCTTCAGTTGTTCTGCATTGAGTTCCTGCCAGCCCAGATCCAGGGATAGTAGCTTTCCGGCAAAAATCTCCTGCAGCATCGGCGAGGCCATGCCGAGAATGCCAATCCCGGCGGTAACGTTGAGCCACAGCACAAGCCACAGCAGCCAGAATTGCGGGGTACGCCACGCGACGCTGACGTGAACCTGAATGGTTGGCTGTTTGCTGATGGCTTGCTGCGCCTTCGCGCCGCGCGGATGCCAGCCCATTGGCGGCAGACGGTAACCAAAAGTGCCGCAGAGCATGAACAGCGCATAAATCGCCGCCAGCGCCAGGATGCTTTGCCATACCCCACTTTCCTGACCATCGGCGAAAAAATTGATCAGCCAATTCGCCAGCGGCGCTCCCACCAGCGCCCCGCCGCCGAAGCCCATGATCGCCATTCCCGCGGCCATCCCTCGCTTATCAGGGAACCAGCGCAACAGCGTTGAGACCGGCGAGATATAGCCAAGCCCCAGGCCAATGCCGCCAATCACGCCGGCGCCCAACCACAGTAGCCACAGCTGATGAAAATAGATTGCCGCGGTCGCCAGCAGCAGGCCGCCGCACCAGCAGAGGGTGGCGACAAAACTCACCAGACGCGGGCCAACCTTCTCCAGCCAGCTTCCCCAGAGCGCCGCGGAGCAGCCGAGAAAAACGAAGAATAGCGTATAGGTCCAGCCGAGCAGGGAAATTTTCCAGTCGCACTGGCGGGTAACCAGTTGCTGCCAGAACGACATATCGACCGGACACTGCAGCGGCGCGCTGCCGCCGATCAGCTGCGACATTGGCAGCCAATAGACGGAAAAGCCGTAGGCCATACCAATGCACAAATGCACCGCCAGCGCGGCGGGTGGGACCAGCCAGCGGTTAAATCCAGGTTTAGCAATAATGCGGGGCTTAGCAAAAAAACGACTCAACGATGAAACGGGCGGAGTCGCGAGATTCTCATTTATCTGCACCATGTTCCTGTCCTTATCATGTTTGTTTGCCGGCTATCGCAGCAGCCGATGGCAAACGGTAAAGGCAAGAACAATGCCAGCCGCTGAAAAAACGAACAGAAAATGGTGACTGAAGCGAGCAAGCAGAGCGGATAAGGACTAACGAGATGAAGTTCAAAGGCGTAAAAAAAGAGAAAATCAGCGGTAGTGATTTTCTCTTTTCCGCGTATAAGGGCATTTTCGTTGCCAGATCAATAACGATCGGCGATTTTGATAAACGTTGCTCTCAGAGTGATACGGCTTATCAAACCCCGACCAGCTCATACTTTTTGATTTTGCGATACAGCGTCGCAATGCCGATCCCGAGCTCATCGGCGGCCTGCTTTTTATTGCTATAGCGCGTCAGGGCGTCGCGGATCATCTGTTTTTCCATCTCCTCCAGCGCCGTTCCCCCCTCTTCTTCTTTCGCAACGCTGGCTGGCGCTGCCCGGGTGCTTTCCCGCTCGGTGACTTTGCCGCTGCTGATAAGATTTGGCGGCAGCAGAGAAAGATCAATCACCTCGCCGGAGGGAACCACGTTAACCAGATACTCCATCAGGTTACTCAGCTCGCGAATATTGCCCGGCCAGCGGTAGTTCTTCAGTAAGGCGATGACTTCCGGGGACACGCCGGGATAGACCAGCTCCAGCCGACGGGTGTGCAGATGCAGGAAATAGTGAATCAGCAATTCGATATCATCCTGACGCTCGCGCAGCGGCGGCAGGCGCAGCGGGATGACATTAAGACGATAGAACAGATCCTCGCGGAATTTCCCTTCGGCAATGAACTGCTCAAGGTTCTGGTTGGTGGCCGAAATAATGCGGATATCGACCGGGACAGGGTGGCTGGCGCCCACCGGTTGAATTTCGCGCGATTCAATCGCCCGCAGCAGCTTGGCCTGCAGGGTTAATGGCATATCGCCGATTTCATCAAGAAACAGCGTGCCGTGATTAGCCGCCTGAATCAGACCGGTCTTACCGTTGGCCGAGGCCCCGGTAAATGCGCCTTTGACATAGCCAAAGAGCTCGCTCTCCAGTAGCTGCTCGGGGATGGCCGCGCAGTTGATCGCGATGAAAGGCTTCGCCTGTCGGTCGCTCAGCTTATGCACCGCGCGAGCGACCACCTCTTTGCCGGTCCCACTTTCACCGACGATCATCACGCTCGACGGGCTTGGCGCCACGCGGGTAATCAGTTTTTTCAGCTGACGCATTGGCCGACATTCGCCAACCATCTGTTCAATCTGCGGGCCATCCTGCGGTGGCGCCAGATCGGCTGACGAATGCGACTGGTGGAAGGCCATTAAGAACAGCCATTGATCCTGAATAGCGTGCAGCTGACCGATAATCAGTTCTTTCTTATCATCAAATGAAATCACGTGCTGAACATGGCCGCGAATAAAATTTTGCGCAAAAGTCAGCGGACGAAAATGAATAGTTTTGCCAATCATACTGCCGTGATTCGCGCCAAGGATTTTCATCGCCGCCTGATTGGCAAATTTAACTTTTTGATCCTGGCTAACCACCAGCACGCCCTGATCCATGTTTTCAATCATGGTGGAAAACATTTTAAGCATATTGTCTCCCCCACCCTGGTCTTCTAACAGGCGGGAGACAAATATTGAAGAAACGTGGCGTACATAATCTGAGAACTCGTGGAGGTTGTCATTAATGCGCTCCTGCTGTTCGCGAGTTAAGGCGACCAGACTAATAACCCCGACACACTGTTCCTGATAAATCACCGGGGTACCCAGAAATGCCTTCTCTTTACAGTTCTCTTTATTGGTACAACCTTTACACAAGGGATCAAAACGCGAATGAGTTACGACCTTTTCTTTTTTTGTTTCTATTATGTAACGTAAAAGTCGCGAATCTGTATTTAATTTTCGCCCCAGGAATTTACCGTAGGCGCCGGTACCGGCGACCCGGCACAGCGTATTGTCGACAATCTCGACTTCGAGTTGTAACACGCTGGAGAGCATGCGGGCAAAACGTTGAATCGTTGGCTGAATCTGCATTAAAACGGATAGCGAATTGGAGGGAATCATAATTGACCTTTTAATATCAGTAGCCGAAAGAGAATGCTGAAGATCGACTCTTTTTATTCTGCGTTTATCATACTACCGCCGGCCGACCTGAAAAAAGGTGCCAACCCTGCGCTTTTTTACAGCTTAAAGAAAATATGGAAGAGGTATCACATTTTCCTCTCAATATGATAATCCGCAGGTCAAAATTATCATTTTGGTGACAAACTCATCGTCGCAGATCGATATCTACGCTTGTCTGATGGCTCAAATTTAATTTGCCGTAACAACTGGCAAATGAATTTCATTTCCATCAAGTGAGCGTTATAAGCCATTTTTCGTGACCCGCCTCGCATAATTTCCGGCTTTTCTGCTCAGCCACCGCGACTCAATTATAACTGGCACGCTTATTGTTAGTGGTAATACAGCGCTGGCCGTCGCCACTTACATCAATGTCATTTCGACTGCACAGCAATCAATAAGCCGTCATTCACTACCAGGATCGAAATATGAAAACTGTTAACGAACTGATCAAGGATATCAATAAGCTCAACTCTAACCTGCATGAAAAAGACTTTTTGCTGACGTGGGAGCAATCGCCGGACGAGCTGAAGCAGGTACTGGATGTCGCCGCGGCGTTGAAAACGTTGCGGGCGGAAAACATCGCGACCAAAGTTTTTAACAGCGGACTGGGTATTTCGGTCTTTCGCGATAACTCGACCCGCACCCGCTTCTCTTATGCCTCGGCGTTAAACCTGCTCGGCCTGGCGCAGCAGGACCTCGACGAAGGCAAGTCGCAGATTGCCCACGGTGAAACGGTACGTGAAACCGCCAATATGATCTCCTTCTGCGCTGACGCTATCGGTATCCGCGACGATATGTATCTCGGCGCCGGCAACGCCTATATGCGTGAAGTCGGCGAAGCGCTGGATGACGGCCACAAACAGGGCGTACTGCCGCAGCGCCCGGCATTAATTAACCTGCAGTGCGACATTGACCATCCGACGCAGGCGATGGCCGACCTGGCCTGGCTGCGTGAGCACTTCGGCTCGCTGGAAAATCTGAAAGGTAAAAAAATTGCCATGACCTGGGCCTACTCACCAAGCTACGGCAAACCGCTTTCCGTTCCGCAGGGGATTATCGGCCTGATGACCCGCTTCGGTATGGACGTCACCCTCGCCCATCCTGAGGGCTACGATCTGATCCCGGATGTGATCGAAGTGGCGAAGAAAAACGCCGCGGCTTCCGGCGGCAGCTTCCGTCAGGTCACCGATATGGCGGAAGCCTTTAAAGACGCCGATATTGTCTACCCGAAATCCTGGGCGCCATACAAAGTGATGGAACAGCGCACCGAGCTACTGCGCGCCAACGATCATGACGGGCTGAAAGCGCTGGAAAAAGCCTGTCTCGCCCAGAACGCCAATCACAAGGACTGGCACTGTACCGAAGAGATGATGAAGCACACCAAAGACGGTGACGCACTGTATATGCACTGCCTGCCGGCGGATATTACCGGCGTCTCCTGCGAGGAGGGCGAAGTCACCGAAGCGGTGTTCGAGAAATACCGTATCGCCACCTATAAAGAGGCCAGCTGGAAGCCATACATCATCGCCGCCATGATCCTCTGTCGCAAATATGCCAAACCCGGTCAGTTGCTGGAACAACTGCTACAGGACGCGCAAAAACGCATCAAATAACTTCGCGAGCCGGTCTGCGGGCCGGCTTTCCCGACTCCAAAGAAGGATAAGGACAGAATATGTCTGCTTTTTCGCTGAAAATGGATATTGCCGACAACCGTTTCTTTACCGGTGAAACTTCGCCGCTGTTCTCTCGTCAGCAGGCGCAACAGGCGCGCCATTTTCATCAAAAAATCGCCGGTTACCAACCGACGCCGCTGTATGCCCTGAAGGAACTGGCGACGCTGTTCGGCGTAAAGAACATCCTGGTAAAAGATGAATCCCAGCGCTTTGGCCTCAACGCCTTCAAAATGCTCGGCGGCGCCTACGCCATCGCTCAACTGTTGTGCGAAAAATACCATCTCGATATTAACGCTTTCTCGTTTGATACCCTCAAATCCACCATCAAAGAGAAGATGACTTTCGCCACGACCACCGATGGCAACCACGGGCGCGGCGTCGCCTGGGCCGCCCAGCAGCTAGGGCAAAACGCGGTGGTGTATATGCCGAAAGGGTCAGCGCAGGAACGCGTGGATGCCATTTTGCGCCTCGGCGCGGAATGTATCGTTACTGATATGAACTACGACGATACCGTGCGTTTTACCATGCAAACCGCACAGAAAAACGGCTGGGAAGTGGTACAGGACACCGCATGGGAAGGTTACACCAAAATCCCGACCTGGATTATGCAAGGTTACGCCACCCTCGCCGATGAAGCGGTAGAACAGATGGCGGCGATGGGCATTGCTCGCCCTACCCACGTCTTCCTGCAGGCCGGTGTCGGCGCGATGGCAGGCGGCGTGCTCGGCTATCTGGTCGACGTCTTCGGCGCCCGCGATTTGCACTCGGTGATTGTGGAACCTGAACTGGCGGACTGCATCTATCGCTCCGGGGTAAAAGGCGACATCGTCAACGTCGGCGGCGACATGGCCACCATCATGGCAGGACTGGCCTGCGGCGAACCTAATCCGCTGGGCTGGGAAATCCTGCGCAACTGCGCCACCCAATTTATCTCCTGCCAGGATGCCGTGGCCGCCCTCGGTATGCGCGTACTCGGTAATCCTGTCGGCAATGACCACCGGGTTATCTCCGGGGAATCCGGCGCCGTCGGGCTCGGAACGCTGGCCGCCGTCCACTTCCATCCCGAGCGCCAGGCGCTAATGAACAAACTGGGGCTTGATACTCACTCCGTGGTGCTGGTCATCAGCACTGAAGGCGACACCGACGTGCAGCATTACCGCGAGGTCGTCTGGGAAGGCAAGCTGCCGGCAGCACAATAAACGTTCAACTTATTCAACATATTCATCCCGCGAAGCGGGAAACCAGGACCGGAGAGTTAATTCATGGCTAAGCACATTCCTTTCAAACTGATTGTCGAAAAAGCAAACCACTACCAGCAGGATATGACCCGCTTCCTGCGCGATATGATCGCCATCCCCAGCGAAAGCTGTGACGAAAAACGCGTCGTGCATCGTATTAAAGAAGAGATGGAAAAAGTCGGCTTCGATAAAGTCGAGATCGACCCGATGGGCAACGTGCTGGGCTATATCGGCCACGGCCCGCGACTGGTCGCCATGGACGCGCATATCGATACCGTTGGCATCGGTAACATCAAGAACTGGACCTTTGACCCCTATCAGGGAATGGAAACCGACGAACTGATCGGCGGGCGCGGCGCGTCTGACCAGGAAGGCGGGATGGCGTCGATGGTCTACGCTGGAAAAATCATCAAAGATCTCGGTCTGGAAGATGAATATACCCTGCTGGTGACCGGTACCGTTCAGGAGGAAGATTGCGACGGTCTGTGCTGGCAGTACATCATCGAACAGTCCGGCATTCGCCCGGAATTCGTGGTCAGTACCGAGCCGACAGATTGCCAAATCTATCGCGGCCAGCGCGGGCGTATGGAGATTCGTGTCGATGTCCAGGGGGTCAGCTGCCACGGCTCGGCGCCAGAGCGCGGCGATAATGCCATCTTCAAAATGGGTCCAATTCTTAACGAACTGCAGGAGCTCTCCCATAACCTGGGCAACGATGAGTTCCTGGGTAAAGGCACCCTCACCGTTTCAGAAATTTTCTTCACCTCGCCAAGCCGCTGCGCGGTTGCCGACAGCTGCGCGGTCTCTATCGACCGCCGTCTGACCTGGGGCGAAACCTGGGAAGGCGCGCTGGATGAAATTCGCGCCCTGCCTGCCGTGCAGAAGGCCGGTGCCGTGGTCTCAATGTACAACTATGAGCGTCCGTCATGGACCGGGCTGGTTTATCCAACGGAATGCTACTTCCCGACCTGGAAAGTGGAAGAGGATCATTTCACCGTGCGCGCGCTCAGCAACGCTTATGAAGGGCTGTTCGGTAAAGCGCCGGTGGTCGACAAGTGGACCTTCTCCACCAACGGCGTTTCCATCATGGGCCGTCACGGCATCCCGGTTATCGGTTTCGGTCCGGGTAAAGAGCCGGAAGCCCATGCGCCAAATGAAAAAACCTGGAAACAGCATCTGGTGACCTGCGCCGCGATGTACGCCGCAATCCCGCTGAGCTGGCTGGCAACGGAGTAAGTTCGTTCGGTTATTCCTCCCGCCGCGCGTCGGCGGGAGTCTGGAGTTTTTATGCGCGTACTGATTAAAAACGGCATCGTGGTCAACGCCGACGGCCAGGCAAAACAGGATCTGCTGATTGAAAACGGCCTGGTCAGCCAGCTCGCCGAACGGATTACCCCGACCGAACCTTGCCAGACTATCGATGCCGCAGGTTGCTATGTCATGCCCGGCGGCATTGACGTTCATACTCATTTTAATATTGATACCGGGCATGCCCGCAGCTGCGATGATTTCTTCACCGGCACCCGCGCCGCCGCCTGCGGCGGTACCACCACTATCGTCGATCATATGGGCTTCGGCCCCGCCGGCTGCCGCCTTCGTCACCAGCTAGAGGCCTATCACGGATATGCTGCCTACAAAGCGGTGATAGACTACAGTTTTCACGGCGTTATCCAGCATATCAACCATGCCATCCTCGATGAAATCCCGATGATGGTTGAAGCCGGGATTAGCAGCTTCAAGCTCTACCTGACCTACCAGTATAAGTTGAACGATGATGAAGTGCTTCAGGCGATGCGCCATCTCCACCGCGCCGGCGCACTAACCACCGTTCATCCGGAAAACGACGCCGCTATCGCCCGTAAACGGGCCGAATTTCTGGCGGCCGGTAAAACCGCGCCGCGCTACCACGCCCTTAGCCGCCCGCTGGAGTGTGAAGCGGAGGCTATCGCGCGAATGATCAACCTCGCCCAGCTCGCCGACAACGCGCCGCTGTATATCGTTCATCTCTCCAACGGCCTGGGGCTGGATTATCTGCGTCTCGCCCAGCGGCGGCGCCAGCCGGTGTGGATTGAAACCTGTCCACAATATCTGCTGCTTGACGACCGGTGCTATGAACGCGAAGACGCGCTGGGATATCTGTTAAGCCCGCCGCTGCGCAACGCCAGCAACAATGATGCGCTGTGGTGTGGTATCGCCGATGGTTCGATCGACGTGGTGGCGACCGATCACTGCGCTTTCTCGATGGCCCAACGCCAGCAGCTCTCCGGCGGCGATTTCAGCCGCTGTCCGAACGGCCTACCGGGGGTGGAAAACCGCCTGTTGCTCATGTTTTCCCACGGCGTCATGACCGGGCGGATCTCAGCGCAGCGTTTCGTCGCGCTAACCAGCGCCACTCCCGCGAAGCTATTTGGCCTGTGGCCGAAAAAAGGACGATTAGCGCCCGGCGCAGACGGCGATGTCGTCATTATCGACCCGCAGCGCACCACCACGATCCGCCATGAGATGTTGCATGACAACGCCGACTATTCACCCTGGGAGGGCTTTATCTGCCAGGGCGCGATTCGCCAGACCTTATCGCATGGTCGGGTCATTTTTGATAATGGCACCTTTACCGGCAGCGCTGGCCAAGGGCGCTTCTTACGCCGCGATCCCTTTTCTACCGCTCACCTTCCGGTCAGCGGAATCATATCTTAAGTGAGGTATTCATGAGTAAGAAAATTGTACTCGCCCTCGGCGGTAACGCGCTCGGCGAGGATCTGGCCGGACAAATGCAGGCCGTCAAACAAACCGCGCAGGCTATTGTCGACCTGATAGCTCAGGGCCACCAGGTGGTCGTGACCCACGGCAACGGCCCGCAGGTTGGGATGATTAACCTTGCCTTCGAAGCCGCTGCCAAAACCGAGGCCCATACCCCGATGCTGCCCATGTCGGTCTGTGTGGCGCTAAGCCAGGGTTATATCGGCTATGACCTGCAAAACGCCCTGCGCGAGGAGCTGCTGTCGCGATCGATGCATATCCCGGTGGCGACAATCATCACCCAGGTGGAAGTCGACGCCAACGACCCGGCGTTCAAAAATCCGACCAAACCTATCGGCTCTTTTTTCACGGCACAGGAAGCGGAACAGCTGACGCGTCAGGGGTACATCATGAAAGAAGATGCCGGACGCGGCTATCGCCGGGTTGTCGCCTCGCCGCAGCCGGTTGATATTATTGAGAAAGAGACGGTCAAAGCGCTAATGGACGCCTGCCACGTGGTGATCACCGCGGGCGGCGGCGGGATCCCGGTAATCCGCGAAGGCAATCATCTGCGCGGCGCCAGCGCGGTAATTGATAAAGACTGGGCCAGCGCTAAACTGGCGGCGATGATCGACGCCGACATGTTGATCATCCTGACCGCGGTCGAGAAAGTGGCAATCAACTTTGGCAAACCCAACGAGCAGTGGCTGGATAAGCTGTCGCTCAGCGATGCCGAGCAGTTCATTCGTGAAGGCCACTTCGCTAAGGGGTCAATGCTGCCGAAAGTTGAGGCCGCCGCGTCATTCGCCCGTTCACGTCCGGGACGCAAAGCGCTCATCACCGTATTAAATAAAGCCAAAGAAGGGATTGAAGGAAAAACCGGTACGGTCATTGAAGGGTAAAAAGGCACCGAATGTAGCCCCGGTAAGCGGTAGCGCCACCGGGGATTTTGAGGCCATCAACACCGGCTTCGTGCTGCTATCTACGCCACCGACAATAACTCACTCTTCTCTTTTACTCTTTTATTCATCAGCGTCATCAGCGCCTCAAGCACCCCGCCGCCAATGGCGCGCGCCTTATCGGAGACGCTGGTAAAATCGGCGCTGGCGCCGCGCGGGTCGATATCGCCAATTTTAAAGCCGCTATCAACCACTAACCCATCGCTGAGCAAACCACGCACCATACCGCTTAGTGGCGCAATAATCTCGGCCTCGCCGACGGTGGCGATGATATCGCCTTCGTTAACAATATCACCCAGCGCCACCATCGCTCGCATCACCCCGGCCCCCGGCGCGCGGATCACCCGCCGGGAAGTATGCCCAAGAATATTACCTGGAACCCCGGTGTTTTCCTGCGCTTTGCCATCGTAAATCACCTGCCCCAGCCAATGACCGCGATTGGTTTCAATCACCGCATGGCAATCCACGCCGGCGCAAAAACCAGGACCCAGCGCAATAACCGCTGGCGCCATTTCTCGTTGCGTACCAAAATTCTCTTTCGCCAGAATGGCATCCACCACGCAGACAGGGCGCAGTTCAGTCAGCGATTCGCACAGCGGATCCACCAATACCGGAATCACGCCATTTTCAATTACCCGGATGGCCTCCTGAGCGGATGACACCCGCTTCGCCATCACCCCTTCTACCGTCATTTCACCGTCGAAGACTGCCTGGGCAAAAGCGACGCTACGGCGGATAACCGTCGGCTTCGCCACTTCCAGCATCACCACTTTGAACCCGGCATGCCACAGGCGCAGAGCCACGCCGCTGGCGATATCGCCGGCGCCGCGAATAGCGACCAACTGCTGCTGCGCAGGCGTGGCAGCCGCCATCAGCAGGCCGCCTGGCGCACGATTTTTTACCTGCAGGATTTCCGCCAGAATGCTAATCGCTATCTCATGCGGCGTTTCGGCGCCAATGTTATAGCCGACCGGCGCGTGTAGGCGGGCAATATGTTCTGCGGCAACGCCGTTCTCCCGCAACTGGCGTAAAAACACCTGGACTTTACGGCGGCTCGCCAGCAGCCCAAGCCAGGCGACCGGTTGTTCAATCAGTTTATCCAGCGCTTCACGATCCTGGTTATTGGTGGCGATTAACACAAAGTCATCGCCGCGGATCGCCAGATTTTCCACCGCCTCACTGAAGGTTTCGGCATGCAGCAACTGCGTTGCCGGCGGAAAATAGTCGGGGTTCAGACTCTCTGGATAGATATCGGCCACCGCCACCTCAAAACCGAGCAGCGCCGCGCTTTGCGCCACCGCGCGGTTCACGTGCCCGGCGCCGATCAGCACCAGACGCGGGCGCAGGCCATGTATGCTAATATAGACCGACATCGCCCCGCCGCAATCGGAGCCGACCGCATCGCTGCCGCTGCGCGCCATCCGCCCATGAAACATGCGCGACGCTTTTTCGCTGAGCGCTTCCAGCGCCTGTTCAATCACTTTGCGCTCAACCATGCCACCGCCGATGGTGCCGACTATCGAACCATCTTCACGAATTAACATCTGCGCCGAATGGCGCGGCGTTGAGCCGCGGCTATCGACAATCTGCGCCAGCGCAAACGGGCGATTCTGTGCTTCGAGTTTTGCCGCTTCAGAGAAAATATTCATAACAACCTCAATGGATATCCGCTATGCGCCCAAGCCGGGGCGTCACTCTGTTGTTCGTCGTCGCGTTATCGCGGGTTGCTCTTGTACCGCTCCCGCCCACAGTGCGTTAATCCCCCACTGCTGCAACAGCGCCTCCTCCGGTAAATTCTCATTTTGAGAAAGCTGATTCAGCAGCAGGATCCGGCGACTGGATGGCGGAACGCCTTTAAACGCTCCCTGCGGATGCGTAATTAAGCGATGCAGCATTGGCCAACTCAGCGCCGTATCCGGCGCCGCGCCGGTGATCCGGGAAAAAAGGGGCCAGCGATGAACGGTCGCTGGCCCAACGTTTTGCCCGAGCCTCCAGGCCCCCATGACGGCAATAACGCAGCAACAGGATTGAGGTATGCAAGGTTCGTGCTCAGCTGGCGCTTTTAAAGCGAAACCGTGAGCCCCGTCAGCTTCTACCAGCACCACATCCACGCGCCCCGCGGCAACCAGCGCATCAAGCTGTTGCGGGCTAAACCCACGAACCTTACCCGCAGGGGCGAGCCATGAGGCGTAACAGGCCTGCAGCGGCCGCTGCCAAACCTCGACAGGCAGCGCCAGCGGTTCGCGGCAAATCACCACAGGTAGTGATGCCGGGAGATACATATGGGTAGTCGTGGTGAGCAGAACTCGCCGGCCAGACTCAAGAAAACGCTGCGCCAGCCACATTAAGGTACTGGTTTTGCCTCCCGCGCCGACGGCGGAAATGAGCAGCGGACCATCATTTACGCCTAAATCACAAAACAGCGATTGCATATGCGGTATATTTTCCATGCGCTGGCCAGGATTCCATTATTCAGGGAGGAGTATGAGACAGGTCGATTGTATTATTACCGCCGCCGGATTGTCCTCCCGGATGGGACAGTGGAAAATGATGTTACCCTGGCGTGGAACGACAATACTTGATGCAAGTATAAAAAATGCCCTGCAATTCTGCTCGCGTATTATTCTGGTGAGCGGTTTTCGCGCAGAGGAGTTACATCAACGCTATTCGGCGCATCCGCAAATAACCCTGGTTTATAATCCCAACTATCAGCAGGGTCTGTTTACTTCTGTTTGTGCTGGCGCGAGCCGAGTGCGAAACAACTTTTGTTTTATCACCCTCGGCGATTTACCCTGCCTGCCGGCTGCACTTTTCCAGCGGCTGTGGCAACATCGCGGAGACAGCGCTCTTCTTCCGCAATATCAAGGCGTACCGGGCCATCCCATTCTTATTGCCGGCGCGCACTTGCGCCAACTTATCACTCTCGATGGACCAGGCTCAATGCGCAAACGGTTATTACAAAGCCGCCATCGCTGCCTGGAGTTAGATTTTCCGCAAATGGTCTGGGATATCGATACCCCTGCTGATTTTATTCGCCTGCAAAACCAGGATTAATCATGCCTTTGTCGGGAAATTATCATTGTGATATTTCGCCGTTTATTTTGAGAAATCCCGCCGGATAAAAATATAGAGTGATTTTAATTCTCATTACCATAGCGTGAGCCTATTCACAAAGCCAGGTGTTCTTTAGATCTCTCTCACATTTTTAATTATTCAAACCTTCTGCCTTTAATAACTGGTTCGATTGTTGCTCCTCCTTAACTATCCGTCGGAATAAGCACTACTAACCGGCAAATTTGATTGCACAAATAAAGGAGAGGGTTATGGGGGATATCATGCGTCCCGTCCCGTTTGAGGAATTATTGACGCGCATTTTCGATGAGTATCAACAACACCATTCCATTTTTGGTATTCCTGAGCAGCAGTTCTATTCGCCCGTCAACCAACGCCGGGTAAGCGTCTTCGGCGAAAGCTGCGCCACCCCAATCGGTCCCGCCGCCGGGCCGCATACCCAACTGGCGCAGAACATCATCACCGCCTGGCTCACCGGTGGGCGATTTATCGAGTTGAAAACCGTACAGATCCTCGACCGGCTTGAGCTGGAAAAACCCTGCATCGATGCTGAAGACGAATGCTTTAACACCGAATGGTCTACGGAATTTACGCTGCAAAAAGCGTGGGATGAGTATCTTAAAGCATGGTTTATTCTGCATCTTTTGGAAGAGGTTTTCCCGTTCACGCCGGCGAAGAACGGTAAGTCCTTTATTTTCAATATGAGCGTCGGTTATAACCTGGAAGGGATCAAGCAACCGCCGATGCAGCAGTTTATCGATAATATGATGAACGCCGCCGGGCAACCCAAATTTACCCAGTACCGCGACACGCTGAACCGCTGGCTGCATGATGACGCCTTCCTCACCCGCTTGTCGCTGGATGATATTCGCCCACGGCTGGCGACGCTCGCGGAACGCATTCCTGCAAAACTGGTACAAGGGGTTACCCTCTCTACCATGCATGGTTGCCCGCCAGATGAAATCGAAGCGATCTGCCGCTATATGCTGGAAGAGAAACAACTCAACACCTTCGTGAAGCTCAATCCGACGCTGTTGGGCTACCCGCGGGTACGCGAAATTCTCGACACCTGCGGCTTTGACTATATCGGTCTGAATGAAGAATCTTTTGAACACGATCTTAAAATCGGCCAGGCGCTGGAAATGTTGACGCGCCTGATGGCGTTGGCGAAAAGTAAACAACTTGGCTTCGGCGTGAAGCTGACCAACACCCTCGGCACGGTCAACAATAAAGGCGCACTGCCCGGCGATGAGATGTATATGTCCGGCCGCGCGCTGTTCCCGCTCTCCATCAACGTTGCGGCGCTGCTCTCGCGTGAATTCGACGGCAAACTCCCGATCTCCTACTCCGGCGGCGCCAGCCAGCTCAATATTCGCGATATCTTTGAAACCGGGATCCGCCCCATTACCATGGCGACCGACCTGCTGAAACCCGGTGGTTATCTGCGTCTTAGCCAGTGCATGCGCGAGCTGGAGCAGGCCGATGGCTGGGAGATGAATCAGGTCGACGTCAAGCGCCTGAACGCGCTGGCGGAAAAAGCGGTCAGCATGGAGTACACGCAAAAACACTGGAAGCCTGACGATCGCATCGACGTTGGCGAGCCGCTGCCGTTAACCGACTGCTACGTCGCCCCTTGCGTCAGCGCCTGCGCCATCAAACAGGATATTCCGGAATACATTCGCCTGATGGGCGAACAGCGCTATGCCGATGCGCTGGAGCTTATCTATCAACGTAACGCGCTGCCGGCGATTACCGGTCACATCTGCGATCACCAGTGCCAGTACAACTGTACGCGTCTTGATTATGACAGCGCGTTAAATATCCGCGAGCTGAAAAAAATCGCCCTTGAGAAAGGCTGGCCGGAATACCAACGCCGCTGGCATAAACCGGCAGGTTCCGGCAGCCGAAATCCGGTTGCGGTGATTGGCGCAGGCCCGGCGGGGCTGGCGGCGGGCTACTTCCTCGCCCGCGCCGGCCACCCGGTCACGCTCTTTGAACGCGAAGCCAACGCGGGCGGAGTGGTAAAAAATATCATTCCGCATTTCCGCATTCCCGCTGAACTTATCCAGCAGGATATTGAGTTCGTTGTTAATCACGGCGTCAACATTGTCTACGGCTGCGACCCGCATCTCACCGTCGAAAAACTCCGTCAGGAGGGTTATCGCTATGTACTGATCGGCACCGGCACCGACAAAAACAGCGGCGTGAAGCTTGGCGGCGACAATCCGAATATTCATAAGTCGCTCAACTTCCTGCGGGCGTTCAACCAAGGCGATCGCCTGAACGTGGGTAAACACGTGGCCATTGTCGGTGCGGGTAACACCGCTATGGACTGCGCCCGCGCGGCGCTGCGCATCCCGGGCGTTGAGAAAGCGACGGTGATTTATCGCCGCTCCCAGCAGGAGATGCCGGCATGGCGCGAGGAGTACGAAGAAGCCCTTCAGGATGGCGTTACGTTCCGTTTTCTCAGTAACCCGGAGCATTTCGCCGCTGACGGCACGCTGACCGTCCGCACCATGGCCCTCGGCGAGCCTGATGAACAAGGTCGACGTCGCCCAATGCCCACCGATGAAACCTGGACGCTGCAGGTCGATACGCTGATTACCGCCATCGGTGAACAGCAGGATGGCGAAGCGCTGGCGGCTATGGGGATCCCGCTCAACGACCACGGCTGGCCTGAAGTTAACGCTGATGGCGAAAGCCGTCTGGCTAACGTCTTCCTGATTGGCGACGTACAGCGTGGCCCTTCTTCAATCGTCTCGGCGATAGGCAACGCCCGTCGCGCCAGCGACGCAATCCTTAAGCGCGAGAATATCCGCAGCCACTTCGGCGATAAACAGTGGAATAACGTCGATCCCGCGGACATCTACCGCCGCAAAGGGACCATTGCTATCGCTCAGGTTGATAAAGACGACCGCGATGCTTTTGTCGCGCAGGAGGCGGAACGCTGCCTCGAATGTAATTACGTCTGCAGCAAGTGCGTTGATGTCTGCCCGAACCGCGCCAATGTCTCAATTGCGGTACCGGGGTTCGACAACCGCTTCCAGACGCTGCACCTCGATGCGTACTGCAACGAATGCGGCAACTGCGCGCAGTTCTGCCCATGGCAAGGCAAACCTTATAAAGACAAGGTCACCGTTTTTAGCCTCGAACAGGATTTCAACAACAGCAGTAATCCGGGTTTCCTCGTGGAACAGCAGCGGGTTCATGTCCGTCAGGACGGTCTGATCTGGCAGCTGGAAATCGATACTCAGGGTCAGTTCGTTGAAGTACCGCCGCAGCTGGATGCCATGTGCCGCATCATCAGCCACGTTCATCAACATCATCACTATTTGCTGGGAGCCGTCGAAGTATGAGTATCTTAGTGCTTAAAAATGCCACTCTTGCCCAGCTTCACCCGGCAAAAGTGGAAGAAGGTATCGATATCGTCATCGAAAATGACAGAATTCTCGAAACAGGCGCGAACCTGAGCCCGCGTTATCCGCAGGCGCGTATTAAAGAAATGCGCGGTCGGCTGGTGATGCCGGGGATGGTCTGCTCACATAACCATTTTTATTCCGGCCTGTCGCGCGGGATTCAGGCCAATATTGCGCCGAGTCCCGATTTCATCTCGACGCTGAAAAATCTGTGGTGGCGGCTCGACCGCGCGCTCGATGAGGAATCCTTATACTACAGCGGGCTTATCTGTTCGCTGGAGGCCATTCGCAGCGGCTGCACCGCCGTCATTGACCACAGCGCGTCGCCGAACTATATCGCCGGTTCGTTAAGCCAGTTGCGTAACGCTTTCATCAAGGTCGGCCTGCGCGGCATGACCTGCTTTGAAACCACCGACCGTAACGGCGGGCTGCAGGAACTTCAGGCAAGCGTCGAGGAAAATATCCGCTTTGCCCGCGAAATCGATCGGGCGCGGGAAAGCGGCGACGAGCCGTATCTGGTAGAAGCGCATATAGGGGCTCATGCGCCGTTTACGGTTCCTGATGAGGGGCTATTAATGCTTCGCGAAGCATTAAAAACAACCGGGCGCGGCCTGCATATTCATATGGCGGAAGACCGTTACGACGTTTCTCATAGCCACCATCACTACGGTAAAGATCTGCTGGTACGTCTGGCGGAGTTCGATCTCATCGATAGTAAAACGCTGGTAGCGCACGGGCTGTATCTGTCGGAAGCTGATATTGAACTGCTGAACGCGCGTGATGGTTTCCTTGTCCATAACGCCCGCTCTAACATGAACAACCACGTTGGTTATAACCAGCAGTTGACGGCGTTTCGCAACCTGGCGCTGGGCACCGACGGCATCGGCTCCGATATGTTCGAAGAGCTCAAGTTCGCTTTCTTTAAACACCGCGATGCCGGCGGGCCGCTGTGGCCGGATAGCTTTGCGCGGGCATTAAGCAACGGTAACACGCTGCTTAGCCGCAACTTTAACGACCGTTTTGGGCGTATTGAGGCAGGCTATAAGGCGGATTTAACCATCAGCGATTATATTCCGCCGACGCCGCTGCTGGCGGCTAATCTCGCCGGGCACATCGCCTTCGGTATGGGGGCCAGCCACGTTCATAGCGTGATGGTGAATGGCGTCATGGTCTATGAGGATCGGCAGTTCGCTATTGATTGCGATACGATTTTCGCCGAAGCGCGGAAGGTGGCGAAGAAGATGTGGCAGCGGATGGATGCATTGCCGTAATCCCATCACGCAAAAACAAAACCCGGTCGCTGTACCGGGTTTATTTTTTGGCTTCTAGCGGGGCTATAAATAGCGCAGGAACATCGTTGGGTAGCCCGGATAAGACGCAGCGCGTCGCCATCCGGGACTCTCCTACAAGCTCAACAAGCTAGCGCTGGCGATAGTTCTCTGTTTCTGCAGCGCCGCCAGGGCCTCACCGGTCATCAGCGATATTGCCGCCGTTGGGCACACCGATACACAGGCCGGGCCATCTTCTCGCTGCTCGCAGAGATCGCACTTCACGATAACCGGCGGATGCACTGCCGATGTCTCGATAGTAATCGCGCCAAATGGGCAGGCGACGACGCAGCTCTGGCAACCAATGCAGCGCCCGGCATCGGCCTCGACCCGTTCGGCGCCCATCGCTAATGCGCCGGTCGGACAGACCCCGACGCATGGCGCGTTCTCACACTGATGGCACATCACCGGCACGCTCAACGCATCGAGTCGCATCACCTTCAATCGCGGATGAAATTCCGCCCCTTCCGCTACATGCTCCAGTGCGCAGGCGACTTCGCAGGTACGACAGCCGATACAGGCCTGTGAACTGGCAAGAATAAAATGGGTCATCACCGCTCCTTATGGTCAAATCGCGCCAGCATTTCGCTTGCGGCCTGGCGCCCGGCAACCATTGCCGTCACCACCAGATCGGCGCCATGTACCGCATCGCCGCCGGCATAGATTTTGTCATGGCTGGTCTGCGTGGTGCCGCGACCTTTGCCGCCCGTCACAATCTGCCCCCAGCGGTCAAGTTTGATGCCGTGCCCCCGCAGCCAAGGCATGTCGTGGGCCTGGAAACCAAACGCCAGCACCAGCACTTCGGCCGGGAGTTCGAATTCTGAACCGGCAATTGGCCGCGGGCGGCGGCGGCCATCCGGCCCTGGTTCACCCATTTCGGTACGGATCATCCCGACGGCGCTGACCTGGCCTTTACGGTTACGCAGGATATATTGCGGCTGAACGTTAAACTGAAACGCCACGCCCTCCTCTCGCGCGTTCACCACCTCTTTTTTCGAGCCCGGCATGCTTAACTCATCGCGACGATAGGCGCAGGTCACGCTCTCGGCTCCGCGACGCACCGCGGTGCGCAAACAGTCCATCGCCGTATCGCCGCCGCCCAGCACCACCACCCGCTTCCCCTTAATGTCGGTTAACGGATATTCGGCGCTCTCTTCAAGACCCATCACCTCACGGGTATTGGCAATCAGGAACGGCAGCGCCTGAATAACACCCGGCGCGTCTTCGCCATCGAGACCCGCGCCCATCAGTCCGTAGGTGCCGACACCTAAAAAGACCGCATCGTAGTTAGCCAGCAGTTCGCTAAAGTCCACGTCGCGCCCCACTTCCTGATTGAGATGGAAACGAATCCCCATGTCGCTGAAGATCTCGCGCCGCAGCGCCATTACCGTTTTTTCCAACTTGAAAGACGGAATGCCGAAAGTCAGCAGCCCGCCAATTTCAGGATGTTTATCAAAAACATCAACCTGCACCCCTGCGCGCGCAAGAATATCCGCGCAGCCCAGTCCCGCCGGGCCGGCACCGATAATAGCCACACGCTCCCGACGCGGCGCCACCTCGCCTGTGGTTGGCCGCCAGCCCATCGCCAGCGCGGTATCGGTGATATAACGCTCCAGATTGCCAACCGCCACCGCGCCGCCTTCGTTTTTCAGCGTACAGGCGCCCTCACATAGCCTGTCCTGTGGGCAGACCCGGCCGCAAATTTCCGGCAGTGAACTGCTTTGATGACAGAGTTCTGCGGCCTCAATAATTTTTCCCTCACGTACCAGTTTGATGAAATCGGGAATGTGGTTGTGTAACGGGCAGGTCCAGTTGCACCAGGCTTTTTGCGCACAGTACAGGCAACGCTCGCTTTCATATTCGGCATCACATTCGCTAAGGCGCTGGTAGATCTCGGCAAAATGCCCTTTTCGCTCCTCCGCGGCAAGCTTCTTCGCCCCCACCCGCGGCGCTTTATCCAGGAACGCTTCGCGCCTTGCGCCACGACGCTCGGCCAGCGGCTGCCCTTGGGCGGAGCGGATTTGTCTTTCCCGCTGCAACCGTTTCAGCCCGCTCTCGTCCATTACGCGCAGCGCCTGAGTCGGGCAACTGGCCACGCAGGCCTGCTCTGCTGAGGGGCGGTCGCGACAAAGATCGCATTTTTGCGCCAGTTGCGGGCCATCTTCCCCGCTGGCGACCATCTCGATTGCGCCAAATGGGCAAGCGACGACGCAGTTTTTGCAACCGATACACTCGGACTGGGTAAACTGGATGCTGTCGTTGGCGACATACAGCGCCTGAGTCGGGCAGGAGGTGGCGCAAGGCGCGTCGTTGCAATGGTGGCAAGTGGTCGCAGTACTGGTATTCCGGTGGAAGACAACATGGATGCGCGGAACAAACGCGCTGCGCTGTGCCGGCCAGGCATCCTGATGATGCGCCGTGACGCAGGCTACTTCGCAGGCATGACATCCAATACAGTTCGCAACATCGGCCACAATAAATCGATTCATTTGCTTCCCTTTTATTCTTCTGGAATAGTCTTAGGGATCGATTGCAATATTCGGGCGATATTGGGCGCTCACCTTCTGCTGCTATTCATTTTTGCGAGTCAGCTCAAATTATTACTCTCCTGTTACTTTCGAATAAATAAAAGCTCATCAAATCACCGGGATGGCATCTCAAGCCAGCCCTGACTTTTTATCATTTTTATCTTCTTAGCGCTTATTTCGCCTACCAAAATGAGACTGCATATATCTCAAACTGATATTCGCCATTTTTATTTCTGATGCCCGCTCGCAGCGCTAAACAGGCCAGCAAGAAATAAACATGCCAACCCGTGATTGATTTCACAAATATATTATTCCACTGCCGCATCGCTCATTTTTGGCACAGCTTACGCATAACCCTCCTAACGCATAAGCAACTCCGTGCGCGTTATACGCTGATGAACATCATCAGCAGAGGGAGGCAATGGCCTTCGAATCGTAACTTCTCCCCTTTCAGTTCGGCACGGGCAGAAGTCGTAAAGGAGACAACTACTTCATGAAAGATTTTGCCATTCCGGCCTCACGCAATACGGCGACTGTCGCGCCGGTCGATGAGGTCCTGCCAATTACGCAAATGATTCTCTATGGATTGCAGCACGTGCTGGTGATGTACGCCGGGGCGGTGGCGGTACCGCTGGTGGTGGGTAACGCGGTCGGTTTGCCTGCGGAGCATATTATTTTGTTAATCAGCGCCGATTTGTTTATTTGCGGCGCCGCGACCATCGTGCAATCGATGGGCATCAAGCAGTGGTTGGGCTGCCGCCTACCGCTGATCCAGGGCTGTACTTTCGCCGCGCTGATCCCGATGGTGCTTATCGGTAAAGAGTACGGTATCGGGGCGATCTCCGGCTCGGTTATCGTCTCGGGTATTTTTATCCTCTGCTGCGCGCCGTGGATTAGCCGTCTCATTCGCTTCTTTCCGAAGGTGGTGATGGGCGGCATCGTAACGCTGATCGGCCTCTCGATTATGCCGGTCGCGGGGGGGTGGATCGGCGGCGGCAGTAGCGAGATGGCCGGTTTCGGCGATCTCTTCTCGCTGCTGATGGCGGCCATCACGCTGGTCATTATTCTTAACCTTTATACTTTCGCCACCGGCGTGGTCAAAAACACCTCGGTGCTGATCGGTCTGGTGATTGGCACTATTTTATGGAGCTTCTTCAAGCCGCTGGATTTTAACCTCGTCAATGCTACGCCGTGGCTGCATCTGCCACAGGTGATGCAGTTCGCCCGGCCTGAGTTTCATATCGTGCCCGTCGCCCTGCTGTCGATGGTCATGGTGGTGGTGATGGTCGAAACCATGTCGTCCATCATGGCGACCGGCGATATCGTTGGTAAACAGGTCACGGCCAGCATGCTGCGTAACGGCCTGAATACCTGCGGACTGGCGACGACGATCTGCGGCTTCTTCAACCTGTTTCCCTACGCGGCCTTTGCGCAAAACGTCGGCCTGATTGGCCTGACCGGCGTACGCAGCCGCTTCGTGGTGTCGGTCTCCGGCGTCATTCTGATGCTGATGGGCATTTTCGCCAAAATGGCGGCGCTGGTGGTACTGATTCCGAAACCGATCCTCGGCGGCGCCGGTATCGTTATGTTCGGCATGGTTGCCGTTTCCGGTATTCGTACTCTTGGTCAGGTCAACTATCGCAACAATAACAACGGGATGGTCGTCGCACTCACCCTTGGTCTCGGCATGATGCCGGTATTGGTGCCGAATCTGTTTACCCAGTTCCCGCCAATGATGCAGCTGTTTCTGCATAGCGGCATCACTATCGGCACCCTGACAGCAATTGTCGCCAACCTGACGCTGAACGGCAGCGTGCCGTTCCGTATTTCTCACGATGTCCCGGAACCGGACCCGGCGCCGCCGAGCGCGGCTGCCCGCAACATGGCCGTGCGTACGGTGCGCATGTGGCTGCTGCTGCGCAAGGTACAGAAAGGTCAAACCGCCGCTGACGGCCAGGAGTGATTATGTCTATGTCGCAACGTCTGCTTTTTGCACTGTTGATGATGGCCCTGATGGCGGTTCCCGCCATCCAGGACGCCATTACCCTCGGAATTAACAGCCGTTTTATCTATCTGTTGCCGTACTATTTTTAAGGAGTCACACGATGGAAAAAGTCACCACCGTCTGTCCCTACTGCGCCGCTGGCTGTAAGCTGCGGCTGGTTACGGACGACGGCATGGTCGTCGGCGCCGAAGCGGCCATGGGGAAAAACAATCAGGGCACCCTGTGTCTGAAAGGCTATTATGGCTGGGACTTCATTAACGATACCCAGATCCTGACCCCGCGTCTCAAAACCCCCATGATCCGTCGCCAGCGTGGCGGCAAACTGGAAGCCGTCTCCTGGGACGAGGCGCTCGATTATGTCGCCACCCGCCTTGGCGCCATTAAAGAAAAATATGGCCCGGACGCGATCCAGACCACCGGCTCCTCCCGCGGGACCGGCAATGAAACCAACTACGTGATGCAAAAATTCGCGCGCGCCGTTATTGGCACCAATAACGTCGACTGCTGCGCTCGCGTCTGACACGGCCCTTCGGTTGCAGGTCTGCACCAGTCGGTCGGTAACGGCGCCATGAGTAATGCCATCACGGAGATTGATAACACCGACCTGGTGTTTATCTTCGGTTACAACCCGGCGGATTCCCACCCTATCGTGGCGAATCACGTCATTAACGCCAAACGCAACGGGGCGAAAATCATCGTCTGCGACCCGCGCAAAATTGAAACCGCGCGCATCGCCGACATGCACATCGCGCTGAAGAACGGCTCGAATATCGCGCTGCTCAACGCCATTGGCCACGTCATTATTGAAGAGGATCTGTACGATAAATCCTTCGTTGCCAGCCGTTCCGAAGGCTTCGAGGAGTATCGCAAAATCGTCGAAGGCTACACGCCGGAGTCGGTGGAAGAGATAACCGGCGTCAGCGCTCAGGAGATCCGCGCCTGCGCCCGGATGTACGCCAGCGCCAAATCCGCCGCCATCCTGTGGGGCATGGGCGTCACCCAGTTCTACCAGGGCGTGGAGACCGTGCGCTCGCTGACCAGCCTCGCGATCCTCACCGGCAACCTCGGCAAGCCAAGCGTCGGCGTCAACCCGGTACGCGGGCAGAACAACGTCCAGGGCGCCTGCGACATGGGCGCGCTGCCGGATACCTATCCGGGCTACCAGTACGTTAAGTTCCCGGAAAACCGCGAGAAGTTCGCTAAAGCTTGGGGCGTCGACAGCCTGCCGGAACATACCGGTTATCGCATCAGCGAGCTGCCGCACCGCGCCGAACACGGCGAAGTCCGCGCCGCCTATATTATGGGCGAGGATCCGCTGCAGACCGATGCCGAGCTTTCCGCGGTGCGCAAGGCGTTTGAACAGCTGGAACTGGTTATCGTCCAGGATATTTTCATGACCAAAACCGCCGCCGCGGCCGACGTCATCCTGCCGTCCACCTCGTGGGGCGAGCACGAAGGCGTGTATACCGCAGCGGACCGCGGCTTCCAGCGCTTCTTTAAAGCGGTGGAGCCGAAGTGGGACCTGAAAACCGACTGGCAGATCATCAGCGAAATCGCCACCCGGATGGGCTATCCGATGCACTACAACAACACCCAGGAGATCTGGGATGAGTTGCGGCATCTGTGCCCGGACTTCTACGGCGCTACCTATGAAAAAATGGGCGAGCTTGGCTATGTCATGTGGCCATGCCGCGATGAGTCCGACGCCGACCAGGGGACGTCGTATCTGTTTAAAGAGAGGTTTTCTACACCGAGCGGTAAAGCCCAGTTTTTCACCTGCGACTGGGTCGCGCCGGGAGATAAACTTTCTGAACAGTATCCGCTGGTGCTGTCGACGGTGCGCGAAGTCGGCCACTACTCCTGCCGTTCGATGACCGGTAACTGTGCGGCCTTAAGCAGGCTTGCCGATGAACCGGGCTATGCGCAAATCAACACCGCCGACGCCGAACGGTTAGGCATCGAGGATGAAGCGCTGGTGTGGGTCAACTCGCGTAAGGGGCGCATCATCACCCGCGCGCAGGTCAGCGATCGGCCGAATAAAGGCGCGGTGTACATGACCTACCAGTGGTGGATCGGCGCCTGTAACGAGCTGGTGTCGGAGAACCTGAGCCCGATAACCAAAACGCCGGAGTACAAGTACTGCGCGGTTAACGTTGAGCGGATTGCCGATCAGCGCGCGGCGGAACAGTACGTGATCGACGAGTACAACAAGCTGAAAGCCCGCCTGCGCGAAAGCGCGATGGGTTAAGGTTCGAGCCTTTGTACCATTGAGTAGCCCCGGTAAGCGCTAGCGCTACCGGGGATTTTCCCGGAGGCGGCGCATGGCGCCTTGTCCGGGCTACCCAATCGCACAACGCTGTAGCCCCGGTCGACACTAACGCCACCGGGGATTTTCCCCGAGGCGGCGCATGGCGCTTTGCCGGCGACCAAGTCACACAGCGCTGTAACCCCGGTATAAGATCACGATTTAATCGCGTGTTGAATGGAGTCAATGATCGGCTGATAGCCGGTACAGCGGCACATATTGCCTTCTAATACATCCTTTATTTGCGCTTCGTCCGGATGCGGCTCTTTGGTTAATAATTCGGTGGCGCTCACCAATACTCCTGGCGTACAGAACCCGCACTGCACACCGCCCTTCTCAATAAATGCATTCTGTAATTTCTGGGTAATCGGATTATCGTTTAACCCTTCGAGCGTCTCGATCTCCGCTTCATCACACTGTTCGGCCAGTACCAGGCAAGAACAAACGGCGTTACCGTCCATCAGCACCGTGCAAGCGCCGCATTCGCCAATCGAACATCCCTCTTTGGTGGCGGTAAGATGCAATGTATCCCGCACCAGATCCAATAAGCGCATATTGCCTTCTACTTTTGCTTCCACCAGCTTGCCGTTTACCTTCACTTTAATTGTGCTCATAGCTTTATCCTGTACAGGGCGCTCTGGCGCCCTGATTGAATCATTAAATCCCTGAGGCCCGTTGCGCCTCGGCCATCATGTCGCGGAACATATTGACGAATACCGGCTGCTTATATGCCGCCGACCAGCGCTTACCAATGGCCGCATAGATAAGCTTGTCCAGCATCTCGCAGGCGCTATTAATCGTGTCGCTATTTAACGGTTTCCCTAGCAGGCATCGTTCAATATCCAGCAGCCGCTGCGGTTTACTGAACAGCGCGCCATCCACCAGACGGCAGTAGCTCACCGTGCCATCATCGGCAAAATCAAGCAGCGCGCTCAGGCTCTGACGGGTGATGTTGAGCGCGTTGCGCCGCCCTAACTGGTGATAGAAACCTTTGGCCTGCGGACGCGCCGGTGGCGGCAGTATCACTTTGGTCAAAAGCTCATCCGGCTGGCGCTGGGTCTTGTAGCCAGACAGCAAGAACTCGGCCAGACCGAGGGTACGTACGCCATTTAACGAGCGCAGTTCGATGCGCGCGTCATAGAGGATGGCAGGCGGAATGGAATCGCCGCAGGGCGCGGCGTTGACGATATTACCGCCGATGGTGGCGCGGTTGCGGATCTGGTGCGAACCGACGGTATGACAGGCCTGCACCAGCAGCGGGTAACGTTCGCGCAGCAGCGGATGATCGGTAATACGGTTAAAAGTCATCGCTCCGCCAATGATGACCTCATGGCTGACCGGATCCTCGCTCACCTGCGTCAACTCCGGCAGACGGGAAATATCAACCAACCGCATCGCGCGGGTTTGCAAACGCCCCTGCACAATCACATCGGTACCGCCGGCGATAGCCGTCACGCCCTCTTGCGCCAGCAGGGTTAACGCCTCCTGCAGGCTTTTCGCGCGAGTCACTTCCACGTCAGTGAGGCGCAGCACCTGCTTCTTGTTTTCCGCCTCCAGCATCATTTCGCTTTGGCGAACCGGCTTCTTCAGGTTGTAGCCGAGGATCACCTGTTCGAGGGTCAGCGGTAATTTATTAAACCGCTGCTCAAGGGCAAAACTCACCGCGTTATTGATAGCCGCCGCCGCGAGTTCAGTGGCCGGCTCGCCAATCCCCTTCGCCCCCAGAGGCCCGGCGATATCCGGGTTTTCTACGCCGATAATCGTCATCGGCGGAATGTCTTTCATCGTCGGCAGCAGGTAGCTGTCGAAGTTTTCCGATTTGACCTGGCCGTTTTCAATGTTGAAGTCTTCCAGCAGCGCATAGCCGAAACCCTGCGCCACCCCACCATAAACCTGGCCTTCAAAACCCACCGGGTTGAGTACCCGGCCCACGTCATGGGCGGCGGTAACGTGCAGCAAATCGGTTTTACCAGTGCTGGTGTTCACCCGTACCTCAGCCACCTGGCAGCCGTAGACCCAGGTAAAGTACGGGCTGCCGCAGCCTTTTTCTTCATCCCAATGAATGGGCGGCGGCACAAACCAGCCGTACTCGGTCAGGCTGACGCTGGCCCATTTGGTCCTATTGACCGCGGTTTTGAAGTCAATACGCCGTTCACTGTCCTGGGCGTTGATGATAAAGCCATCCTGCCACAGGGTTTCTTCCAACTCGCGGGTGCCGATGCTGTCGCCGACGACGCTGAGAATACGGCGCTTTATCTTGTCGGCGGCGTCAAGAATCGCCCCGCCGCCGACCATCGTTCCGCGGGTGGCCGCCGTCGATCCGCCGTCGCCGATAACCGAGGTCGGCGGCTCCATAAAATGCAGTTCCGATAGAGGAATACCAAAGGCTTCCGCGGCGATTAGCGACATCGCGGTTTGCAGACCCTGACCGTTTTCCGATACCGATGTCGCCAGATTGACGCTACCGTCTTCATTCACCTGAATGAGCGCCGTCGAGGTATCTACCCCTTCCGCGCCGATGGAACAGCCGCGGTAGCTCAGCGCCAGGCCAATACCATATCGATAAACATCGCCTTGTTGGTTCAATTCACGATAGTGCTGGCGTTTTGCCGCAAATTCCGAGGCATTCACCGCCTTGCTCAGGACTTCAATCGCCGAGACGGTGTGTTTATCAAACCGCTGGCCGGTGACCGAGGTATCGCCCTGACGCAGCGCGTTCACTTCACGCACCGCCACCGGCGAGAGATTGAGCGCTTCGGCAATTTCATCCATAAAGGATTCATTGGCGTAAACCACCTGTGGTGAGCCAAAACCACGCATCGCCGAGGTATAGCTGTTGTTGGTATAGACGGCTTTGACGTCAATATGGACGTTATCAATATTATACGGCCCGGCAGCTTGTACCGAAGAGCGCCAGGTGACGAACGGGGAGGACGCCGCATAGCCGCCGCTGTCGGCAAGAATATCGATTTTGATCGCCAGAATGCGTCCGTTGTCGTCCACCCCAGCCCGATACTTCATTTTATAAGGGTGGCGCTTACAGCTTTCGATAATGGACTGCTCGCGAGTGTAGGCAAATTTCACCGGGCGACCGGTCAGGCGCGTCATCAATGCGGAACGGCAGGCCAGATGATCGATGATGTCATCTTTGCCGCCGAACGAGCCGCCCATCACCGCGCGTTTGACGTTAATCTGGCTTTGCGGGCAGCCCATAAACTTAGCCACGAAGCTGCGTACGCGGTGCGGGTTCTGAATAGAGCCGGAGATAATCAGGCTGCCATCGGTGGGGTCAAGCCAGGTCAGTACGACTTCCGGTTCGATGTAGGCATGTTCCTGGAAGCCCACTTCATATTCACGTTCAATCACGTGGCTAGCTTCGGCGAAGCCTTTGGCGATGTCGCCCTTAACGGTGTGGTGATGAGCGGCGATATTATCGCTGCGCTCCGGGTGAATTCGCCGGGCATCCGACGCCAGAGCGGCTTCTACATCCGTTAGCGGCTCATAAGGCGTGTAGCGCACATGTATTTTATCCGCCGCTTCGCAGGCAGCTTCATAACTGGTTGCCGCCACCACGGCGACGACATCGCCGTGGAAGACCACCTCGTCTTTGACGATGGGCAGATAATCTTTGACGATAATCCCCACGACCGGCGTACCGGGGATATCCTGCCAGGTGGCGATTTTTACCACGCCTGCAACATTCAGCGCCTCGCTGAGATCTATCGCCTCGATTTTCCCGGCGGGTATATCCGCAAAACGGC
Source organism: Klebsiella sp. CN_Kp091 (assembly GCF_040065095.1). NCBI lineage: Bacteria > Pseudomonadati > Pseudomonadota > Gammaproteobacteria > Enterobacterales > Enterobacteriaceae > Klebsiella > Klebsiella sp. CN_Kp091. Next base: position 157,013 of record NZ_JBEAIO010000049.1, on the reverse strand, counting down.
AAACGCCATACAGCATGCCCGGTAAGGTAATATCGTCGCCATAAACGGCCGTTCCTTTGACTTTCGCCAGTCCATCCACGCGCCGTAGCGGCGCTGAAGGTGAAGCACACATAACAGTCCCCTCAATGATTATCCGTTGCGGGCAATCCCGGGTACGCTAAACGTCGCGCTATCCACAACCCATGGGAAAAGCCACATCAGCGATAACAAATCCAAGATTTGTGCCAGAAATCAATGAGGTGCTGCTTGAGCTTCGTTTTTGTGAGTCGCCGCGCAAAATGCGGCTAAAGTGCGGAGAAAATAGCGCTGCTGAGGCCGCGGCTCGCAGGTCAGTAACATTTCGCCGCCATTTTTATCAAAGTGATAGCCCGGTTTTCTCAAATTAATAATTTTCCCGTGTGCTAGACGGTATAGATACGGATCTCGTGTTCACGGAAAGCATCCCGGTATTTACGGCTGATGTTTTCCTCCACGACCAGCACGTCAATGGCGCTGCTTTCAGCTACCACAAAACGCGCGACGGCGGGGATTTTATCTGAGGTTAAGCCAACGATAATTTCACTGCACTGTTTGATAACCGCTTTCTTAAATTCACAATCGGCGTGATCAAAGCCGGTTAAACCTGACTCCGGAGCCATCGCGCAGCCGCCAATAAATCCCTGATCGAAGAGGATCCCCTGCACCTGGGCCACCGCCGATGCGCCGACACAACCGCCAGCCGCGCGTTGCACCAGACCGCCAAGCATCACTACCTCATAAAGCGGTTTTTTAAGCAGAACCGCCGCAATTTCCGGGGAATTGGTAACCACGGTTAAGGCCAGTTCGCCCGGTAGCGCTTCCGCCATTGCCAGATTGGTGGTGCCGGTATCAATAAAAATACAGCCGCCCGGTTTAACTAGCTGTGCGCATTTCTGAGCGATCCTGCTCTTTGTTGCCCTATTTTTCTCTTTACGTTCGTTGTACTCCATGGATTCCGGCAGGGTCATCACCGCACCGCCGTAGACTTTCTTACAATATCCGTCTTTGCTTAGCTCATGAAGATCGCGGCGAATAGTGTGTTCAGAGACCTGTAAGCGCTGGGCCAGATCGGCGCAGACGACCCTACCGTCCTCCTGCAGGATCTGACAAATCAGCGCTTGTCGTTGCTGAGGAAAAGCAGCATAATCGAGCACAATAACTCCTTTAAATAAACATAACGAGCAGCAAAGAGCATAATCATTCACTCATGCGCATGCTGTCAACCCGACCCTTTACGAGGTAAACCATGAAAGTTGCCCATATCGCCCTCTGGACCCGTCATCTTGAGCAGCAAGCACGCTTTTGGGTGGAATTTTTTGCTGGCGAAATCAACGAAAAGTACCGCAGTAAAACCAATCCTGGTTTTGAATCCTACTTTGTAAAAATTGGCTCTGACGTGGCCATTGAGTTAATGAGCAAACCCGGCTTACAGGACTCGCCCCGCGATAACAACCATACGGGGTGGGCGCATCTGGCGATCGCCGTCGGCGGCGTCGATCAGGTTAATGCGTTAGCCAAACGCGCTGAAATGGCGGGCATTTTAGTCTCTGCCCCGCGCACTACCGGCGATGGCTATTATGAGGCGGTTATTAAAGACCCTGATGGAAACCTGGTGGAAATCGTCGCATAGTAAGGCAAATCCACATGAAGGAGTCGACCGTGGCACATTATCGCGTCATTGATAAAGCGAGCTGGCCTCGCCTGGATCATTTTACGTTCTACCGTACCTTTGCCAATCCCAGCTTCAATCTGTGCGTACCGGTAGAAGCGCAACAGTTGTACACCTGCGCGAAGGACCGGGGCGTCTCCTTCTTCCAACTGGCATTATTCGGCCTGTTGCGCGCGGCCAACGCCGTACCGCAGCTAAAACAGCGCTTGCGCAACGAAGATATCATCGAATATGACGCCATCTCGGTGATGACGCCGATCATGACGGCCAGCGAAGGTTTTCGCCAGGTATGGTGCGATAACGCCGCTGATTTCCCCGCGTTTAGCGCCGCCGCGACACCGCGCATTGAGGCCGCAAGAAGCACCAATCCCTCACCGCTTATTGTGGAAGAAGAAAATTTCTTTTGCGCCAGTTGCCTACCGTGGCTGCACTTTAGCGCCATGACCCATGCGGAATACTACGTTGGCGCGGCGGTGCCCGCCCTGACGTGGGGAAAACTGAAAAATGGCATCATTCCGGTTGCCGGCCGATTTAATCACGCTTTTGTGGATGGCCTGCACGCCAGCCGTTTTTATGCCGAAGTCGAATATTATTTCGCTAACCCGCAGGCCCTGTGGCTGCCGGTTGAGGCCCGCGAGTAGCTGCCGCGGTATAAAGAACAATTCACTATGACTTCCCCGAAAACCGGCATTATATTGCCGGTTTTTTGCTAATGCGAAATAGCTATAAACCATAGCGTTTCGTTGTTAGACAGTATTCAGCGCGCCTCTTATCTTCGTCATGAATTGTAAATAACAACGCAATCATTTGATGAGGTAGCACTTTTGTCCAGATTACGGCAAGGATTAAAAACCAGACAAACGCGCTTCGCGCTGGCGTTGAAAGTGGCGCTACTCGGTAGCATGGTGGCATTTTCTTCTGTCGCCAACGCCGACGATATTCTCAAAGAAGGGATCACACCCGCAACCGATGCCAGCCAGATCCCGGCCAGCGCCAAACTGCGTAAAGACACGGTGGTGGCCGGCATTTCCGAACCGCAGGGGATCTTTAACCCTTACTTCTTCGTCAACGGCTGGGATGAGAACGTCACCAACGTTATTTTCTCGCGCCTGATTGACTGGGACAGTCAGGGTAAGCTGGTGCCGGGGCTAGCTGAGAGCTGGACGGTGAGCGCGGATAACAAAGTTTATACCATCAAATTGCGCCCTAACCTGACCTTCAGCGACGGATCGCCGCTCACCGCGGAAGATGTCGCCTTTACGCTGACCGTTCTGCTCGACCCGAAATATGACGGCGACACCGATATTACTCTGGCTAATATCGCCGGCGGCGCGGAATATAAAGCCGGTAAAGCCGATAGCGTGAGCGGCCTGAAAGTTATCGATCCGCTGACCCTGCAGGTTACTACCACCCAGCCTGGCGCGACAACGCTGGCGAAAATCGGCGGTCCGGTATTATCGAAAGCCTGGTACGGTAAAGGGTATCAACGCGGAAATCTGGATTATCTGCGTTCTCTGCACGGAAAACCGCTCGGTAACGGCCCTTATGTCTACGATAAATATATTCCCGGTCAGGAGATTCGCTTCCACGCCAACACGCATTTTTACCGCGGTACGCCGCCCACGCCGCGCTTTATCTATCGCGTGACCAATCCGTCTACCAATTTCCAGTTATTCCAGACCGGCGAAACCGACTACGACGCCTTCACCTCGCGCCCGGATGATATTGAGCAGCTTAAGATGCTCGGTTTTGCCAATATTAACCTCTACGGTTCCAGCGACTACAGCCAGGTGGAGTTCAACGTCCATCGCCCGGCGCTGCAGGATAAAAAAGTGCGTCAGGCGTTGATTTACGGGCTTGACCGGCAGAAGTTAATCGACGTGGTGTATCAGGGGTACGGCAAGGTAGCCATTGAACCGATCGCGCCTATCTCCTGGGCCTTCAACGCGCAAGGCGTCAACCCCTACCATTACGATCCGGCGCAGGCGAAAAAACTGCTCGATGAAGCGGGCTGGCTGCCTGGCGCCGATGGCATCCGCGTGAAAGACGGAAAACGGCTGGAATTGACCTTGCTTGCGAGCAAAAAAGTCATTAACGATGCGCTGATCCCGATTGCCAAAGAGAACTGGCGGCAGATCGGCGTGTTGCTGAAACCGCAGGTGGTTGATTTCAACGCGCTGATGGCGCAGCGCAAAGCGGGTAATTACGATCTGGCGTCGTTTAGCACCAGCACTCTCAACGATCCACATGACGGCGTGTGGGACTTCTACAGCAGCGAAGCCAAAGAGTCGGGCTACCACAATGCTGAAGTCGATAAGCTTATCAATGCGGGCAACGCGGTGCTGGATGTCGAACAACGCAAGCCTATCTATCACCAGCTATACCAGGTGCTGGCCGAGGATCCGCCGGTTATCCTGCTTGGATACCGGGAAATTCTTTCCGCCAGCAGCGCCCGGGTGACCGGCTTTAAGCCGGATATCTATAACGGCCTCACCGGCAGTTTGCCGGACGTGAAAATCGTGAAGTAAATCCCCCAGCCGCCGGCCACCCGGCGGCTGATGTGAGAATGTTATGAAAAATTTCATCCTGAGGCGCATATTGCAAACGCTGCCGATGCTGCTGCTGGCCTCCTTTATCATTTTTATGCTCTTTGCTAAAACCCCCGGCGATTTTATCGATGGCAACATCACCCTGACGGCCGCCCGCGCCGCCGAACTGAAGGCGATATACGGCCTCGACCAACCGCTTTTCACCCGCTACCTTCACTGGCTGGGGCAACTGCTGCGCGGGGATTTAGGCTTCTCGCTGCAATACCAGATCCCGGTCAGCCAGTTACTGAACCAGTACATCTGGAACTCCTTCCTGCTGGCAAGCGTGGCGCTGGTCTTCTACTGGGGGATCGGCCTGACGGTTGGCGTGGTCTCCGCGCTCAGACCTAATTCATGGTTCGATCATCTGGTGAGTATCGCGGTGTTTGCCGCCATGTCCTTTCCCACCTTTTTCCTCTGCCTGCTGCTGATTAAGTGGTTTGCCGTCGACCTGCACTGGCTGCCGGTAGGCGGGATGACCAATACCGGTAGCGACGATAGCGGCTGGCGGTACGTGCTGCAGGTCGCCGCTCATCTGGTACTGCCGGTACTGGCGCTGGTAATGCTGCAGGCCGGCAGCCTGACGCGCTATTTTCGCGCCAGCATGCTTGACGTGGTGAAGATGGATTTCATTCGTACCGCCCGTGCTAAAGGGCTGCGAGAACGCACGGTTATTATGAAACACGCGCTACGCAATGCGTTACTGCCGGTCATCACCCTGCTTGGCTTCGAACTGCCGGGATTGTTCTCTGGCGCCATCATTACCGAGAAAGTATTTAACTGGCCGGGTGCCGGGCACATTCATATCGATTCGCTGGCCGCCCGCGATTATCCGGTACTGATGGGGTTTACCCTATTTCTGGCGGTACTGACGATCATCGGTAATTTACTGGCCGATGTGCTCTACGCGTGGGCCGATCCGCGCATTCGAGTGAGATAATGATGATAACTTCCCTATTTGGTCACCGTCGCCGCCTGCGCCAGGCGACAATCCCCGCGCTTGCGCAAATAACGCCCTCTCCATGGTATCAGGCCTGGCGCCAGCTACGCCGCAACCGGATGGCGATGCTGTGTTTAATCCTGCTTGTGGTGATGGCCCTGTGGTGCGTACTCGGGCCGATATGGTCGCCATGGAAAGATGACGCCACCGATGCGCTGATGATCAACAAGCCGCCAGGCGCCGAACACTGGTTGGGTACCGATTTTCTTGGCCGCGATATCTATACACGTTTGCTGCTGGCCGGGCGCATTTCACTGATAATCGGCCTGCTGACTATGCTGCTGTCGGTTACCCTTGGCTATCTACTGGGAGCGCTATCGGGCTATGTCGGCGGCGTCACCGATAAACTGATTATGCGTCTGGCCGACCTGGTGATGACGATACCCGGCCTGCCGTTGTTAATCGTTGCAGGCGCGATGCTCTCCGAGCTCGACTTTTCAGCGGATTCCCGCATCTGGATGGTGGTGATTATGCTCAGCCTGCTGGAGTGGCCGAAGCTGGCGCGGTTGGTACGCGGGCAGTGCCTGTCGCTACGCGAACGCGATTTTATGCTGGCGACGCAGGTACTGGGACTGTCGGCGCGTCGCCGGCTGTTCGGTCACCTGCTGCCCAATACCATCCCGATTCTGGTGGTAATGGCGACAATGGCGGTCGCTAACGCCATTCTGAGCGAATCGGCGCTGAGCTATCTCGGTCTCGGCGTAGTACCGCCGACGCCATCGTGGGGCAATATGATGGATGCCGCTAACAGCTTGATTGATTTTCAGCGGCGACCGTGGCTGTGGATGCCTCCGGGTATTGCCATCTTTATTACCGTGATTGCCATTAATGTGCTGGGCGACGGCCTGCGCGACGCGATGGACCCGAAAATGAAACAGAGGCTGAAATGAGCGCACCATTAATTTCTTTTAAGCAACTTTCTGTCTCTTTTGCTGCTGAAGGTAGCCGGGTACGCGCGGTACAGGAGATCTCTTTCTCGATTCAGGCCGGGCAAACGGTAGGTATCGTCGGTGAATCCGGCTGCGGCAAAAGCGTGACCGCCATGTCGCTAATGGGCTTATTGCCTCCCCATGCCGCGCGTATTGACGGCGGCGAGATCCTTTTCGAAGAACGCGATCTGCTCAAGCTGAAAGCCCGTCAAATGGCCGATCTGCGCGGTAACCAGTTGGCGATGATCTTCCAGGAGCCGATGTCGGCGCTCAACCCGGTACTGACCATAGGCGAACAGCTCTGCGAGCCGCTCATCCGCCATCTCGGCGACTCGCCGAAAGCCGCCTGGCAGCGCGCAATACGGCTGTTAAACGAGGTGGGGCTGGCACGCAGCGAAAGCCTGATGGCGAACTATCCGCACCAGCTTTCCGGCGGTATGCTGCAACGGGTGATGATCGCCATGGCGTTGAGCTGCGGGCCACAATTATTAATAGCAGATGAACCGACGACCGCGCTGGATGTCACCGTACAGGCGCAGATCCTGCGCCTGCTGCGCGACCGCGCGCGCGAAAGCCAGATGGCGATGCTGCTGATCACCCACGATCTGGGAGTGATCGCACAGATGGCCGAACGGGTAGTGGTGATGTATGCCGGGCGGATCGTCGAACAGGGAACCACCGCCGAGGTACTGCGCCAGCCCCAGCATCCCTATACCCGCGGGCTTATAGCCTCTCGCCCGGTGCCTGGCGCGCGGCGCCGGCGGCTGTACTCCATTCCCGGCCAGGTGCCGGATCTCGCGCAACTGCCTGCAGGCTGCGCGTTTGCCGACCGCTGCCAACAGGCAACCGCGCGCTGCCGTCAGGACACACCACCTCTTTTGGGGTCTTCTCACCAGGCGGCCTGTTTTTATAGTGAATTCGCGGAGTCGGTGGCATGAATCAGCCCTATATCATTGAAGTTAATGGTTTGAAAAAGTATTTCCCGCTGCGCGACGGCCTGTTCGGCCAACAGACCGGTGAACTGCGCGCGGTTGATGACGTCAGTTTTAATATCCGTCCGGGAACGATTTTCGGTCTCGTCGGAGAATCCGGTAGCGGCAAAACGACCGTTGGCCGTACCTTGCTTGGCCTGTATGACAAAACCGCCGGCAGCATTAAATTCCGCGGTCAGGAGTTATCCGAACTGCCAGCGGCCGCAATACAGGCCCTACGGCCAAAAATTCAGCTGGTGTTTCAGGATCCCTATAGCTCGCTAAACCCACGCATCCGCGTTGGCGAGGCGATTGGCGAAGCGATGTTGCAGCATAAACTGTGCACGCGCGCTGAACTCTATGAGAAAGTCATTGCGGTGATGAAGATATGCGGGCTGGCGCCTCAGCATTACCACCGTTTTCCGCATGAGTTTTCCGGCGGTCAGCGGCAGCGCATCGGCATCGCCCGCGCGCTTATCCTCAATCCGGACTTTATCGTCGCCGATGAACCCATTTCCGCACTCGATGTGTCGATTCAGGCGCAGATTATCAATCTGTTTGCCGACCTGCGCGACGAGCGTGGGGTCACCTTTCTATTCATCTCCCATGACCTTGGAGTTGTAGAGCATTTGTGCGACGACGTGGCGGTGATGTACCTCGGTCAACTGGTGGAAACCGCCAGCCGCGATGCGCTGTTTAGCCGCCCTCTTCATCCCTATACCCAGGCGCTGCTGGCCGCGGTACCCACACTCGATCCCGAAAGCGAACCGCAGGCGGTCGTTCAGGGGGAAATTCCCGACCCTTCCCGACCGCCTGCAGGCTGCCGTTTTTCGTCTCGCTGCCCGTTGGCAAACGACCGTTGCCGTCGCGAGCCGCCGCGTCTTCGCGAAATCGCGCCGGGGCACAAGGTCGCCTGTCATGAAATTGAGGCTGAATCACGCGTGGTTATCGCATAACAATAACGGCAATAAAATCATCGTTTAGCGGCAAATCTTGCCGCTATCATCTCTGACGTTGGCTGTATTCCTCCGAGGCTCCACTGTTCCGGCTCGTGTTCATCAATGCGGACCCACACGGACTGGCGGAATTGCGGGTCGCCCCGGCCTTCAATTTCCACCATGAGGTCAGTCATGCGACGCAGTAGTTCATTCTTCTGCTCAGCGGTCATGATCCCTTTAATCGTTTGCACATTAACAAAAGGCACAGTATTCTCCTGATTAACTGAGTCTATATTTCAAACTCAGGTTAGGAGATAACCTAAATCATGTCAAAAGATAATTCATCCCCCTACCTGCCCGCGGAACTTTGCGGCCTGGCGGAAAGCGCTAAAATTGTTGGCGATCAATGGATTTTATTGATTTTAAGAGAGGCGTTTTACGGCGTGACGCGTTTCGAAACGATTCGCGCTCATACCGGAATGAGCAAACAGACGTTAACTCAGCGTTTAAAATTGATGGTTGATGTGGGGCTACTACGCAAGCTCCCCTATCGCGAAGCAGGTGCGCGCGAGCGTTATGAATATACGCTCACCGAAAAGAGCCGCAGCCTGGCGCCGGTCCTTTTTGCCCTGATGGAATGGGGACATCAGCAACTCCTGCATACGTCGCCGCATATCCAGTTAGTCGATAAAACCACCGGTGCGCCGGTGTCTCTGGCCTACGTCAATGCCGCAGGGCAGCGTATTGCGCAGAGCGATGTTCAGATAGTAAAAGTCCAGGATTGACCCCTGCAACGCGCGGGCTGTTAGCCAGTAACAGGTCCCGTTTCCGGGACCTGTTTCGTGTAGGGAGGTTATTCCTCCAGCGCGTAGGCGATGATATCGTCACCGACGTCCGGTGAGTGGCTGGCGCCGCCGGCGGAAATCAGCACGTACTCTTTGCCGGTTTTCGGCGATTTGTAGACCAACGGCGCCGCTACCGCGCCAACCGGCAAGCGAGCGCGCCACAGCTCTTTACCGCTGGCGGAATCCAGCGCCCGCAGGTAGTTATCCTGGGTGCCGGCGAAGAACACCAGGCCAGAAGCGGTAGAGGTTGGGCCGCCAAGCGTCGGCATTCCCAGCGGGATATGCAGATGGGTTTTCATCCCCAGCGGCCCGGTATCTTCTACTGAGCCCATCGGCACCTGCCACAGGAGCTGACGGCTATTCAGGTCAATGGCGCTCATGGTACCAAACGGCGGGGTATTACAGGGCACGCCCAGCGCGGACTGCAGGATATCGATACGCACGCCGCCGTAAGGCCCGGCAACTTGCGGGCGAACGGTGCCCATAAAGCCAGGGACTTCGTCGGTGGAGACTTTGTATTTCGCCATCTCTTCCTTGCGCACCAGCGACATCCGCAACGGCATACGCATATCGTTGACGAACAGCGTACCGGTACGTTCATCGATAGTGATGCCGCCCCAGTTCATGCCGCCGAGCAGGCTTGGCCACTCGATATACGGTTTCTCCGACGGCGGCGTATACATGCCAAGGTAGGTCGACTCTTTAAAATCGATACGGCACATCAGTTGGTCGAACGGCGTCACGCCCCACATTGATTTTTCGCTCAGCGGCTCGACGCCTAACTGCGGCATGCCGGTGGAGAACGGCTGGGTGGCAGACAGATGTTCGCCCTCCGCCCCCTGATGAGCGACCGGCAGCTCTTCGACGCGGGTCACCGGTTTGCCGGTGCGGCGGTCGAGCACATATATCTGTCCGGTTTTGGTGGTCTGGATCAGAACCGGGACGTCCTCGCCCTGCTCGTTTTTCATGTGGAACAGTACCGGTTGCGATGGCAGGTCATAATCCCAGATATCGTGGTGAACGGTCTGGAAGACCCATTTTGTTTTACCGGTACTGGCATCCACCGCTACCACCGCGGAGCCATATTTCTCTTTCGCTTCATTCCGATCGCCGCCCCAGTAGTCCGGCGGCCCGTTACCGGTCGGCAGATAAACCAGATTCAGCTCTTTATCAAAGCCGGGAATGGTCCACACGTTCGGCGTTTCGAGGGTATAAACGCGGCCTTTTTCCGGGTCGGTGATATTCTCCGGCTTGCCGACATCCCAGGCCCAGACGACTTTACCATCGCGTACGTCAAATGCGCGTACGACCCCGGATGGCTCGCCGTGTACGATATCGCGTACCCAGCCGCCCAGCACCGCAATGTGCCCCATGATCACCGGCGTTGAAGTCGGATGGTAGCGTTTGCTGTTTTCGGTGTCGCCCATGCCCTGCTTCAGATCCACGCTGCCGTGGTCGCCGAAGTCATCGCACAGTTCGCCGGTTTTTGCATTCAGCGCCAGCAGGCGCGCATCCACGGTCGATACCATGATCCGCTGCGGACACTGTTGCAGCGCCGGGCTCGCTTTTTCTTCCGCGCTGAGCGTATCGTCGCTCTGCACATCATAGTAACCCACGCCGCGGCAGGTCACATGTTCCGCCGTCTGCGCGTGCGGGTCAAAGCGCCAGCGCGCCTTACCGGTATCGGCATCAATGGCGGTCACCACGTTGAGCGGCGTACAGGAATACAGCGTATCGCCAATTTGCAGCGGCGTATTTTCGTCAACGCCGATGGCCGGGCCGGTCAGGCGGCGGCCTGTGTGGTAGGTCCAGGCGACTTTCAGCTTATGTACGTTTTCCGGGGTAATATCGGTATACGGCGCAAAACGGGTGCCGGAGGCATCGCGGCCGAAGAACTCCCAGTTATCGCTTTTTGCCGCCTGCGTCGCGCTGTTGCCATTCGCTGCTTTCACGACGCCATTATGGATGCCGCCGTGCGGGTAGAACGCCGAAACCAGCGTCGCCAGCAGCGCAATAAAGATAACCGTGGCGCTCCAGTTCGCCAGACGCACGCGAGCCACCGGCATCGCCGCCGCCAGCCACAGAGCCAACATCAGCATGAGCGCAGGAACCACCAGACGAGGGATCAAGCCCCAGTAGCTGAGCTGCACTTCATACAGCGCCCAGGCCAGCGTGAACAGAAAGGTAAGAACAGCAAGAGGAAGCGCGTATTGACTACGAGTGAAGTAACCGACGGCGATGATGAGATAAGCGAGACCGGCTAACAGATACCAGGCGCTGCCGCCGAGCGAGAGCAGCTTGCCCCCCCAGATAGTTAAGAAAATCCCAATGCCAAAACTCAGTAACACAAAAAGCAATCGGTATATGGTGAAGAAGATCCTTCGACCATGACCTTTTTGTTCGTCCATATTTCATCCCATTCGACATATGTCGATATAACCAAAGCATTTATTTTAAAGCGCCGATCGATAAGCGATGCCGTACAGCGCAGTTAACCTGTTGGTTGGACGCCCCAAACCAGGGCGAAGAACGTAAGAAAGTATATGGACATGTAAATATTATGTAAAATTTAACCGCATAAAATGTTTAAAATCTTTTAATTTATAAACTGGATTTGATAGATGAGCAGGTTGTAAAGGAGAGCGGTGTTAGACGCAGACGCAAGGAAGGAGCTGGCATCAATCATGGCTTGCCGACCCGCCGCCCCCGGCGAATCGGCAATCCAGTATTATGGTTGGGTGGTGTTTTCACCGACGCTAATCTGCCGTAATGCAGCGATCAGTTCCAGCTGCGCCTGCTCTTTTAAATTTTCACGTTTAATGAACTGGCTGCGATGTTTACTTTTCACCTCTTCAAGACTTTTTTTAATCTCTTGCGCAGGTAATTTGTACCAACCGCGCCGCTGCTTCTCGCCGCCGATTTCTAACCACAACTCTGAGTAACTGGCTTTCACCTTGTCGCTCTTCACATGGTAGTCGCTGTCGATGGCGTAGATCTCGCGGATATTAAAGTGGCGCAAGAACCCGTACAGCAAAGTGATAATCAGGTTTTTTGGCCGCGTGCCATAGAGCTCTTTGGTCAACGCTTTCACTTCGTCGTTGCTAATGTCTTTACCGCCCTGAATACCGCCAATCCACGCGCTGCCCTGATCCGTACAGGAAAAACAGACGCTATACACGCGTTTATTTTCAAAGAACATCTGCAGCATCAGTTCCCCCTCTTCCTGGAACGGCGAGGCCAGAAGTTTCACTTCCAGGCTGGTTCCATTCTTCAGCGGGATGGCAATCATCGAACAACCGAACGCTGACACATTATACAACTGCGGTAATATTTCCGCCTGAAAGCTTTTTTCAATAAAATTCAAAGCGCCATGGGCAATATTCAGTTTAGCTCTTTTCGACATTCGCTTATTTAAATAAGCCTTGAAAGGCTTATCTTCAAAATGTACCAGTCCAGGCGTCGCACTGGTCAATTTTGCACAGCTGAATGTCTGGCAAAGCCGTTGATATTCTTTGTACTTACCTCCTGTTAAAGGTATTTCGCGGCATTTACGCAACACCTTTTTATATTTAAGTTTAACGTGACAAATGACTTTATTATTTCTCCGCCATTCTTTGATGGCAGATGCTGTTATCGATACCATTGATCAAGGTCCATAGACTCATCCATAATCGCGGCCATATTACCATATCTGAAACGGGTCAATGGTTATTTACTGGTTCGTTGTCATTTCATTTAAGAAACAATCTGAAAATTATCCTTTTATGCTCTCATTATAATAAACAAATAATGTCAACTATAAATAATAGCGGTTATTAACTCATGCTCCGCCGCTCCGCTATCTGAAACAAGCTGACGATTAACGCTCTGTGCGATAGCTTCGGCCGTGGGGTGCCACCCTCCATCGTTTTGACCTATACTCTGCCGACAGTCAAAACAGTAGCAAAGTGGGTAACTCATGGAAATTGATCTCGACAACCTGGTGTTTAGCGGCCTGGAAGAAGCGGAAGAACGTAACGCTGAACGCCTGGATGAAGCGGACAAAAAAGCACAGGCGATTGTTGCCGATGATGATTGCGGCGATGCCTGCAAAATCTGATGATTAAACCGGCTGAAGAGGCCGGTTTTTTTATCTGTAAACGACCTAAGCGGGCAAAAAACCCTTCAGCGTTTCCAGCAGCGCCTGCGCCGCTTTCGACAACTGCATATGTCCGGCGTGAATAACGCCAATACACTTTTCAATCGGCGGATCGCTTAATGGTAGACAAACCGCTCCCAGCGACTGCATCTGCGACTGGCATAACGCGGGCACCGCGCTGCCGCCCAGACCGCTGGCGACCATCCGCCCGACGGTGACCAACTGATGACTTTCCAGCGCCACGTCTAACTGGCTGCCGCTACGCGCCAGCTCTTCTTCCAACATCAAACGCACCGCCGACGGCCGCTGCAGGGTAATAAAATCCAGCGTCAGTAGTTCACGCCAGCTCAACTGCTTTTTGCTCGCCAAAGGCGACGTTTTTGGCACGATCGCCACAAAGCGATCCACCGCCAGCGGCGTAAACAACAGATTGTTGCCGGGCGATGGCTCAAACGCGATCCCCATCTCCACCCGGCCTTCGCGCACCATCTCAATGACCTGCTCATTAATCACGTCATGCACCGTGACGTTGACTCCCGCATAGCGGTCACGAAAGGCTTTAAGCACTTCCGGCAGCACGTTAGCGGCAAACGACGGCATGGCGGCAACGGAGATCTTTCCCCGTTGCAGGGTGAAACTTTGCCGCATCGCCTCTTCGGCATTATCCCAGTCCGCCAGCAGCTGGCGGGCCATCGGCAAAAAGGTCTCTCCCTCCTGGGTTAAGGTCACTTTGCGGGTGCTGCGTTGCAGCAATGCTCCGCCAAGCGCCTCTTCCAGCCCCTTAATGGTCAAACTCAGCGCCGGCTGCGACAGGTTCAGGCGCTCGCTGGCGTGGGCGAAATTAAGAGTGTGAGCTACCGCTAGAAACGCGCGTAACTGTTTGACACTCATTCTCATTTTTCTGCCTGTTAACTAATTGAAAGAATTTAGTTAACGATAAATTAATAAAAAAACCAAATGAGTGGGTCACAAATTCAAAATTATCAAATCAGTTCGCACCTTTAATGATAGAGCCATCGCAAGGCAGGAGAAAAATGATGGCAGGACTGGATAAGCGCGTCGCCAGCTATGAAGCGGCGTTGGACGGATTAACCGATGGTATGACGTTACTGGCCGGCGGCTTCGGCCTGTGCGGCATCCCGGAAAACTTAATCGCCGAGGTCAAACGCCGCCAGGTACAGGGGCTGACGGTCGTCTCTAATAACTGCGGCGTTGATGGCTTTGGTCTCGGCATGCTGCTGGAAACGCGCCAGGTACGCAAAGTCGTGGCCTCTTACGTTGGCGAAAACGCCCTCTTTGAACACCTGGTACTGAGCGGCGAGCTGGCGGTGGAACTGACCCCGCAAGGGACGCTTGCCGAGAAAATTCGCGCCGGCGGCGCCGGGATCCCCGGATTCTATACCGCGACCGGTTACGGCACGCCGGTGGCGGAAGGCAAAGAAGTGCGTCAGTTCGACGGTAAAAATTACATTCTCGAAGAAGCCATTCGCGGCGATTTCGCCCTTGTGAAGGGCTGGAAAGCCGACTGGTACGGCAACGTGGTCTACCACCATACCGCGCAAAATTTTAACCCGTTGATGGCCACCGCCGGACGCATCACGGTAGTGGAAGTCGAAGAAATCGTCGCGCCGGGCGAACTCCCCCCTTCCGCTATCCACACGCCCGGTATTTATGTCGACCGGCTGATCGTCGGGCAATTCGAAAAACGTATTGAACAGCGCACGCTGCGCGCCGGAGGGAACTGAACATGTTAACTCGCGAACAAATGGCGATGCGCGTCGCCCAGGAACTGCGCGACGGCGATTATGTCAATCTCGGTATCGGCATTCCCACGCTGGTCGCAAACTATATTCCCGCCGGTATTGAAGTGATGCTGCAGTCGGAAAACGGCCTGTTGGGGATGGGCGAATTTCCCGATGAGTCAACGCTTGATGCCGACATGATTAACGCCGGTAAGCAGACCGTTACCGCACAAATCGGGGCTGCTATCTTTGACTCCGCCCAGTCCTTCGCCATGATCCGCGGCGGCCACGTCGATCTCACGGTCCTTGGCGCTTTTGAAGTCGATGTCGCGGGTAATATCGCCTCGTGGATGATCCCAGGAAAAATGGTGAAAGGCATGGGCGGCGCCATGGATCTGGTGGCGGGCGCGCAAAACATCATCGTGGTGATGACTCACGCCTCGAAAAACGGCGAATCCAAGCTGCTGGCGCAGTGCACCCTGCCGCTCACCGGCGCGGGCTGTATTCGCCGGGTACTGACCGATCTCGCGCTGCTGGAAATTAGCGACGGCGCCTTTGTTCTGCGCGAATACGCCCCCGGCGTCAGCATTGACGAAATTGCCCATAAAACGGCTGGACGGCTGGTCATTGCCGATGACGTCCGCGAAATGCGCTTCAACTAAGGAGACAATATGAAAGAAGTCGCTATCGTCTGCGCGCTACGTACGCCAATCGGCAGTTTTCGCGGCGCCTTATCTTCCCTTTCCGCCGTCGAGCTTGGCGCCGCCGTAGTGCGTGGTTTGCTTGAACGCACACAGCTACCGGCCAGCTCCGTTGACGAACTGATTTTTGGCCAGGTATTAACTGCCGGCTGCGGACAGAATCCAGCGCGACAAACCGCGCTGCGCGCCGGGCTACCGGTTGAAACTCCGGCCGTTACCATCAATCTGGTTTGCGGTTCCGGGCTGAAAGCCGTGCAACAGGCAGTACAAGCCATTCGCAGCGGCGAGGCGGAGATCGCGATCGCCGGCGGCCAGGAGAGCATGAGCAATGCTCCGTATCTGGTTCAGGGGGCGCGCGATGGCCTGCGTTTCGGCCATGCCAGTATGCAGGACAGTATGATTCAGGACGGATTATGGGATGCGTTTAACGACTATCACATGGGCATCACCGCCGAGAATCTCGCCGACGCCTTTGACATCTCCCGCCCCCAGCAGGATGCCTTCGCCGCCCTTTCGCAGCGCAAAGCCGCCGCCGCGATAGCCGCCGGGCGCTTTCAGGCTGAGATAGTGCCGCTTAGCGTCCCTCAGGGTAAAAAAGCGCCGCGCATGGTGGACGCAGACGAACAGCCGCGCCCGGAAACCAGCGAACAACAGCTCGCGCAGTTACGCCCGGCCTTCCGCACGGAAGATGGCAGCGTCACCGCGGGCAATGCCTCTTCGCTCAACGATGGCGCGGCGGCAGTGGTATTGATGAGCGTCGATAAAGCGCGGCAGCTTGGGTTGCCGGTGCTGGCGCGAATAGTCAGCTCTGCGGTGGCCGGCGTCGATCCGTCCGTGATGGGTATCGGCCCGGTAAGCGCTTGCAGGAAGGCGCTGCAACGCGCCGGTTGGTCGCTGGACGAGGTGGATCTCATCGAAGCCAACGAGGCCTTTGCCGTGCAGGCGCTGGCCGTTGGCAAATTGCTGGAGTGGGACAGCCAGAAAGTCAACGTCAACGGCGGCGCTATCGCGCTCGGCCACCCGATTGGCGCCTCAGGATGTCGCATTCTGGTTAGTCTGCTGCACGAGATGCAGCGCCGCGATGTCAACAAAGGCCTGGCGACGCTTTGCGTCGGCGGTGGTCAGGGTATCGCGATGACCATAGAACGTTAACAGGAGCCACTATGTTTACACCACAACTGGCGGTACTGGGCGCTGGCCTGATGGGCGTCGGCATCGCCTGCCATTTTGCCCGCCACGGCCACGCCGTACGCCTCTACGACACCGACCCGGCGCGCATTAGCGAGATCGAGAGCGTCGCCGCCGCCATTTTGCGCGAGCTCGAAGAGTGCGGGCAGTTTGACGCCGCTCAGCGTGCGTCGGTGCTCTCGCTCCTCTCCGGCACCACGGCATTAGGCGATCTTGCTGACGCGACCTTGCTGATCGAAGCGATTCCGGAACGTCTGGCGCTCAAGCACGCCTTATACCGCGAACTGGAAACGCTGATCGCCGACGAAGCCATCATCGCCAGCAACACCAGCGGACTACCGCCGGATCGGCTGGCGCAGGGTATGCGGCATCCGGAGCGCTTGTTAATCGCCCACTTCTGGCATCCGCCGCATTTTATCCCGCTGGTGGAAGTGGTGCCGGGTAGCGCTACCGTGGCGCATCTCGCCAACCAGGTCAGCGACTTTTTATCCTCCTGCGCGCTGGAAGCGGTGGTACTCAACCGCGCCGCGCCGGGGTTTGTCGGCAACCGACTACAGTTCGCCCTGCTGCGCGAAGCGCTGCATATCGTCAAGAGCGGCATCGCTTCGCCGGAAGTGGTCGACAAAGTGATGCGCGCCTCGCTCGGCCGCCGTTACGCGATGGTCGGCCCGCTGGAAGCCGCGGATATGACCGGTCTGGCGACGGTTCAGGATATCTGCCAGCACCTGCTGCCGGAACTGGCCACGGGCAGCGACATGATGTCGCTGGTCGCCGACAAAGTCGCGCAAGGCGATACCGGCTCCCGCGGTGGGCAAGGTTTTTATCGCTGGGATGAGACCCGGCAGAAACGAATACAGTCGCGCCGCGAACATCAGCTGCGCTATGCCCTGAAACCGTAACTTCTCGTTTTGTACCCCGACAATAACAATGATAGTGAGGAGTCGTAATGAGTGTGTTGATCGCCCTGGCCGCGCTGGCATTACTGATGCTGGCTGCGTATCGTGGATACAGCGTTATCCTGTTTGCCCCTATCGCCGCGCTTGGCGCGGTTCTGCTCACCGACCCGAGCGCGGTAGGCCCGACCTTTACCGGCCTGTTTATGGAAAAAATGGTCGGATTCGTGAAGCTCTATTTTCCGGTATTTCTGCTCGGCGCCGTCTTTGGCAAGCTGATTGAACTATCGGGCTTCTCGCGCTCCATCGTCGCCGCCGCGATTCAGATTCTCGGGCGGCGACATGCGATCCCGGTGATTGTGCTGGTTTGCGCCCTGCTGACCTACGGCGGCGTTTCGCTGTTCGTGGTGGCTTTTGCGGTCTATCCCTTTGCCGCCGAACTGTTTCGCCAAAGCGGTATCCCGAAGCGGCTGATCCCGGCAACCGTCGCGCTGGGCGCGTTCTCATTCACCATGGATGCCCTGCCGGGCACCCCGCAGATCCAGAACATTATCCCCACCAGCTTTTTTGGCACCAACGCCTGGGCGGCCCCCTGGCTTGGGTTGATAGGTTCACTGTTTATCATCACCTTCGGTTTACTGTGGCTGGAACGACAGCGGCGTAAAGCGCTCGCGAATGGCGAGGGTTACGGTACCGATCTGCAAAACGAGCCGCAGACGCCGGATAACATCAATCTGCCGCATCCGCTGATCGCCATTGCCCCGCTGCTGCTGGTCGGCGTGCTGAACCTGCTGTTTACCCGCTGGATCCCGCACTGGTACGGGACCAGCCACGAGCTGACGCTACCCGGGCTGGCTAAGCCCATCGTCACCGAGGTCGGTAAAATCACCGCTATCTGGGCCGTCGAGGCCGCGCTGCTCTCCGGCATCGTCGTGGTACTGGTGTTCGGTTTTCGTAATATTCGCGGCCGTCTGGCGGAAGGCAGCCGTACGGCGGTCGGTGGGGCAATACTCGCGGCGATGAACACCGCCTCGGAATATGGTTTCGGCGCGGTAATCGCCGCCCTGCCGGGTTTTCTGGTGTTGTCGAAAGCCCTGACCGCTATTCCCAATCCCCTGTTAAACGAGGCAATTAGCGTCACCGTGCTGGCGGGGATCACCGGCTCCGCCTCCGGCGGAATGAGCATCGCGCTGGCGGCAATGTCCGATACTTTCGTCGCCGCCGCGCATGCCGCCAATATCCCGCTTGAGGTACTGCACCGCGTCGCGTCAATGGCCAGCGGCGGCATGGATACCCTGCCGCATAACGGCGCCGTCATCACGCTGCTGGCAATCACCGGCTTAAGCCATCGCCAGGCTTACGGCGGCATTTTCGCCATCACGCTCATCAAAAGCCTCGCGGTTCTGTTTGTCATTGCCGTGTTCTATTTAACCGGTATTGTCTGATGCCTGATTTAAGGAGTAACGAAATGAATTTGAACGGTAAAACGGCGCTGGTCACCGGCTCCACCAGCGGTATTGGTTTAGGCATTGCCAAAGTGCTGGCGCAGGCCGGCGCGCAGCTGGTGTTGAATGGTTTTGGCGACAGCACGAGCGCGCGAGCCGAGGTTGCCGCGCTGGGTAAAATTCCCGGCTATCACGATGCCGACCTGCGTGACGTCGGGCAAATTGAAGCGATGATGCGTTATACCGAAAGCGAATTTGGCGGCGTCGATATTGTGATTAATAACGCCGGTATCCAGCATGTGGCGCCGGTGGAGCAGTTCGCGGTGGAAAAGTGGAACGATATTCTGGCGATAAATCTGTCCAGCGTCTTCCACACCAGCCGCCTGGCGCTGCCGGGCATGCGCGAGCGCAACTGGGGGCGGATTATTAATATTGCCTCCGTGCATGGGTTAGTCGCCTCGAAAGAGAAATCCGCCTACGTCGCCGCCAAGCATGGGGTGATTGGCTTTAGCAAAACGCTGGCGTTGGAGACCGCGCGTACCGGTATAACCTGCAACGCGATTTGCCCCGGCTGGGTGCTGACGCCGCTGGTTCAGCAGCAGATCGATAAACGTATCGCAGAGGGGGCCGACCCGGAGCAGGCCAGAGCGCAGCTGCTTGCTGAAAAACAACCTTCCGGAGAATTCGTGACGCCTCAGCAACTGGGTGAAATGGCGCTATTTTTATGCAGCGACGCCGCCGCGCAGGTGCGCGGCGCGGCGTGGAATATGGATGGCGGCTGGGTGGCGCAGTAACGGGTAACCCAACGGAGAAAAGATCAGCGTATCTCCGTTGGGTCGCGCTATGCGTCCCGGGAATTAGAACATCTCTAAAAATCGCTTCACCGTACGCGAGCGCTCGAAGCGACGCCAGGCGATGGCAATATCGGTCTTGACCGGCGTCCCCTGTATCGATTGATAGCTGACGTTGGGCAGCGCGATGCAGGTCATCGACTGCGGCACCAGCGCGAAACCAAATCCGGCGTTAACCATACTCAGCGACGATGAAATCTGCGACGACTGCCTGGCGCGGTTCATATCGATACCGGCGCGCAGGCAGCTATTGAACACCAGCTCATACAAGCCCGGCGCCACTTCGCGCGGGAAGAGGATCGGCGCGACGTCCCGCAACTGTTCCAGCGCCAGCGTCGGTTCCGCTGACAATGGATTATCGCGCGGGAGCGCAATGACCATTGGCTCTTCATCAATGATACGCAAGTTAAACGCCTTACTGCTTTCACACGGCAAACGGACAAAGGCGATATCGATCTCCGCCTCGCTCAGCGCCGCCATCAAATTCGCCATGTTGCCCTCCCGTTGATGGAGGACGACGCCTGGGTGATCGAGCTGAAAACGGTGCAGCAAGGTGAAGATTTGCGGATGGAAAGCATCAGAACTTGTAATGCCTAATGACAAGCTGCCGTTCATTCCGCGAGCAATGCCCTTGGCCTTTTCCAGCGCCGCATCGCTCAGCGCGAGGATTTGGCAGGCATCCTCATAAAAGGACTCCCCGGCTTCGGTCAGCTCCACCCCGCGGGTTAGCCGACGCAACAGCGGAGTACCAACCTCACGCTCAAGTCGCTGAATTTGCTGACTTAACGGTGGCTGTGAGATACCCAGTTCTTTCGCTGCCCGGGTGAAGTGCCGCGTGCGGGCGACGGCGACAAAATAGCGTAGATAACGAAGTTCCATATCGAAAACGTCTCAAACCAGCATGGTTTCTATATTGGAACTGTGAGCTGAATCGGGTCAACCTTTATTTAACCTTTCTTATATTTGTTGAACGAGGAAGTGGCTCATGAATCATGCTTCAGATTGCACCTGCGAAGAGAGTCTGTGTGAAACGCTACGCGCGTTTTCCGCCCAGCATCCCGATAGCGTGCTATATCAAACTTCGCTGATGAGCGCCCTGCTCAGCGGCGTCTACGAAGGTACCACCACCATTGCGGACCTGCTGAAGCACGGCGATTTCGGCCTCGGCACCTTTAATGAACTCGACGGCGAGCTGATCGCGTTTAGCAGCCAGGTGTATCAACTGCGTGCCGACGGCAGCGCGCGTAAAGCGCGGCCGGAACAGAAAACGCCGTTTGCTGTGATGACCTGGTTCCAGCCGCAGTACCGTAAAACCTTTGACCATCCGGTCAGCCGCCAGCAACTGCATGAGGTTATTGACCAGCAAATTCCTTCCGACAATCTGTTCTGCGCGCTGCGAATCGATGGTCATTTCCGCCACGCCCATACCCGCACCGTGCCTCGTCAGACGCCGCCCTACCGGGCGATGACCGACGTGCTCGACGATCAGCCGGTTTTCCGCTTTAACCAGCGTGACGGCGTACTGGTCGGTTTTCGTACCCCGCAGCATATGCAGGGCATAAACGTCGCCGGCTATCACGAACACTTCATCACCGATGACCGCCAGGGCGGCGGCCACCTGCTGGACTACCAGCTCGACCGTGGGGTATTGACCTTCGGCGAAATTCATAAGCTGATGATCGACCTTCCCGCCGACAGCGCGTTCCTGCAGGCCAATCTGCATCCCGATAATCTCGATGCCGCCATCCGTTCAGTAGAAAGTTAGGAGGTTCACATGGACAAACAGTATCCGCTGCGCCAGTGGGCGCACGGCGCCGATCTGGTCGTCAGCCAACTGGAAGCGCAAGGCGTACGCCAGGTCTTCGGGATCCCCGGCGCTAAAATCGATAAGGTTTTCGACTCGTTACTGGACTCCTCAATCCGCATTATTCCGGTGCGCCACGAGGCCAACGCCGCCTTTATGGCCGCCGCGGTCGGGCGCATTACCGGCAAAGCGGGCGTCGCGCTGGTGACCTCCGGACCCGGTTGTTCCAACTTGATAACCGGGATGGCCACCGCTAACAGTGAAGGTGACCCGGTGGTGGCGCTGGGCGGCGCGGTCAAACGCGCCGATAAAGCCAAACAGGTACACCAGAGTATGGACACGGTGGCGATGTTCAGCCCGGTCACCAAATACGCCGTAGAAGTGACCTCGCCGGATGCGCTGGCCGAGGTGGTTTCCAATGCCTTTCGCGCCGCCGAGCAGGGTCGCCCGGGCAGCGCCTTCGTCAGCCTGCCGCAGGATATCGTCGATGGCCCGGCGACCGGCAAAGTGCTGCCCGCCAGCAGCGCGCCGCAGATGGGCGCCGCGCCTGACGAGGCAATCAATCAGGTTGCGAAGTTGATTACCCAGGCGAAGAATCCGGTGTTCCTGCTTGGATTAATGGCCAGCCAGACGGAAAACAGCGCCGCGCTGCATCGTTTGCTGGAAACCAGCCATATTCCGGTCACCAGCACCTATCAGGCCGCCGGAGCGGTCAATCAGGATAACTTCTCGCGCTTCGCCGGGCGCGTTGGGCTGTTTAACAATCAGGCCGGTGACCGCTTATTGCAACTGGCCGACCTGGTTATCTGCATCGGCTATAGCCCGGTGGAATACGAGCCGGCGATGTGGAACAGCGGCAACGCGACGCTGGTACACATCGACGTGCTGCCCGCCTATGAAGAGCGTAACTACACGCCGGATGTCGAGCTGGTGGGCGATATCGCCGGCACGCTGAACAAGCTGGCGCAAAATATCGATCATCGGCTGGTGCTCTCGCCGCAGGCCGCTGAAATCCTCCACGACCGCCAGCATCAGCGCGAACTGCTCGATCGCCGCGGGGCGCAGTTGAATCAGTTTGCTCTGCACCCGCTGCGCATCGTCCGCGCCATGCAGGATATCGTGAATAGCGACGTCACGCTGACGGTCGATATGGGGAGCTTTCATATTTGGATCGCCCGCTATCTCTACAGCTTCCGAGCCCGTCAGGTGATGATCTCCAACGGTCAGCAGACCATGGGCGTCGCCCTACCGTGGGCCATCGGGGCCTGGCTGGTCAATCCGCAGCGCAAAGTGGTCTCGGTCTCCGGCGATGGCGGTTTTCTGCAATCCAGTATGGAGCTGGAAACGGCGGTCCGCCTGAAAGCCAACATCCTGCATCTTATCTGGGTCGATAACGGCTACAACATGGTCGCTATCCAGGAAGAGAAAAAATATCAACGCCTGTCCGGCGTCGAGTTCGGACCAATGGATTTTAAAGCCTATGCCGAATCCTTCGGCGCGAAAGGGTTTGCGGTGGAAAGCGCTGATGCGCTGGAGCCAACGCTACGCGCGGCGATGGATGTCGACGGCCCGGCGGTGGTCGCCATCCCCGTAGATTACCGCGATAACCCGCTGCTGATGGGCCAGCTACATCTGAGTCAGATTCTTTAAGTCATCACAAAAGGAAATGGAAATGAAAAAAGTCGCACTTGTCACCGGTGCCGGTCAGGGCATTGGTAAAGCTATCGCGTTACGCCTCGTGAAGGACGGTTTTGCCGTGGCGATCGCCGATTACAATGACGTTACGGCAAAAGCCGTGGCGGATGAAATCAATCAGCACGGTGGGCGAGCAATCGCGGTCAAAGTCGATGTTTCCGACCGCGAGCAGGTGTTTGCCGCCGTCGAACAGGCGCGCAAAACGCTGGGCGGATTCAACGTCATCGTCAACAACGCCGGGGTTGCGCCATCAACGCCTATCGAATCCATTACGCCGGAGATTGTCGACAAAGTCTACAACATCAACGTTAAAGGGGTGATCTGGGGGATTCAGGCGGCAGTCGATGCCTTTAAAAAAGAGGGTCACGGCGGCAAAATCATCAACGCCTGTTCCCAGGCCGGTCACGTCGGCAACCCGGAACTGGCGGTCTACAGCTCGAGCAAATTCGCCGTACGCGGTTTAACGCAAACCGCCGCCCGCGACCTGGCGCCGCTGGGTATTACCGTCAACGGCTACTGCCCGGGGATTGTGAAAACGCCGATGTGGGCCGAGATCGATCGTCAGGTCTCCGAAGCGGCCGGAAAACCTCTGGGCTATGGCACCGCCGAATTCGCCAAACGCATCACCCTCGGCCGCCTGTCGGAACCAGAAGATGTCGCCGCCTGCGTCTCTTACCTTGCCAGCCCGGATTCCGATTATATGACCGGTCAATCGCTGCTGATCGATGGCGGCATGGTGTTCAATTAATAAAAAATAAGCTCTGACATGGTTTGCCCCTGCCTGTTCGCAGGGGCTTTTTTTCGTCTGTTACGGCGTTATTTTGCCGGATGGCGGCTGCGCCTTATCCGGCCTACCGTTCGCGCGGTCACTGCCATTTGTAGCCCCGGTAAGCGACAGCGCGACCGGGGAGCAGTGCAAAAGCAAATATTTACCGCGCCTGCTGCTGCGCCTGCGCCAGCTGGCGGGCAATCGCCTCACGGCGGGCATCGCCCTCCGGCAACAACATCAGCAGTTGCTGTAGCGCCGCTACCGCCTGCGGATAGTCTTCATTGCGGACCGCGCTGAGCGCCAGCATCTCCAGCACCGGCAGGTTTTTCGGCTGCCGCTGATGCAGCTCGCGCAGCAACAGCTCGCCCATCCGCATCTGCGCGTTATCGCCCGCCCGCACCAGCGCGCTGGCATAATCAAAGCCTGCCGCCGGGTCAGCCGGGGCCAGCTTATGCGCCCGTCCAAAAGCGCCGATCGCCGTCTCGCCATCGTTTAGCAGCAGGCCGAGCCGCCCAAGCAGTTGCCAGCCGGCGAGATCGTCAGGGCTATCCTGCAGATGGCTGCGCAGCCCAAGCCTCAGTTGAGCCAACTCATCCATCCGCAGCGGCGCAGCGGTCGGATCCTTCGCCTGCGCCAGCAGCGCGGGATAATGACGCTCGCTTTGTCGCCACAGCAGCACCTGACCCACATCGCTGGTTTTCAGATAGAGCCCGCCGCTGACGAAGACCAACAATAGCGCCCCCGGTAGCAGCAACCAGCGGCTAAGCGGCCGAACGCGCGTTGGTTCCTGCGGCGAGATATCCGCCAGCAACGTACGTTGCAGCTCGACAATCATCTCCTCATTACCGTCAGTACGCTCCTGCTCAAGTTCGCGCAGTCGGGACTGGTACAGCGAGCGGTTTATGTCATTGCGATCCACTGCTGTTTTCTGTTGCCGCGACCGGCGGTAACGCGGATCGAGCATGCAGCAGAGCCCTCCCAGCGCCATCAGTACGCCGCCGTACCAGATCCAGCGCACGAACGGTTTGTAGTACAGACGCACCGCCCAACTGCCATCATCCAGCTCTTCTCCCAGCGCGGCGTAAAGATCGCGGGTAAACCCGCCGCTGATGGCCGCTTCGGTCATCATCATCCGGCTGGCGGTGTAAAAGCGTTTTTCGGCATACAGCGTGGCTTCCGGGCGACCGTTCCGGCTGACGGCAATCACCCCCTCGCCGCCGCTCCAGTTCGGCCCGACGATATTACGCACGCCCTTGAAGACGAAGTGATAACGATGAATATCGAGGCTGTCGCCAGCCCGCATGCGGACATCGCGCTCGATGCTATAGTTCTGGCTGAAGGTGATGCCAATGACGGTTACCGCCACGCCAACATGGCCGAGCGCCATGCCCCACTGGCTGCGGGTTAAGGTACGCAGGCCGCGCCAGAAGCCGTGGCGATGCGTGGCCCGTTCATGGACTTCAATCAGCGCGAAGATAAGCACCCACAGCGCCATCATCAGGCCGATAACCGCCATCGCGGTGATGCGGTCCTGAAGAAGCCATGGTAAGACCAGAGAAAGTGACAACGTCACCAGAAGCGATATCGCCAGTCGTTTAAGCTGTTTACGTGGCTCATCGCGGCGCCAACGAATCAGCGGCCCTAGCCCCAGCAGCAGCGCAAACGGCGCCATCAGCGCGGTGAACATGGTATTGAAGAACGGTTCGCCGATCGATATCGTCCCCAGCCCCAACGCTTTATGCACCAACGGCAGCAGCGTGCCTAACAGCACCACCAGCATCGCAGCCATCAGCAGAATATTGTTGCCAAGCAGGAACGACTCGCGCGACCAGAGCGTATGTTCCACTCGCGCCCGCACTCGCCCGCCTTTCACCGCATACAGCAGCAGCGAGCCGCCAATCGCGAGGGTCAACAAAGCCAGTATAAACATCCCGCGCGCCGGATCGGAGGCAAAGGAGTGCACCGATACCAGCACGCCAGATCGCACAAGGAAAGTCCCCAACAGGCATAGCGAAAACGCAGCCAGCGCCAGCAGCACGGTCCAGGCGCGGAAGCTGCCGCGCTTTTCGGTTACCGCCAGTGAATGCAGCAACGCGGTGCCAACCAGCCACGGCATAAACGAGGCATTTTCCACCGGGTCCCAGAACCACCAGCCGCCCCAGCCCAGTTCGTAATAGGCCCACGCCGAGCCCAGCACGATCCCAAGTGTCAGGAACATCCACGCCGCCTGCGTCCACGGGCGCGACCACCGCGCCCACGCGGTATCCAGCCGTCCCGCCAGCAGTGACGCAATCGCGAAGGCGAAGGCCACCGAGAAGCCAACGTAGCCCATGTAGAGGATCGGTGGATGAAAAATCATCCCAATATCCTGCAGCATAGGATTGAGATCGCGGCCATCTACGGGATACAGCGGCAGGCTGCGGCTGAACGGATTGGAGGTGAACAGGATAAATAGCAGGAAACCGAAGGCGATCATCCCCATCACCGCCAGCACCCGCGCTACCGCGTCGGGCGGCATCTGGCGACTGAAGATCGCGACGGCGAACGTCCACACGCTGAGCAGCAGCACCCACAGCAGCAAAGAGCCTTCGTGCGCTCCCCAGGTAGCCGCCACCCGGTACCACACCGGCAGCGCGCTGTTGGAGTTTTCCGCCACGTAGCGGATGGTGAAGTCATTGATTACAAAGGCATGCACCAGCAGCGCAAACGCGCCGATGATGCAGATAAACAGCGCACAGGCCAGCGGCCGGGCTAATGCCATCAGCCATCGTTCCTGACGCGCCGCGCCCCATAGCGGAAAGATACTTAGCAGCAGCGCCAGCCCCGCCGCCAGACACAGCAGGTAGTTGCCCAGTTCCGGCATCATGGCTGTGTCCCCTGTTGTTCAGGTGTCATCACGTTTTTTACCTCAGGCGGGGCGAATCCAGTGCCCCGCCCCGGCCCAGTTACTCTGCAGCAGCCGGCAGTTTCGAGACGTCGGCGTTACCTAACGCCTTCTCGTCGCGAATCATCGACTTATCTTTTCGTACTTTCGCCACATCGCTGGCGCTCACCGGCGGCGCGTTGTTGCCCCAACTGGTGCGGATGAAGTTGACCACATCCGCAACCTGTTGATCGTCAAGACGCCAGCCGAATGACGGCATAGTCAGGTTCGAGACCGCATCCTTCACCGCCGGCGTGGTGTTGCCGGTCAGAATGATGTGAATCAGCGAGGTCGCATCTTCGGTCTGTACCACCGGGTTGCCTTTCAACGACGGGAAAGCGCGTTTATAACCGACGCCGTCGGTACGGTGGCAGGCAGCGCAGTTATCGACGTACAGCGCCGCGCCGGTTTTGCTGTCATCGCCTTTCCACAGATCTTTCGCCACGCTATCTTCCACCGGAGCTGGCGTCTGTTTACCGCCGCGCGGCGGTAACGACTTCAGATAGCGGGCAATAGCGGTGATATCGTCATTGGAGAGATACTGCAGGCTGTGCTCAACCACGTCGCTCATGCCGCCGAAGACCACGGATTTATCATTGCGCCCGGTTTTCAGGAACTCGGCCAGTTCAGCTTCGCTCCAGCTTCCCAGCCCGTCGCGATTTTCACCGCGCAGGCTGGATGCCACCCAACCGTCAATCGGCGCATTGCTACCCGCCAGGTAGTTATCACCTTCGCTTTCGCTAAGCGCTTTTTCCTGCATCGTCAGGCTACGCGGGGTGTGGCAGGCGCCGCAGTGGCCAAGCCCTTCCACCAGGTAACGGCCGCGCTCCAGTACCGGGTCCACCTGCGGATTGGCGACAAAGTCGCTCGGGGACGGAGCGAAGATGCCGCGCCAGAACGCCAGCGGCCAGCGCATCGACAGCGGCCACGGAATGTCCGTGTCTTTGTTGGCGACGTTAACCGGCTCCACGCCGTGCATAAAGTAGGCGTACATGGCGCGCATATCCGCTTCGTTGATACGGGCGAAGGAAGGATACGGCATCGCCGGATAGAGCGTTGAGCCGTCTTTACGCACGCCTTTACGCACCGCATCGTCAAACTCTTCGAAGGTATAACCGCCAATACCATGCGCTTTGTCCGGCGTGATGTTGGTGGAATAAATGGTGCCGATCGGCGTTTCCATCGGCAGACCACCGGCAAAAGGTTTGCCCTCTTTACCGTTGGTGTGGCAGGCCACGCAGTCGCCGGCACGCGCCAGATATTCGCCCTGCTTAATCAGATTACTGTCCGCAGGCGCCTCTTCGGCGAACGCCGCGCAGCTTAACGCACCGAGAACCAGTGCCGATAACCATTGCATTTTCATGATTTGCTTTCCCTTATGCCTGCACCAATGGACCCGGATTTCTCAGGTACTGTTCGCGGATAGCCTTCGCCGACCAGTAGGCCAGCGCAGCAACGGTCCCCGTCGGGTTGTAGCCCAGCCCCTGCGGGAAAGCGGAAGCGCCGATGACGAAGACGTTATGCACGTCCCAGCTCTGCAGATAACGGTTCACCGCGCTGGTTTTCGGATCTTCGCCCATCACCGCGCCGCCGTTCATATGGGTGGTCTGGTAGCTGGTGGTGTCAAAGTGGCTATTGGCGTTTTTCGGGCTGCCGAGCATATATTTCGGCTTCATCGCTTTGGCGATCGGCGCCATCTTATCGAACATAAACTGCGCCATCTTGATGTCGTTTTCCTGCCAGTCGAAGGTCATGCGCAGCAGCGGCTGACCAAAGACGTTTTTGTAGTTCGGATCGAGATCGAGATAGTTCTGGCGATAGGACTGATGCGCGCCGTGGGCATCCATCGACAGGTGGTGGGTGTAGGTGTCGGCCACCGCCGATTTCCATTTACTGCCCCACGCCGGGGTACCCGGAGGCACCGGCACGCCGGAGATCGGTTTAGTCCCCGCCTGGTTGACCCAGAACGGCGAACCGCCGACGAAGCCCGCCGCGCCGTGATCGAAGTTATCGGCGTTGAAGTCATCGACGCCGACGCCGTTGCCGCCCGCGCCGATGAACGGGTTGGTGAAGGTATCTTTATCGAAAATAGCCTTGATAGTGGTCATGTTCTGATAGGCGAAGTTACGCCCGACCACCCCTTCGCCCGTCTCAGGATTGTACGGTTTACCGATCCCGGAAAGCAGCATCAGATGCACGTTATGGAACTGGAAGGCGCCGATAATCACCAGATCCGCCGGCTGTTCCATTTCACGGCCCTGACCGTCGACATAGGTCACACCGGTGGCGCGGGATTTATCGTCGGTCAGATTGACCTTCAGCACGTTGGCGTTGGTACGCAGTTCAAAGCGTTTTTCCTGGCGCAGCGCCGGCAGGATGTTCACGTTCGGCGAGGCTTTCGAATACATGTAGCAGGCGTAGCCGCTGCAGAAACCGCAGAAGTTACACGGCCCCATCTGCGCGCCATACGGGTTGGTATAGGAGTCGGAGGTGTTTGCGGAAGGCAGGTTATAGGGATGATAGCCCACTTCCAGCGCCGCTTTTTCAAACAGCTGCGCCGACCAGGTATTTTTCTGCGCCGGCAGCGGGAAATCGTCCGAGCGATCCGGCGCGAAGGCGTTACCGCCGCGGCCTTTACCGACAACCTTCCCTTTAACCGACCAGGCGGTACCGGAGGTGCCAAAGACTTTTTCCGCTTTATCGAAGAACGGTTCCAGTTCGTCGTAGGTGACGCCGAAATCCTGGATGATCATATCCTGGGGAATGAAGTTTTTGCCGTAACGCTCTTCATAATGGCTGCGCATACGAAGTTCGATCGGATCGACGCGGAAATGCACGCCGGACCAGTGCAGACCCGCGCCGCCAACGCCGGTCCCCGGCAGGAAGGCGGCCAGTTGGCGATAGGGTACCGCCTGCTGGCTGGTGTTGTGACGAATCGTCACCGTGCTTTTAGAGAGATCCTGGAACAGCTTGCGGCGGATGTTATAGGTCAGCTCATCGATAACCTGCGGATAAGCGCCGTCCGGCCAGGTATCGCGCATCGGGCCGCGCTCCAGCGCGACGACGTTGAGCCCCGCTTCCGTCAGCTCTTTGGCCATAATCGCGCCAACCCAGCCGAAGCCAACGATCGCTACATCGGTTTTTTTCAATACGGTCGCCATGATTACGCCCTCTCCCCATTAATTGATACCGGCGGGAAGGGATAGCGTTCGCCTCGTTCAACCCAGTCCATAAAGTCGGCGCGCGCGCCGGGAAAATTAATCAGCGTCCAGCCGACCATGCCTTTATTGCCGCCATGGATAGGGTCGCTGAAGAAGCCTTCGCGGGTGTTTTGCAACAGATAGGAGAAAAACAGCGAGGCCGGCAGCTGTTTGAACTGCGCCTTGCCGGATTCCCACAGACCGAGCGCCTCATCCTGCTGTTCGCCGCTCAGTTCAGCAAAGCTCTTGTGATACTGGTTTTGACACCACTCTTCGGCATCGGCGATACCGAGGTTATAAATCTGCTTTGGTACCAGCGGCAGCTGGTAGCCCATCTCTTTCGGCACGTCGGGGTTAAATGGCCCCTGCATATACCAGATGGAACCGGTGGCATAAGGGGTGTTGAGCTGACGGTCGATAAACTCCGGCACACCGGCCTCTTTAGCACCTGGACCGAGTTCATCGGCTGGGATTAAGCGAGCGACGGCGGCGTTGATAAACAGCCACTCACGATCGTTGAAGAATTGCGGCTTCCAGTCGCTGGATGCGGCGTTGCCACCGGCAGAGGGTGCGGAAGCCGCCTGCGCCGTGGCGCTCGTCGCCACGCCAATGGCGCCCACGCTACCGCCGCCGATGACGACCGTTGGAATCAAGGCCATTGATTTTACTAAAAAATCACGCCTCGAATTGTTGGTTTTCTCGCTCGACATAATCACATTCCTGTCAATTAAATTACTGTTTTGACGCTTACAAGCCCAGCAAATCTCGCTCTGGTACCGATACCATTCAGCGATTACGCAACAGACCCTCTGGCTCTGGCCAATAAGACGTACAATAAATCGCCAATAGCGATAAGATTTATAGGGTTATCGTTTGGATATTAGACGATTCTCAACGCAACGCGGGAAAATGGCGCAAATATTCACCGGGTTGTCACGATAAGATCGGGCATTTAATAACCTGAGTGCGGTAAGTCATGCGGAAATTTCGCGCCTTTGGTTTTACCAAAGCGCCAATAAAGGGTGATATGTATCACATTTGTTATTTTTTGTTTATGGTACATGGCAGATTAAGCACCTGTAAATACTCGCTTAATGAATAATTAAACAATTCGAGCTGTTAAATTAGTTAATCACCGTTGTTAATTAAATCGATACTGGTTCCCTTATCAATTTAACGACACGGTGATGTCGTACAGATATTCCCAACCACAAGGAGAATTTATGTTCGATCATGTCAAATTTGGCGTCAGTGATTATGCCGCGAGCAAGGCATTCTTTTTACAGGCGCTGGCGCCGCTCGGCGTGACGCTGGCAGGCGAAGGCGAGCCAGCTTACGGCGCGGAGTTAGCCGGAGCGAACGACGCCTCTTTATGCCTCTATCAAAGCGAAGATAAACCCGCGCCGCTGCATATCGCCTTTTGCGCCGACAGCCGCGAGCAGGTTGATGCCTTCTGGCACGCGGCGCTGGCCGCCGGAGGCAAGGATAACGGGGCGCCGGGATTACGACCTAATTACCACGCCAATTACTACGCCGCCTTTGTCATTGCGCCAGATGGACACAATATCGAAGCGGTGTGTCATCTGGCGCCCTAAGCAAAGTTTATCGCTGCGGGAAAATCCACACATCATCCGCGGGCAGCGTCAGATGACAATGTTCGGCATCACGCAGGGCCGTGCCGTAGGCGCGGATAGCAAAGTCATCGCCCTCGGTACGGAACAGATATTCCCACCGATCGCCGAGGTACATGCTGGTCAGCAGCGGAAGTTCCAGGCTGTTGTCCTGCGGCGAGCAGTCAAGGCGCAGCCGTTCGACGCGGATCACCGCCGTCGCCGGCTGACCGATGCTGACCCCCTCGCCCGCGCGCCCCCATAGCGCCCAACTGGCGCCTTCAACCCGCGCTCGCCCATTCTCCAGCGCCGTCACCTTACCGTGCAGGCGGTTATTGCTGCCCATAAACTCGGCGGCGAACAGGGTGGCTGGGTTACCGTACATCTCCTGCGGCGTCCCCTGCTGTTCAATCACGCCGTTGTTAAGCAGCAAAATGCGATCGGAAATCGCCATCGCTTCATTCTGATCGTGGGTGACCATCAGCGCCGACAGGCCCAGCTTGATAATGAGCTCGCGCAGGAATACCCGCGCCTCTTCACGCAGCTTGGCGTCGAGGTTGGATAGCGGCTCATCCAGCAGAATAACCGGCGGGTTATAGACCAGCGCCCGTCCTATCGCCACACGCTGTTGCTGGCCGCCGGAAAGCTGATGCGGGTGCCGGTTGCCCAGATGTCCCAGACCTAACTGATCAAGTACGCTCTGCACCCGCTGTTTAATCTCGCCGCTGGCCACTTTACGCAGTTTCAGCGGATAGGCCACGTTGTCGAATACCGTTTTATGCGGCCACAGGGCGTAGGACTGGAACACCAGCCCGAGATTACGCTCTTCCGCCGGGATTTCGCTACGCGGACTACCGTCATAAACCACGCTATTGCCGATGCTGATCCGCCCGGCGGTCGGTTTCTCCAGCCCGGCGACCGCACGTAGCAGCGTGGTTTTCCCGCTACCTGAAGGGCCAAGCAGCGACACCACCTCCCCGCGTTTGAGCTCCATCGACACCCCTTTCAGCACCGGGTTGTCGCCATAGGTCAGATGCAAATTGTCTACCGATAACTCAATCATGTAATTTCACTCCAAAGCGCAGGGCGATACCCAGACCGACTACCACCAGCAGAATATTGATAAACGATAGCGCCGCGACGATATCAATGGCGCCCGCCGCCCACAACGAGACCAGCATCGACCCGATCGTTTCGGTGCCTGGCGACAACAAATAAACGCCGGTTGAATACTCGCGTTCAAAGATCAGGAACATCAGCAGCCAGGAACCGATTAGCCCGTAGCGCGCCAGCGGAATGGTGACGTGGCG
Organism: Klebsiella sp. CN_Kp091; assembly: GCF_040065095.1. NCBI lineage: Bacteria > Pseudomonadati > Pseudomonadota > Gammaproteobacteria > Enterobacterales > Enterobacteriaceae > Klebsiella > Klebsiella sp. CN_Kp091. The sequence goes on along the minus strand of NZ_JBEAIO010000049.1, from coordinate 123,786 downwards.
GGTGATTTGTCCGCGAGAAGCGCCGGTACTGCGCGCGGCCTCCTCCAGCTCCGGCGCCACCTGCAGCAGCGTTGATGAGATAAGGCGCAGGCCGTAGGCCATCCACACCACCGTATAGGCCAACCAGACGCTGAAAATGGTGTTGCGCAGCGCGCGCAGTTGCACGATAAGGTGTTCGCGCAGCCAGTCGGCGACCGGCAGCGCCGAGAGCCAGCCATTTTTCAATGACTGATCGAGCCACATCGGCACAAACAGAAACACCCACAGAAACGCCAAACCGGCCAACAGGCCCGGCACCGCACGAGGTACCAGCACGCTGTAGTCGAGAAAGCGCGTGACGTTATCCGGTTTACGGTGCATGGCGATACCGACAAACAGATAGCACACCACCGCCAACGCGCCGCCGATAATCCCGATCGCCATCGAGTTGACGATCGCCCGCAGCAGATTCGGCTGCTGCCAGATGTTGCGGAAAGTCGCCAGCGACAGCTCATCCCATAGTGAAACGCCAACGCCCCAGTTGGAAATAAAGGCCCGTAGCGCCACACCCAGCAGCGGGACGCCAATGGTCACCGTCAGCCACGCCACCACGACCGCGCCCGCGACCCAACGCCATTTCCCCAGCGGCAAGGCGCGCGACTGCGACGCTTTACCTTTCATGGTCACGAAGCGGTTGGCGGTACGCATCAACCGGCGCTGCAACATCACCAGCGGAATGGTAATGCAGATTAACACCACCGCGACCGCCGCCATCAGATGGTAAGAGGGCGTTCCCAGTTTATTGGTCAACTTATAGAGATAGGTCGCCAGCACCATGTTGCCTTCCGGATCGCCGAGCACCAGCATCAGGCCGAAGACCTCCAGGCCGAGGAAGAACAGCAGCACGCAGGCGTAGAGAATGGACGGCCGTACCATCGGCAGGCTCACCGAGGTCATCACCTGCAGCGGCGTGGCGCCGACGGTACGCGCCGCCTCTTCCACATCCGAACCGACGCTACGTAGCGCCGAGGAGATATAAAGATAGGCGTGCGGAACGTGCGTTAAACCGGCTATTACCACGATGCTGAACATCGAGTAGATATTCCAGGGCACAAAACCCAGCCACGCCTGCGCCCACTGCGACAGGAAACCGACCGGCCCGGCGGCCACCACATAACCAAAGCCCAACACCATCGGCGAGACGAAAATCGGCACCAGGATCAGCGGCTCAATAAAGCGCCTGCCGGGTAAATCGGTACGTACCATTAAAAAGGCCAGAATTCCGCCCAGCGGAATCGCGATAATGACCAGACCAAAAGCGAGGATAAATCCAGAGCGTAAGGCCAGGTAAAAATCCGGGTCGGTAAAAATAAAACCGAAGGCTTCGAGGCTCCACTCTTTAGAGCGGGCAAAAAATGGTGCTGAAAGAAAACTTTGCGCCACGATAAATAATAGCGGAACGTAAATTACCAGTGCCGCTATCAATACCACCATGCCACGCGGTAGCCCTTGCCACTTTCTGCGTAAAATGTTCATCTTTAATTCCCCTGGCAAAGTGCAGAGATAAATTATCAAGAAGAGATAATGAGTACTTATTTACTGAATACTGATACGATCATTCCCCCGGATACGTTCCAGGGGAAGTTTCATAGGTAATTACTTTATTTCGCAGCAGCGGCACGCCATTGCTTAATAAATTCCAGACGCTGTTTGGGTTGCAGATATTGCAGCAGGCTTTCATCCACCGGAATCGGCTTCAGCGCATTGCCCAGTAATTTGGTCATCCCGTCGATATCATTTTTACCTTCAATGTCGTTGCGAATTGACGGGATATCGCCCTGAGAGGCAAGAATCGTTTGCCCTTTTTCCGACAGTACGTAGTCGAACCACAGTTTCGCCGCATTAGGGTGTCCTGCTTCCGCAGTAATAAATGAGACGCGGGACAGCACCAGCACGTAGTCTTTCGGATAGGCAATGCCTAATGACGGGTCGGTTTTAGCGCGCGCTTCGGCATAGGATCCCAGGATGTTATAGCCGATCAGGTTTTCACCGGAGGAGACGCGCTCCATCATGGTGCCGGTAGAAGATTGCACCGTCAGGCCGCCTTTGGCGATATTCGCCAGGTCGGCGAAGTAGTTGGCGTCAGCTTTGCTATCCTGCACCGCCAGCATAAAACCAAGCCCCGATTTCTCGATATCGTAGGTAGTGACTTTGCCTTTAAATTTATCAGCCTGCCCGGCGATAAGTTTGGCCAATGCGGTATGTGAATCCGGCACTTCATTTTGTGGGATCAGCCGTTTGTTATAGATAAAGACCACCGGCTCATAGGTTGTGCCGTAGGCTTTTTGCTGCCAGACCGCCCATTTCGGCAGCTTGCCAACTTCCGGTGAAGCGTACTCTTGCGCATAATCGGTGGCTAATTTCAGCGCCGTGTCCATGGAAGAGCTCCACACCACGTCGCCGCTCCCGCCGCCGGCGGCTTGTTCACTAATATAACGGTTGTACAGCTCGGTGCTGTTCATATCGTTATATTCAACTTTAATCCCAGGATATTGCGCTTCAAAGCCTTTAATTAACGGCCCTGCCGCTTTGGTGTCCGTTGTGGAATAAACCACGACTTTACCCTCTTTCACCCCGGCATCAACGACTTTTTGATAATCTGCCGGGTAGCCCTGCGGCACCTCCGCCAGCGCGGAGTACGAGAAGACTGTCGTCAGTGAAACCACTAAACCACCGATTTTATTATACATAAAATCAACCCCTAAGCATCAATAATTAAACACAAATTTAACATATAGTGCTACAACACCCTCTGCAACGCTGCGGGTGGGGTTTTTATGGCTTTTGTGACAGTGGTGTAGTTTAAAAAGTAGTGTTTATGGAGTTTATTCAGCGAATAGTGAAAACAGCGAGCGAGGTCACAGATTAATGCTGCGTATTGAAGCCTGTTTATCCAGCGCCTATAGTCGGCCACTAACTGCGGGTCTCAGTCACGAGCCTATACAGTCATCATGGTAATTTCTTATAAATACATAAAGTTACTATGCGAAATTATTTTTAACGGCCAGCATTGTATTTTCTTGCTTTTGTGCCAGACTCATTTTAATCGACAATAACATTTTTATCTGCCGTATTTTTCGTTGACCGTTTTTCATAAATCACCTGATAGCAATTTGCGGCTATCAGTCTGTTGATGTTGAATATTTTAAGCGAGTGCAATTCCGTTTACTTTTAACAAGTCATCTATCTCTATTTAATCTGGAGCAAATCTTATGCCTATTATTGGTACACTTTATGTCGTCCAAAAAGAACATAAAACCCCGGTTGATATACACCTTGAAAATACTGAGGAAGGCGAATATGTCTATTATACGGCGGATGCCAGTATTGATGCGGATGGCGCCAATGGGCAAAACGGCTCTCCCGCTGCTTACCAAATAAATGACCATTTTAAGGAAATCGGCAGCGATCGTTTAGTTAGCCTTAATTTAAAAATAGATTCCAATGGTGTATTCCACAAAATAAACCCTACAAGTGGAGTTAATGCCATCTTAGAAAGCAATGGTCAACCAAAAATATTTCCGCAAGGAATTATTGCATCTAAAACATCATTACATTATCAACATATTTCATTAGATGACCCCAAAGCTTATATCGATGCAGCGACAGTTCTTTACATTGCCGTACCAAAGATAGTGATCGCGCAAACAAAAGGCACAGTGATTGGATGCCAGGCGAGAGTAACATGGAAAGATAAATCTATAAATTGCGTGGTTGCAGATAGTAGCGGCAATGGTATTGGTGAATTAAGTATTGCTGCAGCAGAGGCGCTAGGGGTAAGCGGAAATCCGCGACACGGAGGTATTGATGAAATCGCCGTCAGGTATGAAATTTGGCCCGGTAAAGCCACGCCGGGATTCCCGTTACTCCCCACCAAGCATCATTAACTATGAAATACTGGCTGTTGTCCGGGTTATCAATGCTTATCTCCTGCAGCTCACCACTCCCGGTTCCGGTTATTGATGCCGATAAAGAGTGTATTCAGAACGCTCGTACATGTCATAATTATGCCGATGGTCTGGATTCTTTTAAAAAGGTAGTTGGTGCATACAAAGCCTTCGCCATAAAATGGGAACACGTTGCCGATACCAAAAAGTTGGAATCGCAAACAGCAGATGAAATAACCTTTTACGGATTACTGGCCAGTGCTGTCGGACTAGCCACTAAATCCCCTGAGACGGTGATTGCTGGCGCGTCAGTGGGTGCGGCAGGTACCCTATACAGCAAGCGATACCGCCTTGAAGTGCAATCGCATAATTACGATTTGGCTTCTCAGGCGATGCAGTGTCTGTATATGGCAACATTGCCTTTCAAAGACCGTAAGTTTCCTGATAATCATGCCATTCGTAACGCAGCGCTGGACTCATTAACTAATGTCAGAGGGAAGTTAAGACAGTTGCAATATTCGATGGTACTCGGCACCCCCGATATTTCTGGCTTAATCGCCATTATTAACAACCCATATAAAATGCCAACTCCAGTGATTACAGGAAATAATGCAAATACTGTTTCTGATATGTCCCAAGCGGAAACCAACGAGCTATTCAACGAAATGAAAAAATGCGAAACCAAACTGAACTAGGATATAAACCAGGAGAACATCATTGATGTTCCCCTGTCATTTACCTTAGCTATATTATGAGTTTATTCTAATAATAGCTAAAAAAGGAGCATCATTCATGTTCAGCCCGCCATTACTTGTCAGATCATAGGTTGATGAAGCAACTGCATCGCTAACGTTTCCCCCTACGGCTAAAATCGTACCATTGTTAACCTCAATAACAATATCACTGTGAGAATCAAAATTATTATTATCGTCAACAAGAATGTTATTATAAAAGGAAATTGCACTATAGTAGGTTAATGGCTCATGATAGTTGCCATTCGCATCAGGCCGTCTTTTACAAATGATATCGCCTACTTGCACCGGGGTAAGTTCTGGATCTAACAATGAAAATTTTGGATATTTCCCCGCATAGATATAGGCGCAATATTCGGAATGATACGATTTTAGTGGAAAATCATGGCCAGTATAGCCTATCTGTTTTATACAAAAACAAATAAAAGCAGCCGACCATGCATAAGGGCTCGTTCCGTCCAAATCAGCACCTATAGATTGCCAGTATTGATGAACAATAGGCGAGAACTTAGCCTGTGACTCCAAATGTTGGGATTTTAAATTCGGCGTTCCTGGATAGGTTCCCCATCTGTCCCACTCATTAATAACAACCTGAGATAATTGCTGTGCAGAAAACGGCATAATAAACCTCTATATGATAAGGTAGAATATCATTAGTGTTAGTTTCCATGCTTTTAAGAAAATACTCTGAGCATATTTATTGGTATGCAGGCGAATGCCAGATGCGCATTTGATGCGTCACAGATATAACTCTAGATATAAAGCCTCAATAAATAAAGGCGGTATCGCTATTTACTATCTCCTATAAACAACACTTTACTAAGAAGATCGTATCCATATGATATATCGGTTATTTTTTACACGAACAAGTATACCGATTTATTATCTCTAAACCTAAATTCTACGGCTAGCTCCTTGATCTTCTGCGCCTTGCGGCGCAGCATGGAACGGCAAACGCAACAAAACAACAACATACATCGAGGAGACTATCCGTGCCTACAGGACATCGATTTCGCCCCACGGAGCTACACCACTTCGTCACTACCCTGTTCACGCAGCTGGGCAGTACGCCAACCGAAGCCGCTCTGGTCGCAGACCACCTGATCGCCGCCAACCTTGCCGGACACGATTCCCACGGCGTCGGCATGATCCCGAGTTACGTAAAATCCCATAGCGAAGGGTTTCTGCAACTTAACCGTCACGCCAGCGTGATGAAAGACGCCGGCGCCGTCGTCACCCTCGACGGCAACGCCGGTTTCGGCCAGGTCGTTGCCCATGAAGCCATGCAGTTGGGGATTGAAAAAGCCAAACAGCACGGCCTGGCCGCCGTGGCGCTGCGCAATGCTCACCATATCGGGCGCATCGGTTACTGGGCGGAACAGTGCGCCGCGCAGGGGTTAATATCCATTCATTTCGTCAGCGTCGTCGGCGACCCGATGGTGGCGCCATTTCGCGGCAAAGATAGCCGCTTCGGCACTAACCCGCTCTGCGTGGTCTTCCCGCGTGAAGGCCACCCGCCGCTGCTGCTCGATTACGCCACCAGCGCCATCGCTTTTGGCAAAACCCGCGTCGCATGGCATAAAGGCGAAGCGGTGCCTGCCGGCTCATTGATTGATTCTCGCGGCGAACCGACCACCGATCCGGCGGTGATGCAGACCTCGCCGCTTGGCGCCCTGCTCACCTTTGCCCAACACAAAGGCTATGCCCTGGCGACGCTGTGCGAGGTGCTCGGCGGCGCGGTCTCGGGCGGACAAACGACCCACCAGGATAGCCTGCAGGGCTGCGTCGACGCCATCTTCAACTGCATGACTACCATTATTCTCAGCCCGGAAGCCTTCGATGCGCCGCAGATGCAGCGCGAAACCGAGGCCTTTATCGACTGGTGTAAACAGTCGCCGCACGATGCCGATACGCCTATTCTGGCGCCGGGTGAGTGGGAAGCGGCCAATCGTCAGCAGCGGCTGGCAAACGGTATTCCGCTCGATGCCAGTAGCTGGCAGGCGATCTGCGCCGCCGCGCGCCAGGCCGGGATGTCGCAGGAGACGTTGAACCAATTGCAGCAGAACATGGAAGTCAACGCTTAACCTCAGCCCCCGCGGGGCGATCGTCAGCCACGGCGTCCCGCGTCATCGTCACTTGTGACGACGTCAGTGATTTTCCCGCGTCTTCATCACCTTCATCCCGCGTCATCAGCGCTATTTTCACTTTGGCACGCATTATGCAATCGAAGTGCATCGCACGACGTTCGACGTCGCGCGTTTGCTGACGGTAGCCTGCCGGGCCCGGCGCGCTATCGCCCTATCTTCACTGTTAACAGGTCTGTTACTGATGAATAAAATTACCAGCGTGTGCCCCTATTGCGGGGCGGGTTGTAAACTCAAATTGGTTGTCGAAAATGATAAAATCATTCGCGCCGAGGCCGCTGACGGCGTCACCAATCAAAACCAGCTATGCCTGAAAGGCTACTACGGCTGGGATTTCCTCAACGACACGCAGCTTCTCACGCCTCGCCTCAAGCAGCCGATGATTCGTTATCAGAAAGGCGGCCCGTTCACCCCGGTCAGCTGGGAAGAAGCGATTCGCTACACCGCCGCTAAGCTCCGCGAGATCAAGGCCAAATATGGCCCGCGCGCCATTATGACTACCGGATCGTCCCGCGGCACCGGTAATGAAACCAATTACGTGATGCAGAAATTCGCCCGTGCGGTACTCAATACCAATAACGTCGACTGCTGCGCCCGCGTTTGCCACGGGCCGTCGGTCGCCGGCCTACAGGCTTCTCTCGGCAATGGCGCGATGAGCAACTCGATAAGCGATATTGAGAACTCAAAATGTCTGCTGGTCTTTGGCTATAACTGCGCCGATTCTCACCCTATCGTGGCGAGACGGGTACTGAGAGCCCGCGACAACGGCGCGAAAATCATCGTCTGCGATCCGCGGCGCATTGAAACCGCCCGCATCGCCGACCAGCATCTGCAACTCAACAATGGCAGCAATATGGCGCTGGTCAACGCCTTCGCCTATGTCCTGCTGGAAGAAGATCTCTACAATCACGATTACGTTGAGCGTTATACCGAAGGGCTGGAGGCCTACCGCGAGGCGGTGAAAGACTACTCTCCCGAAGCTGTGGAAGCGCTGGTCGGCGTCCCCGCGCTGGCCATCCGGCGGGCGATGCGCACCTTCGCCGCCGCCCCTTCCGCCACCATTATGTGGGGAATGGGCGTAACCCAGTTCGGCCAGGCGGTTGATGTCGTCCGCGGTCTCGCCAGCCTCGCGCTGCTGACCGGCAACCTCGGACGGGCCAACGTCGGCGTCGGCCCGGTGCGCGGACAAAATAACGTCCAGGGCGCCTGCGACATGGGGGTGCTACCCAACCAGTTCCCGGGCTATCAGGACGTCACCGACGCCGCGGTGCGCGCCAAATTCGCCAATGCCTGGGGCATCGATCCGGCGCTAATGGATACGCAAATCGGCACCCGTATCACTGAAGTCCCGCATAAAGCGCTGGCGGGAGAAATCAAAGCCTACTACATCATGGGCGAGGATCCGCTGCAAACCGAGGCCGATCTGGGGCTGGTACGCAAAGGGATGGAAGCGCTGGATTTCGTGGTGGTGCAGGATATCTTTATGACTAAAACGGCGGAAGTGGCTGACGTACTGCTGCCGGCGACATCCTGGGGCGAGCACGGCGGCGTCTTTACCTGCGCCGACCGCGGCTTCCAGCGTTTTGAACAGGCTATTCCGCCCACAGGTAACGTGAAACGCGATTGGGAAATTATCAGCCTACTGGCCAGCGAGATGGGCTATCCAATGCATTACACCAGTAACCAGCAAATCTGGGATGAAATGCGCGAACTCTGCCCGCTGTTCTACGGCGTAACCTGGGAGAAAATGGGCGATATGGGCCACGTGCAGTGGCCGTGCCCGACGCTCGATCACCCCGGCACGCCGTGGTTGTATCAGGATAATCACTTTGATACCCCATCGGGCAAAGGGCAACTGTTCGCCGCGCCATGGCGCGCGCCGGCGGAAACGCCGGACGATGATTTCCCGCTGGTGCTCTGCACGGTGCGCGAAGTCGGCCATTACTCCTGCCGTTCAATGACCGGCAACTGCGCGGCGCTGCAGTCGCTGGCGGACGAACCGGGCCGGATCCAAATGCACCCTGCTGATGCCGAGCGGGCGGGTATCGCCGATCGTCAGCTGGTATGGGTGAGTTCGCGGCGCGGCAAAGTGATGACTCGCGCCGATCTCAGCGAGCGGATCAACCCCGGCGCGGTGTACATGACCTATCAGTGGTGGGTCGGCGCCTGTAATGAGCTTACCCAGGATAATCTGGATCCTATCTCGAAAACGCCGGAAACCAAGTACTGCGCGGTGAAGGTAGAGGCTATTGCCGACCAGGACTGGGCGGAACGGTACGCCTGGACGACCTATAGCCTGATGAAGGCGCGGTTAAAGGCGGCGGCAAACGCCTGAGGGTAAATTCAGGGAGAAGCTTAGCTTCTCCCTGGAATCTGACGTTGTCTGGATTGACATCAAAATAGGCCTTCTTTGGCATGACGCACGCTGTCAGGTGTTTTCCCAGTCCACCCCTGGAATGCGCGATAAAAGGAATTGGGATCTTCGAATCCCAGGAGGAAAGCGATCTCTGCGCCGGACATCGTGGTATTTGCCAGGTAGTGTCGGGCAAGGCTCTCCCGCACCATATTGACCAGGGCGCGAAAGTTTTCCCCCTCTTCCTCGAGACGACGTTGAAGCGTACGCTTGCTCAAGCCCAGTCGCTCCGCGACCTTCTCAATGGTAGCCGCGTTACCAGGCAACAGCTCCAGTAAGACAGCACGCACGCGTTCCGCCGTTGACGCCGTCGAATCGAGTTCACTGAGCCGACGGCGAAGATCGGGTTCGAACGCGTGAAACATGCTTTCGTTGACCGTCAGGAATGGACGCAAAGCATCCACAGCGGCGAAAGCGATTGCTGGATACTCTCCTTTTTGCACAGGTACGCCGAAGAAATTCTCGTAACGCCGGAGATAATGACTGGATGGAAGTCGCGGCAGGATAACGCGATACGCCTTAATGTGCTCACGGGTAGCCAGTCTGGCTAGTCGCACAAAAAACGCAATCTCAGCCACTTGCAGCGAGTAAGGTACCTCGGTTTGTATCGACAACCAGCGAGGCGTCACGACCAGTTCGCCTGCGTCACCCGTATTGACTTCCAGGCTCATGGGCGCCACAAGTTGCTTGTATTTGGCGAGGCGCTGCATAGCCTGTACCAGATTCGCGCTGCACAGGGCAGCGAATAGTGGTGGGTTGAAAGAATCAGCCGAGAGAGTCTCGACAATGCGTAAGGGAAACATGGCATCACTTGCCTCAGCCTCTAAAGCGCGCCAGAAACAAAAATAGTCTTCGCCAGAAAGCCCCTGTCTTGTACGGGAGAGTAAATCGTCTGGAAGGCCGGCCCGACGCAATACATGGCCAGGCTGAACACCTAAGTCCTTCAGTATTGCCAGCCAGCCAATATCCATGGGAAAAGTTTTGTTTTGCACCTTCAGAACTCCGTCACTATTGCTCATTCAACCGACGCTCAGAGTATAGAGCAGTCGTGCGCTTAACCCCCTTCAAACCGCGCCACAATGACTGCACGTTGCGCCAACCTGTAACATTCGCGACTCACTCCCTGTGCTGGCATCTCTCGCATTAAAATTGGCGCGGATTGCCAGAGCGTTGTCGCGGCTTGCTTCCTATAGTGAGATGTAAACATCGCACCAGTCTGGACATGTTCCACCTGTCCTGGCGGTCCAATCTGAGCAATAGAGAAATTCCAATGAATGCTACCGAAGCTATCGACCAACTGGATCCCCAAAAATGGACCACAACATCTCCCGCAGAACGTTTGCGTCTGCTGGAGGAAGTCCGTGCAAACCTGAAGAAGTACGGTGATGACCTCGCCTTCGCCGACAGCAAGATGAAGAATGGCATCCTCGGTGCGCCTCTTTTTTCATACCCAATGTCTAAGGTTGCTACCGTCGTTCCTATGGCGAGTACCGTCTCGGCAGCCATCATCCTTTATGAATCCATTCTCGACGGCAAGATGCCACAGCCGCTGAGCGTGGAAAAAGTGAGTGAGGATCTCTACGACATTTATGTCTTTCCGCAGGAGCGGAAGGACAAGTTGATGTACGCGGATCAGAAGAGTCGCATCCGTGTGAAAGGCGCACCGAAACAAATCAATCCGATGGAAAAGCCCGCGGGTATTATTGCCGTGCTGGGTGCCGGTAACTACAGCTCAGCGCTCGAGGTGTTGAAGGCGATCTTCTTCGAGAACTGTGCGGTCGTACACAAACCGCATCACCTGAACGAAGAAACCGACAGGATTTGGGCGAAGATCATGCAGCCGCTGATTGATCGGCGCGTTCTGAGCTTCTGCGATGCCGATCGGGGACAAGACCTGACAGTAGACCCCCGCCTCTCCCGGATTTACTTTACAGGTGGAACCGCAACGGCCGAGGCTATTATGTCAGCCACAGAGACGCCGCTTATCTCCGAATGCGGCGGCAATAACCCATGCATCATCGTGCCGGGCGACCGGCCATGGACAAAGAAGGAAATTGAGCATCAGGCAGTGCAGATAGCCACCATGGCAAAGTTCAATGGTGGCGCGAACTGCGGTCGTCCCCAGACTCTGGTGACAAGCAAGCACTGGCCGCAGCGCATGGAATTCCTCGACGCGCTGCGTGTCGCTATCTCGGAGACTACTCCAGCCATGGGTATGTACTACCCCGGTGCCGACAAGGTCGTGGATGGTTTTCGCCAGGCCTATCCCGATGCGGAAGTACTGAGCCCCGAGGGCGGCAAGTATCCGCATTCCGATGTCATATTACTAACAGGCGTTGAGCCCGGTGGCTACGCCACTTCGCATGAAGCGTTCAGCCTGGTGCTCGCTGAGGTGCCGCTTGACCTGCCAGCCAATGCCGCGCACTTTCTCCCCGGCGCCGTCAAGTTCGCCAACACCCAGCTCCTGGGCACGCTCGCCAGCGCGATACTTATCGATGAGGACACCAGAAAGGCCCATCAGAAATTACTCGAGCAGGCGGTGTCTGACCTGGAATATGGTGCGGTCGCCATCAACAGCATGCCGTCCTTCATTTTTCTCAACCCCTATCTTACCTGGGGTGGAAATGAGGCAGGCAAGACGTTCGTTTCTGGCCGCGGCAACTTTGGCAACCTACTCAATTACGAGAACGTTGAGAAATCGATCATGGAGGCAAAGTTTATGTCACCAGGGCACATGCTCTACACCAACAAGCGAGCGTTCGACAATATGGCTGGAAACATGGCGAATTTCGCAGTCGAGCCTACCTGGATGAACCTGACCTGTCTGATGGGGGACGCCATCCGCGATAGCTTCCGTAAAAAAGATTTCTGAGTCAGTACAACACATCGGCCTGAAAGGCCTTATCTAACTGCCCCTTACTCGACTGTGTTGTAGCGAGTCTGCTTCATAGCCGGGGCAGTGAATGTGACCTTGAGGACATGCATAGGGTGAGCTCCACAACAATAAATCGGAACTCATCGCGGCTTTCCATACGCTCGAACAGCTTGTACGCCAGTTCGAGCGCTATCAGGCCAGAGCCGGTCGTGGCATTCTGAACCTGAAAGTGAGGCTAGCAACGATAGACATGGCGACGCCATCACCATTGTGAATTTAATTACACCATAGTAAATTATGTGGATTCTTTTTGTAGGTAATTACCCAAAATCATGTCCACTTTAAGGCAGAAAAGATGATAAAAATCAGAATGTCACGACCTTGTGAAGCGGAAGACATCATCCAAATTTGGAAAAGTTCTGTCGATGCTACGCACGATTTTCTGACAGCTCACGACCGGCAAGAGATCGAAAAAGAGGTGGTCGGCTTTTTTTCAGAAACCCCTGTATGGGTAGCGACAAATGATAAAGACCTTCCGCTCGGATTTATGTTTTTACATGATGGCCATCTGGAGGCGCTGTTCGTAGATGCCTCTGCTCGCGGGCTTGGCGTCGGAAAACAGTTGATATCCCATGCCCTTGCTCTTCATCCTGATTTAAGCGTCGACGTCAATGAACAAAACCAACAGGCCGTCGGGTTTTATCAACATATGGGCTTTCAGGTTTCAGGGCGCTCCGGGCAGGATAGTCAGGGAAGACCTTATCCCCTGCTGCACCTTAGTAAAGGGAATGGCGTCTAACCGTTTGCCAGGGAAAATATCATCTGTTTTTTTGGCTAAACGCAACGATGTATGTACAGCTCTGTTCGCTATCCGGGTTGGTCATTTGGCACTCGCCTGCAAAGGTAAGAGCAAGACAGTCACCCGCTTGCAAATGATGAGTCTGATGATTGACCCTAAAATCGAGGTTGCCGCTCAGCATCCAAAGTGTTTGCCCGCAAAGATGCTCAATAGCCGAGGCGGGGATCGTCAGTTGACCCATTGCAGGGATTTCAACTTTTATCAGTTCCGGACTGGCGCCCGCCGGGGACAATGTCCAACGGATAATGCCTGATTGTCCATCAGTCCAATGCTGCTGCTGGTGAGCGAAACGAACCAGCGAATTCTGATGTTCCTCAAGCTCGGCGAAAAGTTTTGATAGCGTAATATTCATGGCGTTCGCTAAACGACTAAGGATAGTCGCGCTGGGACTGGAGACGCCTCGTTCAATCTTACTAATCATCGCCTGGCTCACGCCTGAGCGTTGAGCAAGCTCCGTTACCGTCCAGTTACGAGCTTTCCTGTGCTTTAGTAATAACTGTGCAATGTCGCTATCTACTATCTGATTTTTATCTTTTTTATCCATTTCACCCTCACTTTCGCCAGCCTGATTATGCCATTAGCTAAATTAGGCTGGAATCATTGATTGTGTCAGTGTGAAAAAGTCAGGTTTCAATAGCTGGACAATCATTTTAAGTACCTACGTCATCAGAAGAGCATGAGTTTGCGATGCGCACTCCCGGCACAACGCGGGTAAGTTAATGAGCTGGAGGTCCGCTATGAGCGAGGAGCGGAAATTGTGCTTAAATAATGATGACTCTGGCAGGATGGGTTTTCAATGTCTGGAAGGTAGCCACTAATTCAGGTGACGTAAATGTGTAGCAATCCCCCACTTTAGGCCAATACATTTTCCATTAATCAGGTCGATAACAGAATAACTTGCATTGGGATGAGCATAGCGAGGGAAACTATTGACAGTCCCTTCTTTAAGAATTGCCAGAGTGCCCTGACTGACATGCCCGTGAGACACAATACATATTGTTTGTTGATGTGATGAGGTATCTTCCAGGTTTTGTAAAAAACGCATAACTCGCTGAGAAGCATGCGCCAGTGACTCCCCCCCTGGTGGACAATACTCTGCATCAAGCCTGAATAATGCATTTGCATAGTTTGGATGTTTTTGTCTGAGTAGTTCTAACGGCATACCTTCAAACTGACCAAAGGCCTGCTCTTTAAGGGCCGGTTCAGCCGTCAGTGAACAGTGAAAGTGTTCAGCCAGGCTTTGCCCCATTTGCCAGGCACGCCCAAGCGGAGAAGCGTAAACACGCTCTATTTGATACTCACTTGCACTAAACGCTGCTAGTAGGACGGATGTTTCACGCAAGCCCCGACAGGTCAAGGAGCTATCGCTGTGCCCCTGAATAATTCCTTCCAAATTCCACTCTGTTTCTGCGTGTCGAACAAGTAGCAATTTCATCGTTAGCGGGCCATGCTCGTTGTTGATCAAAATGCCCCAACAGCGCGATGTCAAACACACACCGTTGAAGCAGCGGAAGGCTTTCCTGTTTTGGAAATAATGAACAAGTGTAGCTTATTGCCGTTATGCAGCGGCTCTGGGTGTGGGGCGCTGAATTTTATCCGTAGTTAACTTCCGCTTTTGGCACGGAGCGGACGTGTTAACGAAGCTGAAGGTCCGCTGGGAGCGCTTAGCGGACATACCATCAGCTTATCAGCCACCTTTACGAGCATTCCATTCGTCACGTGTGATTTCCCATAGCTCGGAATCCAGCAGACCGCTGACATATGCTTTCTTTTCAGTCCTAATGAGCCGCATGCCACTGCTTTGTGAGATACGTTTGGAGCGGTTATTGAGAGCCGCTTTCGGCGCACGCAATATAGTCTTATTTAAGGAATTGAACCAATAATCTGTAGCTGCGTTACAGGCCTCACGCATAAAACCTTTGCCCTGATGCTCCGGTGCTAACCAAAATCCTCGGTTGTTATCCTCAACATCATAAAGGCAGATTAAACCTACCATGTTGTCAGGTGTTTCACGATGCCTAATAGTCCAGATCCAAGCGATTCCATTTGCTATATCAGGCAAGGCAACGTTATTGACATAATTCTCGGCGCCATTATCCGGATAGGGCCACGGTACTGATGAGACCATGTACCGAACAATCTCCCAGCGAGGATAAAGTATCTGAATTTGTGAGGCATCTTCTGAGGATAATGGTTTTAACAGTAAGCGTTCTGTATAGAGTATAGGTATTGGCATCAGCACTTTTCCTTCCTGAACTTAGTGTCTATTACTGTTTAAGCCATTAAATAGCTATCTCAATGTATCTTGATGTACAGAAAATATCCATACTATAGAAGGAGCGGTTAACAAGCAGTCAGGGACAGTTTTTGGCACTGCGCGGATGAACCAACTGAGTTTAAGCTCCAGTCTGAGCGAAGAGCAAACCACACTATCTGAGGTAACGTATTACTGTTAATGGTGAACCCATTAATGCTAATACTATTATTACTTTTTTTTTCATCAACGATTAGGCAGATGCATTAATGGTTAAGCTTAAGGAAATAGAAATGAAGTATCCAGGCGCAGGGGCCTGGCAAATGGGAGACAGTCCAGAACTGGCAAGCGAGCTTGCTAACCTTATTAAAAAAGGAATCAAAACGGCCTCTTGTGGATCTTTTGCCTCTTACCAACAGGAAGAATCTGCTCCGAGGATTGGCAGCTATAACATAATTCTTGATGGACAGAATGTCCCGGTATGCGTGATCCGGCTGGTTTCGCTACAATTGGTGCGTTTTTGCGATATTAATGAGGAGTTCGCTCGCAAAGAGGGTGAAGGCGATTTAAGTCTTGAATACTGGAAGAAAGAGCATCAGCGATTTTTCATCCGTGAAGGTCATTTTTCTGAGGATATGGAGTTGATCGCAGAAGAATTCGAAGTGGTTGAGGTGCTGTAATCGGAGAGAAAATTGCTGATGTTTATCTATCACCCTTTTCATAAACGTCCGTTCCTGGCACTAAGCGGACGTGTTAACGAAGCTGAAGGTCCGCTGAGAGCGAGAAACTGACATTTAATTTTCAAGTGAGGGAAATCGAAGCCATTACCTGCCTGAGCCATTGCATCGAAGTCACGAACAATAAAAAGCCTGGAAAATATCCAGGCTGCGCCAGTCTCATTTATAAAATGTTGCGGTAAGGATTACTCAACGGTCACGACGATTTTGCCAACTTGTCCATTTGCTTCCATATAGCGCTGTGCATCCGCAATATCCTGAAGCGGGAATGTTTTATCAATGACAGGTTTCAGTTTGCCGGAACGTAACCCTTCGGTGACGAAGGATTTTGCGCGTGCCATTTTTTCAGGGTCCGTCGTGATTTCAAACAGCTCGTATCCACGGAGCGTGAGATGCTTACCGAGAATATCAAAGACAGGCACAAGCATGTCGCGGCTGTCGAGCGCCCCATACTGGAAGAACATACCTTGCGGTGCCATCACCTGGGTCAGTTTTGCCACGTCCGGACCACCGACAGGATCAAAAACAATATGGGCGCCCATGCCATCTGTCGCATGATTGATTTCCCCAACCATATCCTGCTCAGCGGTAGCTATAGCAGTGGCGGCACCCGCTTTAAGAAGCATGTCTCTTTTTTCGGCAGTCCGGGTAAGCGCAATGGCTTTAGCGCCCAGCATGTTGGCTATCTGTATGGCAGCCAGTCCTACGCTGCTTGATGCCGCGCGGATCACAACATTCTGCCCAGCCTGAAGGTTGCCATATTCAACCAGCGCGCCATATGCAGTGACATACATCATCCAGCTTGCAGCGGCTTCCTCAAAGGAAAGATTTTCAGGATGCTTCACAACTGCGTGCACAGGTGCATTGACCACTTCGCCGTACATACCGTATTCATTAAACATAAATGAAGGGATTACGCTGACCAGATCTCCAGTGGTAAACGCCTCAACATTCTCACCTACGGCCTGCACAACGCCAGCCGCTTCATAACCAAGACGTGCCGGAAATTGCGGCTCAATAACATATTGGCCGTTGCGGTACATGATTTCTGCACGGTTAAGACCAATAGCATGTACGCGAATCTTAACTTCACCCGCTGCTGGTGCGGGCACCTCCACATCGACAACTTCCAAAACTTCCGGACCACCGGTGCGGTTAAAGGTAACAACTTTAGACATATTCAGCTCTCGTCAGTTATCAGCACATCTTTAGAATATTGTTGAAGACATGCCCGGTTCATTTACTGACAATCTACGCTGCTATAAACGTACCAAAAATAGCTGACAGAGAACTTCAGTATTAATTATCTGTTAACAATCCATTGGTTTCAGCGGTTCTGCATGGTCAGAACTTCACTGAACCAGTCGATAAAGACCCGTACTTTGGGAGAAAGGTAGCGCCTGTCCGGATACATCACCGACACGGGCTTAGACACAGAAGGGTATTGCGTCAGAATCTCTTCAAGAGCGCCGGAAGCAATATGTGGGGCAAGGGCGTTAAAGGTGCCCTGGATTATGCCGAGGCCCGCCAGACCACAGGAGAGCAGAATATCTGAATTATCAACCAGCATGCTGCCCACGGGACGCAACGAAACGAGCTTTCCGTCCCTAATAAATTTCCATTCCATTACATCACGACTGTGATCGCTGAAAAAATTTATTGCCCGATGCTGCTCCAGATCCGCAAGTGTTTCCGGTCGTCCATGTTGTTGCAGGTATGATGGAGCTGCACAGGTGACCATTCTGATGTCACCAAGACGTCTGGAGATAAAACTCGAATCCTGAAGCTCGCCCAGGCGGACAAGACAGTCCACACCTTCAGCGATCAAATCGGTTTTTTTGTCCGATGAAACCAGAACGACGTCAATATCAGGATATAGAGACTGGAAATGTTTGAGATTAGGGATCAGTATGGCGTGAGCCAGCGCCAGCGGGACATCAAGTCTGAGCCGCCCCCGAGGGGGAAGGGTCGGTGAAAAACTAGCCATCATGTCATTCACTTCGGCCAGCACATGCCTGGCATGATGATAAAACTCATCTCCTTCAGCAGTAATGCTAAGTTTGCGGGTTGTGCGATTAATCAGTTTTACACCCAGATCATGCTCAATTTGCTGTATCGCTTTGCTCACGGTGGGGCGATGGATTTGAAGCACATCAGCGGCTTTGGAGAAACTACCCTGCTCAACAACCTGGATGAAAATATTTAGGTATTCAATCATGTTGGCGTGCACGTGATCACCTGGCTCTATTTAGGCTGTTAGTGGCTGATATTGTAAAGTAAACAATTCCGATGGGCATCAAGTTAAGGACTTTATGGCTTTCAAAATGTCCGCTTCTGGCACTAAGCGGACCGCCTGAAGCATTGCGAGGTTTGCTGTGAGCGAACAGCGGTCGTCCCATCCGGCGTAAGAACGTAAAAAAACCGCGGTGAGGCGGTTTAGCTGTCTAGTTAGGAAGTTGCGCTTGCGAGTCGTGCGGCAAATCCGATGAAGAACATACCCACCAGCGCGTTTCCAATGGTTGATAATCTACGGTTGCCTTTCAAACGGCTTAGCAGATAAGAGCCGCAGAAAACAAGGAAACCGAAATAGACGAGAGTAATCGCGAACATCACCGCAGCAAGAATGATAAACGCCATCCAGGAATGTTCAGCCTGAACATTGATGAACTGGGCGAAGAAAGAGATATAGAACAGCAGTGTCTTTGGATTCAGTAGCGTAACCAGCATTCCACGCCCGATGATCCCCTTAGCATCAGCTGAAGATTTCTTTTCCTCATTCGTTTCGACAGTGGGCTTAAAGATAGCGCGTATCGTCTGGACACCGAGATAGAAAAGATAGGCAGCACCTGCGTATTTGATGGCGTTAAATAAGGCTGGAGTTGAGCTTATGACTGCGGCCAGCCCACACCATGCCAGCAGAACCAGAAGTACGTCACTCATCAGAATGGAAAATATTGCAGCAAAGCCTCGTTTGACGCCGCTCGTAATGCTTGTTTTGATCACGAACATGGTCTCAGGGCCAGGAGCAAGCACTATCAGTGTCGCACCAAGCAGATACGTCCAGAAATTCACGATACCAAAATCAGCAAACATTTTTACTCCAGTTCTCTCGTTTTTATCGAGGCTATTCTAACGTAACCAGCGTTAATGAAAACACATCACGGCTGCTTTCTACTCAGCCAATTTCCACTCCTGGCATAGAGCGGACGAGCAAACGTTTATTAAAACTGAATAGCGAATTTCGGACGAATTAGCAGGCGTACATTTTTATCGCGATATTTAACAAGCATCTGGAACTGAAAACCATATCGCTCAGCCAAATATTTTGAGCGCTTATTTTCTTGCTCAATAATGCAGCATACTGGATGCTCAAAAACCAAACTGTTCGCCTTTGGCACTACACAGACATTTCAACTCTCAGTGATGCGGCAGCATTTTGTCCTTTTGAGCAAATTACGCCCCACTACCGACCCGAGGGCCGGTAGCTGTTGATACAACCCATTTCCACGCGTTATTTCAGGTTGTTGCGGAAAAAGTTCGTCAGCTTGTCGAAGGGGATCACGTCCGTGCGGTCATACAGATCGACGTGCCCTGCCCCCGGAACGACATACAGCTCTTTAGGCTGCCCGGCGCGTTTAAAGGCGTCCTCGCTGAACTCTTTTGAATGGGCCTGGTCACCGGTAATAAAGAGCATCGGACGCGGCGAAATGGTTTCAATATCATTGAACGGGTAGAAGTTCATAAACTTACCGATACTGCTCAGCATCGGTTTTGTCGTCAGTTCCTCTTTCTCGCCCTGCGGGGTATAACCGCCGCGTTCGGTGCGATAGAAATCAAAGAACTCGCGCTGAATTTCCGGCGTGGAAGCGTCCAGCTTATTCACAGTGCCCGGAATATAAGTTTTCTCTCCTCCTTTGAATTCGGCAAACCGCTGCTCAATGGCCGACTGGATAAAGGCCTTACGCTGTTCCAGCGTCTGGGAGTGGTTAAGGCCATTACGGAAGGCGGCTCCCATGTCATACATGCTGACGGTGGCGATAGCTTTCATACGCGGGTCAATTTTCGCGGCGCTGATGACAAAACTTCCGCTGCCGCAGATGCCCAGCACGCCGATATTTTCTGGATCAATAAACGATTGTGTACTGAGGTAATCCACCGCCGCGCTGAAATCATCCGCGTAGATTTCCGGTGAAATCAGGTGCCCCGGCTTGCCTTCGCTTTCTCCCCAGAACGAGAGATCGATCGCCAGCGTAACAAACCCCTGCTCCGCCAGCTTCTGCGCGTATAGGTTTGCGCTTTGTTCCTTGACTGCGCCCATTGGATGGCCAACGACGATCGCCGGGTTTTTGGCGTTCTGATTTATCGTTTTCGGCATAAACAGATTGCCGACCACGTTCATTTGATACTGATTTTTAAAGGTGACTTTCTGCTGCGTCACTTTTTCGCTTTTATAAAAGTTATCAGCGCCTCTGGACATATCCGCCGCCGAGGCGGCAAATGCGTTGATGAACATTCCCAGGGCTAACGCAAATTTATTCATGATAGTTTCCTTGTCAGGACGAGTGTGATGAAAAACCCTCGGCAGACGCGTCTGCACGTGAGGTCAGGAAAATCAGTACGGTTGCGATAATCAACATCGCGGCGCTGGCCAGGAAGGTGCTCTGGTAGCCATGATGGTCGAACAGCACGCCCCCCACGGTGGATCCCAGCGCAATGGACAACTGCACCATCGCCACCATCAGCCCGCCGCCCGCTTCGGCATTCTGCGGGAACGTGCGTGGAACCCATGCCCACCATCCCACGGGCGCGGCAGTTGAAATAAACCCCCACAGCCCGAGCAAGGCCGTCACGATGGCCGCCTGGCTGCCAAACGCGATCAGGGCCAGCGCGACGATCGCCATCAGCACAGGAATAGCCATTAGCGTCGGGTAGAATCCGCGCTTCAGTACCCGGCCAATCAGCGTGGTGCCGATGAAACCCGCGCTCCCGATGACCAGCAGGATGAGAGTCACCGCTGAGGCGTCCACCTTCGTGACCGTCTCAAGGAAAGGCCGGATATAGGTAAAGAGCGTGAACTGCCCCATAAAGAAGATCCCCACCCCCAGCATGCCCAGCGTGACCACCCTACGGCGTAACAGTGCAAAGACGTTGCCGGTCCCCGCTGGCTGGCGGGTAACCGGCATCGAGGGCAGGCTGAGTAGTTGCCAGATAAACGCCACGATGGCGACGGGTAAGAGGCACAAAAAGGCTCCCCGCCAGCCGATGACGGAACCCAGCCAGCTGCCCAGAGGCGCGGCCACAACGGTTGCCAGCGCGTTGCCGCTGTTAAAAATGGCCAGGGCCAACGGAACACGGTGCACCGGCACCAGACGCATCGCTGTTGCCGCCGACATCGACCAGAACCCGCCGACCACAATGCCAATCAGGGCCCGGCCGGTCATATAGGTCAGGTAATTAGGTGCCATCGCAATGACGCCCCCCGAAAGTGCCATGATGCACGTCAGGCCAAGCAGCAGCTTTTTCCGGTTAAGCGTGCCTGCCAGTCGGGAAATAAACAGGCTGGTCGCCACCGCAAACGCGCCGGAAATAGCGATCCCCTGCCCGGCCATGCCTTCGGTGACGTTTAGGGACTGCGCCATCGATGTCAGAAGGCTGACCGGCATAAACTCGGAGGCGATCAGGGCGAAGACGCACAGCGTCATAGCAAACACGCCGCCCCAGTGCGCCTGTTGTTTTTCACTTGCTCCGTTCTGGTTTTTGGTTTCAGTTTTCTGATTACGCATTTAGCCTTTCTTTTCTGTTGATAATGCGATGCCCTTCCCCTTCTGAAACGGCGACGTGGGGGATAAGCGCGTGAGTTAAAGAGAACGATGGATATGGAAGGCGCGACGGCTCAATCCGCAGCCCTGAGCCCGGCAGAGAGGAGCATCAGCGGTGTCGTTTTACGGTGAGCATTTTCCATCTCGTTTAGCGTTGACTTTTTCATCGCATTATTGTTACCAATAGGCAGCGGTGAAACTAGCTAATGAATGCTTAATAGCTTTATAAGTAAAATTTATAAATAGCCTGGAAACCAACATGGCAAGACGCAACCTCAACGATTTACTCTCTTTCGTCACCGTGGCGCGGGAAGGCAGCTTCACGCGTGCCGCCGCGCAGCTTGGCGTGACCCAGCCTGCGCTGAGCCAGGCGATTTCCGGGCTGGAAGAGCGGATGCAAATCCGCCTGCTGACGCGGACCACCCGCAGTGTATCCCCGACGGCCGCCGGCGAGCGGCTGTTGCAATCGGTGGGCCATCGTATTGACGAGATAGAGGCTGAGCTGGACATGCTGACTGAACTGCGGGACAAACCTGCAGGCACCGTCCGCATCACCTGCGGGCCGAACGTGCTGAAAACGACCCTGCTGCCCAAGCTTGCGCCGCTGCTCCGCGAATATCCGGATATTCATATTGAGTTCGATGCTAATCACGGATTCCGGGATATCGTGGCGGATCGGTTTGATGCGGGCGTGCGGCTTGGCGATACGATTGATAAAGATATGATAGCGATGCCAATCGGCCCGAAACTGCGCATGGCAGCAGCCGCCTCGCCAGATTATTTCGCGCGATACCCGGTGCCGAAAACGCCTCATGATCTGACGCAGCATCAGTGTATTAATATGCGCATGGTCCGCTCCGGCGGGATTTATGTCTGGGAATTCGATCGCGAGGGAGGAGAGTTGAAGGTCCGGGTTAATGGACAGTTGACGTTTAACACGTCGGATCATGTTGTCGACGCCGCCCTGGCCGGGTTAGGCATCGCCTTTTTACCTGAAGAGGAATTCGGCTCACACATCAGAGAAGGTCGTCTCGTGCGGGTGCTTGAGTCCTGGTGTCATCCTTTTCCGGGCTACTATCTTTATTATCCCAGCCGCAAACAGCCTTCCCCTGCCTTCTCACTCGTTGTTGATGCGCTGCGCATGAACGGGAAACTTTAGGTTTAAGATTTTTTCGCAGTATCAGGATGGATTTATCAATATGACCAGAACAGAGAGGCTTCTCGAGTTACTACAGATATTAAGGGCGCAAAGATATCCCATCACGGCATCCACGCTCTCAGAAAGATTAGGAATAAGCGTGCGCTCGCTTTATAGAGATATAAAAACGCTACAGCATCAAGGGGTTCGCATTGAAGGTGGGGCCGGAATGGGTTATATCGTTAAGTCCGATTTTCATTTGCCGCCCTTAAATCTTTCTCATGAAGAAATCAATGCCATTACCCTTGGGCTAAACTGGGTATCTCATAGCACGGATGATGATTTCAAAAACGCAGCAAGGAATGCGCTTGCCAAAATACACGCCGTCATTCCTGACGAATTAAAAAATCTTATTGAAAGCCAATCCTATGTGCTCGGTCCTTCCGAGAGCAATGAGGTATTTTTCAAAAACATTCGCGATGCTATTAAAAAGCAAAGGAGGGTCCAAATAAAATATTGTGACAAGAAAGGCGCTTACTCTTCTCGCGTGATATGGCCCATTGGATTGGCATATATGCAGTCATGTTGGCTTTTGGTTGCATGGTGTGAAATGAGAAATGATTTTCGTCACTTTAGAACTGACAAAATTTCAGAGATGGCACAACTGGACTCTATGTACAGGGAAAGCCGGATGGCTTTATTGAAAAAATGGAGAATAAAAGAAGGGATCGACGAGGAGAAAGAGTACTGACAAAAACTGTCACAGCGATTTTGTATACTCCCCCAGATGAAAGACTCAATTCTACGTCATAGGGGGAATGATGAATTTCCAGAATAAAGTTGCTGTCATCACAGGAAGTACTACAGGGATAGGTGAGGCAGTCGCAGAGCAATTACACCAACATGGTGCTAAGGTCGTTATTGTCTCCCGCTCGCCAGAGCAGGCCATCCAAAAAGCGAAACAATTATCTTCACAGGAGCAACAGGCGCTGGGGATCGGATGCGATGTGTCGCAACCTGAACAAGTAGAGAAAATGATTGCTGATGTTATCAAACATTTCGGCAGACTTGATTATGCTGTAAATAATGCGGGCATAACAGGTGAGCATGGTAAAAATATAACAGAGCAGACGGTTGAAAACTGGGAAAAAGTTATTGCCACTTCATTGAGCGGCGTTTTTTACTGCCTAAAATACGAAATACCTGCAATGATGAAGTCTGGCGGCTCTATCGTTAATTTATCTGCAGTCAATGGTCTGGTTGGCATTCCAGGATTAGCGCCTTACACCGTGGCTAAACACGGTATCATCGGTTTGACCCAAACCGCAGCATTAGAGTTTGCAACGCAAGGTATTCGAATCAATGCCGTCGCTCCGGGCTACGTCCAAACGCCACGAATGAGTGAATTCCCTGACAATATCGTACGTAGTTTCGCCAATAGCCACCCAATGAAGAGGATGGCAAAAATGCAAGAAATAGCAGACTTCATACTGTTTTTGCTGTCAGAAAATGCGGCGTTCTGTACCGGCGGCGTTTATCCCATCGATGGGGGTTATTTAGCTGAGTGAACTCCCATCGAGGCTTTTTTAACTGCAAGATGTTGGCGCCCGGAGACCCTTGACCCGCTTTCCGCGGCGCACGATAACTTAGCCCTGCCCGGCAGGCAGCAGCTTTTCCACCAGCGCCGTCCACAGCGCCACGCCGGGCGCCAGCAGATCGTCGTTAAAATCGTAGCTGGCATTATGCAGCGGCCTGGAGGGCGTCTCGCCATCTGTGCCTATCCAGAAATAGGCGCCGGGACACACTTCCAGCATGCAGGCAAAATCCTCCGACGCCATGGAAGGATTGATCTGCCAGCGCACCGCGGCTTCGCCGAGCTCGGCCTGCGCCACTTCTCGCACCTTCAGCGCCTCTTGTTCATCATTTTTGGTCACCGGATAGCCTGGATACCACGTAATCTGACCGTCAACGTCGGAAACCTGCGGCTGCGTATGCACGTATTGCTCAATCAGTTTTTTTACCCGCTCGCGCACCGTATTGCTCAGGCAGCGAAAAGTCCCGCGCAGCACCACGCGGTCCGGCAGCACGTTGATCGCCTCGCCGCCGTTGATCTGGGTAATGCTGACCACCGCGGAATCCTGAGGCGACAGGCGTCGCGACGGAATCGTCTGCAGCGCCATAATCAGCTGTGCGGCGGCGACGATAGGGTCGGCGCCGCTCTCCGGCATCGCCGCATGGCAGCTTTTACCGGTGAGCGTTATCTCAAAGGCGTCAAGCGAGGCCATCATTGCCCCGGGATTCACCGCCACATGCCCCAGCGGCAAGCCTGGCCAGTTGTGCAATGCGTAAATGGCGTCCATCGGGAAGCGCTCGAACAACCCCTCTTCCACCATTTTGCGCGCGCCGCCGAGGTTCTCCTCCGCGGGTTGAAAGACAAAATGCACGGTGCCGCCAAAGTTGCGGGTCTGCGCAAGGTGCGCGGCGGCAGCCAACAGCATGGCGGTGTGGCCGTCATGACCGCAGGCATGCATCACGCCAGCACGACGCGAACGATATTCCACCGTCCCCTGTTCAGCGATCGGCAGCGCATCCATATCGGCGCGCAGGCCAATCACCGGCCCCGGGCCGTTCTCAAGCGTCGCGACGACCCCGGTACCTGCCAGCCCGACATGCACCTGCAGGCCGAACGAAGCCAGTAGCCCGGCAACCCGACGCGAGGTCTCCTGCTCCTGGTACCCGAGCTCCGGATGAGCATGAAAATCGCGACGCCAGCCGATAGCTTCGGCAATCAGTGAAGACGATACCGCCATGTCCTGTTCCTTTCATTACTGAATGAGTAGTCCCCGTCCTGCTGCTTCCAGGCGGCACCCTTCGTTATATCCTTTCGCCCCCGCGGCTGACAACTTCAGCGATGATGATTTTTGTCTATTCACCAGCGGATCGTTTTATCGATATCAAAAATAGTAGCTATTTCAGCGGTGACTTCCGTCAGCTGATTAATTATCATGCAGACTGGTCGGCGTCTTGCCGGATTATCCACCTGCAACCTTCCGTTATCGGGAATACAATGTTTAACCCAGACCAGAATCGCCTGGCCCCCACGCTGGCGATGATCATGGCCGCTTCACTTGTGGGATTTATCACCGGCTATACGGTGCCATTAATCAGCCTTGAGCTGGCGCAGCAGCAAGTTGCTCCGCTTTATGTCGGCCTGCTGGCCGCGCTGCCGCCCGCTGGAATGATGCTCTCTTCTTTCCTTTCTCCCGCGCTGTGCCGTCGTTTTGAAATGGGCGCGTTGCTCAGCGTTAGCCTGATCCTGCTGGCGTTGGCGACCATCACCTCCTGCATGACCACCGACATGACGCTGTTGCTGGTGCCGCGCCTGCTGACCGGACTCGCCTCCGGCGTCATTATCGTATTGGGGGAAAGTTGGATAACCGGCGGCGCGGCGGGCAGTAATCGCGCCACTCTCACCGGCATCTATGCCTCGGCCTTTACCGGCTGCCAGCTCGCCGGCCCGCTGCTTATCTCCGTCGGCCCCGCCTGGCAACACGCGGCGCTGATGGCAATTGTCGCCATTACCGCCGTTTGCCTGCTGATGCTGCGTCATCTGCCGCGCGGCAGTCGCGAAAGCCTTGCCGAGCGCGCCAGCTGGCGTAGCCTGGGGGCGTTCTTGCCAGTTCTGGCCTCTGGGGTATTCTGCTTTGCCTTCTTCGACGCCAGTATTCTCGCGCTACTGCCGCTGTACGGCATCGATAAAGGTTTAAATGAAACGATGGCGGTACTGCTGGTCACCGTCGTCCTCACCGGCGACGCTATGTTCCAGGCGCCGCTGGGCTGGGTTGCCGACCGCTTCGGCATCCGTCGCGTGCATCTTATCTGCGCGGTTGTCTTTAGCCTGTCGCTACTGGCGCTGCCGTTTATGCTCGCCTCGCGCGTACAACTGATGGCTATCTGCCTGCTGCTCGGCGCCGCGGCGGGCGCGCTTTATACCCTGTCGCTGGTGCGGGCAGGCAAAACCTTTAGCGGGCAAAAGCTCATCATGATCAACGCCCTATTTGGCTTTTTCTGGTCCGCCGGTAGCGTGGCCGGGCCGATTGTCAGCGGCATGCTGATTGGCGTCTCCGGCTATGACGGCTTGATAATCACCCTGTTCGCCAGCGGCGTGCTGTTCCTGTTAATCCAGTGCCTTAGCAAGAATGAAAAAACGCTGCTCGCCAATGAGCAGGAAGAGGACATGGAAGAGGCTACCGAGACCGCGCAATAGCGGAGGTTGTTGATAACGGGCAGGCAGGACTCCACCTGCCCGTTTTGCTTATGGCTACAGCACCTTACTGAGGAAGGCGGCGGTGCGCGGATTGGTCGGCGCGCTAAAGATCTGCGCCGGTTTACCCTCTTCCTGAATCACGCCCTGATCGATGAAAATCACCCGGTCGGCCACTTCGCGGGCAAAGCCCATTTCGTGGGTCACGATAACCATCGTCATCCCTTCGCAGGCAAGATTTTTCATCACTTCCAGCACATCCCCGACCAGTTCCGGATCCAGCGCGGAGGTGGGCTCATCAAACAGCATGATCGACGGCTTCATTGCCAGCGCGCGGGCAATCGCTACCCGCTGCTGCTGACCGCCGGAGAGGCTGGAAGGCCAGGCATCGCGCTTATCGCTGAGGCCCACCTTCGCCAGCAAGCCTTCCGCCAGGTCGACCGCCTGTTGACGCGGCATGTTGCGCAAATTCATCGGCGCCATCAGCAGGTTTTCCAGCACCGTCATATGCGGAAACAGGTTAAAGCGCTGGAACACCATGCCAACACTTTCACGCATCTTGTTGAGGTCGGTCGTCCGGTCATGGGCGGCAAAACCATTGACCACCACTTCGCCTTCGCTCACGGTTTCCAGCGCATTCATGCAGCGCAGAAAAGTGCTTTTGCCGGAGCCGGAGGGCCCGATAATGCACACCACTTCCTGCGGTTTAATATCGCAACTGATGCCGCGCAGCACGTAGCTATCGCCAAAGCGCTTATGTAAATTATTAATGTGAATCACTTTTGCCAAACCTCTTTTCCAGACGGTTAACCAGCTGCGCCAGCAGGAAGGTAATCACCCAATAGACCAGCGAGATAGTCAGGTAGGGTTCCCAGTAGGTGGCGTAAGCGCCGGAGACGGTTCGCGCCGCGTAGGCCAGATCGGCAAGCCCGATAGCCGAGGCCAGCGATGAGTCTTTAACAATAGCGATAGCGTTGTTGCCAAGCGGCGGCAGAATGCGGCGAAATGCCTGCGGCAGGATCACTTTACGCATGGTTTTCCACCACGGCATACCCAGCGCGCGCGAGGCTTCCATCTGCCCTTTGTCGATAGACTGGATCCCGGCGCGGAAGATCTCCGACACGTAGGCCCCGGCGTTGAGGGTAATCGCCACGATACAGGAGAGGAACGCGCCGTAGTTAGAACGCAGTTCGCGGGCGAAATCGGCGCTCATTATTCCGCTGGTGACCAGCAGGCCGTCGCGCGGGTTAATAAACAGCGGCACCAGCGCAAAGTGGACCACCATGATCTGCACAAACAGCGGCGTACCGCGGAAGGCGCTGACGTAGAAGCGCACCGGAAACTGCACCAGATAACGCAGAATATATTTCCATGGCCCGTGCTCGGCCTTCGCCATCCGCCCCAGTCCAAGCGTTAACCCCCACAGCGTCCCGAGGATCACGCAGATAATGGTACATTTAATCGTCATCAAGGCGCCGTCCATAAACAGCGGGCCGTACTCCTCGATGATCTCCCAACGGAATCCCGTCATAGTCCTTCCCTAAAAAATACGGCCATCGCCTGAGCGACAGCCGCGGTCACTGAAAATTGGTGTTATTGCGCAGGCAGCGTCGGCACGTTGTCATCGAACCAGGTTTTATAGATTTTGGCGTAGGTGCCGTCGGCAACGATTTTCTGCAAACCGGCGTTGATTTTGCCCAGCAGTTCACTGTTACCTTTAGCGACGGCGATGCCGAAATACTGGCGCTCAAATTTAGCGTCAGGCACCAGCTTGAACTGCTTTTCCGGGTGCTGCTTGATGTAGTATTTAACCACCCCAACGTCGCCTACCGCGGCGCTGACGCCGTCCTCAAACAGCTCCTGCAGCATCAGCGGCGTATTGTCAAAACGCTTAATGGAGGTACTGTTTTTACCCAGTTCCTGCGAAACCACAATATCGCCGGTGCTGGAGTTCACCACGCCGACTTTTTCGTTTTTCAACGCCGCCAGCGAGTTCACTTTTGAACCTTCCGGCACCACAATCGACTGTTCGGCCGGGAAGTACGGCGCGGAGAAATCCACCATCTGTTTGCGTTTATCGGTGATAGTAATACCCGAGATGATAATGTCGCGATCGCCGGTGCCCAGGGTGGCGAAAATGCCCTCCCAGGGGGTGTTGACCAGTTTGACGTCAAAACCTTCGGCCCTGGCGATGGCTTTAATGATATCGATATCAAAGCCTTCCAGCTGCTTTTGGCTATTTTCGAATTCAAAGGGACGGTAGGTGCCGCCAGAACCGACGGTATAGGTTTCCGCAGCCGCCTGTCCGGCTGCCGCCAGCGCGGCCATCATGAAACACGCTTTGAGCAAATTCTTGACCATGAGATGTCCTTTTTATGCATTTATTTTGCATAAAAATACACATACTTAGCATAGCATGCAACCGGAAAGCGTCTGGTGAGTGAATTATCTTTTGTTCAACCGCGTTGACCACCTGATTTGCCGATGGCTCGATGCAATTCATTGATTCGCTTCATTGATTTGACCGTCTTTTGCGGCGCGGTCGAGGCGACGGACAGCACGATCATCTCAAGGCAAATCAGCACCGTACCGTGCAGCGGCACCCGCCCGTTATCGCCGCCCCGCGGAACATCAATCACCACCTGTGCCAGTTGACTGAAGCGCGAATCCAGCGCCTGGGTGAGTAATATCGTTGGGATCCCCAGCCGCTGTGCCTCGCGCAATGTGGTCATGCCCTCCCGGTGCGGTGATTTTTGCCCCATCATAATCAGCACGTCGCCGCGCTGCAGGCTAATCAACTGCTCAGCAAGACTGAAGCCGGTACGGTTGAGGGTACAGGCAGGTAAGCCAATACGATTAAACAGACGCGCGGTGTACTCGGCGAGGATCCCCGACGCCCCGATGCCAAATATCGCCACCTGACGCGCATCGCCCAGCAGCGCCACCGCCTGGGCTACCGCCGCGCGATTATCCGCACGCGATAGCACCTCACAGGCGCGTTGATGCCCATCCAGCACAAAATCGATGCTGGAATTGACATCACAGGAGAGCGCCCCCACCGTCGAACGCATCTTTTCCGACGAGGTCGCTGACGGCCCGAACCAGCGCGCCATGGTCTCTTTTAACTCGCGCAGCCCGGCAAAACCTAAAGCCTGAATCGCCCTCACCACGGTGGCATCGGAGGTGTGGGTAGCGGTGGCGATCTCCATCGCCGTGCGTTCCAGTACCACTTCACGATTATCATTGATGTAGTTTGCCACCTCGCGTAAACGGGGCGAAAGCTGATGCGCGCGAGCGCGAAAACGCTCGCCAAACAGATCGACTCTGCCCTTCTCTTTTTTCACTCCCGTTTTCATTTCGCCCCCGCCGGAATCGGCCGCCCGGCGATGTGCGACTGCACCTGAGCAACCATCAGCGTCAATGCGGCATACGAATTAGAAATAACCTCTTCGCGCGGCAGCAAAATATAGCGTCCAGTTCGGCAGGCGCGCATGAAGTCACACCAGCCGGGCATTACCGCCTCCATGGCCTTTAGCTCATCCTGCGGCTTACCGCCGGTGTCCGAACGCCAGGTCGCGAAAACAAAATCGGCATCCAGCTCCGGTAGCTGTTCGGCGCTGACGTCGATCCGCTGGCCATCGGGGATCTTGTCGATCAACGGCGGGAAGCGGAACCCGGCGTCGCGCAGAACCCGCCCCAGCGCGTGATAGGAGTGGTGTACCGTTACCTTACCGTTATTCGCCTGAATCACCGACACGCGGTACTGCTGCGGGTCGACCGTGGCCTTTAGCTGTTTAATTTGTTCCTGATAACGACGTTCAAGCACCGCCAGCCGCGCCTGGCTGCCGGTGAGCTGCACCAGTTTGCGGTAAATCCGCGGCGCGCTGCCCTGCAGGTGATCGATACTGACCGTCGGCGCGATTTTCGCCAGTTGCTCCACCGAGACATGGCGGCTGGGCTCGGTAATAATCAGATCCGGCTTCGCCGCAGCCACGGCTTCAAGGTCGATATCGGCGGTGCCAATAAAGCGGATCTCGCTATTGTCAAAATCGACGCCGGTTAACTGGGCGCTGGAGCGCAGGTAGTGGCTGCCGTCCGGGCGCGTGCGGCCATGGCTGGCCACCGGCGGCACTCCGAGCTCAATTAGCGGGATGGTGATATCGAGATCGTGCATCGAAACGATTCGCTGCGGATGCAGCGGTACGGTCACCGTACGACCTAAATCGTCGGTGAAGGTTTGCGAATCGGCAGCCGCGGCAGCGCCCGCGCACAGCACCAGCAGAGAAACGAACCAACGCATAACAATCCTTTTTGATTTACAGGGCGTCACGGCGACGCCAAAGCAGAGCAATAAAAAATGGGCACCCTACCAGCGCAATGACAATCCCCGCCGGGATCTGCAGCGGCGCAAACGCCAGCCGCCCCAGCGTATCGGTTGCCAGCACCAGCAACGCGCCAATCAGCGCGCTGCCGCAGAGCAGCGCCACCTGGCCGCCGCGCAGGACGAAACGCGCCATATGCGGCGCCATCAGGCCGACAAAACCCAGACTGCCAACGCAGGAAACGCTGGCAGAGGTCAGCAGCACGGGGGCGAAGAAACGCAGTAGCGTGAGCTGCGGCAAACGCACGCCAAGACCGATGGCGGTACGGTCGCCCAGCAGCGCCGCATCCGCCGCGCGGGCGGTGCAGAACAGAATCAGTGCGCCAGGTAGCGCCCAGCAAAACGCGACCGCCAGCAGCGGCCAGGTCGCCGCGTGCAGGCTACCGGAGAGCCAGATCATCGCCGTCTGTACGTCGCGTACGTCGGCGGTAGTCATAAAAATGCCAACCGCCGCCGCCAGCGTCCACGACACCCCGATGCCAATCAAAATAAAGCGCGGACGTGAACAATCGCGCGCCAGCGCCAGCACCAACAGCGCCACCAGCACGCCGCCGAGCATTCCCGCCAGCGGCCGCCACGCCAGCCCTACGGCCGGAAAAAACAGAATTAGCGCCAGCACCACAATGCTGGCCCCTTCTTTGACGCCAATAAGGCCGGGGTCCGCCAGGCCGTTACGGGTAATGCTCTGCATTGCCGCTCCCGCCAGGCCAAGCATGGCGCCGCAGAGCAGCGCCATCAAAATTCGCGGTAGGCGGATGTCAAACAGAATGAAACGTTGCTGCTCGCCAAGCTTCTCCGCCGCCAGCAGCGCACGCGCCAATGTCGAAGATGGCAGCGGAAAGCTGCCGCGGCTGAGGCTATAGAGCCCCAGCGCCAGCAAAAAGAGCAGCATGAAGGCGGCAATTTTCAATGCTGCCGGACGCAGCAACAGATGCCTTGAAGCGAACCCCAGAGGCCGAAATCCAGCGCGATGAACGGCGCGTATCATTTAAAAAACCTCGCGGCGATAAAAATAAATAGCGGCGCCCCCACCAGCGCGGTCATCGCGCCGGTCGCCAGTTCCTGCGGGGCGACGAGGGTACGGGCGGCGATATCCGCCAGCACCAGCACCAGCGCCCCTACCGGCGCCGCCAGCGGTAACGCCAGGCGAATATCTTGCGTTATCAGACGGCGCACCACATGCGGCACCACCAGCCCGACAAACCCAACAGGCCCGGCCACCGCCACCGCCGCGCCGCACAGCAGCGCAATAGCGGCCAGCCCCAGCAGCCGGGTCTGCACCAGATTCACCCCCAGCCCCAGCGCCGCTTTATCGCCCAGCGCCAGCACGTTCAGACGTGGCGCGAGGAGCAGCGCCAGTCCCATGCCAGAAAGCGCCGGCACCAGCGCCGCCTGTAGAGTAGCCCAGTTCAACCCGGCCAGATCGCCGGCAAGCCAGGTGCGCATCGCCAGCAGCGTTTGTTCGTCAAGAATTAATATCGCCGCCGTCACCGCCGAGGCAAACGCCGAGATCGCCACGCCGCATAGCGTAATGCGCAGCGGCGTCGCCCCGCCGCGCCCGGCAGAGGCCAGCGCCATTACCCCGCCGAACAGTAGCGCCGCGCCACAGGCGGCGGTTAGCGGGCGAGCTGCCGGAAAATCGCCGACAGAGAGGCCCAGCGCCGAGGTCGCGACCATCGCCAACGAGGCCCCGGCGTTGAGCCCAAGGATATGCGGCTCGCCAAGCGGGTTGCGGATCACCGTCTGCAGCAGCACCCCGGCAACGCCAAGCGCCGCGCCGGTCAACAGCGCCGCTGCCAGCCGAACCAGACGTAAATCAACAATAATACGGTGATCGAAGTTTCGCGGGTCGTACTCGAGCAGTGCCTGCAGGACCGTCTGCGGCGCGATCCAGCGGGCGCCTAAGCCAAGATGAATCAGCGAACCGATGATAAGCAGCAGAGCTAACAGCAGCATCGCCAGCCGCGGACGAGTACGACGCCGTGTGGCGTACAGCACGGCGGCGCTCATAGGGCAACGGTCTGGCTTGCGCGAAACGGCATAAAGAAAGGTTTGCCGTTTTGCGGATTGATTGACATCTGCACATCAACATCAAAGACGTTTTTAATCAGTTCAGGGCTGCAGATTTCGTGTTCTGAAATGGTCCCGGCTATCCGCCCTTTTTTGAGAAATACCAGCAGGTCGGCGTAGTTCACCGCAAAGTTCAGGTCGTGAAGGACCGTTACCACCGTGCGGCCATGCTGACGGGTCAGGCTCTGCAGAAGTTCAAGAATATCGACCTGATAGCGCAGGTCGAGCCAGGTGGTGGGCTCATCCAGTAAAATGGTTTTCGTCTGCTGCGCCAGCGCCATCGCTATCCAGCAGCGCTGACGCTGACCGCCGGAAAGGCTATCGACCGGCAGATGGGCGAATTCGGCGGTGCCGGTTAATTGCAGCGCCTCTTCCACCGCCTGTTCATCGGCTTCAGACCACTGGCGCATCAGCCCCTGCCACGGGTAGCGCCCGCGCGATACCAGTTCGAACACCGTAAGCCCTTCCGGCGTCAGCGGCGATTGCGGCAGGATCCCCAACTGGCGGGAAACCGTTTTGGTCGGCATGTCGTGGATGGCCTTTCCATCCAGACGGACGCAGCCGCCAAGCGGTTTTAGCATCCGGGCGATGGTCGATAACAGCGTTGATTTGCCGGACCCGTTAGCCCCGGCAAGCACCGTCATTTTACCGCTGGGGATCGTCAGATTAATGTCATCGACGATAAGCGTCTGGCCATACCCGGCCGACAGGGATTCCAGGACGATCCCCTTCGCTGCAGGGTTTACCCGCTGTGGCATAATTCGCTCCTGCGCCGCAGCGTTCCGGCGTCCGCCTTCAACGTTCTGCAGTCAAATCAAAATAAATCTCATTCTCTTTTGATCATGAAGGGGATGAATGTAGTAGTCAATACTGTGCTGCATGTTGCTTCCTTCACGTTCAGCACATCATAGGGAGACAAAATGAATTTTATAAATACTATTTATAATCAATAAAATAAGATCATCACATCACCTGGTACAGACTGCTAAATCGCGCTTTTCTTCAGCGCAGCTTTTTTATCTTACATAACATTTACTACTACATTTCTTCGTGTTTGAATGATTCTCAATTACATATCTGAAGGCGCATTCAGACGCTTAACGGATAGGTTTTATTTTCAGGGCAATGATTTAATTGGCTTTATCTGACCGCAAAGGCAGATTCGTTCACGAGAAACAGATAATGACTCAACCCCATGTCGCCTGCAGGACGTTGCAAGGGCGCGCGCTTTTTTCGCTTCTTTTTTTAGCCTCACCGGGATTAATAGCCGCAGAAAATAACGCGGCAAAGAATACCAAGGACGCGGAGGACACCATTACCGTAGTGGCTGACGGCCGCCAGCAGAACGCCACCAGCGGTTATCAGCCGCTAAGTTCGTCCACGGCGACATTGACTTCAATGCCACTGCTGGATATTCCGCAGGTGGTGAATACCGTCAGCGACCGGGTGCTGGAAGATCAGCACGCTACCTCGCTGGATGAAGCATTGTATAACGTCGCCAACGTGGTGCAGACCAATACCCTCGGCGGTACCCAGGATGCCTTTACCCGCCGCGGCTTCGGCGCCAATCGCGACGGTTCTATCATGACCAACGGCCTGCGTACCGTTTTACCGCGCAGCTTTAACGCCGCTACCGAGCGGGTTGAAGTTCTGAAGGGCCCGGCCTCGACGCTGTACGGCATTCTCGACCCCGGCGGGCTGATTAACGTGGTCACCAAACGCCCCGAGCGCCAGTTCTCTGGTTCGGTTTCCGCCACCTCCAGCAGTTTTGGCGGCGGCACGGGGAGCTTCGACGTGACCGGGCCAATCGAAGGCACAAATCTGGCCTATCGACTGATCGGCGAATATCAAAATGAAGATTACTGGCGTAATTTCGGCAAGAACAAAAGCAGCTTTATCGCCCCTTCCCTGACCTGGTTTGGCGATAGCGCGACCATTACCGCTTCGTATTCACATCGCGATTACAGCGCCCCCTTTGACCGCGGCACGATTTTCGATCTCAATACCGGCCACGCGGTCAACGTCGACCGTAAAACCCGTTTCGATGAAGCCTTTAATATCACCGATGGTTATTCCGATATTGCCCAACTGAACGCCGAGTATCGTCTTAACAGCGCCTGGACCGCGCGCTTTGATTACAGCTACAGCCAGGATCACTACAACGATAACCAGGCCAGGGTAATGGCCTATGATTCTGCGACCGGCAACCTGACCCGCCGGGTCGACGGCACGCATGGCTCAACGCAAAAGATGCATTCCACCCGCGCCGATCTACAAGGCAACGTGGTGATCGGCGGCTTTTATAATGAACTGCTGACCGGCGTCGCCTATGAGAATTACGATCTGCTGCGTACCGATATGCTGCGTTGTAAGAACGTGAAAGGCTTTAATATTTATCATCCGGTTTACGGCACTCTCGATACCTGTAATACCGTTTCCGCTGCCGATAGCGATCAGCGCATCAAGCAGGAGAGCTATGCGACCTATCTGCAGGACGCCCTGTACCTGACCGATAACTGGATTGCCGTGGCCGGCGTACGCTACCAGTATTACACCCAGTATGCCGGTAAAGGCCGTCCGTTTAACGTCAATACCGATAGCCGCGATGAGAAATGGACGCCAAAGGCTGGCCTGGTCTACAAGGTAACGCCAAACGTGTCGCTGTTTGCTAACGTCGCCCAGTCGTTTATGCCGCAGTCGTCAATTGCCAGCTACATCGGCGAACTGCCGCCGGAAGAGTCCACCTCTTACGAAGTCGGCGCGAAATTCGACCTGTTAGAGGGTATCACCGCCAATATCGCGTTATTTGATATTCATAAACGTAACGTGCTGTATACCGAAAGTATCGGCGACGAGACGGTGGCGAAGACCGCGGGTAAGGTTCGCTCGCGCGGCGTGGAGGTGGATCTGGCGGGCTCGCTCACCGATAACCTCAGCATCATCGCCAGCTACGGCTATACCGATGCCAAAGTGCTGGAAGATCCTGATTATGCCGGTAAACCGCTACCGAACGTGCCAAAACATACCGGTTCGCTGTTCCTGACCTATGACATTCATAACGTCTATAACAGCAACACCCTGACCGTTGGCGGCGGCGGCCACGCGGTCAGCAAACGGTCCGGCACCAACGGCGCGGATTATTATCTACAGGGCTATGCGGTGGCCGACGTCTTCGCGGCCTACAAAATGAAGCTGCAGTATCCGGTAACGCTACAGGTGAATGTGAAGAACCTGTTTGATAAGACCTATTACACCTCGTCAATCGGCACCAATAATCTCGGCAACCAGATTGGCGACCCGCGTGAAGTGCAGTTTACGGTGAAAATGGATTTTTAAGCCTTACCCTGCCCCGGATAGCGGCGCGCTGCGCCTTATCCGGGCTACCTCCCCTCAGCCCCTGCTGCGGGGAAATACCGGATGATGCATTTGGCTTACCAATCCTCTTCCTGGCCGAGGATACGCAAAATATCCTGCCGATGCTGCAATAGCAGTGGGTTATCGCGATGGCGGGGAAACGCCAGCGGAAGCGTAAACTCAGCGATAATGCGCCCCGGCCGCGGCGACATCACCAGCACCCGCTCGCAGAGCAGCAGCGCTTCTTCAATATCGTGGGTCACCAGCAGGCTGGTATAACCCTGCCGCTGCCACAGCGCAATCAGTTCGCGCTGCATGCTGATACGGGTAAGCGAATCCAGCTTACCCAGCGGTTCATCAAGCAGCAGTAGACGCGGTTCATTGAGCAACGCGCGCGCCAGCGCCGCACGCTGCGCCATCCCGCCGGAAAGCTGCCGCGGCCACGCCTCGCTGAACGCCTGCAGCCCGATGCGCGAAATCAGCGCGTCGGCCTTCGGCTCCAGCCCCTTTTTCCCCTGCGCCTGCGGCCCCAGCAGCACGTTTTGCCGCACCGTCAGCCACGGATAAAGCGTTGGGTCCTGGAAAACCAGGATCCGTTCCGGCCCCGGCCCGCCTATCGCCGCATCGTCAATCTCAATATGCCCGCTTTGCTGTGGCTCCAGCCCCGCCAGCAGACGCAGCAGCGTCGATTTACCGCATCCTGAGGGGCCAAGCAGCGCGACGCTCTCCCCTGGGCGCAACTGCAGGCTGATATTTTCCAGCACCGACACCGTCTGTTTGCCCAATGTAAAAGCATGATGAAGATGACGTACCGCCACCGCCGCACCGGTCGAAACTGTCTGGGCACTTACCATTGCATTCCTCCGCGCTGCCAGCTCAGCAGCCGATCGCGAATCATAAATAGCCCGCTAATCAGGCCGGAACATAACAACGCCATCACGAATAGCGCCGCGTACATATTCGGATAGGCCGCCCAGCCCTGCGCCCACTGCAGATAAAAACCGATCCCGGATTTGACGCCGACCATTTCGGCGACAATCAGCACTGAAAACGACGCGCCAAGCCCCATAAATAAGCCGACAAACACGTTCGGCAGCGCGGCGGGGATCGCCACGCGCAGGATCAGGAACCGTTGGCTGGCTCCCAGCGTTCGCGCCACGTCATACCACGCTTTATCGATACCGATGACCCCGGACCAGGTTAATACCGTGACCGGGAACCAGGTGCTGAGCGCGATTAAAAAAACGCTGGCGCCGAAGCTTGAAGGAAAGATAAACAGGCATAGCGGCAGCAGCGCGGTGGAAGGCACCGGCCCCAGCAGGCGTAATACCGGATGCACCCAATAACCAATACGCTGAGACCAGCCAATCGCCAGCCC
Source organism: Klebsiella sp. CN_Kp091 (assembly GCF_040065095.1). Taxonomy (NCBI): domain Bacteria; kingdom Pseudomonadati; phylum Pseudomonadota; class Gammaproteobacteria; order Enterobacterales; family Enterobacteriaceae; genus Klebsiella; species Klebsiella sp. CN_Kp091. Next base: position 85,422 of record NZ_JBEAIO010000049.1, on the reverse strand, counting down.
GCTAATAAACCCACAGCTGGTGCCGAGCAGTACTCCGAGCCCGAGCAGCCCCAGCGAATGCAGCAGGCTATCAAGCAACCGCGGCCAGTCATCATGCAGCACTTCAATCAGCGCCTGCGGCGGAGCGAAAAACGGCACCGGCAAAAACGCCGTCTTGGCCGTCAGCCCTTCCCATAGCGCGAAGAGCACCGGCAGCAGCGCCAGCCATTTTCCGGCACGCTGCAAACGCGCGCCCCGCTGGCGCCAGTAACGGTAACTCAGCGTCAGTAACAGCAGTCCGCCGCCGAGAGTGAACTGCGCCAGCGCCCACTCCTCGCTAAACGGCCAGCGCCGACCGGCATCGGGCCAGGCCTGCGTGAACAGGCCGCCCAGCAGCCATAACGCGGCGGCAAGCCCGCCCTCCGTCCAGAGCAGAGCGCCGAGCCCCGGTCGGGCGAGCGCGCGGTCAGGCGAAAACGTTGACATAAATACTCTCCGCAAACTGATGAGGATCGGTTCCCGGTTTGATGACCTGTACCCGCTGCAGATCCACGGCATACTGCGTCAGCTCTTTAACAAAAGCCTCGCCCACCGCGTGATGGCCGTGCCCCTGGCCGTGAAGAATGCCGCTAACCTCCGCTTCGTTAGTATTTAGCGCATGAGCGAGAAAAGATTGCGCCACGCTTTCCGGGTGCGCGGCGGCATAACTGTGCGCTTCCAGAATCGCCTGGGTAAGCGCAGCCGCCGCCGGTTTATGATCGCGCGCAAGGGAGCCGCTGACGCCCAGCACGCAGCAGCTAAGATTGGCGTAATCGCCGGTCATATTGCTGGCGATTAGCTGATATTTCCCGGTTTCCAGCAGGCGATAGCTAAAGGGTTCGCTGCCGCTAATGGCGGCGATTTCGCGTTTATCCAGCGCCACGCTGAGCAGGTCGGCCGGATAGACTTTCCACTGCACATCGCTAATCGGGTCGATACCGTGGCGTTTCAGCAAGATGGCGAAGAAGTTTTTATCCGGCCCGGCCATATCGGTGACGCCAATGGTTTGCCCTTTCAGGCTCTCCAGACCGCTAAAAGGCGAGTTTTTGGCCGTCAACAAATTCAGGCAGCCGCCGTGCGTTCCGGCAGTAAGTTTGACGTCAAACCCCTGCTCCAGCGCCTTCAGCCAACGTAACGCCATGCCTACCCCGGCGTCGGCCTTGCCAGTGGCAATCGCTTCCAGCAGTACATCCGTCGAGTTACCAAAGTTAACAAACTCAACGTCGAGATTATATTTACTAAAAATCTTCTGCTGCTCCGCGACGGCGACCGGCGCCAGGCACACCGCGCTTTTGTTGATCGCCAGCTTGATTTTGTAAGGCTGCGCCAGACGCAGCGCCGGATGTTCATCGCCGCTCGCCATCTCCGCCATATCGTGAGCCCATAGCGGCACAGACGCCCCGGCCAGCGCCAGACCGCCGGTAAATTGTAAGAAACGACGACGGGTAAAAGGTGTGGTCATCATGGCGCCGCCTCCGCATGAACCGGCGCGACCGGCACGTTAAAGCCGTTATCAAATGTCGGCGTTACATCGAGCTTTGCGCGAATGAGGCCGTTGGCAAGATAAAAGTCCGCCGTCGACTGCTGCTGGGCGACCGTCGGCGCGTCCAGCCGCTGCCACTGCGACTGGCGGTTGGCAAACTGCGCGCGGGCGATCTCCGCCGGGAAGCGAATGATCTCCCCCAGCGTTTTGCCATAGCTATCGAGATTGGCGTATGCCCAACGCTCGGCGCCGGCCAGTCGGGTGAGATAATCCTGAAGCGCCGCGCGCTTTTGTGGATCCTTCAGCGCATTATCGGTGGCGGCCAGGAAGGTATTACCCGGCAACAGCCCTTTACCGCTCACCAGAATCTGCCCTTCGGCGGTTTTCACCAGTTGCGTGGTATAGGGCTCCCAGGTCGCCCAGGCATCTACCGAACCGTTAAGCAGCGCGACTTTTGCATCCACCGGGCCAAGGAATACCCACTGGACATCCTTCGGCGAGACCCCCGTTTGCTCCAGCGCTTTCAACGCCACAAAATGGCCAATCGATCCTTTCCCGGTGGCAATGCGTTTACCTTTTAAATCCGCCGCGCTTTTTAACGCGCTGCCGGGAGGTACCAATACAGCGGTCCCCGCCGGGTTGCTCTTATCGACGGCAATCGCTTTTACCGGCGCGCCGTTCGCCAGCGCGAACAACAGCGGCGCATCGCCGATAATCCCCACGTCAACCGCGCCGGCGTTGAGCGCTTCAGCCAGCGGCGCGGCGGCAGGAAACTCGGCCCATTTAATATCGTAAGCGAGGTTTTGCAAGGCGTTAGCGGCCTCCAGTTGTGACCGCATGCCGCCTTTTTGATCGGCAATTCTTAGTGTGATTCTTTCCTGAGCTGCAACATAGCTGCTCAGCGTCAATAGCATTAGCGCCCCGGCTATGCGGGTAAAATGAGGTATGCGCATCTTAATTATCCTTGTTGTTGAAAAGCGTGTTTACCCGCCGCCTGCCACGCGCTGTCGTTCTGCGGCGTATGTACCCGCCCGCACAGGACGTTGCGATAGTGGCGTTCCAGAGGATTTTGCCGGCTTAAACCATGATTGCCGGTGAGTTCAAGCGCCAGATTGACCGCCAGAATGGCGTTATCGGTGATAGTGACTTTCGCCAGATTGGCCTCAATAGCGGAAAAGCCCAGCTCCGCGGTATTCTCCAGCAGAGCGCGGTTAACCAGCAGTAGCCCCTCTATCTGCCCCACTTTTTCCTGTACCCGCGGCAGACTGGAAAGCGGTTGTCCAAGATTGCCGGGAACCCGCGCACCAAGCCACGCGACAAGCCAGTCGCGCGCCGCGCGGGCTACACTGTCGTAAATCGCCGCCAGCAACGCCGTATGACGGTTAGCAAACAGACGAAATTGTTCGGCGTCCGGCGCGGGCGGCTCGTCGGCAGGCCAAACGTCTACCGCGTGCCCGGCGGATACCTGCACGTTTTTCAGCACCACCTCGTGACTGCCGGTGGCCCGCATGCCTACGTGATCCCAGCTTTTCACTACGCTGATGCCCTCGCTGTCGGCAGGGACCAGCCAGCTACCGACCAGCGGCGGGTTGTCGTCGCTGCGCGCCCACAGCGCCAGCCAGCTCAACCCTTCGATACCGGTGGTATAAATTTTGTGACCGTTAATCAGCCAGCCCCGGCCGTTACGGCTGGCTATCGTTTGCGGCAGGCCGCCGCGCGCCGGAGAGCCCAGATCCGGCTCGACGCGCAGGCTATTCATCAACCCGCCGTTTGTGAGCGCATCATCAAACACGCGCTGGCGTAGCGGCTCAGCCCAATGCGTATTTTCCGCCAGCCGCAGATGATGTAGGTACTGCATGCAGACAATCAGCGCGGTCGCCGGTTCGCCCCAGGCGATGGCGGCGATAGCCTGTTGCAGCTCGGCTAAACTGGCGCCTGCACCGCCATACTGCGATGGTACGGCAAGGCTTAAAAATCCGCGTCGGCGCAGAACGTCAATATTGCGATGGGGAAAATCGCCGCTGGCATCAAGGCTGGCCGCCTCCTCCGCCATCAGTTGGCGGATCTCGGCAAGCTGCCGTGGCCAATCTGCGATTGGGCGAAGACTCACGATGCACGCTCCGCCACGGCGCGCAGCGCGGCTTTTTCGCGGGTAATCGGCAGCAGCGCTTTGCCATACTCCTGCGCATCGTTCAGCGGATCGAATCCGCGGATCAGGAAGTTACGCACGCCGAGGTCGTAGTAGTCGAGCAGCGCATCGGCAACCTGCTCCGGCGTACCGACCAGCGCGGTGGAGTTGTGGCCGCCGCCCACCAGCTGCGCGATGCCGGTCCACAGGCGTTTATCCACCACCTTGCCCTGCGCCGCCGTAGCCCGCAGACGCTGCGCGCCAACGCTATCGGGCTTGGCTTTAAAGCCCCCTTCACTCTGCGCCGCCCGCTCGGTGGCGACATGCAAAATATGCTCGGCTTTCTCCCAGGCTTCCGCTTCGCTATCGGCGATAATCGGCCGGAACGATACGCTGAAACCGATCTCGCGCTGATGTTTTGCCGCTTCGGCACGTACCCGCTGGATAGTTTCCGCAGTCTGCGCCAGCGACTCCCCCCATAGCGCGAAGACGTTAGCGTGTTTACCGGCAACCGTAATTGCCGCCTCCGACGAGCCACCGAAATAGAGGGGAATATGCGGTTTCTGCAGCGGGCGAATGGCTGACCAGGCCTGTTGCGCCTGATAAAAATCATTGTCGATGTCCACCGGCTGTTCGGCGGTCCAGACTTTGCGGATGGTATCGAGGAAGGCGTCGGTGCGCGCATAGCGCTGGTCGTGGTCGAGATAATCGCCGTCACGGCGCTGCTCGGCATCATTGCCGCCGCTGATAATATGTACCGCCAGCCGGCCGCCAAGCAGATGTTCAAGAGTGGCAAATTTACGCGCGGCGAGAGTTGGCGAGACAAAACCGGGGCGGTGCGCCAGCAGGAAAGCTATCTTTTGTGTCGACAACCCCGCCAGCGCGGTCACCAAAAAGCCATCGGGTTGATCGGACCAATGCCCCACCAGCAGACGGTCAAACCCCGCGGCTTCATGTGTTTGCGCGAAGCGCACAATATAATCACGGTCAAAAATCGGCCCTACCGGGGCGATGGTTTCTGAAGACAGGCGGTGGCCGATCATGCCGAGAAACTGAATGCTCATACAGAACTCCTGGTAGCAAGGTAATGAATGGGCCGCGGCGGCGGCGCGTTTTCATTACCCTATACACAGGCACTTAATGAACAAAATGCATTTTTATCATAACTTAATATGCAAGATAAGCATTTCTTAAAATAACATATACGTATCAGAAAGATGTGTTAAGTTGCTGGACCACTTTTCCGGCGAAAAAAGTCAGCGGCTGGCTGAGGTTAGCCAGATTCAGCGCCTGTACCAGCCACAGATGCACTTGCGGCTGAAAATCCGCGAGCGTAAGCGTGGACACTTCATCGCGCCACGGGCTGGCGGCCAGCGCGGCGCGAGGCACCAGGCCAAGCCCCAGCCCCTGCGCCACCAGGCTGATTTGCAACTGGGCGCCGGCGGTCTCGACGTTCAGCGCCAGCCGCAGCCCCTGCGATTGTAGTTCTCGGATTAGCCCGGCCCGCAGGCCGCAGCCGTCGGGATTGAGTATCCAGCCTCGCTGCGCACAGTCGCGCAGCGCTCCGGCGTGCAGTCGCCAGCTTTTCGCCGCGATGACCACGATATCCAGCGGGCACAGCAGCCTCCCGCTGTAGCCGTCAGCAAAGCGCTGCTGTTGCGGTCCCATCGCCAGCACGCCATCCAGTTCGACGCTCTCTAGCCGTTTTTGCAACAGCCCGCTCCAGCCGCAGGTCACCTGCGGCTCCAGAGCCGGGAACTGCTGGCGTAGCGCGCTCAGCGCCGGCTGGAGGGCGATTTCCGCCACGCTCTGCGGCACGCCAAGACGAAGAACGCCCTGCGGCTCCGCCTCCGGGTCAAGCAGACCGTACAGCTTTTTAGTTTCCCGCTTGATGCTCAGACATTGTTCATACACCCGGTGCCCGGCGGCGGTGAGCGTCAGGGGCCGGGTCTGGCGCTCCAGCAGCGTCACATTGAGGGTTTGCTCAAGGCGCTGAAGCCGACGGGTAATGGCCGATTGGGTAATGCCAAGATATTCCGCAGCCTGGTTTAGGGAGGAAAACTGCACGGTAGCCAGCAGAGCATCAATGTCGTCGATACGCATACAACCCTTAATGTGATTTTTGCATATTAATATATGCGGAAATTGCATTTTAATTATATTAACGCCTTTGCTAGCGTAATGACCAGTCCCGACAACAGGAAACAACCATGACCGCACCGCGAGTGGAAAAATTACGCCAGTTCATTCAAGACCTTGATGCCCTGCATCGCCAGTTTACCGATGAGGCCCCCCTGCTCGACGCCGTCGCCGTGCGCCTGGCTTCGCTTGTGCAAAAAGATGACTGGTTGCCGGAAGAGTACACCCTGCCGCATCCCCACCATTATCAGCAATATTTGCTGCATGCCGATTCCGGCCAACGTTTTTCGATTGTCAGCTTCGTCTGGGGGCCGGGGCAATCGACGCCGATCCACGACCATCGGGTCTGGGGAGCCATCGGTATGTTGCGCGGCGCGGAGGAGAACCAGCGCTACCGACTCGACGAACGCGGTTTACCGATCGCCACTGGTCCTGCTGAACGGCTTTCACCCGGCAAGGTGGAAAAAGTCTCTTCCCGCGATGGCGATATTCATCGGGTGAGTAATGCGCTCGCGGACCACGTCTCAATCAGTATTCACGTCTACGGCGCTAACATTGGCGGCGTCCGGCGTGCTGTTTATACCGCGGATGGGATCGCCAAACCTTTCGTCTCCGGTTACTCCAACCGCCACTTGCCCAATATCTGGGATCTCTCAAAGGATAATGAATATGCCTGACTACAATTACCGCCAGCCAGCCGAGGTGCGCCAGGCGCTAATCGATGGCGCGGAAGTGGCGCTCATCGATGTTCGCGAAGAGGCCGCATTTGCCACTAACCATCCGCTGTTTGCCGCTAATTTGCCGCTCAGCAAGCTGGAGCTGGAGATTTTTCGCCGCGTGCCGCGCCTGACGACGCCGATTACCCTCTACGATAACGGCGAAGGTCTCGCGGAGCAGGCCCTTGAACGGCTGCAACGCTGGGGCTATCAGGATGTCGCGCTACTGGCAGGCGGACTGACGGGCTGGCAGCGCAGCGGCGGCGAGCTCTTTCAGGACGTTAACTCACCGAGCAAAGCGTTCGGCGAGCTGGTAGAGAGCGAGCGCCAGACTCCCTCGTTGAGCGCCGAGGAAGTGAAGGCGCTGATCGAGGGTCCACAGCCGGTCGTGGTGGTCGACGCGCGTCGTTTCGATGAATATCAAACGATGAATATTCCCGGCAGCATCAGCGTGCCCGGCGGGGAGCTGGCGTTACGCATCGAAGGCCTGCTGCCGTCGGCGCAAACGACAGTGATCGTTAACTGCGCCGGCCGTACCCGCAGCATTATCGGCAGTCAATCGCTGCGCAATGCCGGCTTAGCCAATCCGGTATACGCACTGCGCAACGGTACCATCGGCTGGACCTTAGCCGGACTGGAACTCGAGCACGGCCAACAGCGGCGCTACGACGCCGATTTCCGCGCCTCAGCGCAACGCGTGGCTGCGGTGACGCAGTTGGCCGAGCGCGCTGGCGTGGCCTTCATTGATGCCCCGACTTTAGCCCGCTGGCAACAGCAGCCGAGCCGCACCACCTATCTCTTTGATGTTCGCAGCCCCGAGGAGTATGCCGCAGGCCATCTGCCGCACAGCGTGAATGCCCCTGGCGGCCAGCTGGTGCAGGAAACCGATCATTACGCCAGCGTACGCGGAGCGCGGATTGTGCTGGTCGCCGATGATGAGATCCGCGCGCCGATCGCGGCGTCCTGGCTGGCGCAGATGGGCTGGGAAGTGGCGGTTTTACGCGATGTCCGCGTTGAGCAATTGAGCGAGCGCGGCGTTCCGCCCGTCAGCGTACCGCCGGCGCCGCAGGCTGAGGAGATAACCCCAGCGCAGTTAGCGGAACAATTGCGCGAACCCGGCACCGTGGTACTGGATTTCACCACCAGCGCGAACTATGTCGCACGGCATATCCCCGGCGCCTGGTGGCTGGTGCGTTCACAGCTACGTCAGGCGCTTGAGCTCATCCCTGCCGCAAAACGTTACGTTGTCACCTGTGGCAGCAGCCTGCTGGCCCGCTACGCCGTGCCTGAAGTCGCGGCATTGACCGGTAAGCCTGTGCAACTGTTAAGCGGCGGGACGCTGGCGTGGATTGATGCCGGGCTGCCCCTGGAACAGGGCGAGACGCATCTGGCAACAGCGCGCAGCGATCGCTATCGACGGCCTTATGAAGGAACCGATAACTCCGCTGAGGCGATGCAGGCTTATCTCGACTGGGAGTTTGGTCTGGTGGAACAGTTAGCGCGTGATGGTACCCACGGCTTTAAGGTGTTGTAAGTCAAAAAACCGGTGGCGACACGGCCACCGGGAATAGCTTACCTTTATTGCGAATTAAATTTCCGGGGTGGTTTTAAAACCAACCAGCATCAGGATCGGCTGCTTCTGCGCCGCTGCGGCGTCAAACTGATAGTGGTTGCCCTGACGGTCGCCGCCGATGTACCAGGAGATTTCGGTTTTCCCTTCCGCCAGCGCCTTACGCACCGCTTTATCGATATCCACCATCCGATACTCACGAGATGAATTGAGATACAGTTGAGCATCTGAATTGTAGCTGCAGGTCGGGCGATGCTTCCAGGTCACGCTTGACGCACTCCAGCTATTGCTGGCCGGATAGAAGAAAATCTGATCCGCGCCGTTGGTTTCAACCTTGCCGCCGTACAGACGCAGACGATACTTAAACAGCGACGCATCCTGATCTTTCGGCAGCGCCGGGATTTTAAACTTCACCAGGGTCAGGGTTTCCGGGTTGCTGGTACGGCCGCCGTTCTTCCAGTTATCGGAAATCTGCAGCGCTTCAGGCGCCCCGAAGTTAACATTCGGCTGCGCGCTCTCGACCACCGCGTTTTCTTCCGCCAGCGAGAAGCTATAAGGCACGTTGGTTCCACAATCCATACCGTCGTTCATACAGTGTTCGGTCATGAAGTGCGCGCCCTCGACCGTCCAGCCGTTCATGAAATCCGCATGGGCAGTATAGATGCTGCCCCACTTCTCTTCACGTTTATCGCCCTTCATAACCGGGTCCATCGACAGCTCAATTTTCGCCGTGTCCAGTGATTTAATCTGCGGCAGCACGTAGGCGATATTCATATTAACCGTCGGGATTTTTACCGGATAGTCGGCTGGGCAGGCGCCGTTGACATCATAGGCGGCGTTGCTGTGACCGTGGCTCGGCTTCAGGTTGACGCCATCCCAGCAGTTGGGGAACTGAATACCGATATTAAACTGCACCGCGTCGCCCGCTTTACGTAGGCCGCAAACCTCACCTGCCTTGTTGCTATAGCCTTTACCGTTGGCGCACAGGAAGGTTATCCGTGAGCTCGGCGCGGAGCCGTGGTGGTCGCCAGCCAGCAGCTCTAACCCCGACGGGAAAGGATGCAGCGGATACTGTTCGACTTTGGTCGCCTGATAATAGGTTTTCTGATAAGCCGGAGTGACAATTTGTCCATCCGGCAACTTCATTGACGGCGCCCAATAGGCGGAACTATCGGCCTTGTTATCACAGGTGGTTTCCGGCTGCGCGCGCAGGGTTTGATAGGTTGAGACCGCGTCGGTGTGGGTATTGCCGAAGAAATCATGCCACATCGCCTGGTTGGGCATGCCGAACATCATAATCGCGTCGTCGCCAAGGGTGTGACTGTAGCCGCATACCGCCTGGGCTTGCGGTCCTGCATGGGCGGAAAAAGCGCTGGCGGCCAGCAGCGGGGTCAGGGCCAGTACAACTGAGTTAGCTTTCATTTTACGATCCTCCTTGTTTGAAGGACCGTAGAGATAGCAAGCGTGCGCCGATGTTACACATCAGCAAACATCATTTTATCTCATTCACGCATAATCCATGAATACTGGAAGGTTTTGGCCGCCGGAAAATGGGTGCGCCGACGGTAGGAGCCGAGCGCCTGCGGCGTACAGTAGGTACAGCTTCCCAGCCATTCGGTATTTTCCGCCGCCACCCCGGCCTGTTGCAGCACCCGTTGCGCCAGCGCGCGGAGATCGAACCACAGATTATCGCTACCGGTCGCCTGCGCTTGCCCGTTTCCTGGTGGGGCGAGGCGCTGATGAAAGAGCTCGTCGCTGTACCGTTTTGCCAGCTTGCCCGCCGGCATGGTCAACAGCGTTTGATAAAAATCGGCCGAAACCTCATAGCAGCAGGCGTGAATATGCGGCCCGCAGACCACCACAATCTCTTCTGTCGCCACCTGATGCTGGTGAAACAGCGCCAGGCTGTTTTCAATAATGCCGCTCGCCGCTCCGCGCCAGCCGGCATGCACGCTGCAAACATAGCGCCCATCCCGCGAAGCCATTAACAGCGGTAAACAGTCGGCGGTGACGACGCCGACCTTTTGCTCACGCAGAGCCGTAAATACAGCATCGGCATGCGGCCGCTCTGCCTGCGGCCCCTGATAATGATGAACAACATTGCCGTGCACCAGCTTAACCGGGGCCATTTCGCTGTACGGAAAGGCGGCGGTTTCGTGCACATCGAGAAAAGCGTAGCGAATACCGGGGATATCACTTAACAAGCGGGATGGATAAGACATAACGTCGCATGAATGGATTGGTGGTGGATTTACCGTAGGCCAAGGCCGCTCGCTACGCAAGATGTTGATGCTTTGTTTTCGGCATCGTTATATAATTTAGTATATATCGATTATTCTTATCCAACCGGGTTAATCCATGTCACCACACCGTTTACTTTTAGGCCTGGCGCTGTGTAGCGCCAGCCTGTTCACCAGCCAGGCCTTTGCCGACCGCACCGTTACCGACCAGCTGGGCCGCAAGGTTACGCTTCCGGATCACATCACCCGCGCGGTCGTCCTGCAGCACCAGACGCTTAATCTGCTGGTCCAGTTGAATGCCGGCGACGATATCGTCGGCGTGTTAAGCAGCTGGAAAAAACAGCTCGGGCCGCAGTTTGTCCGCTTTATGCCCGCTATTGAAAATCTACCGACGCCGGGCGATTTAACGCAGGTCAATATCGAAAGCCTGCTGGCGCTGCATCCGCAGGTGGTGTTCGTCGCTAATTACGCGCCGCAGGCGATGATCCAGCAGATCCAAAATGCCGGTATTCCGGTTATCGCCATCTCTCTGCGCCAGGACGCGGCGGGAGAGAAAAACAAAATGAACCCGACGATGGCCAATGAAGAGCAGGCCTATAACAACGGGCTCAAACAAGGGATCCGCCTGATTGGCGAAGTCGTCGAACGCCAAAGCCAGGCCGAAGCGCTGATTGATTACACCTTCGCGGCGCGGGCAGAAGCTAACGCCCCGGTCGCCGGTATCCCTGAGAATCAGCGGGTGCGCGTGTACATGGCCAACCCGGATCTCAACACCTACGGCTCCGGCAAATATACCGGTCTGATGATGAAGCATGCCGGGGCGCTGAACGTTGCGGCCGCGGCGGTTAAGGGGGCGCGTCAGGTCTCGCTGGAACAGGTTCTGCAGTGGAACCCCGAGGTGATCTTCGTCCAGGACCGCTATCCGCAGGTGGTCAAACAGATTGAAAACGACCCGCAATGGCAAGCGATAGACGCGGTGAAAAACCACCGGGTATGGCTGATGCCGGAATACGCCAAGGCCTGGGGCTATCCAATGCCGGAAGCGCTGGCGATAGGCGAACTGTGGATGGCGAAAAAGCTCTATCCTTCCCGCTACCGGAACGACGATGTCGATGCCAAAGCGCAGGATTACTATCAACGCTTCTACCGCGTGAAATGGACGCCGAATGCGCAGTAACCTTCACTGGGCCCTGCTGCACGGCGGGCTGGTGGCGGCAACGTTATTTATCGCTATCGCTTCGCTATGCCTGGGGCAGTACCCCCTCAGCCTGAATGAGGTCTTTCATGAGCTTACGCATAGCGCGTCCGCCAGCACCGTCGCCGGGCAGATAGTCTGGTCAGTCAGACTTCCCAGGGTAGCGATGGCGCTGCTGGCCGGCGGCTCGCTGGGGCTATGCGGCTCGACTTTACAGGGCGTATTCCACAACCCGCTGGTCGACCCGCATATCATCGGTGTGACCTCCGGCTCCGCCTTCGGCGGCACGCTGGCGATCCTGCTAGGTTTTGACATCATATCGATGATGGGTTGCACCTTCTTCTTCGGCCTCGCCGCGCTGATGTTGGTTTATCTGATTGCCAGGCTACAAGGGCGTGAAAACACGCTGGCGCTGATCCTTTCCGGCATTATTCTCAGCGGTTTCTTTGCCGCGCTGGTCAGCCTGATGCAGTACCTTGCCGATACGGAAGAAACCCTGCCGAATATCGTTTTCTGGCTGCTCGGCAGCTTTGCCACCGCCAACTGGCACAAAGTGCTGTCCATGGCGCTGCCGGTCGCCGTCGCCGCCGTTATCCTGCTAAAGCTGCGCTGGCGTATCAACCTGCTGGCGCTGGAGGATAAAGATGCGCACGGTCTTGGCTTTTCGGTGGCCAAATTGCGCCGCGGAGTGTTGGTTTGCTGCGCGGTGCTGGTCGCCGCCCAGGTCGCGGTTAGCGGCAGCATCGCCTGGGTCGGGCTGGTGATTCCGCATCTGGCGCGACTGCTGGTCGGCGCCGATCACCGCCGCCTGCTGCCAACGGCATTCTGGCTCGGCGGCGCATTTATGGTGGTGGTGGACGACCTGGCGCGCACCTTAACCCAGGCGGAGATTCCAATTGGCATTATTACCGCCCTGCTCGGCGCGCCGCTGTTTACCCTTTTACTGATTCAGTCTCAACGCCGCGGAGTGATCCAATGAACATTTCCTTATCACTGGACGCCCTGCGCTATGGTCATCGTCAGCCGCTCTTCGCCTCACTATCAATGCAGTGCCGTCACGGGCAAATCTGGGCAATTCTGGGCGCCAACGGTCGCGGTAAAAGCACGCTACTGGATACCCTGACCGGCGTTCTGCCGCCGCTCGGCGGGAAATTTAGCGTGGAAGGCGGCATCGCCATCGTGCCGCAGTCGTTTCGTCCGGCGTTTGGCTGGCAAGTGCGCGATGTGGTGCTGATGGGGCGCGCCCGCCACGTCGATCTGTTCGCGCAGCCGGGGCCGGAAGATGAACGGGAGGTTCAACAGGCGCTGGCGCAGTTGGGGATCGCCGCGCTGGCCAATCAGCTTTTTCGCGCCCTGTCCGGCGGTCAGCAGCAGTTGGCGCTCATAGCCCGCGCGCTGGTCAGCGCCAGCCAGAACATCCTGTTAGATGAACCTTGCTCAGCGCTGGATCTGGCCAATCAACAGATTGTGTTACAGCTGATTAGCGACCTTGCTCATCGGCAGAAACGCACGGTGATGTTCACCACCCATGATCCGACTCACGCCCTGCAGGTCGCCAGCCATACCCTGCTGCTGTTGCCCGGCGGCGAATGGCTGGCGGGAGAGTCATTCGCAGTGCTCAGCGAGACAAACCTGCGCCGCGCCTACGGCCTGCCGGTCCACAAAATCCATCATCCCGGTAGCGCGGTGCCGTTACTGGCGCCGCAGTTTACTATCCATCGTTAACGGCCAAAAAACCTGCCGCGCGCAGAAAGTTCTGCCCTTCTTCCGCGGTGATAAAGCGCCGTAGCTGCCGCGCGGCGGCGCTTTCCTCAATTTCCGCCAGTTGATATTCGCAGCGTATATTCCACGGCTCGGGAATGAGTAACGTGCGAAACTGCGCGCTCTCCGTCATCTGAACCGCATAGTGGGCGTAACCGATAAACAGATCGGCAAAGTCTTCGCCAATCAGCCACGCCCCAGCGGTAATGCCCGACGGCACAGTCAGCGACGCCCGGCCGCCGACCAGCTGCTGCGCCCGGGCCATCAACGCCCGTCCGAGCCCCGGAAAGCTGGCCTCAAGGCGAGCGAAAAGCTGCCATGTGTAATCACCGGAGGGATCGCAGCCCGGCGTGGAGGTCGCCAGCCGCAGTCGCCCGTCGCGAAGCAACGCCAGCCAGTCAGCGCGATCGGTGTCAGGCGTGCGGCGCGCGGTCAGCATCAGCCGGTTGGCGGCAAACGAACAGCAATTTTTCGCAAGCCCGGCCTGCAGCAGCGCCTGAGGGTGTTCGGTATTAGCGCAGGCGAACAGCGAGCAGCGTTCACCGCCTTCAATGCGTTCGCGCAGCAGACCGGCCGGGCCGAACTGCGCCTCGACAGGAATGCCGCTAAGCTGCTGAAATCGCGCCAGCAGCGGGAGGAAAGCGCTTTTCAGGCTTCCCGCCGCCAGTAGCGTCAATGAAGTGGTCATCACACGAATCGCTATAAAGACAAAAACATAACGCTAGGGTAACGCCTTTTTTGCTGATTCAGTAGCGAATTTCAGCCCGTTCGCGCAGTTGTTCCGGCGTCGCCACCGGGAGCTGGAAGAACTCGAGATAGGCCGGGATCATCTCGAATAGCATATCGGTACCGCGCTGAATCGGGCACCCCAGCGTCTGCGCCGCCCGCAGTAGCGGAGTGTATTCAACGCTCATCACCACCTCGCCAACCCAGGTGCGCGGCGACAGGCGCGAAACGTCCAGCGGTAGCGGGTCATCCGCTTTCATACCCAGCGGCGTGGCGTTGACCACCAGATCCTGCGCGATGGGATCGCGCTGCATCAGGACGAGCTCCAGACGTGGATAGTGCTGATGCAGCCGCTGCGCCAGCGCCTCGGCGGCGGCTTCACAGGTGTCGAACAGCGTCAAGGTACTGACCCCTGCGGCCGCCAGCGACGCGGCAATCGCCGAGCCGACGCCGCCGCAGCCGATCACCAGCGCTCTCGCCCCTTGTGGTTGAAAGCCCTTGCGCTTAATCCCCAGCACAAAACCTTCGCCGTCGAACATATCGCCGCGCAGGCTGCCATCGACTTCGCGACGGATGGCATTACAGGCGCCAGCGATTGTCGCCGTCGGGCTCAGCTGGTCTACCAGCCCGCAGGTAGCCATTTTATGCGGCATGGTGACCAGCGCGCCGACGATATTCGTCATGGAAAACAGCGCTGGCACCAGCGCCGCGTAATCCGCTGGTTTCACCCCCATCGGCACCACTTTGACATCCGCCTCACAATGTGACAGCCATGGGTTATAAATCATCGGCGCTTTAAAACTAGCGGTCGGATAACCAAGATGCGCTATCAGCCGCGTATGACCACTAATGATCATGCCTTACTCCTGTCGTTACTGCGAAAGTTCGATGCGTTTGACATCGCCAAGAATAAACAGATAGGCCACTACGCCAAGCAGCGCCGCGCCGCCGATATAGACCAGCGCGTAGAAAAAACTACCGGAAGCGGCAACGATAAAACCGATAATCAGCGGCGTGAGGATCCCCGCCAGATTGGTGCAGAAATTAAAGATGCCGGCGGTTATCCCGCCAAGCCCCTGCGGCGCGATATCGGAGATTAGCGTCCAGCCGAGGCCAACCATACCCTGACCGAAAAAGGCAAAAGACATCATCAGGATCACCGCCAGGTCGCTCGGCAGCCAGTTGGCGGAAATAATGCTGCTGGCCATCATCAGCCCGACGACGATAGGCAGCTTACGCGCCAGATTGGCCGAACCGGTGGCTTTCAATAGCTTGTCGGAGAGCCAGCCGCCAAACAGCACGCCTCCCGCCGCGGCGAGGAACGGCAGGATGGCGAAGAAGCCCACTTTCAACCATGCCATGTGGCGCTCGGTCGCCAGGTAGGTTGGAAACCAGGTCAGAAAGAAGACCAGCACGGTATTACCAGCGAATTGACCCACGCTGGCGCCAATCACCTGTCGTTTTGCCAACAGTTGGCGCACCAGCGGCCAGCTAAAAGCGATTTTTTGCCGCTGCGCGCTAGCCAGCCCGCCGCCGCGAAGAATATGTTCGCGTTCACTGTCGCTCAGGCGACTGTCCTGATGGGGTTCGCGGTAGCAACGCCACCAGACCAGCGCGAACAGGATGCCAACAACCCCGACGCTGATAAACAGCGCGCGCCAGCCGAAGCTGCCCATAATCCAGAACAGCAGCGGCGAGAAACAGGCCAGCCCGAGATATTCGCCAACGGTGTAGACCGCCGTGGCCTTCGCGCGCTCCTGCTGCGGAAACCAGGTACTCACTACCCTGCTGTTGACCGGAAAACAGGGCGCTTCACTGACGCCAAGACCGAAGCGGCACAGCAATAGCGTTTTTAAGCCAATCGCCATACCGTGAAATAAGGTGAACAGCGACCACAGCGCCAATGAGAGGAAATAGGTCACCTTATTGCCGAAACGATCGAGGAAAATACCGCCGGGAATTTGCGCCAGCGCGTAGGTCCACGCAAAGGCCGAAAAAACAATTCCCATAATGGCGGCATCAATGCCGAGCTCGGCGGTCAGTCTCGGCGCGGCGATGCCAAGCACCGTGCGGTCGAGATAGTTAATCATCGTGCCGACGGCCAGCAGCGCCAGGATCCCGATACGCCGCCGGGAGCGAGGCGCGGTGGTCGCGGTATCCGCCGCCGTCGCCTGGTTATGGCTATAAGAATTCATAGTCGTTTCCTGTCTTGAGTACAGATGAATGTTGTTATTGTGTTTGCGATGTTGTGTTGTGAACCATTTGCTACGTTTAGCTGTACTGCATGGCCGAAAGGCGGACAGCGGCATTCACCGCGCCGTACTGGGCGTAACCGTCGCGCCGTTCGGTTAATTCGAAGAAGAAGCGCCCCGCCGCGAATGGCCGGGTATAGAGATGCAGGAATTCGCCGCCGTGGGCGTCACGGTCATAGAGAATTTGCAGGCGTTGCAGCGTCTCTACCTGCGACTCTCCACCGAAGCGCGCCAGCAGATCCTCATAGTAATTCGCCGGGATCGGCAGCGCGCTCAGCGCGGCCTGCGGCAGACTTTCGAGCGTTGCGGGTAAATCGCGACAGGCGAAAGCGGCGTGCTGTAGCCCGGCGCCCTGATAACAGGCGACCGACCGCGCAATCTGCGTGGCTCGACTTTGTGAAATATTCAGCGCCAGACGGATATCGCCCTGCGGACTATGAACCGCCAGGCTGCGTACCAGGCCGTATGGATCGGGCAGCGTCTGTTCATGTTCGAGACTGAAGCCGAAAACCGTACGGAAAAAGATAATCCAGTTGTCGCGGCTGTCGGCCTCCATGCCTAACGCCAGATGGTCAATACCGCTGTAATCGTCGCGCGGCGCTGCTGCCTGTAAATGAAAATCGCGGGCGTAGATGTCGTCACCGGTTTCAACCAGGTAGATCAGGCTGCCATCCGGGGCGCAAACCGCCGGGATCGAACTCTCATTAGGCCCGGCATCCCCCTGCCAGGTGGCATAACCGTAGGCGCGGGCGCGCTCCACAACCGGCGCGCTGCGGTTTACCCGCAGCGCCATTGCGCACAACGAGATGCCGTGGCGCTGATGAAAATGGTCGGCCCAGCTGTGCGGCTGCGCGTTAACAATCACCCGCGCCTCACCATTGCACCAGAGCGCAACCTGCTTAGACCGATGCTTGCCCTGGAGCTTAAAACCCAACTGCGTCAGGCGCTGGCCAAGCGCGATAGACTCCGCCGGACTGGCGGCGAACTCAATAAATTCCAGACCGTCATAGCGCGGTAGCGCAGGTGGTGAAAATAACGCCGCATCGCAATCGGCAAGCTGCCGATGGGTCTGCTCCTCGAGCCACAGCAACGACCGGTAGCCATCTTTTGCCGTGGCGCCGTTGGGTGAGGCGCGAAAGCCGTCATTGAATATCTCCAGCGACCAGGGTCCGCGATAGCCGCAGAGGGTCAGTTCACGGGCGAAATCCACCAGCGGCAGTTGCCCCTGGCCCGGGAAGCAGCGGAAATGACGGCTCCATTCGAGAACATCCATCTTCATCAACGGCGCGTCAGCCAGCTGCAGGAAGGTGATTTTCTCAACCGGCACCTCGGCAAGTCCTTGTAGATCATCCCCGAGCGACAGAATATGGAAGCTATCAAGGACGATGCCCATCGCCGGGCTGTTCACCCGCTGCACCCGTTCCCATGCCTGACGCCAGCGGTTAACGTGGGTTCCCCACGCCAGCGCTTCGTAGCCAATGACGATCCCTTCCTGCTCGGCAAGATCGGCCAGCATGCGCAGGTCGGCGACCTGTAGTTCGATATCGCCGGAACAGTCCGGCTGGACATTGCTACAGAGCAGCATGGTATTGCAGCCTAATTCATGCATCAGAGCGAATTTCCGCTTAGCCCGCTGCAGGTTAGCGGCAAACTGCGCGCGGCTGGCGCCCTCGAAATCGCGAAAGGGCTGAAAAAGCGTGATTTTTAGCCCTAATTCAGCGGCAAGGTTGCGAATATCACGCGGCGTGCCCGTATAATAGAGCAGATCGTTTTCAAAGATTTCAACGCCCTGATAACCGGCCGCAGCAATAGCATGCAGCTTTTCGGGTAAAGTACCGGATATCGAAACGGTAGCGATGGAACGCAACATAAGAGTCCTCGGGTCATCAATCGACATGAGCACTGACTATGTATCATTTGGTTCACAGGCGCCAGATTTGGTTGCTGAATTGTGATCAATATGTGTATTTTTTGTCTCCACAGAAAAAGGAGTCGTTATGTCCCTCATTGCTCATGATGAAGCACAATCCCTGAAGGAGCGCATCTTCGCCGCCGCCATTACCGTGTTTGCCGAATATGGCCTTCCCGGCGCGCGTATGGAGCAGATCGCCATCGAGGCGCAAACCACCAAACGCATGGTGGTCTACTACTTCAAGAGCAAAGAGCAGCTGTACCAGGCGGTACTGCAACATGTCTATGCACGGATCCGTGAAACGGAGCAACAGCTGGGGTTGGAGCACCTGCCGCCGGTTGAGGCGCTGGTGCAATTGGTGAAATGGAGCGTGCGCTATCACGCCACTCACGCCGACTACATGCGGGTTATCTGCATGGAAAACATGCAGCGCGGCAAGTGGTTGAAAGGTTCAGAAGAGCTGAAGCCGCTTAACCGTACCGCGCTGTCGATTATCGAAGATATTCTGCAACGCGGCCAGCAACAGGGGATTTTCCAGGCTGGTCTGCAAGCGCGCGACGTGCATAGGCTGATCAGTAGTTTTAGCTTCTATCAGGTATCGAATTTTTATACTTTCAGCAGCCTGTATCTCGACGATCCGCTGCCAGAAATCGACGACGAAGAGATGGTCTCGCACCACTGCGAAATCGCGGTAAAAGCGGTGATTAGGTTCGTAATCTCTTAAGCGCGGCTTATGTTGGGGCGCGACGTTTAGTGCCCCGATAACGCGTGAATCACCCTTTCCATCGCCTCGCGGGTCAGCGCTGAACGTTCAATTTTGTTATTTGCCAGCGCGGTGCGTACGACACCGGCGATAACAATATGTTTTGGCTGTTGGCCAAGATCGCGCATTTCCAATACCACCTTACCCACTACGCGGCACATTTCCTGATAGAGCTCGTCGTCTTTCGCTTTATTTCCCATTATTAAGACTCGTAAATTATCATTATCAATCAATTCATTATTGATACGATTTTATAATAAAGCAAACTGCGCTATTTTTTTCCACTCAATGAAGCGTTTTACTGCCTTTAATAGGTTTGTAAATATGATAAAACACCGTTTAATCTGATCCGCAGCGGCAAAAGTGTGTTGCAGCTTCGCGAGCGAATCGTGTGAATTTTGTTACATTAATCACACTAAAAATGAAACGCCGTTTTTATTTTCCTTTTTCGTTTCGGCAGCGTATAATGCGCCTCGATTCTTTCTTGAATGGTTTCAGCGCATTGGACTGCACAAAAAAACGTACAAAACATTGCCACTTTTCATGGGCTGAACCGCCAGCACACATTCTTCTGCACGCTCTTTTGTTGTCACCTATCCTTAGAGCGTGGCATTGCAACTTTCGTAACACAGGTTTGACTCCGCGGCAGTGCGCCCTCGGAGCGAGATTTCCATATCCTTCACAACTTAAAGACTAAGACTGTCATGAAAAAGACCAAAATTGTTTGCACCATCGGTCCGAAAACCGAATCCGAAGAGATGTTGACCAAAATGCTGGACGCGGGCATGAACGTCATGCGTCTGAACTTCTCTCACGGCGACTATGCGGAACACGGTCAGCGCATCCAGAACCTGCGCAATGTGATGAACAAAACCGGTAAGAAAGCCGCAATCCTGCTGGACACCAAAGGGCCGGAAATCCGCACCATCAAGCTGGAAGGCGGTAACGACGTCTCCCTGAAAGCGGGCCAGACCTTTACCTTCACCACTGACAAGTCCGTGGTCGGCAACAATGAAATCGTTGCGGTGACCTACGAAGGCTTCACCACCGACCTGAGCGTCGGCAACACCGTGCTGGTCGACGATGGTCTGATCGGCATGGAAGTGACCGCGATCGAAGGTAACAAAGTTATCTGTAAAGTGCTGAACAACGGCGACCTCGGCGAGAACAAAGGCGTTAACCTGCCGGGCGTCTCTATCGCTCTGCCGGCGCTGGCTGAAAAAGACAAGCAGGACCTGATCTTCGGTTGTGAGCAAGGCGTTGATTTCGTAGCCGCTTCCTTTATCCGTAAGCGTTCTGACGTGGTTGAAATCCGCGAGCACCTGAAGGCGCACGGCGGCGAAAACATCCAGATCATCTCTAAAATCGAAAACCAGGAAGGCCTGAACAACTTCGACGAAATCCTCGAAGCATCCGACGGCATCATGGTTGCTCGTGGTGATATGGGTGTTGAAATCCCGGTTGAAGAAGTTATCTTCGCGCAGAAGATGATCATCGAAAAATGTATCCGCGCGCGCAAAGTCGTTATCACCGCGACCCAGATGCTGGATTCCATGATCAAAAACCCACGTCCGACCCGCGCTGAAGCAGGCGACGTCGCTAACGCCATCCTCGACGGCACCGATGCCGTTATGCTGTCCGGCGAATCCGCGAAAGGTAAATACCCGCTGGAAGCCGTTACCATTATGGCGACCATCTGCGAGCGTACCGACCGCGTGATGACCAGCCGTCTGGATTACAACAACGACAACCGTAAACTGCGCATCACCGAAGCGGTTTGCCGCGGCGCAGTTGAAACCGCTGAGAAACTTGAAGCGCCGCTGATTGTCGTCGCCACCCAAGGCGGTAAATCCGCACGCGCCGTGCGTAAATACTTCCCGGACGCCACTATCCTTGCGTTGACCACCAACGAAACCACCGCTCGTCAGTTAGTCCTGAGCAAAGGCGTGGTACCGCAGCTGGTGAAAGAGATCGCCTCTACTGATGATTTCTACCACCTGGGTAAAGAGCTGGCGCTGCAGAGCGGCCTGGCGCGTAAAGGCGACGTGGTTGTGATGGTTTCTGGCGCGCTGGTTCCAAGCGGCACCACCAACACAGCCTCCGTGCACGTGCTGTAATAATTTACAGGTTATTTTATCTTTTTTTAAAGCGCTCCTCTGGGGCGCTTTTTTTTATTCATTCCCTAGCTGTTCTTAATAAAAATGCAAATCGGATTTTACTATTTAATAAGAGATTATCTAAGATGAATCCGATGGAAGCCTTCTGTTTTCACAGCGCTTTTTAAACCAAATCGACGAATTCGATGCTTCTTTGAGCGAACGATCAAAAATAAGTGCATTCGGATAAAAAAAATATTCTCATCCCAAAAAAGTTTGTGTAATACTTGTAACGCTACATGGAGATTAACTCAATCTAGAGGGTATTAATAATGAATCGTACTAAACTGGTACTGGGCGCGGTAATCCTGGGTTCTACTCTGCTGGCTGGTTGCTCCAGCAATGCTAAAATCGATCAGCTGTCTTCTGACGTTCAGACTCTGAACGCTAAAGTTGACCAGCTGAGCAACGACGTGAACGCAATGCGTTCTGACGTTCAGGCTGCTAAAGACGACGCAGCTCGCGCTAACCAGCGTCTGGACAACCAGGCTCACTCTTACCGTAAGTAAGAGTTCTGGTAATAAAAATGGCGCACATTGTGCGCCATTTTTTTTGCCTGTTGTTTTACCCTACTGCGTCAGTTTAGTGTCATTCTGCTGGCTATTCTGCGCTGACAGCTCGGTCGTAGCGCTGCCCGCCCCTTCAGAAACCACCACCGGATATCCCGCTCTTCGCGACAGCGCTTTTTTCAGCTGCAGGTCATCCACCGCTTTATCGTCAGAAAAGGCCTGAAACGCGGCAGGAAGCGTGTAAGAGATTGTCCGGGTATTTTCCCCTTCAGTTTGCGAAAGCGGCCTGTGGACCTCTACATAGCGTTTACCATCGGGTTCTACCGCAAACTTCACCGGCTGATTGATAATCCGTACCGGCGTGCCCGCGCGGACCTGGCTGAACAGCGCCTTAATGTCGTCAGCGTTCATTCGCATACAGCCGGAACTCACCCGTAGCCCGACGCTATCAGGCGCGTTGGTACCGTGGATCAGATACTCGCCGTTACCGTAGGCCAGTCGCAGCGCGTAGCGGCCTAATGGGTTATTGGGCCCGGCGGGGATCACCGGCGGCAGCTTAATACCCTTCTCCAGCGAGCGCGCGCGAATACCGGCAGTCGGCGTCCAGGTCGGGTTAGGGATTTTCTGCCCGACGCGGGTGGTCATCTCCGGCGTTTCCAGCCCTAACTGGCCAATGCCGAGCGGATAAACCTGCACCTGATTTTGCCCCGGCGGGAAATAGTACAGCCGGAGCTCGGCCAGGTTGACGACAATGCCTTCACGCGGGACATCCGGCAGCAGCATCTGCGATGGGATTAAGACCCGTGTGCCCGGCTTCGGCTGCACCGGCGCAATCGTATCGTTGGCTTCAAGAATCAGCATCGCCGCCGTGTCGAAGTGGCGGGCGATAGCCTGCAGGTTGCGATCCCCTTCCTGTACCGTCCAGTATTGGTTTTGGCCAATCAAACGGCTGTTGGCAGGGGGAAGTGGATAATCGACAGCCCAGGCGCCGTGCTGCGCGCTCAGAGCTGCGAGAAGGGTCATCGTGATGAGAGACGCGCGTTTCATACTGAGATTCCTTCTTTCGCTGATAAAACGCCAGGATCTGCGCGGCGACGAAAGCGTTCGCCTTCGTCGCACGTAACAGAATGAAATCTACCTATTTATTCTAGCTAAGATTTGCGGCTTTCGCGCGAATTGCGCGGATCATCGCTTCAAGGCCCTGCGAGCGGGAGGGGGTAAGATGCTGGGTCAACGCCATTTTTTCAAACCACGGGCGCACATCGAATTCGCTAATATCCTGCGCGGTCATGCGGTCGTAAAGGATAAATACCACCGCAATCAGCCCTTTGACGATCGCCGCATCGCTATCGCCGCGTAGGGTAATCACGCCGGATGGCTCCTGCTCCATCACAATCCACACCTGGCTTTGGCAGCCCTGAATAATGTTCTGCACGATGTGTTCTTCCGCGTTGAGCGGCGCCAGGCGCTGGCCGAGTTCAATGATGTAGAGATACTTCTCTTCCCAGTTAGCGCAGCGAGAAAAGTTGCGCAGCAATTTGTCTTTGTCTGGTAATGCCGCCATATTCGCGTCCTTTAACCCAGTAATTTGTGGATCCGCTGCAGCCCGGCCACAAGCCGATCCACCTCTTCCATCGTATTGTACATCGCCAGCGACGCCCGGCACATCGCCGGCACCTGATAAAACGCCATCAGCGGCATCGCGCAGTGGTGACCGGTGCGCACCGCTATGCCGTAGTTATCAAGAAAACTGCCGACATCGTAGGCATGATGTTTCCCGAGATTAAAAGCGATGACGCCCAACCGATGTTGCGGGCCGTAAAGCGTCAAATCCGGCACCTTTTTCAGCTCCTGCAGGGCATAACGCATTAATGTCTGCTCATATTCGCCAATCTGCTCAAGCCCAATCTGGCTAACATAGTCCAGCGCGGCGCCGAGGCCGATAATTCCCCCGGTATTCGGCGTACCGGCTTCAAAGCGCCACGGCGCCTTCGCCCAGGTGGTGCCCTCCTTCAGGCTGACGGTAGCAATCATCGACCCGCCCCCTTCCCACGGCGGCATCTCCTGCAGCAACGCTTCTTTGGCATATAGCACGCCAATACCGGTCGGCCCGTACAGCTTATGCGCCGAGAAGACGTAAAAATCACAATCCAGCGCCTGCACATCCACCGGGTGATGCATCACCGCCTGCGCGCCATCCACCAGCACCTTCGCGCCATGCTGATGCGCCAGCGGGATCAGCGCCAATAGCGGGTTTTCCGTCCCCAGCACGTTCGACACCTGGGTTATCGCCAGCAGCCGGGTGCGGTCGTCAAACAGGCCAGGGATAACATCGAGCTGTAGGGTTCCGTCCTGGTTGAGCGGGATCACTCGTAGCTCGGCGCCGACGCGGGCGCAGAGCATCTGCCACGGCACGATATTGGCGTGATGTTCCATTTCGCTGACGATGATATTATCGCCGGCCCCGACGTTAGCCCCGCCCCAGCTATTGGCTACCAGGTTGATGCCTTCGGTGGTACCCCGTACGAATACCAGCTCTTCCGGCGAACGGGCATTAAGAAAAACGGCCGCCTGCTGGCGTACCTGCTCCATCCGCGCCGTCGCTTCGGCGCTCAGCGTGTGGATACCACGATGGACGGCAGCGTAACCGTGGCGGTAAAACTCGGCTTCTGCGTTAATCACCGCTTCCGGTTTCTGCGCGCTGGCGGCGCTATCGAGATAGACCAGCGGCTGACCATTAACCTCACGGCTCAGCACCGGGAAATCGGCGCGCAGGCGTTCCACTGAAAATGTCATGCATCTCCTCCCGGCAGGCGCTTGCCAATACGCGCCAGCACCTGTTGTTTCAGCGCATCATCGCTAATGGCTTCAGTAAGCTCGGCGGCGAAGGCGTAAAGGATCATCTGCTGCGCCGCCTGTTGATCGATACCACGCGAGCGCAGATAGAACAGCTGTTCGTCATCAATACGTCCGACGGTGGCGCCGTGGCTACATTTGACGTCGTCGGCGTAAATTTCCAGCTGCGGTTTGGTATCGACTTCCGCCAGCCTTCCCAACAACAGATTGTTATTGGTCATCTGACCATCGGTTTTCAGCGCGTGTTTAGCGACGTTAATCAGGCCATTAAACACCGCCCGCCCCTTATCGCTGACGATGGTTTTGTGGAGTTGACGGCTGTTGCAGTAGCCAACGCGATGATCGAGCCAGGTACGGCTGTCGCAGACCTCATTTTTCACCGGCATCGCCAGCGAGTTAATGCGCAGATTGCTGTTTTCACCAGCCAGACGGGTGCTGGTATGGTGTCGTAACACCGCGCCGCCCAGCAGGAAGCTGCTGCTGAAGGCCGACGCATCGCGGCCAAGCAGCAGATCGTTATGGGCGAAGTGATAGCTTTGCCCATTTTCAAATGCCAGCTTGATATGCTGCAGATGGGCATTGTCGGCGACAGACATGGTCAGGCGTCCGCCGGTGAAATGCCGCTGCTCATCAAGGCTAGTATAGTGTTCGATGATGGTCGCCTGCGCCCCGCTCTCCAACGCCAGATGATGGCGATAGTGAGCGGTATTAAGCTCGTCGCCTGCCAGTCCGCTGGTAATATGCATCAGCAGCAGCGGTTTCTCCGGACGCTGATTGCGCTTTACGCCGATGCGGGTCACCGTCTGCGCCAGGCTTTCCGTGAGATGAAGAAACACTTCCGGCTGTACCGCATCCGGCAAATGCTGGCGCTGGTTATCAACGCTAACGTCAAAACCGCTAGCGGCGAGATCGTCGCTGAGCGCCGGGCTGAAGCGGCCGTCGATAAACACCATCCGCCAGGCATCGAGATTAAGCGCCAGCGCGTCGCGCTGCGCCACGCTGAGCGTCGCCGGACTCGCAACAAATGTGCCGCTTAGCAGCGTATCCAGCGGGGTGTATTTCCAGTTTTCATGTTTGCGCGTCGGCAACCCCAGACGCAACAGCTGTTGCAGATGCTGATTGGCCTGCGGCGTGCGTTCTTCGCCGTGAGCTTCAAACAGATGATGCCACTGCTGCAGCGCGTTACTGCTGTTCGCTAAGCCAGCCATAGCCCTGCTCCTCCAGTTGTTTAACCAGAGTGAAATCGCCCGACTTGACGATTCGCCCCTGATACAGCACGTGGACATAATCCGGTTTGATGTAATCAAGGATACGCTGATAGTGGGTGACGATAATAAAGGCGCGTTTACCGTCACGCAGCGAGTTAACCCCCTCCGAAACAATCTTCAGGGCATCAATATCCAGTCCGGAATCCGATTCATCCAGAATACACAGCTCAGGCTCAAGCACCGCCATTTGCAGAATATCGTTGCGTTTTTTCTCGCCGCCGGAGAAACCGACGTTCACCGAACGGGTCAGCAGATCTTCCGGCATCTTCAGCAGTTTGATCTTCTCTTCCATTAAATCCTGGAAATCGAAACGATCCAGCGCCTCCAGGCCGCGATAGCCGCGTACGGCGTTGAGCGCGGTTTGCAGGAAAAACTGATTACTGACGCCTGGGATTTCCACCGGATACTGGAAAGCCATAAAAATGCCCTCCCCGGCGCGATCCTCCGGGGCGAGTTCGAGCAGGTCTTTTCCCTTAAACTCGACGCTGCCGCCGGTGACTTCGTAATCCTCCCGTCCGGCGAGCGTCGCCGAGAGCGTACTTTTCCCTGAGCCGTTAGGGCCCATGATCGCGTGGACTTCACCGGGGCGTACCTCAAGGTTCAGCCCGCGCAGGATCTCTTTGTCTTCAACGGCGACTTGCAAATCTTTAATACTTAACATCTTTTTTCCTTAATTATCAGCCGACGCTATGTTCAAGGCTAATAGCCAGCAATTTTTGCGCTTCGACGGCGAACTCCAGCGGCAATTCTGAGAACACGTCCTTACAGAATCCATTGACGATCATCGAGATCGCGTCATCTTCACTAATACCCCGCTGCAGGCAGTAGAACAGCTGGTCTTCACCAATCCGCGAGGTGGTGGCTTCGTGTTCCAGCTGGGCGCTGTTATTGCGGCATTCGACGTACGGGAAGGTATGCGCCCCGCAGTCCGGGCCGATCAGCATCGAATCGCACTGGGTGAAGTTCCGGGCGTTCGTCGCGGTCGGCATAATTTTGACCAGCCCGCGATAGCTATTCTGGCTGTGGCCGGCGGAGATCCCTTTCGAGATAATGGTCGAACGGGTGTTCTTGCCGATATGAATCATTTTGGTCCCGGTATCCGCCTGCTGATGGCCGCTTGTCAGCGCCACCGAGAAGAATTCGCCGATCGAGTTATCGCCGCGCAGAATACAGCTCGGGTATTTCCAGGTAATGGCTGAGCCGGTTTCCGATTGGGTCCACGACATCTTGCTGTTTTCGCCTTCGCACAGCGCGCGCTTGGTGACGAAATTAAGGATACCGCCGGTATTGTTGTCGCCGGGGAACCAGTTCTGCACGGTGGAGTACTTCACTTCCGCATCTTTATGAATGATGACTTCAACCACCGCCGCATGCAGCTGATAGCTGTCGCGTACCGGCGCCGAGCAGCCTTCAATATAGCTCACGTAGCTACCCTCGTCGGCGACCAGAATCGTACGTTCAAACTGGCCGGTTTTCTCGGCGTTGATGCGGAAATAGGTCGACAGCTCCATCGGACAGCGCACACCTTTCGGCACGTAGATAAAGGTGCCATCGGAAGCGACCGCGGCGTTCAGCGCAGCGAAGAAGTTGTCGTTGCCCGGCACTACGGTACCGAGATACTTTTTCACCAGTTCCGGATGATCGTGAATCGCTTCGCCAAAGGAGCAGAAGATGATCCCCTGCTCCGCTAGCTTCTCGCGATAGGTGGTTGCCACCGATACCGAGTCGAAAATAGCGTCCACCGCGACTTCTTTGCCTTCGCGTACCGGTACCCCGAGCAGGTTAAAGGCTTCCTCGACTTCATTTGTCAGGAAGGTGTTTGCCCCGGTCTGTTGCACCGCGCCGGGCTCCGAGGCGCAGGTCTCGTCGCAGTTGCCGCAGGATGGCGCCGAGTAGTAGCTGTAATCCTGATAATTAAGCTTATCGTAATGCGCTTTCAGCCAGTGCGGTTCTTCCATCTCCTGCCACGCCCTAAAGGCGTTGAGACGAAATTCGAGCATCCACTCCGGTTCATTACGACGAGCGGAGATCGCGCGCACCACCTCTTCGTTGATGCCTTTGGCCAGCTCATCGGTTTGTAGCTGGGTAAAAAAGCCTTCTTTATAGTTGAGCGGGCCGCCGGTCCAGCTTTTGACATCGTCAGTTGCTTCAGTATTTCGAGACATAGTTACTCCGCCTGCACCCCGAAGCTTTCGCCACAGCCGCATTCGTGCTGCGCTTTCGGGTTATGAAATTTGAATATTTCATTTAAACCTTCGCGAACATAATCCAGTTCGGTACCGTCAATGAACGGCATCGCCTGCAGCGGCGCAAACAGCTTCGCGCCGTCGTGCTCAAACAGCAGGTCGTCGTCCGCCGGTTCGGCAATCATTTCCAGCACGTAGCCAAAACCGGCGCAACCGCTGGTTTTGATTCCCAGACGCAGCCCCTGCTTATCCGGCTGTTTATGCATCAGTTCGCGGATATGGGCCGCCGCAGCGGGGGTCATCGTGAGCCCCTGCCAGTTGAAATCGTCGGGATTAAAGGTGTTTGTTTGTAGTTCCATCGCTCTACCTCATCGATTGCCGCTATCGGGCCATACCCTCATGTTAGTGATAATGATTATCACTTCAACCCTGCCATAGCAGGGGTATTCGTCCATTTCGCCCATTCCTGGGCTTTTCTATAAGCATAGACCCTGGCAGAGGGGTTATCAGGCAGCATTTTCTTCATCTAACTCAATGATAAATAATAAATTATCAGGGAAAAGATTTAGGCAAAGCGGCAATGAAAAAAGATGTATCGAAAATACCTATTTATTAGATAGGCAAATGACCCGTCTATGTGGTAGCAACAGGCAGCTTCCTTGCCAGCGCCAGGATTAGCATCGCTTGCGCCATCAGGATGTCATCAAAGTGAAAAATAATAGTAATTAGCTATAGAAAATAGCGCTTCTGCCGCTGGATTTCGGAATTATATGCCACCTCAATTAACAACCATCATTCAGTTATACTTTTTGTTATCTGAAGTGTGTTTTTCACTAGGATTTTTCCTGGTGTAGATGTAGATTCTTCCTCATAACAATAAAATTACCGATCTTCATTCCTGAGGATATCTCAAATGGAAAATTTATTTTTCGTTATTATTGTGATAATTCTTTTGCTACTTGCTATTGCTGTTTTCATTTCCTATATAAAGGATCAGAAAAAACAAAAAGACACTTTCAAAAAAAAATATTGATACTCTAGATAATATTTCTTCATTTGTATCAAATTGTCACCCTGCATAAAAAACAGTTATGCCCCATGACAGGGGCATGTTGACATAAAAAGGGATGCACTATTCGCTTAACTTGCTCACTTCGCTTTTGATGGTTCTCCATAAAAATATTTATTCAACAGAGGATACTTGCCCCGCTGACTGATTGAGATCCATATAAGCATAAGCACAAAAAATAATGCCATTACATAGTACGCAACACCTGAATCATTCATTATTTCTCCAGCGATAAAAATACCACCAACGTGCCAAAGATAAACTGGTAACGAGGTCTGACCGAGACTAACCAAAAATCGGTTTACAAGGAAGTATTTATGCTGACAAAGTGCGATAACAAAAAAGATCAAGAACACATTGAAAATATACCAATTTACCGCCCCCATGCTTGGTGAAAAAGCAACCATCCTGTTAATAAACACCATCAGCAGACATATTATTACTGATATATACCATTTAACAGTTACATTAATGCTTCCAATAATATAGCCTAGTAAGAAGAAAGAGTAATAGTTATAAAACCTCTTATCTCCAAGGTATTTAACCGATGGGAATAAATTATCAACTAAGTTATCGGCCCCGTGCCAAAGAATTGATATTATTGACGATAAAGCAAAAATGATATAAATAGCTATGATATTACCCTTGATGATTCTAGTATACGCAATAAATATTAACACAGCAGGTATATACCATAAATGATAATAAGGGTGAAGTATTAGCCATATTACATCTTTTAATTCCAGGTTCTCTATACCAATAGAAAACAGACAGTGGCACAAAGTATAAACTATAAAAGCCACTACGTATGGTAATATCATCCTGAACTTATAGCGATTTAATAACTCTGACCATTTAACCTCAAGAGCTTTAGTTTTAATAAAATAACCTGTAACTGCCAAAAATAGAGGCATGTGAAAATAATAAATGAGTCCTCTGACTCCTTCGCTATCACTACCGGGTAGAATATGCCCAATAATCACAAGGATAATCAGCACCCCTTTTACGCTATCAAATGATAAATCTCTTTCCCTAACCACGATAAATGCCACCTTAAGATAACTGAAATTAAAATAAGCAAAACAGTTATTCATATGGCATTTTGTTTTTTATGTCGTTAAGTAAATTCCTAATTGAGAGCTTATTTATATCGTAAGAATTCATTGAACATTAAAAACCTCAATAACCCCTCATTATATACCGATATAAATGTAGTGGTTAATAAGTGTTGTTTATTTTTCCATTCCAATTAGGCCAAAAGGACCGAATTTCAGCACATATCTATCTCTAAGGCATAGATTCCCATGACGTTAAGATTTAATATTAAAGATCGGCGCCATTTCGGGCCAAACATGCCACATACTTTTTCCCCGATTGACGTACGATTTCTTGCGCATTAACCAGAATCTCCCGTCCTTCAAACGCGCCGTAGATTTGGCTAAACTTCAGCTCGTCGAGACGTCGAATGATATCACTCACGGTAGCAGCCGGCAGCGGCAGCATATTGGGGTAGCTCCACATGAAAGAAACGGCGTTAGCTCCGGGCGCCACCTGAACTATATCGCCGGATAATAACAGACCGTCATCCTGTGCCCAGTGAAGCACGCTGCCGCCGGCGAAGTGCCCGCCCAGACGAATCAAGCTGACGCCAGCGGTCAGTTGTAGAGTTTCGCCCTCCCATAAGCTGATCCACGGGCTATCACGCATGATCCACTGCCGGTCATCCCCATGCAGATAGATTGGCGCCTTGAATTCCGCCGCCCAATCCTGCATACAGCTGTAATAATGCGGATGCGAGATGGCGATAGCCTTCAGCCCACCTAGCGCGGAAACCAGCGTTTTGGTCGCCTCATCGAGGTTGGCGATACAGTCCCACAGAATATTGCCCTGCGGCGTACGCAGCAGAAATGCGCGCTGATCAATGGCAAAACTGGGGATGGTGCGAATGCTAAAAAGCCCACTGCTATGCTGCTGCCATTTATTGTTATGCGATGCGGTGAGCTTATTTAACGCAATCCACTGCTGCCCGCCCACAGGAACAAATTGACGCTCGTCTTCACATATCGGGCAATGTTGCGCAGGGCCTCCGCTAAATTCATAGGAGGTACCACAAGCTTTGCACAGCGTAATCGTCATATCTTCCCCTCTATCCCAGCATCTGATAACAAGCATGGCACATGCTTATTTTAAGCATATGTCAGATAGTGCGAGATGCAACGACCTACCGGGTTTGGTAGCGTTCTGTATTTTTTATCGTTTGTCATAACGGGCATAATCGACCGTCAGCAGTATATGAATGATGGACGGGAAAAAGAGTGCGTAAATTTTCAGCATTACTATTAATAGGGTTACTTACCGGCTGCTCGGTTAACGCGCCGCAAAGCGCGCAATACAATGCCGAATACTCCCAGCGCCAGGATATACGCAAGCGGAACGTATACCGATTTAAGATAAAACCGCTGCAATCCAGCGGTGGAAAATATTGGGGGGCGGATAATTTAACGCAGGTTTTTTACGTCAGTGACAAAAATGCCGCAAGCATTGAATTACGCTTCAATTACCCCACCGCAACGCTACAAGCCTCATCGTTAGACGGGCAAGGGAAAGTAGTAAGCACTCAAACGTTCATCTTGTTAGCCGAATCCGCGACGCCGCCATCGGGTTCGGACACGAAGTACTTATACCTGACGAAAAGTGGCGAGTTACTGAGTAAATGGAAAAACTGTACGCCGGATATGAGCGTAGGCTGTAGCTGGGGTGGACATCAAATATTTATCACCCACAGCGCCGACCTGGCAGTGCAGTATGCAACCGGTGGCGCAGGTTTAGCTTTTCTGCTGATTCCATTTTACGCATCCGAAGCCCGACTACAGGTTTTCGCCAAAGTGCCAATCGGTGCTGCTGACGAGTAATAGAACGTTCACGTTTTGTGATGTGATCGGTTAATTCTTAAAAGCAGGGTTGGTTAAGACAGCGTTTACTCATGTACAATCCCTCTCCTTTGTGAATACTTACCGGTGCAAGGCCGGGCTATCGTTTTCGTGAGCGAGTGTCGTACAGGATGATTGATATCAGTATTATGTCGATGTGCATGGTTGTGCTATTGGTGATGAGCGTGTTGCTGGAATAAGCGCGGCCCCTACTGTTTTTGTCAGCTTATTTTCCCCCTGAATTGGACATAAAATTACCTCACTGCTTCTCCAGCCGGGAAGCGGTCAGGCTGCGCCTTACCATCCGGCAAAACGGTGTTTACGCCCTTTGTCAGGAGGCAGCCGAAAAAATTTGCCAAAATGGGTTCGCCCGCGGGTATCCTGCGGGCTTTTTTTGTGTCGCAGGCATAAAAAAACCGCCGTGGTTCACGGCGGCTTACTTTCTCAGAGTCAATGTACGCCTGGCGTATTAACTCCTCACTTTACGGTAGATAAACAGCACAACAAGTGCGCCAATTACCGCCACGACAAAGCTACCGAAGTTAAAACCGTCAACTTTGCCAAAGCCGAATAAGGTACTGATCCAGCCACCAACTACCGCACCGATAATACCGAGGATCACGGTGACAATAAATCCACCGCCGTCTTTGCCCGGCATAATCCACTTAGCCAAAATACCAGCGATCAAACCAAAAATGATCCAGGAAATGATACCCATGGTTAACTCCGTCCTCTTTGTTACCGTGAATGTAATTCGTAATTAAAATAGTAGCATAATTACAACGAATGATTTAACAAATATATATTTATTGGATGATTGCTTGCCGTAGCGTTAGCCATGGTCTACAGATTATTCAGTGCTCATCAACGCCGAAGGAGTGAGAAATGGGATATTACGTACTGAAAAAGTCTGATAAGAACGTCTCGCAGCCGTGGTATTTTCTGCTGAAGGCCGATAACCACGAGACCATCGCCACCAGCGAGATGTACTCATCGAAAGATGCGGCGAAAAAGGGTATCGCCTCGGTGCAGAAAAACGGCGCCAGCGATGTCATCAAGGACGACACGCAATAAACAATCAGGGGATGCTAATGCATCCCCTGAAATACTGTTACACCACCGCGGTGGTCAGCCGTGATGAGCAGCACAAACGCCCCTGCTCATCGGAGATATCGATTTGCCACACCTGATGGCGCGACCCCACATGCAGCGCGGTACAAACCCCACGCACCCGCCCACTGCGCACTGAACGAATATGGTTGGCATTCACTTCCAGGCCGACCACTTTCTGTTCCCCTTCGGTACACAAATAGCCCGCAACCGAACCCAGCGTTTCCGCAAGAACCACCGATGCGCCACCGTGGAGCAGGCCAAATGGCTGATGCGTACGGTGATCAACCGGCATTGTTGCTTCAATGGCGTTATCGTTGATGGCCACAAACTGAATATCCAGCAGACCCACCATGTTCCCCTCGCCCATCGCGTTAAGCTGCGCTAGCGAAGCCTGACGTTTCCAAATCATCCCACAATCTCCAGCAGTGCCTGCAGCGGGTGGCGAACCCCGCTACCTTCGATACGCTTCACCTGGCTTCGGCAGGAATAGCCGGTGGCCAGACAGCGATGACGCGGTAAACGCGCCATCGCCTGCTGCCAGGAAAGCGCGTAAATCGCCAGCGAGTTGGCATGGTTTTTCACTTCGTGCCCGTAGGTACCCGCCATGCCGCAGCAACCCGTACTGATATACTCCATTTTCGCCCCAAAACGGGCAAAGATCTCTGCCCACTGTTTGGGCGCGGCCGGTAGCGCCGTCACTTCCGTACAGTGACCAAACAGATACCAGGGTTCGCCGCTGTTGTCCTGGCCGGCCGATGGCGCTATCGCCTGGGTCAGCCATTCATGCACCAACATCACGCGAAAATCGCCGCGTTTCTCGCCCAGCGTCTGGTTATATTCATCGCGATAGCAAAGCACCAGCGCCGGGTCGACGCCAACCATTGGTATATCCAGCCGCGCTACGCGGTTGAGAAAATCAGCAGTTTTCTGCGCGGTACGCGCAAAGCGCGTCAGGAACCCTTTGATATGCTGCGCTTTACCGTTCGGTGAGAACGGCAACAGCACCGGCTGATAGCCGACTTTTTCAATCAGGCGGACAAAGTCAGCTACCACCTGCGCTTCGTAGTAGCTGGTAAACGGATCCTGTACCACCAGCACCCTCTTCGCACGCTGGTCGACGCTCATCGCTTCCAGATCCTCAAGCGTGGTATTGGCGGAGCGGTGGCCTGCCAACTGCTGCTTGAGCGACGGTACGGAGAGCAGCGGCAGATCGACCATGCCGATATGTTTTTCCGACAGCTTGCGCATCCACGGCTGATTGATAAAGAAGTTGAATGTTTTCGGCGCCTGGGCCATCAGCGGCGCGTAGGACTCGACCGTCGCCACCAGATGATCGCGTACCGGTCGTAGGTAGCGGCTGTGATATAGCTGCAGGAAGCGGGAACGGAATTCCGGCACGTCGATCTTAATCGGACACTGGGTTGAACAGGCCTTACAGGCCAGGCAGCCGGACATCGCCTCTTTCACTTCATGCGAGAAATCATATTCGCCTTTACGCGCATGCCAGCTATTGCGAGTACGCTCGATCAGGGCGCGCAGGCTCACGCCTTTTTCCGGAAGCTCTTGCTCCAG
Organism: Klebsiella sp. CN_Kp091; assembly: GCF_040065095.1. NCBI lineage: Bacteria > Pseudomonadati > Pseudomonadota > Gammaproteobacteria > Enterobacterales > Enterobacteriaceae > Klebsiella > Klebsiella sp. CN_Kp091. Next base: position 50,860 of record NZ_JBEAIO010000049.1, on the reverse strand, counting down.
CTTGTTCGGATCGATACCACGGTCAGCCAGCAGGCGTAACCATTCACGCACCAGCGTCGCGCGGCCTTTCGGCGAATGGATGCGCTGGTTGCTGACCTTCATTGACGGACACATCGGGCTTTTTACATCGAAGTTAAAGCACAGACCGTTACCATTACACTCCATCGCGCCGCGCCAGGCGCTACGCACGGCAATGGGAATTTGGCGATCGTAGGTGCCGCGTTTCACCGCATCGACTTTCATCATCGGCGCATCGACGCCTTCCGGTGGGCAAATTTTCCCCGGATTCAATCGGTTATCCGGATCAAATGCCGCTTTCACTTTACGCAGTTCGCTATATAACTCCTCGCCAAAAAAGGCCGGACTGTACTCGGCGCGGAACCCTTTACCGTGTTCGCCCCACAGCAGGCCGCCATATTTGGCCGTCAACGCCACCACCTCATCGGAGATCTGCTTCATCAGCACCTCCTGCTGCGGGTCGCACATGTCCAACGCCGGACGAACGTGCAGCACACCGGCATCGACGTGTCCAAACATGCCGTAGCTCAGGCCATGTCCGTCGAGTAAAGCGCGAAACTCGGTGATGTAATCCGCCAGATGCTCAGGCGGCACGCAGGTATCTTCAGCAAAAGGAATCGGTTTAGCGGCGCCTTTGGCGTTGCCCAGCAGACCAACCGCCTTTTTACGCATGGCATAGATGCGCTCGACGCCATCCAGTTCATGACAGACCTGCCAGCCAATCACTCCTGCGGCGCCCTGCGACATGAGCTCATCAAGACGCTGACACAGGGTGGAAACCTGACCGTCTATTAATTCAGCATCATCACCGGCAAACTCAACGATATTGAGCCCCAGCATCTCTTTATCCGGCACATCGGCGATCAATTCGCTTACCGAGTGCCAGACGATATCTTCTCGCGCCAGATTAAGCACCTTCGAGTCGACGGTCTCCACCGACAGCGCCTTCGCTTCAACCATGAAAGGCGCGTTACGTAGCGCCGAATCAAAGGAGTCATACTTGACGTTAACCAAGCGGCGCACCTTCGGCAGACGCGTAATATCGAGCCGCGCTTCGGTGATAAATGCCAGCGTGCCTTCGGAGCCGGTCAGAATGCGCGTCAGGTCGAACTCGCTCATCTCATCATTGAACACATGACGCAAATCGTAGCCGGTCAGGAAGCGGTTCAGTTTCGGGAATTTATCAAGGATCAGCTGACGCTGCGCTTTGCAGCGCTGATAGACGGTACGGTAGATGCGGCCAATCGCTGACTGCTCGCGCCCCAGCGTTTCCGCCAGCGCGGCGGGAATGGGTAAGGTATCAAGGATATCGCCGCCCATGAGCACCGATCGCACACCAAGCACATGATCGGAGGTTTTACCGTAGACCAATGACCCCTGTCCGGAGGCATCGGTATTGATCATTCCGCCGAGCGTCGCGCGGTTACTGGTCGACAGCTCTGGGGCGAAGAAATAGCCGTAGGGCTTAAGAAACTGGTTAAGCTGGTCTTTGATTACCCCGGCTTCGACCCGTACCCAACCCTCTTCAGGATTGATTTCGATAATACGGTTCATATAGCGCGACATATCGACGATAATCCCCGCGTTCAGCGCTTGACCATTGGTGCCGGTACCACCGCCGCGTGGGGTAAAAATCAGCGATTTAAAGCGTGGCTCCGCCGCCAGCCGCGCCAGTAAAGCGACGTCTGCGGTGGAACGGGGAAACAGAATGGCGTCCGGCAACAGCTGATAGACGCTGTTATCTGTCGCCATGGTGAGCCGGTCGGCATAGCTGGTGGCGGTATCGCCGGTGAAACCTTGTTGCTCCAGTACTTGCAAAAAATTCAGCACCAGCTGAACGACGCCCGGCGCTTGAGAAATCTGTGGGATCATGACGCTTGACCCTGCCTGAATATGTTGTGTTTAGAAGATGTAATAATGCGCAAATTAAACGTTTGCGTGGCGCACTCAACTTTTTATCACATTTTTTTCATATCCGCCCACGAGATTTACGGGCAAAATCAGGCGCGCGAAATTATTGATATTATTATCTGTACATGGAATTACGCTGCGTCAGCATTGAGACGCGACTGGAAAGGTAAATTTTCTCTATGATTAACCAACATCAGCCCCGGGACATACCGCAAATTCTGCTGTCGGTGCTGTTTTTGTCCCTGATAATTATTTCCTGCCTGTGGGTTGTGCAACCATTTATTCTCTCTTTTGCCTGGGCCGGTACCGTGGTCATCGCCACCTGGCCGGTGCTGCTGCGTCTGCAAAAGCTGCTGTTTGGCAAGCGCTCGCTGGCGGTGCTGGTGATGACGCTACTGCTGTTTTTACTATTCGTCATTCCCATTGCCTTACTGGTGAATAGCCTGGTCGATAATAGCGCCCCGCTGATTAAAATCGTCAGTACCGGCCAGGTAACGCTGCCGGATTTCGCCTGGCTGAACTCGATTCCGCTGATCGGCGATAAACTCTATTCCGCCTGGCATAGCCTGCTGGAGATGGGCGGCGCGGCGATTATGGCCAAGGTCCGCCCTTATATCGGCGCCACCACCACCTGGTTTGTCGGCCAGGCGGCGCATATTGGTAAACTGCTGGTTTACTGCGGACTGATGCTATTGTTCAGCGCCCTGCTTTACTGGCGCGGCGAGCGGGTCGCCTATGGTTTCCGCTACTTCGCGACCCGTCTGGCCTCAAAGCGTGGCGATGCTGCGGTGGTCCTAGCCGGACAGGCGGTACGCGCCGTGGCGCTGGGCGTGGTTGTCACCGCGCTGGCGCAGGCGGTTCTTGGCGGTATCGGGCTGGCGATAAGCGGCGTACCTTACGCCGCGCTGTTGACCGTGGTGATGATTTTCACCTGTCTGGTACAGCTGGGGCCGCTTATCGTGCTGGTGCCGTCGATTATCTGGCTGTACTGGACCGGCGATACGACCTGGGGCACGGTGCTGCTGGTATGGAGCTGCGTGGTGGGTACGATGGATAACGTGATTCGCCCGGTGCTGATTCGCATGGGAGCCGACCTGCCGATGATTCTGATCCTCTCCGGCGTTATCGGCGGCCTGATCGCCTTCGGCATGATTGGCCTGTTTATCGGTCCGGTGCTGCTGGCCGTCTCCTGGCGCCTTTACGACGCCTGGGTGCAAGAAGTACCGCCGCCGCCGCTGGACCCGGATCTGGTTCTGGCGGAGCTCGCCGAACTTAATGCCAGCCATAACAAAAGCGAAAAGTAACAGAAAGGCGGGGAAACCCGCCTTAAACTTAAGCTAAATTTATCAATCCCCCGCCACTTCCGGCATATTCATGTTCCAGCTCGATATTTACCTCTCATATTCTTCACACTGATTTAACTATTGAGAAGAATCCGATCGACGTCAACAGCCCTGATGCCTACTATTAGCCCACGGTTATAGATCAAGATATTGATTTATAAGCATGGAAATCCCCTGAGTGAAACAACGAATTGCTGTGTGTAGTCTTTGCCCATCTCCCACGATGGGCTTTTTTTTACGTCAAAATCAAAAAACGCAACGTTGCTGAAGGCAAAAAAAATCCCCGGCATTTCTGCCAGGGATTGGGCTATCCGCGTTGAACTTATTTATTCAGTTCAGCCAGACCTAACCAGGTTTGCACCACGGTATCCGGGTTCAGGGACAGGCTATCGATCCCCTCTTCCATCAGCCAGGCGGCAAAGTCTTCGTGGTCGGACGGCCCCTGGCCGCAGATGCCCACGTATTTGCCCTGTTTTTTCGCCGCGCGGATGGCCATCGACAGCAGCGCTTTCACCGCGTCGTTGCGTTCATCAAACAGCTCAGACACAACGCCGGAGTCGCGATCGAGACCCAGCGCCAGCTGCGTCATGTCGTTCGAACCGATCGAGAAGCCATCGAAATACTCGAGGAACTGCTCCGCCAGCAGCGCGTTCGACGGGATTTCGCACATCATAATGATCTTCAGCCCGTTCTCGCCGCGCTTGAGCCCCTGACGTTCCAGCTCTTCAACCACCGCTTTCGCCTGCGCGACGGTACGTACGAACGGCACCATCACTTCCACGTTGGTCAGGCCCATGTCGTTACGCACGCGTTTCATCGCTTCACACTCCAGCGCGAAGCAATCGCGGAAGCTTTCTGAAACGTAGCGTCCGGCGCCGCGGAAGCCAAGCATCGGGTTCTCTTCTTCCGGCTCGTAACGCTCGCCGCCCACCAGGTTGGCGTATTCGTTAGATTTAAAGTCGGACAAACGCACGATGACGCGTTTCGGGTAGAAGGCGGCGCCAAGGGTAGCGATCCCTTCGGTCAGGCGGCCAACGTAGAACTCTCTCGGCGAATCGTAGCCTTTCATCAGCTCGCGGATTTCGTTCTGCAGGCCCGGCTCCTGGTCGTCAAATTCCAGCAGCGCGCGCGGGTGAACGCCAATCATGCGGTTAATGATAAATTCCAGCCGCGCCAGCCCCACGCCTTCATTCGGCAGGCAGGCGAAGTCAAAGGCGCGATCCGGGTTGCCGACGTTCATCATCACCTTCAGCGGCAGGTTCGGCATCTCGCCGACGCTGGAGCTCTTCACGCTGAAGTCCAGTAGCTCTGCGTAGACGTAGCCGGTGTCGCCTTCGGCGCAGGAGACGGTGACGTTCTGGTTTTCCTGGATGCGATCGGTTGCATCGCCGCAGCCGACCACCGCCGGGATCCCCAGCTCGCGGGCGATAATCGCCGCGTGGCAGGTACGTCCGCCGCGGTTGGTGACGATCGCCGAGGCTTTCTTCATGATCGGTTCCCAATCCGGGTCGGTCATGTCGGTGACCAGCACGTCGCCGGGCTCAATGCGGTTCATCTCACTGATATCGTGAATAACCTTAACCGGGCCGGCGCCGATGCGGTGGCCGATAGCTCGCCCTTCGGCGATGATCTGCCCCTGGGCATGGAGGGTATAACGCTCCATCACCTGACCGCGCGAACGTACCGTTTCCGGACGCGCCTGGACGATAAACAGCTTACCGGTGTGGCCATCTTTCGCCCACTCGATATCCATCGGGCGACCATAGTGCTTCTCGATCTGCACCGCCTGCTTCGCCAGCTCTTCCACTTCCTCGTTGGTTAACGAGAAAACATCGCGCTGCGCCTGCGGCACATCTTCGATGCGCACCTGCTTGCCGTGTTCCTGAGTCGGCGCGTAAACCATGCGGATTTTTTTCGACCCCATGGTACGGCGCACGATAGCCGGGCGATTAGCCGCCAGGGTCGGTTTATGGACGTAAAATTCGTCGGGGTTCACCGCGCCCTGCACCACCATCTCTCCAAGCCCCCACGCCGAGGTGATAAACACCACCTGGTCGAAACCGGACTCGGTATCGATGGAGAACATCACGCCGGAGGAGGCCAGATCGGAGCGCACCATCCTCTGCACCCCGGCGGATAGCGCCACGCCGCGGTGATCGTAACCCTGATGCACGCGATAGGAGATCGCGCGATCGTTAAACAGTGAAGCAAAGACGTGCTTCACGGCAACGAGCACGGCGTCAAAGCCCTGCACGTTGAGGAATGTCTCTTGCTGGCCGGCGAAGGAAGCATCCGGCATATCTTCCGCCGTCGCCGAAGAGCGAACGGCGAACGAGGCCTCGGCGTCATCGGCGGACAGCAGGTCATAAGCTTCGCGAATCGCGTTTTCCAGTTCGCTCTGGAAGGGGGTGTCGATGATCCATTGACGGATCTGCGCGCCCGCTTTCGCTAATGCGGAAACGTCGTCAATGTCGGTTTCATCCAGCAGTGCATAAATGCGCTGGTTAACGCCGCTTTGGTCCAGGAACTGATCGAAAGCATCAGCGGTGGTGGCGAACCCGTTTGGTACGGAGACACCCATACCGGACAGGTTAGTAATCATTTCACCAAGGGAGGCATTTTTGCCCCCAACTCTGTCTACATCATTCATGCCGAGTTGGTTATACCAAAGCACCAGCGGTGACGAGCCATTGTTGGACATCGAGACAATCCTTTTGTGATTTAATACAAATTATAGAAAACACACGATCGACTACGGTATTCATCCTGACATATTTATGCCGCTGAAAAAAACGGTGAATCGTTCAAGCAAATTAATTTTCTGTTTTTAGGATTGTTTTCCGGAATTCCCTAACTATATGATTAAAATGGATTCTATTGACATTTGATACAAATAGTGTGCAAAACCCGAAACTGAACCTGCCATTTCATTAAAAACAAAAATAGCGTTTCATTTTTTAAAGTGAGACAAAGGTTAAAGCTCTGTGCTTAAATTTACTCTGCTTTTAGATAATTATACCGGATGGTCAAAATGGACAGTGCTGTAGATCGCCACGTATTTTATATTTCTGACGGTACCGCTATTACGGCGGAAGTTTTAGGTCATGCGGTAATGTCGCAATTCCCGGTGGCCATCAGTAGCGTGACGTTGCCGTTTGTTGAAAACGTCAGCCGCGCCCGGGCGGTAAAAGAACAAATCGATGCCATTTATCAACAAACCGGCATCCGCCCGCTGGTCTTCTATTCCATCGTTATCCCCGAAATTCGCGACATTATTTTGCAAAGCGAGGGTTTTTGTCAGGATATCGTGCAGGCGCTGGTGGCCCCGCTGCAGCAAGAGTTACATCTGGATCCCACGCCGGTGGCTCACCGCACCCACGGCCTGAACCCCGGTAACCTGATTAAATACGATGCGCGTATCGCCGCCATCGATTACACGCTCGCCCATGACGACGGCATTTCGCTGCGTAATCTCGATCAGGCGCAGGTGATCCTGCTCGGCGTATCGCGCTGCGGCAAAACGCCGACCAGCCTGTATCTGGCAATGCAGTATGGCATTCGCGCCGCTAACTACCCCTTTATCGCCGACGATATGGACAATCTGGTTCTCCCGGCCTCGTTAAAGCCGCTGCAGCACAAGATGTTCGGCCTGACGATTAACCCGGAGCGACTGGCGGCAATCCGCGAAGAGCGCCGGGAAAACAGCCGTTACGCCTCGCTGCGCCAGTGCCGTATGGAAGTAACCGAAGTCGAAGCGCTGTATCGCAAAAACAAGATCCCCTGCCTTAACAGTACCAACTATTCGGTAGAGGAAATTGCTACCAAAATCATGGATATCATGGGGCTTAATCGCAGAATGTACTAACACACTAGTACATTATTGAAAATTTGTTTATGCTATCGCTCGTGGCCTATACAGGATCATGCCCTGCTCTTGCAATAAGCAGGGATTGGTTTATCGTGATGCGCATCACTTCCCGGCATTTTCGCCGCGGAAGAAACAGATTTTTGAGACCCCAATGAATAAAACAGACGAATTGCGTACCGCGCGCATTGAAAGCCTGGTAACGCCCGCGGAACTGGCGCAGCGCCATCCCGTGACGGCCGAGGTTGCCGCCCACGTCTCCGCCTCCCGCCGGCGGATTGAAAAAATCCTCAACGGCGAAGACCGCCGCCTGCTGGTGATTATCGGCCCCTGCTCCATTCACGACCCCGAAGCGGCGCTGGAATATGCGCGCCGCCTGCAGGGCATGCGCGAACGTTACCAGCCGCAGCTGGAAATTGTCATGCGCACCTATTTCGAAAAACCGCGCACCGTCGTGGGCTGGAAAGGACTCATTTCCGACCCTGACCTCAACGGCAGCTACCGGGTCAACCACGGTATCGAACTGGCGCGTCGTCTGCTGCTGCAGGTCAACGAGCTGGGTATCCCCACCGCCACCGAATTCCTGGATATGGTGACCGGGCAGTTTATTGCCGATCTGATTAGCTGGGGCGCCATCGGCGCGCGCACCACCGAAAGTCAAATCCACCGCGAGATGGCCTCGGCGCTCTCCTGCCCGGTTGGTTTTAAAAACGGTACCGACGGCAACACCCGTATCGCGGTCGACGCGATACGCGCTTCGCGCGCCAGCCATATGTTCCTGTCGCCGGATAAACAGGGCCAGATGACCATCTACCAGACCAGCGGTAACCCGTACGGCCATATCATTATGCGCGGCGGTAAACGGCCAAATTATCATGCAGCGGATATCGCCGCCGCCGGTGAAGCGCTACGGGAATTCGATCTCCCTGAGCAACTGGTCGTCGACTTCAGCCACGGCAACTGTCAGAAGCAGCATCGCCGTCAACTGGAAGTGTGCGCCAATATCTGCCAGCAGATCCGCGATGGATCCACCGCTATTGCCGGGATTATGGCGGAGAGCTTCCTCGCCGAAGGGACGCAAAAAGTGATCCCCGGTCAGCCGCTGACCTGGGGCCAGTCGATTACCGACCCGTGTCTGAGCTGGGAAGATAGCGAAAAAATGCTCGCCGAACTGGCTGCTGCCACCGCTACACGGCTGTAACCCTTCCCCCGCCGCGCTCGCGGCGGGTATTCATCGCTCGCCGTTCATCCTCTGCGCAATAGCTACCTGAAATGGTAAGCCACGACAAAAAAGGCTTGCCGTGAAAATTAACATTACTGATAATGATTATCATTGTTGCTTTTATTTTTACTTTGGTGCTATGACGCGTATGGATAACACTGCCACAGCTGAGAAAACGAAAGACAATGCTCCCTATCCTATTGCCAGCGATCGCCAAATCAGCAGCCGGACGCTGTTGGGCGCGGAAGGCCGCGTGGTGATCGAACATGACGGCCAGCGCTATCTGCTGCGCCAGACCCACGCCGGTAAGCTAATTTTGACCAAATAAAACCTCGCGCGATGGCGAGGCTTTACGGTTAGCTGGAGCAGCTGACTTCCAGATGTTTACCCCAGTCAGGCGGGCGGCTGGCATAATCATCTGAACGATCGGCAAACGGCTGCGCGAGGGCCTCATGCAGACGTTCCAGCTCGCGCATGTCGCCATCTTCGGCTTTTTCTATTGCCCGCTGCGCCAGCCAGTTGCGTAGCACCACCGCCGGGTTGACGCCCTGCATCCGCTGCTGGCGTTCGCTATCGTCGATCTGTTCATCGCGCAGCCGCGCCCGGTAGTCGGCAAACCAGCTATCAAACGCCGCGCGGTCGATAAACTCATCGCGCAGCGGCGATGCCGCGCTATGCTGCTCGCTTTGGCTCAGCATCCGGAAGGTACGAGTGTAGTCACTCCCTTCACGCTCCATCAGGCTGAACAGTCCATCAAGCAGAGTGTTATCACCGGTTTGCTGAGTATAGAAGCCGAGTTTGTCGCGCATGCGGCGGCCGTAGGCGGTCAACAAGGCATGCTGATAGTCATCCAGCGCCGCGTTCAACTCGTCGGCACTGATAAACGGCGAGAGCGACTGGGCCAGACGCTGCAGGTTCCACAACCCTACCGCCGGTTGGTTATCAAAGCTGTAGCGCCCCTGGTAATCAGAGTGGTTACAGATAAAACCGGGCTGGAAATCATCGAGGAAGCCATACGGACCATAATCCATGGTCAGGCCAAGAATCGACATATTGTCGGTATTCATCACCCCGTGGGCAAAGCCAACGGTCTGCCAGCTGGCGATCATTTCCGCGGTACGCGTGACAACGTCACGGAACCAGAGAATATACTTATCCGCCTCCTGCTGCAGCTGCGGCCAGTGGTGTTCAATCACATAATCGGCCAGCTGCTGCACTTTTACCGCTTCGCGACGATAGTAAAAATGTTCGAAATGGCCAAAGCGTACATGACTTTCGGCGATGCGCATCAGCATGGTGCCGCGTTCTTCGCGTTCGCGGTAAACCGGCGTGTCGCTGGTCACCATCGCCAGCGCGCGGGTGGTTGGGATCCCAAGCGCATGCATTGCTTCGCTGGCAAGGCTTTCGCGGATAGTTGAACGCAGTACCGCCCGGCCATCGCCCATTCTCGAATAGGGCGTCAGACCAGCGCCTTTAAGATGCCAGTCAAAACGTTGACCATCCGGCAACTGCTGCTCGCCAAGCAAAATGCCGCGCCCATCGCCAAGCTGACCGGCCCAGGCGCCAAATTGATGGCCACTATAGACCTGCGCCAGCGGCGACATCCCCGGCAGCAACGCTTCGCCGCCCCAGACGCCCGCTCCGCGCTCGGGTTCGAATAACGTTTCCGGGACGCCCAACGTTTGCGCCAGAGCGGTGTTGCGCCAGATGAGACGCGCGTTCTCCAGCGGCGTGGGCGCCAGAGAAGTGTAAAAACCCGGCAGCCGATCGCGCCAGTGAGTAGTAAAAGACAGGGTCATGGTTCCTCCTGCCGCCAGTGTAGTGCCTTCAACAGGGTATTAACACGGGCGAACTGCAGGGTTATGGCAATTAAAAAAGGGAGCCATCGCTCCCCTTTTTCACCGAATGCGGGTTAAATGCGCCTCGCCTGCCAGAATTTTTTGTTCCAGTAGACGTTGTCCAGCGACGAGCGGGTAACGCCCTGGCTGGTAGAGGCGTGAATAAATTGATTGTCGGTATCATAGATACCGACGTGCAGGCCGCTTTCGCCGGATCCGGTTTTGAAGAATACCAGGTCGCCGGGCAACAGATCGCTTTTATCAATGCGGGTGCCGATTTCCGCCTGCTCGCGAGTTTCCCGCGGCAACTGCATGGCGAATTTGTCGCGGAACGTGCGTACCACAAAGCCCGAACAGTCAACGCCGCGCGGCGTCATGCCGCCATAACGGTACGGCGCACCACGCCAGTTGCGCAATTGCTCATTCAGATTCGCCACCACGGTAATGGAATCAGCCAGCCGCGGATTCGGCGGCGGCGCCCGGTGGCTGCTACAGCCAGCCAGCACCATCGCCGCAATAAAAATGAACCACACACGCATCTCAGACGATTCCTCTGTTCCCTGTCCTGTTATTGCAATAATTTAGCCTGTTTAGCGGCGTACAGGCAAGATCCTTACCTGCTACTGTGACGCCACGAGCATAAGATGACCCGCGACTTCCACACGCTGGAAAGCGATATGATAAGCGGCGGTCAAATTCTCTTCACTTAACACCTCATACGTTTCCCCGCTGGCAATCATCTGCCCACCACAAATGAGCCACGCCCTCTGCGCATGTCGCAACGTATGGTTGAGATCGTGGCTGCTCATCACGATAGCGATCCCCAGCCCGCATAGCGACGCCAACACGCTATCCAGCGCCGCCTGTTGCGCGACATCGAGGCTGTTCATCGGTTCATCCAATAATAACAGCTGGCCGGCTGGATTCGCGCGGCGGTGAATCTGCAGGATCACCGCCGCCAGACGCACCCGCTGCCACTCGCCGCCGGAGATCTGGTTGACCTGGCGCCCCAGCTTATCGCTTAACCCCAGTTGCCCGGCGATCTCGTTGAGCAACCCCTGCGGGGCGCTATCCTGCATATGTAACGACAGATAGTGCCACACCGGCATTGCGAAGGGCGGGAGCTGCTGCTGGCTCAGATAGGCGCGATGGCGGGCAAGCTCCGCCGCGGGCCACTTATCCAGCGCCTGCTGGTTAAGCGTAATCAGGCCGGGGCCGGTGGTCAGCCCGGCCATCCGCGCCAGCAGGGTACTTTTGCCCGCGCCGTTCGGCCCCACCAGATGGACTATCTCTCCGGGCCGAACGTCAGCGGTAAACGGCGACAGCCGCCCCGCTTCCGCAACATCCTGTAGCTGCATCAAAAACGGCATTATTGCGCTAATGCTCCTTTTAGCGCAGCCAGTAGCTGCGGGTCGTCCGGCGTCATGTCCGGAGAGAAACGCTGAATGACCTGGCCATCGCGGCCCACGAGGAATTTTTCAAAGTTCCACAGGATGTCGTCAACGTACAGCGGCGCTCGGCCTTTACTGGCCATCCGCTCATAAAAACCGCTCCCTTCCGGCGCGACGGCTTTCGGGGCGGCGGCAATCAGTTTTTGATACAGCGGCGCACGATGTTCGCCGTTAACGTCAATTTTACTGAACAGTGGGAAAGTGACGCCGTAGGTCACGCTGCAGAACGTTTTAATCTCTTCTTCGCTGCCCGGCTCCTGGCCGAGAAACTGATTACAAGGAAAGCCAAGGACGCTGAATCCCTGCGGAGCAAACTCTTCTTGTAGCGCTTCCAGTTGCTCATACTGCGGCGTGAGGCCGCATTTTGAGGCCACGTTGACGATCAGCAGCACCTTTCCGGCATACGCTGCCAGGGTGGTTTTCTCGCCATCGATAGTCGTCACTTCGGTATTTAGAATGTCGTGTTGCATAGCCTTCCCTCAGTCAATAATGCAGGTTAAGGAGATCCCTATCTACTGTAGCGGATTCAACGCGGCTGATTCTACTTTGATTCGTGGGCAAATGTCGCTTGATGTAACACCGCTGCGTTTGCCACCGGCAACATGAATTCCTCTCAATATCAGCAATGGACAAATCAGTGTACAGTGTGAAACAGATGTAATAGTGTTTCGTTACTTGTTAATTTATGAGAGTTTTTATAGATGAAGAAGTTATTAAGCTCGGTATTAATCGCCACATCGGTGGCGCTGTTATCCGCCTGCTCTCCGGACGATAACAATAAAGTAAAAGTCGCGATCAATACCGGCCCGGATGAAGCTATCTGGAAAGTCGTGGAGCAGGTAGCAAAAGACAAATATAACCTCGACGTTGAGGTTATCTCTTTCAATGATTACGTCCTGCCGAATGAAGCGTTAAATAATAAAGATGTCGACGCCAACGCCTTCCAGACGCTGCCCTATCTCGAAGCGCAGTCGAAAGAGCGCGGCTATAAATTCGCCATCGTCGGTAAAACATTCGTCTTCCCGATTGCCGCCTATTCGCGCAAAATCAAAAATATCAGCGAACTGCCTGACGGCGCGACCGTCTCTATCTCTAACGAAACCACCACGCTTGGCCGCAGCCTGCTGCTGTTACAGGCGCAAGGATTAATCAAGTTGAAAGATGGTGTAGGCTATCTGCCCACTACGCTGGATATCATTGATAACCCAAAACACCTGAAGATTGTTGAAGTCGATACTCCGCAGCTGACCCGTACGCTCGACGATCCGAACGTAACGCTTGCCATCATCAACACTAATTTCTCGGCTCAGGTCGGTTTATCCGCCGCCCGCGATGGCCTGTTTATGGAAGGCCCGGATTCACCTTATGTCAATGCGATTGTCTCTCGCGAAGACAATAAAGACAGCAAGAAAATCCAGGAGCTGAAAGAGGCCTTCCAGACCAAGGAAGTCGCCGATAAAGCACAGGAAGTCTATAAAGGCGATGCCATCAAAGGCTGGTAATCGTCACCCGACGCCGTCCATTACGACGGCGTCTCCCTACCCCCGCCGTCCCGAACGCAGCAGCAACCAGATGAATACCGGCGCCCCCAGCGTCGCCGTCACCACGCCGATCGGTAATTCCGCCGCCGATAATGCCAGACGGGCAATGATATCGGCGCCGAGCAGCGCGCTGGCGCCAGCTAACAGGCAGGCGGGAAGCAGCACCCGATGATCGCTCAGGCCGCACAGGCGCAAAATATGCGGGATCACCAGACCAATAAAGCCAATCGCTCCCGCCAGCGCCACGCTGACGCCGACCAGCCAGCCGGTGGCCACCACCAGTAGTTTTCGCCATAGCCACAGCGGCAGGCCGAGCTGACGCGCCGAGACTTCGCCCAACGCCAGTAAGTTCAGCGGCTGCGACTGCCAGCATACCCACAGCAGCACCGGTAGCAGCGCCAGCATCAGCCACAGCTGCTGCCAGTCGACGCCGCCAAAACCGCCCATCATCCAGTACATCAGCTGGCGCAGGTCAAAAGACGTTGAGAAATAGACCGCCCAGGTCATCAACGCGCTACAAATAATGCCGAGCGCCACCCCTGCCAGCAGCAGACGGCTGGTGGACAGGTGACGCCGGGCGAAACGGAGCAGAATAAAGGTAATCAGCAGCGCGCCGGCGATGGCGCACAGCCCCAGCGCCCACATGGGTAACACGCCGTGACCTAACAGCACGGCGGCAATCAGCCCAACGCCCGCGCCGTTAGAAACACCCAGCAGACCCGGTTCCGCCAGCGGGTTTTCAAATAGCGCCTGCATGATCGCCCCGGAAAGCGCCAGCGCCGCCCCCACTAACAGCACCGCCAGCGTGCGCGGCAGACGGATTTGCCAGATAAACAGCTCGCCTTTAGCGCTAAACCACTCCTGCGGCGCGATCCATTGGTCACCGGCGCACAGGCTAATTGTCAATGTGACAAGTAGGATCAGCGTTAAGGCGGTTAGCCAACGACGGTTATGGCGCTGTTGAATATCGGCGAAGGTCTGCATAAGTCCCGGAGACAAGTGAGCGAGGTGATTGATTTTACGGTGGCGATGGCGGGGAGAAAAGGAAAAACTCTGAGTTATCACCACGCTGGCGCCGGCGCTCCTCGAGACGCCAGCGTGGGAATGGAATTTACACCAATACCTGGAACAGTAACGCGAAGAGAATGATATTCGCCACCACAATCGCCCAGCCGTTATAAAGCATATATTTCAGATGGGTAGATTGCGCCAGCCCCATCTGACCAAACATATCCGAAGAGGGGAACGGGCCAAACCAGTCGACCTGCGAAGAGGCCAGCAGCACCGCAGTCGTTCCCTGCGGCGGTACGCCGGCGGCCATCAGCATCGGGCCGAATATTTTGTGGGTGAAGGTCATCTGCGCCACCGCCGCCCCCGGTACGTGGCCAATAATATTGAAAGCGAAGATGCAAAAGCACAACCAGGCAGGCGAAATGCCTTCCAGCAGCGGCTGGGTATAGTCGAGCAGCCCTTGGTAGGCATGAAGACCATCCATCAGCTCCAGGATCGGGTTATACAGCCAGTAGAGGATAAACATCCACACCAGACGGCCACAACCGTGGTACAGCGCCTGCAGGATCTGCGTCGGGCGCAGGCCGCCCACCAGCCCGGTAATCAGGGCCACCAGCAGCATCACGATAATCGCAAAGCTGAATCCGGCTTTAATCACCACGCCAATGACCGCCATCACAATAATCGTTGCCGCGAAGGCCAGCGCGCTGAGCTTACGCCGACGCAGCTGCGCGGCGCTCAGTGCTTCTGTTGGCTTCTCCGTGAGATCGACTTCATAGCGTAGTTTGCCTTCGGTCATCTTCTGGATCCGTCCCGCCATCACCCAGCCGGCCAGCAACGTCACCGCGCTCATCGGCAGCCCCACGTACAGCAGATAATCCGGATAGCTTAATCCACCAAGGCTCAGGATAGTCACGGTGCTGGGGGTAAACGGCCCGGTAAACAATCCCACGGAGCCGGCGGTCATCATCAGCGCGGCTACCGTTGGCGGAGTGAGGCGTACCGCTGCCGCTACCGGGATGATTACCGCGACAATAATCGCGTTACCACCGGCCATCGTCCCCAGCGAGCCGCAGATTAAAATCGAGGACACCACAATGCCAAACTTCACTCGGGTCTGGCTGGACAGGCCGATGCGGTGAACGACAAATTTCACCAACTCAACTGCGGCGCCGGTACGGGTGGCGACTTCGCCCACCCCGGCGCCGAGCATAATAATCAGCCCGACGGTGGCGATAAATGAACCGGTGGATTTCGCCAGCATGGTGCCCATTTCCGGCAACCCGGTCGAGGTCATAATCATGGCGATGATAATCGAAGAAATCACCGCCAGAACAATGTCGACGCCGACCAGCGACAGCACCGCTAACGCCACTAATGGCGTAAAACCCAACAGGCCGAGTTCATTACTCGGCCGGCCATGGCACCACCACGCGGTCAACACAAAAATCACCAATAACAGGCCAATAATAACGTTTTTTCTTGTGATATTTCGTCTGGCGAGGGTATTGCCAGCGAGCGTTGAGTCACTCATATAACTCCTTAAAGCCATTAAAACCGACCGCACTTGCAGGTTGGCGTATTCGGGCCTGCTCAGAAAATATCCCCCCCTCGTTATCATTATTGGCTCGATGGCCTGAGGGTTTGTAGGGAACAAAGGGAATGGTTCTGAGAACGTAAAAGTCCGTCTGAAGACGGTACCAGCAGCACAATATGTAACCGGAGCGCTGATTGGCGATTAAATTTATGTTAATTTAGTGTTAGTAGAAAATGACTTTTTATCGGCAAGCTATAACCCTGAGTTAACTGTTCATGAAACTGCGCCATCTGGAAATCTTCTACGCCGTGATGACTTGCGGCTCTCTTTCACGTGCGGCGGAATCGCTGAATATCTCCCAGCCGGCCGCCAGTAAAGCGTTAAAAAACGCCGAGCTTAAGCTCGGTTTTAAGCTGTTTCAGCGGGTACGGGGCAAGCTGCTGCCAAGTAGCGAAGCGCTCACACTTTTTGAAAAAGCGCAGAGCATTTATCAGGATCTCGATAACCTGCGCCTGCTGGCGGATAATCTGGCCCGCGATCCGCGCGCCAAAATCACCTTAGGCTGTTTACCAAGCCTCGGATTAAGCCTGGTGCCGGAGCTGGTGACCGATTTTTATCAGCAAAACAGTAATCTGGTGATGACCTTAACCACCGAGCATACTGAGACGTTGGTCAAAAAATTGGATCTACGCGAAATAGATTTAGCGCTGACGCTGCAGCCGGTCCAACAGGGGGAGATCATCACCACCCTGATTGCCGAAGTGCCGCTAGTCTATATCGACCGCGATTACCGACAAGGCGCGGTAGACATCAAAGAGATCGATCAGCAGCGCTGGATCTCGCCGGGGCCGCATTCGCTCTCTGCCGCCATCGCCACCCGCCGTGATTTTTCCACTACCCGGCTTAATGTGCAGACCTACTACATGGCCACCGAGTTCGTGAAGCGCGGCATCGGCTGCAGTATCACCGATATCTTCTCGGCGCGGCATAATTTGTCGCCGGAGATGATTCACCCGATTACGCCGCCAATGAAAATCAACCTTTGCCTGCTGCGTCGCGCCGATGTTTCACTCAGCCCAATCACGCAGAAATTTGTCGATTTTCTGTGTAAACAGCTGCGCCAACAGCTCAAAGAAATTAACCTGCAGTTATACCCTGACCATAAAAAGTCAATTGCGCCGCTGGGGTAAATGCTTTGACATAACCGCAAGATATTTATCAGCGGTGGATATATCAGGTTATGAAAAAACGCATTGTGATTATCGGCGGCGGCGTGGTGGGGCTGGCCACCGCCTGGGTATTAATTAAGAGCGGACACCAGGTGCAGCTACTGGAGCGCAACGCCGAGCCGGGCAGCGCCACCAGTTTCGCCAACGGCGGGCAATTAAGCTACCGCTACGTGGCGCCGCTTGCCGACCGCGGCGTTCCCCTGCAGGGAATTAAATGGATGGGCAAAGCCGATTCACCGCTGAATATGCGCCTGCAAATGTCTTTCCAGCAGTGGCGCTGGCTGTTACAGTTTCTGCGCGCCTGCAATAGCCAAAGCAACAAAATTAACGGCGATCATATTTTACGTTTATCACTGCTCAGCCGTCAGGTCATGCAGTCGTGGCTTGATGAAGATAATCTTGCTGATTTTCACTGGCGGCGTAGCGGCAAACTCATCATCCATCGCCGGGAATATGATTTTCATAAAGCGGCAAAAGGGATTAACCCCCAATACCAGCATGCGCTGAGCGCCGAAGCCTGCCTGCAGCTTGAACCGGCGCTGAAACACATCAGCCATTCGCTACAGGGCGGGATTTATTCGCCAGGAGATGAAACGGCAGACTGCCATAAATTCTGTCTCGCGCTGCTCGACAAACTCAATGCCAGCAGCAACTTCAGCCTGCTCACCCACTGCGAGGTGCTGCGGCTCAATAAGCGCGACGGGCGCATCAGTTCACTTGAGACCAGCTGCGGTACGATAACCGGCGATGATTATGTCGTCGCCGCCGGTAACGGCAGCGGCCCGCTGCTGGGTCATCTGGGCGTGCGCGTGCCGCTGTGCGCGCTGAAGGGATACAGCCTGACCCTTCCCTACCCTAAGCAATCCGGGATCGCGCCGGATATCAGCGTGACCGACTACGGACACAAAATCGTTTACGCCCGCCTGGGCGATCGGTTACGCATCGCGGCGATGGTGGATATCGGTTACGACGGCGATGAACTACGTGATAGCCGCGTTCAGGCGCTGAAGAAAATCGTCGCTAGCAGCTTTCCCGAACTGCAGGGACTGGATGAGGCTGAAGCCTGGACCGGTATGCGTCCGTCGACGCCCGCGGGCCCACCGATGCTGGGGCGTGCCGGATACCAGAATCTGTGGATGAATCTCGGCCAGGGTAGCCTCGGTTTTACCCTCGCGGCCGGCAGCGCCGTGGTACTGGGAGCGCTCCTCGATGGCGAAGCGCCGGCAATTTCTTTAGATGGTCTGACATGGAAACAATCCGCATGACAATTATTCGTAATAATCCGCAACCCCGACTTTCCGCCAGCGTCGAGTACGGCAACCTGGTGTTTCTCTCCGGACAAACGCCGAAAAGCAGTACTGATGATATTGCGCTGCAAACCCGTGAAGTTCTGGAGAAGATCGACGCCCTGCTGGCTACCGCCGGTAGCGACAAGCAGCACATCCTTTCCGCACAGATCTGGCTTAAAGATATCTCACGCGATTTTGCCGCGTTCAATGAGGTCTGGGTAGCGTGGATGCCGGAAGGTCATAGCCCGGCGCGGGCAGCCGTTCAGGCCGAGATGGCGCGGCCCGACATCCTGGTGGAAATCATGGTCACCGCCGTAAAAGCGTAAGATAAAACAGGTAAGAAAAAAGGCCGCATAGCGGCCTTTTTAATTAGTCAGTCCAGATTATTTCTCTCTGGGTGAAGCGTTTTCGACACGGCTTTTTAACTTCTGTCCGGGTCTGAAGGTCACCACACGCCGGGCTGTAATGGGAATATCTTCCCCCGTTTTCGGGTTACGTCCCGGGCGTTGGTTCTTATCACGCAAATCGAAGTTGCCAAACCCGGAGAGTTTTACCTGTTCTCCGTTTTCCAGAGCACGACGGATCTCTTCGAAAAACAACTCTACCAGTTCTTTGGCATCCCGCTTGCTAAGCCCAAGCTTATCAAACAGATATTCTGACATTTCAGCTTTTGTAAGCGCCATAGGTTCAATCCCTCAATGATGCCTGGAATCGCTCTCTTAATGCCTCTACACATTTGGCAACGGTAGCGGCAATCTCCTCTTCTTCGAGTGTACGGCTGGTATCCTGAAGGATCAGGCTAATCGCAAGGCTCTTAAAGCCTTCCGCCACACCCTTACCACGGTACACGTCAAATAAGTTTACGCCAACTACCTGATTTACGCCAACTTTCTTACATTCGGCCAAAACATCGGCTGCAGGGACGTTTTCCGCGACCAGTACCGCGATATCGCGACGGTTCGCCGGGAAGCGAGAAATTTCGCGCGCCTGAGGCACCACGCGGTCTGCAAGCTTGTTCCACTCGATTTCGAACACCAGAGTGCGGCCGTTAAGATCCAGTTTACGTTCCAGTTCCGGATGAACAACCCCAATGAAACCAATGCGTTCACCTTTCAGATAAATCGCCGCGGATTGTCCCGGATGCAGTGCGGTAGCCGCTTCTGCACGGAATTCGATATCGGCTAATTTACCGGTCAGATCAAGAACAGATTCCAGATCGCCTTTTAAATCATAGAAATCGACGGTTTCTTTTGCCAGGTTCCAGTGCTCTTCGTAACGGTTACCGCTAATCACCCCGGCCAGCATCACATCCTGACGAATACCCAGCGGCGCCTGCGTATCCGGCACGAAGCGCAGACCGCTCTCAAAGATGCGCACGCGGCTCTGTTGACGGTTCTGGTTGTAGACGACGGTGCCCAACAGACCGGTCCACAGCGACAGACGCATCGCCGACATTTCGCTAGAGATAGGGCTTGGCAGAATCAGCGCCTCTTCACCGGCGTGGATTAGCTGCTGTACTTTCGGGTCAACGAAGCTGTAGGTAATCACTTCCTGATAACCTTTGTCGTTAAGCAGCGTTTTCACGCGCTTCAGCGACAGGTCCGCTTCACGGTGGGTTCCCATGATGAGACCCGCCTGTACCGGCTCGTCAGGAATGTTGTTGTAGCCGTAGACGCGGGCCACTTCTTCAACCAGATCTTCTTCGATCTCCATATCGAAACGCCAGCTTGGCGCAACGGCCTGCCACTCGTCCTGACCAACGGTCACTTCGCAACCCAGGCGTTGCAGAATGTCGCTCACCTGAGCGTCATCGATATGATGGCCAATCAGGCGATCCAGCTTGCTACGGCGCAGGGTGATAGTGGCGCGTTTTGGCAGCGTCTCTTCGTTGGTCACATCGATAATTGGGCCGGCTTCCCCGCCGCACAGGTCGATCAGCAGACGGGTCGCACGCTCCAGCGCTTTATACTGCAGGGCCGGATCGACGCCGCGTTCGTAGCGGTGGGATGCATCGGTGTGCAGGCCATGACGGCGCGCGCGACCGGTGATAGACAGCGGGCTGAAGAACGCACATTCCAACAGCACGTTCTGGGTTTCATCGTTAACGCCGGAATGTTCGCCGCCGAAGATACCGCCCATCGCCAGCGCTTTCTTGTGGTCAGCAATGACCAGCGTATCGCTATCGAGCTTAGCTTCAGAGCCGTCCAGCAGTACCAGCGTTTCGCCCTCTTTTGCCATCCGCACGACGATACCACCTTCAATGCGGTCACGGTCAAAGGCGTGCATCGGCTGGCCGAGCTCGAGCAGCACGTAGTTGGTCACGTCAACCACCGCATCGATGGAACGGATACCGCAGCGACGCAGCTTCTCTTTCATCCACAGCGGAGTGGGCGCTTTGACGTTGATGCCTTTCACCACCCGGCCCAGATAGCGCGGGCACGCCTGCGGCGCGTCAACCTGAATCGGCAGCACGTCGTCAATAGTCGCGGCAACTGGAGTGATTTCCGGCGCGTTCAGCGGCGCTTTGTTCAGCACAGCGACATCGCGCGCCACGCCGATGATACCCAGGCAGTCGGCGCGGTTTGGCGTGACGCTGATTTCAATGGTGTTATCGTCAAGCTTGAGGTATTCGCGAATATCGGTACCGATCGGCGCATCGGCCGGCAGCTCGATGATACCGCTATGGTCGTCGGAAATACCCAGCTCGGAGAAAGAGCACAGCATCCCTTCTGACGGTTCGCCGCGCAGTTTCGCCGCTTTAATTTTAAAATCACCCGGCAGTACGGCGCCAATGGTCGCGACGGCCACCTTCAGGCCCTGACGGCAGTTCGGCGCACCGCAGACGATGTCCAGCAGACGCTCGCCGCCGACATTGATTTTGGTCACGCGCAGTTTGTCAGCATTCGGATGCTGGCCGCACTCGACCACTTCACCGACGACCACGCCGTTGAAGCTACCGGCCACCGGCTCAACGCCATCAACTTCCAGGCCCGCCATGGTAATCTGATCGGACAGCGCGTCGCTGTCGATCGCCGGGTTAACCCATTCGCGTAACCACAGTTCACTGAATTTCATTGTTCTGTCCTGCCCTTATTTAAACTGTTTGAGGAAACGCAGATCGTTTTCGAAGAATGCGCGCAAATCGGTCACGCCATAACGCAGCATGGTCAGACGCTCCATGCCCATGCCGAAGGCGAAGCCGGAGTAAACTTCCGGGTCGATACCGACGTTACGCAGCACGTTCGGGTGCACCATGCCGCAGCCCAGCACTTCCAGCCATTTACCGTTTTTACCCATCACATCAACTTCTGCAGACGGTTCGGTGAACGGGAAGTAGGACGGACGGAATCGTACCTGCAGATCTTCTTCGAAGAAGTTATTCAGGAAATCGTGCAGGGTACCTTTCAGATTGGTGAAGCTGATGTTCTTATCAACAATCAGACCTTCCATCTGATGGAACATCGGGGTGTGGGTCTGATCGTAATCGTTACGATAGACGCGGCCCGGCGCGATAATACGAATTGGCGGCTGCTGGTTTTCCATGGTGCGGATCTGTACGCCAGAAGTCTGAGTACGCAGCAGACGGGTCGCATCGAACCAGAAGGTATCGTGGTCAGCGCGCGCCGGATGGTGACCCGGAATGTTCAGCGCATCGAAGTTATGATAATCATCTTCGATTTCGGGGCCAGTCGCCACGGTGAAGCCAAGCTCGCCGAAGAAGTTCTCGATACGATCGATGGTGCGGGTAACCGGATGCAAACCGCCATTTTCAATGCGGCGTCCCGGCAAGGAGACATCGATAGTCTCTGCGGCCAGACGGGCATTGAGCGCGGCGCCTTCCAGCTCAGCCTTACGCGCGTTAAGCGCCTGCTGCACCTGCTCTTTCGCTTCGTTAATGACCGCACCCGCTGCCGGACGCTCTTCCGGCGGCAACTCACGCAGGGTGGTCATTTGCAGGGTCAGATGCCCTTTTTTACCCAGATATTCAACGCGGACGTTGTCCAGCGCGGCAACATCTGATGCCTCGTTAATGGCTGCCTTGGCACTGGCAACCAGCTCTGCGAGATGTGACATGGTTTTCCTCATTATGTCGGTGCAGACACCGGTTTTAGTGAAACAAATATCCCGAATCTATATACGAAAAAAGCCTCCACAGGGGAGGCTTTCTGGCGCTGTTTTCCGTTTCTTCTTTCACGCGCTAGCCTCCTGAGTTCAGGTGCTAAAGTAAAAAAAGAAGCGGAAAATAGCAGCATTCATGCTTGCATTACCTTGTCTGGTAAGAAACGTCAGACCTGTATTGAAAAGCCTGCACGGATAAAAGTCAATGTATTGATAGTGTTGAAACGAAAAGAGGGAGACAAGCTCCCTCTTTCAACTGGCTTATGCCAGAGCTGCTTTCGCTTTTTCGACCAGAGCGGTGAACGCTAATTTGTCGAATACAGCGATGTCAGCCAGGATCTTACGGTCGATTTCAACAGAGGCTTTTTTCAGGCCGTTGATGAATTTGCTGTAAGAAATACCGTTCTGACGTGCTGCTGCGTTGATACGCGCAATCCACAGCTGGCGGAACTGACGCTTTTTCTGACGACGGTCACGATAAGCGTACTGACCAGCTTTGATAACAGCCTGGAAGGCAACGCGGTATACGCGAGAACGCGCACCGTAGTAACCTTTAGCTTGTTTCAAAATTTTCTTGTGACGTGCACGGGCAACTACACCACGTTTTACGCGAGCCATATGTGCTCTCCTGTATCTATTCTAATTAAAAAGTTAAAAGGGTTAACGACTTATGCGTACGGCAGGCACGCGATTACCAGGCCCAGATCGCCTTTGGAAACCATGGCTTTCGGACGCAGGTGACGTTTACGCTTGGTAGCTTTTTTGGTCAGAATGTGACGCAGGTTAGCGTGCTTGTGCTTAAAACCACCTTTACCGGTTTTTTTGAAGCGCTTTGCAGCACCGCGTACGGTCTTAATTTTTGGCATTTTAATAACTTCCACTTCGCATTGTTAATAAACGAAACAAAGGCGAACAAACCAGTGAGCCGAAGCCCACCGGAATGTTACTTGATGGCCTTACTGTTTCTTCTTCGGAGCGAGCACCATGATCATCTGGCGGCCTTCGATCTTCGTTGGGAAGGATTCGACTACTGCCAGTTCAACCAGATCGTCTTTCACGCGATTAAGCACTTCCATACCGATCTGCTGGTGGGCCATCTCACGACCGCGGAAACGCAGCGTGATCTTGGCCTTATCGCCATCTTCGAGAAAGCGAATCAGGCTGCGGAGTTTTACCTGATAGTCACCTTCATCAGTACCAGGGCGGAATTTAATTTCCTTAACCTGGATAACTTTCTGCTTCTTCTTCTGTTCCTTAGAAGACTTACTCTTTTCATAAAGGAACTTGCCGTAGTCCATGATACGACAAACTGGCGGTTCGGCGTTAGGGCTGATTTCAACTAAATCTACTCCAGCCTCTTCAGCCTTTTCGATAGCTTCTCTCAGACTCACAATACCCAGCTGCTCACCTTCCAGACCAGTTAAGCGAACTTCCTGGGCGCGAATCTCGCCATTAATACGATTCGGACGTGCCGTTTGAACTCGTTTTCCGCCTTTAATACCTTATTCCTCCAGTTGTTGAAGACTGCGGCTGCGAATCTCTTGTTGCAGCTTCTCGATCACTTCATTTACGTCCATGCTGCCGAGGTCTTTACCGCGACGGGTACGCACGGCCACTTTGCCGGCTTCGACTTCTTTGTCGCCACAGACCAACATATACGGGACACGACGTAAAGTGTGCTCGCGGATTTTAAAGCCAATCTTCTCATTTCTCAAGTCCGCTTTTACGCGAATGCCCGCATTTTGTAGTTTACGCGTCAATTCGTTAACGTATTCAGACTGAGAATCAGTAATATTCATGACCACTACCTGCACTGGCGCAAGCCAGGTTGGGAAGAAGCCAGCGAACTCTTCGGTCAGGATGCCGATGAAGCGCTCCAGCGAGCCGAGAATCGCGCGGTGAATCATTACCGGTACCTGACGCTCGTTGTTTTCGCCAACATAAGAGGCGCTTAAACGCTGAGGCAGGGAGAAGTCCAGCTGTACAGTACCGCACTGCCATGCACGATCGAGGCAGTCATACAGGGTAAATTCAATTTTCGGGCCGTAGAACGCCCCTTCGCCCAGTTGATATTCAAATGGGATGTTGTTTTCTTCCAGCGCCACCGCCAGATCCGCTTCCGCGCGATCCCAGGTCTCATCGCTACCGATACGTTTTTCCGGGCGAGTAGACAGCTTGACGACGATTTTCTCGAAGCCAAAGGTGCTGTACATATCATAAACCATACGAATACAGGCGTTCACTTCATCGCGAACCTGATCTTCAGTACAGAAGATATGCGCATCATCCTGAGTAAAGCCACGGACGCGCATCAGGCCATGCAGCGCGCCCGACGGCTCGTTACGGTGGCAGCTACCGAATTCAGCCATACGCAGCGGCAGATCGCGGTAAGATTTCAACCCCTGGTTGAAGATCTGCACGTGACCCGGGCAGTTCATCGGCTTAATGCAGTATTCACGGTTCTCGGAAGAGGTGGTGAACATCGCATCTTTGTAGTTGTCCCAGTGGCCGGTTTTTTCCCACAGCACACGGTCCATCATGAACGGGCCTTTGACTTCCTGATACTGGTACTCTTTCAGTTTAGAACGAACGAAAGTTTCCAGTTCACGGAAGATAGTCCAGCCGTCATTGTGCCAGAACACCATACCCGGCGCTTCTTCCTGCATATGATACAGGTCAAGCTGTTTACCGATTTTACGATGGTCACGCTTAGCGGCTTCTTCCAGACGCTGCAGGTAGGCGTTCAGCGCTTTTTTATCTGCCCAGGCGGTACCGTAGATACGCTGCAACATTTTATTGTTGCTGTCGCCACGCCAGTACGCACCAGCGGTTTTCATCAGTTTGAAGTGATGGCAGAAACGCATATTCGGTACGTGCGGGCCGCGGCACATATCGATATATTCTTCGTGATGATACAAGCCTGGCTTGTCATCATGGCCGATGTTTTCGTCAAGAATAGAAACTTTATAGGTTTCGCCACGCTTCACGAAGGTTTCACGCGCTTCGTGCCAGCTGACTTTCTTCTTGATGACATCGTAGTTTTTCTCGGCGAGCTCGTGCATACGTTTTTCGAGCGCGTCGATGTCTTCCTGAGTCAGGGTGTGGTCCAGATCGACATCATAGTAAAAACCGTTGTCGACAACCGGGCCAATGGCCATTTTAGTGTTCGGCCACAGCTGTTTGATCGCATGACCTAACAGGTGAGCGCAGGAGTGACGAATGATTTCCAGACCGTCTTCATCTTTTGCGGTGATAATAGAAAGCGTGGAGTCAGTTTCGATCGGGTCGCAGGCGTCAACCAGCTCACCGTTTACACGTCCGGCGATGGTGGCTTTCGCCAGGCCTGGACCGATATCCAGAGCCACATCCATCGGGCTGACTGCGTGGTCGAAATGGCGTTGGCTGCCATCAGGAAGCGTAATTACAGGCATTTTATGTCCTTATTTGCAGTGGTGCCCCACACGAAAGAGCACATACAAAACAATATAATCATAATTATCAACGAGTTGTGGCTCAGCTCCCGCTTCACTCTGCGAAAATATGAGTACGCCCGTCTATCTATTGAACCGCCCTCACCTGCAGCCGCTCGTTGATAACACCGAGGGTTAGTGTACACATCATTAGTGCGCGATTAAAGACGTAATAACTAAATGGTTATTCTTCTTTTAAATAGCAAGGGGCACTGACAATTTATCGTGGCAATTCCCGCTCATACCACGCGGTTAATTAATCGATAAATTACCTGCATACATAAATAAATCCCCCCACCGCTAAAAAACGAATGAAAAAATCATCCGTTATAGTGAGTATTCATACCCGGCAGGAAATAACAGGAATCAGGCCGGTTGCCCGGCCTGTAAATTACATTTTATAACCGAGCGACAAGGTGGTGCGGCGGTCGGTATGCTCAGGCGCCGAGGCCGGCGGCTGCGAGTTCCACGTCAGGTTATAGGCGACGCGCAGCGCAAAGTGGGCGTTGATGGCCACGTTTAATGCGCTTTCCGAATTCAGCGTCGTGTCTTCAGCCCCGAATACCGAAACACCTTGAGTAAATTTAGCGTTGTCGGTCATCTGCCACGCCCAGGTTCCGGACGCGTACCCCAGCGGCTGAGTTTCGTTATCGCCATCGGTATATTCGTCATAGCGCACGCCCGGACCAAATTCAAAACGCAGGCTGTGAACCGGGCCGTTGAGGATCTGGCGACCATAACCGGCGGTCAGTACGTCGCGCTGTTGATAACCGTTGTAGCGGTCGGTCAGCCAGCTGGCCTGACCAAATACGTAGTTCATATCGGTCAGGTTATAACGGCTACGGCCGCCCACGGCATATTTTTCCGAAGAGCGTTGATCGTTAGAGGACGTATTGCTCGCATTGCCCCACAGTGACCAGGCCGTCGTGTCGCCGTACCAGGTCAGCGTGGAGTCAGCGGTCATTGAGGAGCTTTTCGTATTGCCGGACTGAGCGAGATAACCCGCATTCACAGCACCTTCGAAAGGTTTTTTGGCAGTGGAAGGGTCATCCATGACGGTAAAAACGGAATCATCGGCCAGTGCGTTTACAGACGCAAAAAGCCCCCCCGCCAGCAATGCCGCTGCGGGTACTGTCTTCAAAAGCTTCATTATAACTCTCTAAAATACATATCTTCAGGACAGTACAAATGATGAATGGACCAGAGATCCCTTCATTGAATTTAGAGTCCGTACAACATTTAAGGAGACCCGACAGGTCCCGGAAACTTTCGCGAGGCGCGCTGAATGCGAGTCCTAAGAAAGGCGCTTGATTATAAAAAGGCACGAATAACTTAGCAATCAATTGCTATTTCGTTTTTTGAATAAGACGGTTCCCAAAACAATCTTTATTTCATAAAGATAAAAACACAGACATCTTTGCAAATCCGCCGCCCACCCCGCTTCCCCTCACTCCATTTCGGTGCCATGCTTAAAAAAGCAGCTTTATTCGTATTAAGGAGGAACAGGATGACCAAAATTTATACGCTCACGCTGGCCCCATCACTCGACAGCGCAACGCTGACGCCGCAAATTTACCCCGAAGGCAAATTACGCTGTAGCGCACCGGTATTCGAACCTGGAGGCGGCGGGATCAACGTCGCCCGGGCCATTACCTTTCTGGGTGGTAAAGCGACGGCGATTTTCCCGGTTGGGGGCGCCACCGGCGAGCATCTTACCGCCCTGATGGCAGACGAGCAGGTTCCGGTCGAAACAATAGAAACCCGCGACTGGACGCGGCAAAACTTACATGTGCATGTCGATGCCAGCGGTGAACAATATCGCTTTGTCATGCCCGGCGCGGCGCTAACCGAGGATGAGTTCCGCCGCCTGGAAGAGAAAGTGCTGGCGATTGAGCCCGGTTCGCTACTGGTTATCAGCGGCAGTCTGCCTCCCGGTATCAGCGTCGAGCATCTGACCCAACTGGTAAAAAACGCGCAGCAGCACGGGCTACGTTGCATCATCGACAGCTCCGGCGATGCGCTGGCCGCCGCGCTGGACGTCGGCAACATTGAGCTGGTCAAACCGAACCAGAAAGAGCTTAGCGCGCTGGTACAGCGCGACCTCAGCCAGCCTGACGACGTACGCAATGCCGCGCTGGAGCTCATCCGCTCCGGAAAAGTACGCCGGGTTGTGGTTTCGCTGGGCCCGCAGGGGGCGCTGGGAGTTGATGCCTCCGGCAGCGTACAGGTGGTGCCGCCGCCGATGAAAAGCCAAAGCACCGTAGGTGCCGGCGACAGTATGGTCGGCGCGATGACTTTGCGTCTCGCCGAGCACGCCTCGCTGGAAGATATGGTCCGCTTTGGCGTCGCCGCCGGTAGCGCCGCCACGATTAACCACGGCACCCGCCTGTGTTCATTAGCCAATACGCAAAAAATCTACGATTACCTGTGTGGCCGCTAGTCTCGCCCCCCTTCGCTCCGGTGAAGGGGGTCAATTCGCTATCATAGTCTATGCTAGAAATTCCATGCATAACAACAGAGTGAAAAATGAGCAACGATATTACCGCGCACGTGATCACCGTTAAATTTCAGGAACAGGCGCTGACCGAGATAAATGAGCTCAGCAATCATTTCATCCGCGCAGGTTTTGTCCTGACGCTCAACGACGAAGATGGCAAAACGCATGAATTAGGCACCAACACGTTTGGCCTGCTGAGCGCGCAGAGCGCCGACGACGTCCGGGCTTTAAGCGCAGGCCTCGCGGAAACCGCTCTAGGCAGACCAGCAGAGATAGCCATCACCACATTTAGCGAATGGTTAAAAGCTCAATAAGTGCGATCGCCATCGTGGAAGGCGCCAGTTGTGCGTTAGCTCGAACTTTACGGCCAGGTTATACGCTAACCTTATGATATGGTGGAAAACATGGGGAGAGACAGCATGTGGCAAGCTATTAGCAATTTGTTAAGCGAGCAGCACACTGACGGCGCTGAAATCGAACTGCGCAACGAGCTACCCGGCGGGGAAATCCATGCCGCCTGGCATTTACGTTTTGGCGGGAAAGACTATTTCGTCAAATGCGATGAACGCGAGCTGCTCCCCATTTTTACCGCGGAGGCGGATCAGCTGGAGCTGCTCTCGCGCTGTAAAACCGTCAGCGTTCCGCAGGTCTTTGCCGTCGGCAGCGATCGGGATTACAGCTTTCTGGTGATGGAATATTTACCGCCGCGACCGCTGGACGCGCATAACGCGTTTCTGCTCGGTCAGCAAATTGCCCATTTACATCAGTGGAGCGACCAGCCGCAATTTGGCCTTGATTTTGACAACGATCTGTCGACGACCCCGCAGCCGAATGCCTGGCAGCGCCGCTGGTCAACGTTTTTCGCTGAACAACGCATTGGCTGGCAGCTGGAGTTAGCGGCGGAAAAAGGACTGCACTTCGGCGATATCGACAGCATTGTCGACACCGTACAGCAGCGGCTCAGCAACCATCAGCCGCAGCCCTCTTTATTACATGGCGACTTGTGGTCCGGTAACTGCGCGCTAGGGCCCAATGGGCCGTATATTTTCGATCCGGCATGTTATTGGGGCGATCGCGAATGCGATCTGGCAATGCTGCCTCTGCATCCGGAACAGCCGCCGCAGATTTACGACGGCTACCAGTCGGTCTCGCCGCTGCCTGCTGGCTTCCTTGAACGACAACCGATTTACCAGCTTTATACCTTACTTAATCGGGCGATTCTGTTCGGCGGCCAGCACCTGGTCACCGCACAAAAAGCGCTCGATGAAGCCCTGCAATAAGCGTAAAAAAAGGCCCTCAAAGGGGCCTTTTTCTTCAGCAAGTTTAATCCATTTTTACGCCGTTTAAGCGGAATTTGATGTTCATCGTCAAACCAGTGCCCGGCTTGCCTGCCTCGTAGCGCCATTTGCGCATCGCTGTTTTGACATCACGCTCAAACATATTGGCCGGCTTCGCAGAGAGTATCTGAATATTCTCCACGCGACCATCGGCAGTAACATCAAATTTCACGCGCACGTCACCTTCAATACGCAGCGCTTGGGCACGTTGCGGGTAAGAAGGGTCGCCGCGTTTCAATGCTTTAGGACCGCTCGGCGCGGTAGTCATCGGTTTTGCCGTTGCCGCCGTCGTACTCGGCGCGGTACGCGCAGGCGCCGTATTGCTGTTCTCAAACGGCGAGACCGGGCGCGGCTCAGCGGGTTTCACCTCGCGTTTCGGCTCGACTTTTTTCTCTGGTTTAGGCTTTGGTTTCGGCTTAGGTTTGGGCTTCGGTTCCGGTTTGTGAATAACCACTGGCGCCTCTTTTGGCGGCTCAGGCACCACTTCAGGCTCCGGTTCCGGCTCCGGTTCAACAACGGGTTCAACGACCGGCTGCGCCGCCTGCGGAGGCTCTAAATCCGCCGGCGCCACCATTGTTATTTCGATTGGCTGTGAAGGCGAAGGCTTTTCAATAACCTGATGTACCGAGGTATAAAGCAACCCCGCCACAACGGCACCGTGGATAGCCACGGACAGCAGCGTTGGCCACGGAAAGCGGCGAGGTAAATCAAGGGTCATTGCGCTCATAGTCGTTTCTGTTGAAAAATGATGCCCTGATTTTAAATGCAAATAGCAATCATATTCAATAAGGCGTGTTATCCTGCATCAAATTTTGCCTCGTTTTGTGGAAAAAAACCGGCGTGCCGTGGCATGCTAAAGGCGTGCGCATCTTACATTGCTGCTCATAACGCTTTCACGTCACGTGATTTGCCTATTTTTTGATTAAGGAGCCTTGCCGTGCTTTACGTCATCTACGCAGAAGATATCGCCGATTCTCTGGAAAAACGCCAGGCGGTGCGCCCTGCCCATCTGGCGCGCCTACAACTATTACATGATGAAGGCCGTTTACTGACCGCAGGCCCGATGCCCGCGGTAGATAGCAATGAACCTGGCGCGGCAGGATTTAGCGGCTCAACGGTTATCGCAGAATTTGAATCGCTGGAAGCGGCGCAGTCCTGGGCCAACGATGACCCCTATATCGCCGCGGGCGTCTATCAGCACGTCTCGGTAAAACCTTACAAAAAAGTATTTTAATCAAGCGCTTAAAACACAGAGGCACCGCAAGCGGTGCCTTTCGTTTTAACTCTCAGAATTCAGAGAAGGTGAACAGCAAAGCATGACGTTGCCGTTTGACCAGGCACTTCCTGATTGAAAGAATCCGCATGTTGCGGCGAGATTGGGCTTCCAGCCAGCGCGATTTACGGCGACTTACCTGTCTAAGCATGCGCCAGCGCCCTACTTCCGTTCTACTACGCTTCATTGCTACTACTCTACGAGTGAAAAACAGCCCTCATTATAAACCGATGAATCTGTCTGACCATCGCTTTCGCTGCGTTTTTATTTGCCAGATGGATGATGATGCGTAAACTCATGGCATCGGGCTATTCAAAAGGATTTTTCATCTATGACAACCTTTTACACGGTCGTAAACTGGCTGGTCATTCTGGGGTACTGGCTGTTGATTGCCGGTGTTACATTACGCATTCTAATGAAACGCCGCGCGGTACCTTCCGCCATGGCATGGTTACTGATTATTTATATCCTGCCGCTGGTGGGAATTATCGCTTACCTCTCCTTCGGCGAACTGCATCTTGGTAAGCGTCGAGCCGAGCGCGCTCGCGCCATGTGGCCCTCCACCGCCAAATGGCTAACGGACCTAAAAAGCTGCAAACATATCTTTGCTGAAGAAAATAGCCCGGTTGCCGAATCACTGTTCAAACTCTGTGAACGTCGCCAGGGGATCGCTGGCGTAAAAGGTAACCAGCTACAGCTGCTGACCGAATCTGATGATGTGATGCAGGCGCTGATTCGAGACATCCAGCTGGCGCGGCATAACATCGAAATGGTGTTCTACATCTGGCAGCCCGGCGGGATGGCCGACCAGGTGGCGGAATCGTTGATGGCCGCCGCGCGTCGCGGCGTGCATTGTCGACTAATGCTCGATTCAGCCGGTAGCGTCGCCTTTTTCCGCAGCCCGTGGGCGGCCATGATGCGTAACGCCGGTATCGAGGTGGTTGAAGCGCTTAAAGTTAACCTGATGCGTGTATTCTTACGTCGTATGGATCTGCGTCAGCACCGTAAAATGGTGATGATTGACAACTATATCGCCTACACCGGCAGCATGAATATGGTCGATCCGCGCTACTTCAAACAGGATTCCGGCGTCGGTCAGTGGGTCGATCTGATGGCGCGAATGGAAGGCCCGGTGGCGACGGCGATGGGTATCGTCTACTCCTGCGACTGGGAAATTGAAACCGGCAAGCGAATTTTGCCCCCGCCGCCGGACGTCAACATCATGCCGTTTGAAGAGGCTAACGGGCATACCATTCATACCATTGCATCCGGTCCCGGCTTCCCGGAAGATTTGATTCATCAAGCGTTGTTAACCGCAGCCTATGCGGCGAAAGAACACCTGATTATGACCACCCCCTACTTCGTCCCCAGCGATGACCTGCTGCACGCCATCTGTACCGCAGCCCAGCGCGGCGTCGAGGTCAGTATTATTATGCCGCGCAAAAACGACTCCCTGCTGGTAGGCTGGGCCAGCCGCGCCTTCTTCACTGAACTGCTTGCCGCTGGCGTGAAAATTTACCAATTCGAAGGCGGCCTGCTACATACCAAAAGCGTGCTGGTGGATGGCGAATTGAGCCTGGTCGGTACCGTTAATCTCGATATGCGCAGCCTGTGGCTTAATTTCGAGATCACGCTGGCGATCGACGACGTGGGCTTCGGCGGCGACCTGGCGGCGGTGCAGGACGATTACATCTCCCGTTCACGCCTGCTGGATGCAAAATTGTGGGCCAAACGACCGCTATGGCAGCGGATCGCAGAGCGACTGTTTTACTTCTTCAGCCCGTTGCTGTAAAACGTGCCCATCAGATGCTTAACGGGTAGCAATCATGGATATGGATTTAAACAATCGCCTGACCGAAGACGAAACGCTCGAACAGGCCTACGATATCTTTCTTGAGCTGGCGGCGGATAACCTCGACCCGGCAGATATCATCCTTTTCAACCTGCAGTTTGAGGAGCGCGGCGGCGCAGAACTGTTTGACCCGGCGGAAGACTGGCAAGAGCATGTCGATTACGACCTCAATCCAGATTTCTTCGCCGAAGTCGTTATTGGCCTTGCCGATACCGATGGCGGCGAGATCAACGATATTTTCGCTCGCGTTCTGCTGTGCCGGGAAAAAGATCACAAACTGTGCCATATTCTGTGGCGCGAATAAGCATTAAGCTAATGCGCCTGTAAAAAAGCCTGCCGACAATAATATCGGCAGGCTTTTTGTTTTATACGTTATTGCGGTAATTCTGCTCCGCAAGCGTGGCAGAAACGGGCATTTTTATCATGCTCGGCGTTATTGCAGTTTGGGCAAACGCGGCGAGCGCGTCGGTTTTGCAACGCCGTAGTCATATGTGTCGTTATCAGCCCGGTTGGGATGGCGATGATAGAATAACCGATGAGAATAAGTACAGAGGCGAGTATCCGCCCTAATGGAGTATGTGGCGTAATGTCGCCGTATCCCACGGTAGTAATGGTGACGATTGCCCAATAGACCGAAGCATTTAAGGTGGTAAACCCGTATTGCGGCCCTTCAATTAAATACATCAGCGAGCCGAAAATCACCATCACAATAGCAATAAACGAGTAAAACAGAATGAGCTGATGACGGGCGCTGACGATAGCCCGCCAAAAAATATTCAGCGACGGCATAAAGCGCAGCAGTTTAAGAATACGCAGCGCGCGGATAACCCGCATGGCCCGCCAGGCAAAGACATACTCGAGGCTCATTTCCGGCCATAACCACATCACATACAGCGGTAAAACGGTCGCCAGATCGATAAATCCCCAGAAGCTGAAGATATAGCGTAGCGGATTCGGCCAGCTTAGAACGCGTAGAATATATTCTGCGGTGAAGACCGCGGTAACCCCCAACTCCAGCCAAACAAAAACATGCCACTCATCAAGCGACAGGTGATATTGCGAGCCGAGTCCGGACTCAACAAAAATAATGACCACGCTTAACAGGGCGAATAAACCGCAAAGCCCTTCAAAACGACGGCCAGAGCGACGAGTTTGATCGAAGAGTAGATGGTATAGCCGCAAACGGGCGGCGGAGAGCGAAACTGCCACGTTAACCTCACAATAAAAAAGGGCTGACATCAGTCAGCCCGAGTGATTATAACGGGTCTACCTTCAGGCAGGAAACCGCATGGCGGAAACTGCCCTCCAGCACCGGCCGCGTTTTGGCGCATTCGGGCCCGGCCAATGGACATCGGGTGCGAAATACGCAACCCGAAGGCGGATTAATCGGTGAAGGTAATTCCCCTTCCAATAGTTGGATGGTTTTATTCTTCTCCAGATCCGGATCCGGCACCGGTACGGCCGACATCAGCGCTTTGGTATAAGGATGCAGCGGATTATGATACACCTCATCATAGGTGCCCAACTCCACCGCATGGCCTAAATACATGACCAACACGCGGTCGGAAATGTGTTTCACTACCGCCAGGTCGTGGGCGATAAAAATCAACGATAGCCCCATCTCCCTCTGCAGCTGCTGTAGTAAGTTCACCACCTGCGCCTGAATGGAAACGTCCAGCGCCGATACTGGCTCATCGCAAATAATCAATTTAGGCTCAAGGATCAGCGCGCGAGCGATACCAATGCGCTGACATTGGCCGCCGGAGAATTCATGCGGATAGCGGTTAATCAGGTTCGGCAACAGGCCGACCTTCATCATCATCGCCTTCACGCGATCGCGCACTTCCTGACGAGACATCTTAGGATGATAGGTCCGCAGCGGTTCAGCGATAATTTCCCCAATGGTCATACGCGGATTCAGTGAGGCCAGCGGATCCTGGAAGATCATCTGGATATCGCTGCGCACATCGCGCCACTCTTCCGGTTTCATGCCCAGCAGGTCTTTACCCAGCCAGGCGACTTTACCGTCAGTAGCTTTCACCAGACCGATAATGGCGCGGGCGAAGGTCGATTTACCGCAGCCGGATTCGCCGACCACGCCCAGCGTTTCGCCTTCATACAGGCGCAGAGTAACGCCATCCACCGCTTTGAGCGTTTTTGACGGTTGCCAGAACCATTGCTTGCCATCTTTAATATCAAAATGCACTTTCAGATCGGCAATTTCGAGCAGCACTTTTCTTTGTTCGATCACGGCGTTCATAGCAGATCCCCTACCGGTTTAAAGCAAGCGCGCAGGCGGCCTGGCGCAAACGACTCCAGAGGCGGAGCGCTATTACAGATTTCCATGGCATGCGGGCAGCGCGGCTGGAACGGACAGCCTTTCGGCAGACGCAGCAGGTTCGGCGGGTTACCAGGAATTGTTAGCAAGGAATCGCCTTCGCCATCGAGACGCGGTACCGCATTGAGTAAACCAATCGAGTACGGGTGCGACGGTTGATAGAAGACGTCGCGCGCCTGACCGTATTCCATAGTACGCCCGGCATACATCACCAGAACCTTATCGCAGATCCCCGCTACCACGCCGAGGTCGTGGGTAATCATAATAATCGCGGTGTTAAACTCGCGCTTCAGCTCGTTAAGCAGGGTCATGATCTGCGCCTGCACGGTAACGTCCAACGCGGTGGTCGGTTCATCGGCAATCAGCAGTTTTGGCCGACATAACAGCGCCATGGCAATCATCACGCGCTGGCGCATCCCGCCGGAGAACTCGTGCGGGAACATCTTCATGCGCTTACGCGCTTCCGGCATCTTCACCGCATCGAGCATTCTTACCGACTCTTCAAAAGCCGCGGCTTTGCTCAGCCCTTTATGCAGCATCAGCACTTCCATCAGCTGCTCGCCAACCCGCATATAAGGGTTCAACGACGTCATCGGGTCCTGGAAAATCATCGAAATCTGTTCGGCACGCAGCTTATTCAGATCGCGCTCGGGCAAATTAAGGATTTCGCGACCGTTAAAAGTGGCGGAACCGCTAATATGACCATTCGCGGCCAAAAGCCCCATTAGCGCGAATGCCGTTTGCGATTTCCCGGAACCTGACTCACCGACGATTCCTAAGGTTTCGCCGGCCCGCAGGTTAAAATTCAGATCGTTAACCGCGGTGACATCGCCGTCCGGCGTTTTAAACGTCACCCGAAGATCCTTCACATCCAGCAGCAGACCGCTTTGCTGCGCGGCCTGCGGCGCTTTAGCCATTTCAATTGTGCTCATGACGGCGCTCCTTAGCGGTCTTTCGGGTCGAGGGCATCACGCAGGCCATCGCCGATAAAATTAAAACAAAACAGCGTTACCACCAGGAAACCGGCAGGGAACAACAACAGCCACGGCGAGACTTCCATTGAGTTGGCGCCATCACTGAGTAACGCGCCCCAACTGCTCAGCGGTTCCTGGGTGCCAAGGCCGAGGAAGCTCAGGAAGGATTCGAACAGAATCATGCTGGGTACCAGCAGTGAAGCGTAAACCACCACCACACCCAGGACGTTCGGCACAATATGACGAATAACGATATTCGCGGTGGAGACCCCGCCGACCTGCGCGGCTTCGATGAACTCTTTACGTTTCAGACTCAGGGTCTGACCGCGTACGATACGCGCCATATCCAGCCACGACACCATCCCGATAGCCACAAAGATCAGCAGGATGTTCTGACCAAAGAAGGTCACCAGCAGGATCACGAAGAACATGAACGGGAAGGAGTTGAGGATTTCCAGTAAACGCATCATCACCGAGTCCACTTTGCCGCCGAGATAACCGGAAAGCGAACCATAGAGGGTGCCGAGGATCACCGCCACCAGCGCCGCAGCCACGCCAACCATCAGCGATATGCGTCCGCCAATCGCCACGCGCACCAGCAGGTCGCGACCGGATGAATCGGTGCCAAAATAGTGACCAGACTCCATATCCGGAGCGTTAGACATCATTCCCCAGTCGGTATCGAAATAGGAAAACTGCGACAGCATTGGAGCGATAGTCACAAACAACGCAATAATCACCAGCACAATCAGGCTGGCCACCGCCGCGCGGTTATGCATAAAGCGGCGACGCGCGTCCTGCCACAGGCTACGGCCTTCAACTTCCAGTTTCTCACTGAAGTTCTCCAGCGCCTCGCTATTTTTCTTACTTAACATCATGGCGAACTCCGGCTTCAGTAGCGAATTTTCGGATCGATGACGGCGTACAGCACGTCGACGATCGCGTTAAACAGAATGGTCAGCGCGCCGACCAGAATCGTCAGGCTGAGCACCAGCGAGTAGTCGCGGTTAAGCGCGCCGTTGACGAATAACTGGCCAATACCCGGCAGGCCGTAAATTGTCTCGATAACCATTGAGCCAGTGATAATGCCAACGAACGCCGGGCCCATATAGGAAAGCACCGGCAACAACGCAGGCTTCAGCGCGTGGCGGAAGATAATTCTGCGCATCGGCAGGCCTTTCGCCCGCGCGGTGCGGATGAAGTTAGAGTGCAAAACTTCAATCATTGAACCGCGGGTGATACGGGCGATACTGGCAATATAGGCCAGCGATAACGCCACCATCGGCAGGATCATAAATTTCAGCGCCCCGCCGTTCCAGCCGCCGCCAGGCAGCCAGTGCAGCGTGATGGCGAAAATCATCACCAGCAGCGGCGCCACCACGAAACTCGGTATGACGACGCCGGTCATTGCCACCCCCATCACCGCGTAGTCCCATTTGGTATTCTGTTTTAAAGCGGCAATAACCCCGGCGCTAACGCCAAGAATCACGGCTAATAAGAAGGCTGCAAGGCCCAATTTGGCGGAAACCGGGAAGCTTGATGCAACCAGATCGTTCACCGAATAATCTTTATATTTGAAGGAAGGACCGAAATCACCGTGCGCCAGTTGCTTCAGATAATTGAAGTACTGGGTCATGATGGGGTCGTTTAAATGATATTTCGCTTCAATGTTCGCCATGACTTCCGGCGGCAGCGTGCGTTCACCGGTAAAAGGACTGCCCGGCGCGAGGCGCATCATGAAGAAAGAGATAGTAATAAGAATAAATAGCGTCGGAATCGCTTCCAGACAGCGACGTAATATGAATTTTAACATTGCCCGTACCTTCTGGCCTGTGCCTATCGAGTGCGATGAATTCAGACACGGTGGGGCAAGCTCAGCCTGCCCCACGTCTTGCCATTAATGTTTGATAATATAAAGGTTCTTCACGTAAATATTATCCAACGGGTCTTTACCGGTATAACCGCCAACCCACGGTTTAACCAGGCGTGCGTTCACATAGTAGTAAACAGGAACAATCGCGGAATCTTTATCCAGCTGTTGTTCGGACTGCGCGTACAGCTCGGCGCGTTTCGCTTCATCGGTGACCTGCAGAGTATCGCCGATGATCTTATCGAATGCCGGGCTCTTATAATGCGCCGTGTTGTTAGAGCTGTCGCTGAGCATGGTGTTCAGGAACGATGTCGGCTCATTGTAATCAGCGCACCAGCCGGCGCGCGCGACGTCAAAGGTGCCCTGATGACGGCTATCGAGGAAGGTTTTCCACTCCTGATTTTCCAGCTTAACGTTAGCGCCAAGGTTTTTCTTCCAGATGGACGCCACGGCGATAGCCAGTTTTTTATGTAAATCAGAGGTGTTATACAGCAGGTTAAAGGTCAGCGGCTTATCAGCGGTATAGCCGGCTTCCGCCAGCAATTTTTTCGCTTCTTCATTACGCTTGTCCTGAGACCATTTGAACCACTCCGGTTCAACAAGTTTCATGCCATCGGTGTATGGCGGGGTATAACTGTAAGCCGGCAGATCGCCCTGGTTTTTCACTTTATTAACGATAATATCGCGATCCAGCGCCAGCTTAAGCGCGGTACGGACGCGTACGTCGGTAAATGGCGCTTTCTGGTTATTGATTTCGTAATAATAAGTACACAGATAAGGATCGACGTGAACTTCTTTCGGGATCTCTTTTTTCAGCTTCTGGAACAGTTCAATCGGCATGTTGTTATAAGTCATGTCGATTTCGCCACTGCGGTAGCGGTTGACATCGGTAACTTCAGAAGAAATTGGCAGGTAAGTTACCTGGTTAATAACGGTTTTGGCGTTGTCCCAGTAATTCGTATTACGCTCGAGCACGATACGTTCGTTCACCACCCAGTCTTTTAATTTATAGGCGCCGTTGGTGACGATATTCGCAGGCTGCGTCCATTTCTCGCCATATTTTTCGATGGCGGCTTTTGGTACTGGAGAAACGGATGGATGGACGAGGAGTTTATAGAAATACGGGACCGGTTCGCTCAGCGTGACTTCAAACGTTTTGTCATCGATTGCTTTGACGCCGAGATCGGTTGCCGGTTTTTTGCCGGCAATAATCTCATCGACGTTAGCCACATGGCCGTACTGGAGATAGCTGGCGTAAGGTGATGCCGTTTTCGGGTCGGCCAGACGCTGCCAGCTATAAACGAAATCTTGCGCGGTAACCGGTGAACCGTCGGACCATTTGGCATCTTTGCGAATATGGAAAGTCCAGACTTTAAAATCCTTGTTATCCCACGATTCGGCAACGCCCGGAACTGGATGGCCGTTAAGATCGCCAATCACTAACCCTTCAAACAGATCGCGGTTAACGTTGGACTCCGGTACACCTTCAATTTTATGCGGATCCAGAGATTGCACCTCTGCCCCGTTATTACGTACCAGCGTTTGTTTATCCGCCAGTTGCACCCCGGCAGGGACATCAGCTGCCATAGCAACATTTGCGGTGATGAGCGCAGATAAAATTCCCGCCGCTACCAGACTTTTTTTAGTGATGATGGTCATGTGTTGTTACTCCACTCATTATAATTACTGGTTATTTAACCAGCCTGTTATTTTTCCCTTATAGGGATTCTGTACAGTGCAGGAGTCTTTGCCGCTGTCAGATTCTACTGCTTGCTATCACCGACTTATTTATTACGACCGCTCAAACGGCAGCCTTGACGTCGATTCTTTATCCCCTGTCCAGAGGGGGAATGCCGGCACAATGAGTTATGTAATAATAATTCTCATTTGTGCACATTATTTAGTTAGCGATCAGGCCGGAAAGTACCAAAACGGTTTCTTGTCCGCCAATGCAATTTGCAAATATGTTACCAGATTCTCTTTTATTGTTTTTTTTACCGTGCTTAACCTGAGACTTATGACGTTTAAAAAGCAAAAATATCGTTTAAAATCAAACTGATAGGAACGCCCTGTCGTTTTACGTTCCCGCTCTGTACGCAAAGTTGCTTTTTTGCACAAAAATTTAACAATTGTCTAATTTTTAGCACATTAATCTGCTGTCTCGAAGAAATTACTAATATCATTTCGATGATCTGACAGCAAGCGCCAGAGAATGATGTGACAAAAATAACAGTGATGAGGGGAGAAAAACAGTCTGACGAGATAGAATAAAAACAACTAACAATATGATAAATATAAAATAAAATCATTATCAGCAAA
This sequence comes from Klebsiella sp. CN_Kp091, assembly GCF_040065095.1. NCBI lineage: Bacteria > Pseudomonadati > Pseudomonadota > Gammaproteobacteria > Enterobacterales > Enterobacteriaceae > Klebsiella > Klebsiella sp. CN_Kp091. The sequence continues at coordinate 10,556 of NZ_JBEAIO010000049.1, read as the reverse complement.
AGTTATCGCTTACCATTTATAGCAACGACAGGAATAAGTTTTGCTAATAATCTTTCAAACGCGAGGCTCAGCGCCCCGCGTCTGCTGCGTCAGTCACCCTGTTAATCCAGGAAACAGCGCTTTAATCCCGGTGACGATAAACTCGATCCCTAAAGCCATCAGCAACAGACCCATTATACGCGTAATGACGTTAATTCCGGTCTGCCCCAGCAATCTGACCAACCATGGGGCCATGCGAAAGATTCCCCAACAACAGGCGGCAAACAGCGCAATGGCGATTGAAAAACCGATCAGATGGGCAATTGAGTGATAACGCGTGCCCCACACGATCGTGGAACTTATCGCCCCCGGCCCCGCCATTAAAGGCAGCGCTAACGGTACGACACCGATGCTTTCACGAATGGCCGTCTCCGACTTTTCCTGTTTGTTTTGTTTATCCTCGCCGAGTTTCCCGCTGATCATCGACATGGCGATAGTCACCACCAGGATCCCCCCCGCGATACGGAAAGAATCAATTGAGATGCCGAAAATTTGCAAGATTCCATCACCGAGGAAAAGCGAGGTAAGGAGGATGATAGCCACCGACAGGTTAGCCGTCAGATTCGTCTTATTACGTACCAGCGCCGTCTGATAACTGGTCATACTAATGAAAACCGGAATGATGCCGACCGGATTGACCAGCGCGAACAGGCCGATAAAAAATTTAAAATAAACAGCGAAATCAAACAACGGTAGGGTCACAGTGAACTCCGCAGCACCATTAAAAAAGGCTGTTGACAGCGTCAGTACGAATTAATTTGGCAGAAGATACCCTTTTCATAGCCACAATTCATCTCAAATATGCAGCCGCGGCTGATTGATTTTATTTGTTATATATTTGTTTAATGTATGCGCTTTATTCATTAAATATGCATACCTTATCACTCCTCATGATTTAACTGGTCAATTATTGCCCTGCTGAAAGGTATCAGCATCGCCAAATATTGATCCAAATCACGTAATTCATACTCAGAAGTGAGTAATCTTGGCTACACCAACAGAGTGAAAGGCCGAAGTACCTGAGTGCGTAGTAAGACAAAGCTTTTTTAGTAAATCAGTATGTTCAAAGCGTTAGAAATCTTTACGTTAACATTTACATGCAAGCTGTTAACAGCCTGTCTATAATGTCGAATCGAGCTACTGTTTTACTAAAAAAGTTTAACATTATCAGGAGAGCATTATGGCTGTTACTAATGTCGCTGAACTTAACGCACTTGTAGAGCGCGTAAAAAAAGCCCAGCGTGAATATGCCAGTTTCACTCAAGAACAAGTTGATAAGATCTTCCGTGCCGCCGCTCTGGCCGCTGCAGATGCTCGAATCCCTCTCGCAAAAATGGCCGTTGCCGAATCCGGCATGGGTATTATTGAAGATAAAGTGATCAAAAACCACTTCGCCTCCGAATATATCTACAACGCCTATAAAGATGAAAAAACCTGTGGCGTCCTGTCTGAAGACGACACTTTCGGTACCATCACCATTGCTGAACCAATCGGTATTATTTGCGGTATCGTCCCGACTACCAACCCAACCTCAACGGCAATCTTCAAATCGCTGATCAGCCTGAAGACGCGTAACGCCATCATCTTCTCTCCGCACCCGCGTGCTAAAGACGCAACTAACAAGGCGGCGGATATTGTATTGCAGGCGGCGATTGCCGCAGGCGCGCCGAAAGATTTGATTGGTTGGATCGACCAACCTTCAGTAGAACTGTCTAATGCATTGATGCACCACCCTGACATCAACCTGATCCTCGCCACCGGTGGCCCAGGTATGGTTAAAGCCGCTTATAGTTCTGGTAAACCAGCTATCGGCGTTGGCGCAGGCAACACGCCGGTTGTTATCGATGAAACTGCCGATATTAAACGCGCAGTAGCGTCCGTACTGATGTCAAAAACCTTCGATAACGGCGTTATCTGTGCTTCTGAACAGTCTGTCGTCGTCGTTGACTCTGTATACGATGCCGTTCGCGAACGCTTTGCCAGCCACGGCGGCTACCTGCTGCAGGGCAAAGAACTGAAAGCCGTTCAGGACATTATCCTGAAAAATGGCGCGCTGAACGCGGCTATCGTTGGTCAGCCAGCGGCAAAAATCGCCGAACTGGCGGGCTTCACCGTGCCGGCCACCACTAAGATTCTGATCGGCGAAGTTACCGACGTTGACGAAAGCGAACCGTTCGCTCACGAAAAACTGTCCCCGACGCTGGCAATGTACCGTGCGAAAGATTTCGAAGACGCGGTCAATAAAGCAGAAAAACTGGTCGCCATGGGCGGTATCGGCCATACCTCCTGCCTGTACACCGACCAGGACAACCAGCCGACTCGCGTGGCCTACTTCGGCCAGATGATGAAAACCGCGCGTATCCTGATCAACACCCCGGCTTCTCAGGGTGGTATCGGCGACCTGTATAACTTCAAACTCGCACCTTCCCTGACTCTGGGTTGTGGTTCCTGGGGTGGTAACTCCATCTCTGAAAACGTTGGTCCGAAACACCTGATCAACAAGAAAACCGTTGCTAAGCGAGCTGAAAACATGTTGTGGCATAAACTTCCGAAATCTATCTACTTCCGTCGTGGCTCACTGCCAATCGCACTGGATGAAGTGATTACTGATGGTCACAAACGCGCGCTGATTGTGACTGACCGCTTCCTGTTCAACAACGGTTATGCAGACCAGATCACTTCCGTATTGAAAGCGGCTGGCGTAGAAACCGAAGTATTCTTTGAAGTTGAAGCTGACCCAACGCTGACCATCGTGCGTAAAGGCGCGGATCTGGCCAACTCCTTCAAACCAGACGTAATCATCGCGCTGGGCGGCGGTTCCCCGATGGATGCTGCCAAAATCATGTGGGTCATGTATGAGCACCCGGAAACCCACTTCGAAGAACTGGCGCTGCGCTTTATGGATATCCGTAAACGTATCTACAAGTTCCCGAAAATGGGCGTCAAAGCCAAGATGGTTGCCATTACCACCACTTCCGGTACCGGTTCTGAAGTTACCCCGTTCGCCGTGGTAACCGACGATGCAACTGGACAGAAATATCCGCTGGCCGACTACGCGCTGACTCCGGATATGGCGATTGTCGATGCCAACCTCGTCATGGATATGCCGAAGTCTCTCTGTGCCTTCGGTGGTCTGGATGCCGTGACTCACGCCCTGGAAGCTTACGTTTCCGTACTGGCCTCTGAATTCTCCGATGGTCAGGCTCTGCAGGCGCTGAAACTGCTGAAAGAGTATCTGCCGGCCTCTTACCATGAAGGTTCTAAAAACCCGGTAGCCCGCGAACGTGTGCACAGTGCCGCCACTATCGCTGGTATCGCGTTTGCTAACGCCTTCCTGGGCGTGTGCCACTCAATGGCTCACAAACTGGGCTCGCAGTTCCACATTCCGCACGGTCTGGCAAACGCCCTGCTGATCTGCAACGTTATCCGCTATAACGCGAATGACAACCCGACCAAGCAGACTGCATTCAGTCAGTATGACCGTCCGCAGGCGCGCCGTCGTTACGCCGAGATCGCAGACCACCTGGGTCTGAGCGCTCCGGGCGACCGCACTGCTGCGAAAATCGAGAAACTGCTGGCATGGCTGGAAAGCCTGAAAGCTGAACTGGGTATTCCGAAATCTATCCGCGAAGCCGGCGTTCAGGAAGCTGACTTCCTGGCTCACGTTGATAAGCTGTCTGAAGACGCCTTTGATGACCAGTGCACCGGCGCTAACCCGCGCTACCCTCTGATCGCCGAGCTGAAACAGATTCTGCTGGATACCTACTACGGTCGTGACTTTGTCGAAGGCGAAGCTGCGGCTGTGAAAAAAGAAGCCGCTCCAGTCAAAGCAGAGAAAAAAGCGAAAAAATCCGCTTAATTCACGGCATTGATATGAACGAAGCCCCATCTATTGATGGGGCTTTTTTTTATTTTCATACTTTATTAACGTTTGCCTACAGAACTACAAAAGACAATAAACCTGGTAATATCTGAATACAGGAACCGATTCCATAAAAGACAACAGGCGCCATATAGGCGCCTGAAGGTAATGAAATTAAAGAATTATTCGCAGTGACGCAGCTTACTTTGCACCTGGGTTAACGAACCGATATTCAGCGCCTCTTTATAATGCTTACGACAGACGGAAACGTAGCGCTCATTACCGCCAATAACTACCTGCTCCCCCTCATTGTACGGGCGCCCTTCCTGATCAAGACGTAAAACCATGCTTGCCTTTCGCCCACAGAAGCAAATCGTTTTTAATTCAACCAGCTTATCTGACCATGCTAACAAATACTGACTACCGCTAAATAACTCACCGCGAAAGTCCGTACGCAATCCGTAGCACAATACCGGGATATCGAGCTCATCCACCACTTCAGAGAGCTCGTGGACCTGTTCACGGGTCAGGAACTGGCTCTCGTCCACCAGCACGCAATGAATGGGCTGGCGGGCATGCTCCGACGCGATATCGGCATATAACGACGTCTGAGGATTATACAGCCGCGCCGGCGAAGAGAGCCCGATTCGCGAGCTCACTTTGCCAGAACCAAAACGGTCGTCAATTTCAGCGGTATAAACGACGGTACGCATCCCTCGTTCCTGGTAATTGTACGAAGACTGCAACAGCGCGGTAGACTTACCGGCATTCATTGCAGAATAGTAAAAATAAAGTTGTGCCATCGGCTGCGTAACCCCAATCAATGTGTTTTACCGCGCAATTGTATCATATATTACCGAGCCGACCGTGCTTTCACAGGGGGTATTGCTGGCAGGCTGATAATGCTTTACAAAAAATGAAACGGCCAGCGAATGAATAGCGTCAGGCACCACTGTCGCCGCGCCAGCGGATACAAATCATTGTCGTTTTGTGCTTAAACCGCCATTCTCCGGACAACTATAATGGGTTTTGGCCGCCAATTTATATTAAGCATCACCGTAACTAATGCGCTAAAACTGAAGAGCGATATTTATCCACGTGAAGTATAAATTTACTCTCGAAACGCGGGAAAATCATCCTGACTCATGGTTTTAGCGCCAGTGCGTATGCTTAAGCTATAAGCGAGAAGATGTGAGGTCGCGCGAAAATTTAACTTAAATTATTTAATCAACCAGACAAATAACAAGTAATTTTGAATTCCTTACATTCTCCCCTATTGCACATCTGATTTTATCGCTCTATTATTACTTCAACAAACCACCCCACAATATAAGTTTGAGATTACTACAATGAGCGAAGCACTTAAAATTTTGAACAACATCCGTACTCTTCGTGCGCAGGCAAGAGAATGCACCCTTGAAACGCTTGAAGAGATGCTGGAAAAATTAGAAGTTGTTGTTAACGAACGTCGCGAAGAAGAAAGCGCCGCTGCTGCAGAAATTGAAGAGCGTACTCGTAAACTGCAACAGTACCGCGAAATGCTGATCGCTGACGGTATTGATCCGAATGAACTGCTGAGCACCATGGCGGCAGTTAAAGCTGGCACCAAAACTAAACGTGCTGCACGTCCGGCTAAATACAGCTACGTTGATGAAAACGGCGAAACTAAAACCTGGACTGGCCAGGGTCGTACTCCGGCAGTCATCAAGAAAGCAATGGATGAGCAAGGTAAAACACTGGACGATTTCCTGCTCTAATTAGCTTTATGCTTGATATAAAAATCCCGCTTCGGCGGGATTTTTTTTATCGCTACGCGCTAAAGTATCAGGCATAAAAAAACCGGATCGCTATCAGGCGACCCGGTTGTTCTGGCGACGAATATTACTTCGCGACAGCTTGCTCAAGCCAGGCTTTAAAGTCTTCGCCCAAAGTCTTATGGCGAACGCCATATTCTACGAAGGCCTGCATATAACCGAGCTTATTACCGCAGTCATGGCTTTTGCCTTTCATGTGGTAGGCTTCCACGGTCTCTTTCTCGATCAGCATATCAATAGCATCAGTCAGCTGAATTTCATCGCCGGCTCCCGGAGGGGTTTTAGCCAGCAGCGGCCAAATATCGGCGCTCAGTACATAACGGCCGACAACCGCCAGATTAGATGGCGCGACGTCTGCCTTCGGCTTCTCAACAACGCCAACCATCGGCACACTTTCGCCAGGCTGCAGGCTTTCGCCTTTGCAATCAACAACACCATAAGCCGTAACGTCATCAACTGGCTCAACCATGATCTGGCTGGCGCCCGTTTCGTCAAAGCGAGCAATCATTTCCGCCAGGTTATCACGGGTCAGATCGGACTCATATTCGTCCAGAATAACGTCCGGCAGAATAACCGCAACCGGCTCGTCGCCGACAACGGGATGCGCGCACAGCACCGCATGACCCAGACCTTTAGCCAGCCCCTGACGTACCTGCATGATGGTAACGTGCGGCGGACAAATAGACTGAACTTCTTCCAGAAGCTGACGTTTTACACGTTTTTCCAGCATCGCTTCGAGTTCGAAGCTGGTATCGAAATGGTTTTCAATAGAGTTTTTCGAAGAGTGTGTCACCAGAACAATTTCAGTAATCCCAGCGGCGATACATTCGTTAACAACATATTGGATTAATGGTTTATCTACCAGTGGCAGCATTTCTTTCGGAATAGCCTTGGTGGCGGGTAGCATCCTGGTGCCTAATCCCGCTACCGGGATAACAGCTTTTCTTACTTTAGAATTAAGGGCAGCCATTGAAATCTCCTGGACTGTTCGTTTTTTGAACTTAATCGTCAATAAATAACGCATCGAGTATATCAGTCTGATCAGTTAAACCTGGTCTGAAAAGGTTTGGATACCCTCGAATTAGGACTTTTACGCATAAAACGCAGTGATAGTACCACCGGAAATGTAGGCCCGGTAATCCCACCTACTAAAAATAGATAGAATTGTTCATTCTGCAGACAACATCAGTCGTAAACGTCCCCCCGCGCCCCAAATTTGGCACTGCCATGAAGTACAGCGCTGGCTAATTTGGTTGAGGTATGCGTTGCCCAACGTTCCTAACGGAACGCCGTTACTAATTTGTATTTTATGCTCACCGGTATTCAACGTGCCGTTAAGACCTGCAGAAACCAGAATCAAATTTTTTAATCCGCTGTGATAATAACCAACCAACAATGGGAATTGACCTGGTAAATTGGCCTGACGGAGTAATTGGTTAACTTGTTTTAACAATGCGCCCATTTCCGGCAGGCGCTGCCCCTGATGAGCGAGCTGTTCTTGCAGCAAGCCATTAAACAAAGCGCGTAATAATAATGCAGCCAGAACGCCATTATCACCGGCACGGGTAACATCCAGGCAATAAAACGCCAGATCGTTTTCTGATAACGGCGCAATATCCAGCACCAGCCCCGGTTTATCTGCAGAGATAAGCTGGCGGTAATGAATGCGACAATGAGATATCTCCTGCTGTACCGGCGGCTGAAGCTCCTGCAATAACCTTGACGCCGCCAGGGGATCGCTAACTAACGCATCCCAGTCTTCAAATAATCGCTCTTCCTCTTCTACTCGAGAACTAAACATTGTCGGGTAGAGACATGCATACACCGTTTCACGCAGGCGATTAAAATCTTTTACCGGCTTCAGTAAGACGTCCTGCACGCCAAGACGCAGCGCTTTGGCAATGTCCGCCATGTTTTCGGTCGCGGAAATCATCAAAATAGGAAGTTGTTCACCCTGGTTGCGAACCTGTTCAACCAGCTCCAGGCCGTTCATTCTCGGCATCGAGATATCACAAATCATCAGATCCGGTTTCGAAATCGCGATTTGCTGCAGCGCCTCAATGCCGTCTTCCGCCTGGCGGATGGTCGCCCCCAGTGAAGTGAGCCAGCTATCCAGAAGAGAGCGGAAAACGGGTTCGTCTTCAACTATCAGAATCTGTTTTCCCGCCAATGGCTGCGTCATGTTCTCTCCCCTGGCTGACGATAATTAAATAGTGGCACGCTATTCACGCTATCGCCTGTCAGAATTTACTTAAGTGTTGGACAAGTGCGCTACGCGGAAGTGCGCACCAAGGGTAATAATTCATCCATTTTTTTCTCAACGGCCAGCTGTCCTGCGGCCATCGCTTCGCCAGCACGATGAAAATCAAGAGTGGAAATTTGCGGACAAAACGGCTGTAGCAGGATATCTGGCGGATCGCCTGCCATACGATTACGTTTCAGACGGTTTTCCAGCACCTGAATCGAGGTAGACATAATCTCCATCGCCGTGGGGGTTATTGTCGTACGGCGAGAGCTCATTCTCCCCAACCGGGATCGCAGGCGGGAATGCCAACTTAGCTCTTCTATCGGCTCCGGGCGCGGCGATTCGATTGATAACAGGTCCTGCTGCATAAGATGGGCGTCATGCTGGAGGTCAACGGCAATCACAATATCCGCCCCCAAGGCTCGCGTTAGCGAGACCGGAACCGGATTGACCACCGCGCCATCTACCAGCCAGTAGCCGTTATGCATCACCGGCGACATCAGGCCAGGCATACTACAAGAAGCGCGGACCGCCATGTGCAGGTCACCTTCCGTAAACCATAATTCTCGCCCGGTACTCAGGTTAGTCGCCACGGCGGCAAAACGACGTTCGCACTCTTCAATTTGCGCAACGGGCATAATTTGCCGGTATTGATTGAACACCCGCTCGCCGCGTAACAAACCGCCGCGCCGCCAGGAGAGATCCATCAATCGCAGCACATCCCAGTTGCTAAAGGAGCTAACCCACTTTTCCAACGCAGGGAGACGATTGCAGGCGTATGCCGCACCGACTAAGGCACCAATAGAACATCCCGCCACTACATCGACATCAATTCCTGCCCGATGCAGCGCTTTTATCACGCCGATATGCGACCAACCGCGCGCGGCGCCAGCCCCTAGCGCTAAACCAATCTTCAACTTTCTCATTAGTACAGATACATATCCTTCCACTCCGAGCATGACATTAGCGCCATCGCTCAGTTAACATAATGCACTTTGGCGCTCTGGCGCCGTTATTCTTTTCCATGGAGGCGATTTTGTCGCAATTATGCCCCTGTGGCAGCGCTCTCGAGTATAGCTCATGTTGCCAGCGATATCTGACTGGCGGTCAGCTTGCGCCGAGCCCGTCACAGCTGATGCGTTCCCGTTATAGCGCATTCGTGATGAAAGATGTCGATTATTTAATCAAAACCTGGCATCCAGGCTGTGAAGCACCACGTTTTCGCGCCGATATCGAAAAAGGCTTTGCTAACACGCAGTGGCTCGGTTTAACCGTTTTCGCTACCGATAACGGGCGTAGCCCCGATGAAGGCTTCGTCAGCTTTATCGCTCGCTTTACTGAAGATAACCGTCCCGGCGCGATTATTGAACGTTCCAGATTCTTAAAAGAAAACGGACAGTGGTACTATATTGACGGCACCCGACCATTAATTGGCCGTAATGACCCCTGCCCTTGCGGTTCAGGTAAAAAATTTAAAAAATGCTGCGGCCAATAAGGCCCGGCATCAGCAATTGCAAACACAACAGGATTTCCCCCGCGATGCATTCATTACAACGTAAAGTACTACGCACCATTTGCCCTGATCAGAAAGGCCTCATCGCGCGTATCACGAATATCTGCTACAAGCACGAGTTAAACATCGTGCAGAACAATGAGTTTGTCGACCACCGTACCGGTCGTTTCTTCATGCGTACCGAGCTCGAAGGTATCTTTAACGACGCCACTCTGCTGGCCGACCTCGATAGCGCGCTGCCGGAAGGTTCAATCCGTGAACTCAACCCGGCCGGCCGTCGCCGGGTGGTGATTCTGGTCACTAAAGAAGCGCACTGTCTCGGCGATCTGCTGATGAAAGCCAACTACGGCGGGCTGGATGTCGAGATCGCCGCGGTTATCGGCAACCATGAAACGCTGCGCACGCTGGTGGAACGTTTCGGTATTCCCTTTGAGCTGGTGAGCCATGAAGGATTGAGCCGCGAAGAGCACGACCAGCAGATGGGCGATGCGATAGCCGCCCACGATCCGGACTACGTGGTACTGGCAAAGTACATGCGCGTGCTTACTCCGGCGTTTGTCGCTCGTTTCCCGAACAAAATCATTAATATTCACCACTCGTTCCTGCCGGCGTTTATCGGCGCGCGTCCGTATCACCAGGCCTATGAGCGCGGCGTGAAGATCATTGGCGCCACCGCCCACTATGTGAATGATAATCTGGATGAAGGCCCAATCATCATGCAGGACGTGATTCACGTCGATCATACCTATACCGCCGAAGATATGATGCGCGCGGGCCGTGACGTTGAAAAAAACGTCTTAAGCCGTGCGCTATATCAGGTACTGGCGCAGCGCGTCTTTGTTTACGGCAACCGGACGATCATTCTTTAATCAACAGCGAAATGAATTGGTTAGCTTTACGGCGTTACGCGTAAAAATCAGGCAACCAGTTTAATTTTGTCAAAGGAATGCTTTACAGGGGCGCGTCATTTGGTATGATGCGCCCCGCTTCCCGAGAAGGGAGCAGGCCAGTAAAAAGCATTACCCCGTGGTGGGGTTCCCGAGCGGCCAAAGGGAGCAGACTGTAAATCTGCCGTCATCGACT